>QCIW01000001.1 GCA_003216435.1 Prochlorococcus sp. AG-402-N21
CAAAAACAAAACACTCCCCTTTCCATCTACTTTCTTCTTGTGGTATTGCCTCTAAATAGCGAAGAATGCCTCCGTGAAGTTGACTTACTCCTTGTAATCCTTTGTCAATCAAAAATGAGGTTGCCTTTTCACAACGTATACCTCCAGTACAAAACATTGCAATTTGCTGTGGTTGAAGATCCTCAACAATAGGCATCAATGTTTCATCGACCCAGTTCGGGAAGTCCCCAAACGTCTCAGTATGTGGATTTAACGCTCCTTCAAAACTACCAACTGCTATCTCATACTCATTCCTAGTGTCAATAACTAAAGTTTTGGGGTCATCAAGATATTTATTCCAATCACCTGGTTCTATATAGCTACCTGACAAATTTATAGGGTTAACATCATTAATACCCATAGTGACTATTTCTGCTTTGCGTCGTGCTCTAAAGCGACGAAAAGCTTGCTTACTACAAGAACTATATTTGATATCTAAAGAACTTCCTTCTAAGCCTAACTCGATTAGTTTCAGTAAAGAATTTACATCTGATGGAGAACCACAAATAGTTCCATTTATTCCTTCCGTAGCAAATAAAACCATTCCTCTAACGCCTAAATTATTAGCAACTAAAACAACCTCATCAAATAAGGAAGTGATTTCTTCTTGCTTTAAAGACTTAAAACAATAAAAAGCTGCTACTTGGAATTCATAAACTTTCGTTAGTTGATCAGACTTACCCATTTTCACTTAATTTCCAATTAGCCTGCACACCAGCTTGAGACAACAATTCACGATCAGCTTCGACAATAGGATTGCTCGTTGTAAGAAGAGTGTCCCCATAAAAAATCGAATCAGCACCTGCTTGGAGGCACAGGATCTGTGCTTCTCGTCCTAATTGTTCTCGCCCCGCACTTAAACGAACTCGGCTTTTTGGCATGAGGATTCTTGCTGTAGCAACCATTCTTACCATTTCGAGTGGATCAATCGAATTCATATCTTCTAAAGGTGTACCTTCTACCGCTACAAGTGAATTAATGGGAACACTCTCAGGATGAGGATCCATTGTTGCTAATACTCTCAACAATGAAGCTCGATCAACCAATGATTCTCCCATCCCGATAATGCCTCCACAACAAAGAGTAATCCCTGCGGCTCGAACTCTTTGCAATGTCTCCAATCGATCTTTATAAGTTCGAGTTGTAATTATTCGGTCATACTTTTCAGGACTGGTATCTAAATTATGGTTATAGGCTGTCAATCCAGCCTCAGCCAATCGCAATGCTTGCTGATCCGTAAGCATGCCTGCAGTTACACATGCTTCCAGACCCAACTCGCGCACACCACGAACCATCTGTAGCATTGCGTCAAAAGCCTTACCATCCTTAATCTCCCTCCAAGCCCATCCCATGCAAAAGCGATCTGCTCCTGCATCTTTAGCAGCCTTTGCTCTGTCGAGGACTGGTTTAACATTTAGCGGAGCAGTTGCATTTATATCGCTATCGTTATGAATTGATTGAGGACAATAGGCACAATCCTCTGTACAACCTCCGGTTTTAACACTCAACAAAGAAGCTAGTTGAACTTTATATCCAGGATTAGCTGCCCTGTGCACCGATTGAGCCTGCCACAAGAGTTCCATTAAAGGTTTTTCAAGTAATTCCTTTATTTCATCTAACGTCCAGTCATAACGAAGGAGAAAAGCTTGATTATCTTGATGCGTTGGTGGTGCCAGTAATGTCATAGATTCACCTCCGAGAGATTAAATCTCATAATGTTCAGCATTGTTAGATTCGAGGCCCCCAAAACGCCTTCTTCGGGACTGATAATCAATTAAAGCCTTTGTTAAAGCAGTTGCATCAAAGTCAGGCCATAAAGTATCAGTTATATGAATCTCAGCATAAGCTAATTGCCAAAGCAAGAAATTACTTATTCTTCTTTCTCCACTTGTTCTTATAATTAGATCTGGATCTACATTCCCAGCTGTAAACAGTTCTGAAGCGAAAAGATTCTCATCAATTTCATCTGGCTTCAGATCACCTTGTACACATTTTTCGGCTAGTTTCTGAGCAGCACTAACCAATTCTCGTCTTCCACCATAATTAGTACAAACATTAAAATTAATGCCTTGATTCCTAGAGGTTGAATCTGTAGCTTCTTGGATTAATTCTTTCAATCTATTTGGAAGAGGTGAAAGATCACCTATAAAATTAATTCTTACTTGCTCAAGTTTTAAAGATTTAAGTTCACGCTGAAGAACATTTTCAAAAAGACTCATTAAAAAATTGACCTCTTCTCCTGGTCTGGACCAATTCTCTGTAGAAAATGCATAAACGGTTAAAGCTCCAATTCCCCAATCGCTACAAAGCCTAAGAGTTGTTTTCAGGGCTTCAACTCCAGCTTTATGTCCCATAATCCTTGGCAATCCTCTCCCTAAAGCCCATCGACCATTCCCATCCATAATTATCGCAAGATGTTGAGGCATGCGAATAGGGTCCAATTCCCTAGGAATTGGGAAAAACATTTTTGCCTGATCTGAGCTAATTGACAAAGAGTTCCTCACCTCTAATTTTCTTTTTTTGTGTCAGGCGCATTGGCACCAATTTGGGGATGTGAAACTTTTGTTTCAACATTAGATGATGCTGGTGCCGGTGCATTCAGATTACTCAATGAAGTCTTTGAACTTGCAGAAGTCATAGCTGTACCCATTAAATCGTTTAGCAAATCGAGCAATCTACTACTAGTTATAGGTCTTTCCAATCGACCTTGACTAGCTAAAGAAAGAGTCCCTGTTTCCTCTGAAACGACCACACAAATGCATCTATCAAATCTTTCTGTAATTCCTAAAGCGGCCAAATGCCTTGTGCCATATCGGCTAATTCCTTGACGAGACAACGGTAAAATCACGCCGGCAGAAACAATTTTATTGCCTTTGATAATTACCGCTCCATCATGAAGAGGTGTATCTGAAGCAAAAAGATTTAACAATAACTCTGTTGAAAGTTGAGCATCAATAGGGACACCAGGATAAAGAAAATCCTCTGGTCTTAAATCACTCCCCATATCAACAACAACAAGTGCACCTCTTCTATTTTGAGAAAGACGTCCCGCAGCCTCGGTTAATTGGGTAACAGTGTTGGACTTTGCCCGAAATTCCCTCTGAGGATTTCCCAACAAAACTGCCAATCGACCTGTACCAAGAAGTTCCATCAATCTTCTTAATTCTCCCTGCCACAAAATTGCCAAAGAAAGAGAACAAGCCAAAACCAAAGCATCTACAAGTTTTGAAGTTATTGGCAGGTTTGCGAAACGTTGAACAAACCAGGCTAATGAAACAAGAAATAAATAACCTCTAAGTAGCCATAGAGTTCTAGATTCCTTAACTCTAGAAAAAAGTAATACTCCTAAAATTGAAGCAAACAATATGTCTAAGAAAATACGCAGATTTATAAACCACCAAAAATTCACCCCTAAATCCCAACCTATTTTAAATTTACCTAATTTAGGCCAATAAAGCGATCTGGAAGCACATCTAATCGCAATAGATCTTCAGGTGTTTCTCTTCGTTGAACAATTTCTGAATGTCCCTTGTTTACAATCACAGCAGCGGGTCTTGGTATTCGATTGTAGTTAGAGCTCATTGAAAAATTGTATGCACCTGTTCCAAAAACCCCTAATATTTCTTCACTTCTAGTCTCTGGCAAACAAAAGTCCTTCAATAAAACATCTCCAGATTCACAATGCTTTCCTGCAATAGTTACGGTCTGATCAGCATTTTCAATTACCCTATCGACAAGACATGCATGATATGAGGATTGATATGTAATAGGTCTTGGATTATCACTCATTCCTCCATCAACAGAAATATAACTTCTTATACCTGGAATATTTTTTTGAGAACCAATCGTATAAAGAGTAACCCCAGCAGAAGCTATAAGAGATCTTCCTGGCTCACACATTAACCTCGGCAATTTAATATCTCTCTTTTTACATTCTTGAACAAGTTTATTAGAAATAGCCTTAACCCAATCACTTATAGAAGGAGGATCATCAGATTCTATATATCTAACACCAAGTCCTCCTCCTACATTTAAATCTTTGATTGAGTGACCTATTTGCTTGGCAAGTATTAAAGCATCAACCATAACAGCAACTAAATCTTCATGCGGTTGTAATTCAAATATCTGAGAACCAATATGAGCATGCAATCCGGACAAATTAGCCCATTTGGAATCAACTAATTTCTTCAATACAGTCTCTAATTGATCAGGATCAAATCCAAATTTACTATCTAAATGGCCCGTTCTTATATATTCATGTGTATGGCATTCAATTCCAGGTGTAAAGCGCAGCATTAAGTTAACAGAACGATTGATAGTTGGTATTATCTTTTCTAAACGATCAATATCATACTGATTATCGATAACTATAGTAACACCATTTTGACATGCAAAATATAACTCTTGATCCGATTTATTGTTTCCATGAAAAACAATTTTCTCAACAGGGACTCCACCATTTATAGCTGTAAGTAACTCACCTTCTGAAACAGCATCTAGGCCCATTCCTTCTGAAGCTATGAGACTACTCATAATCAAAGAGCTATTTGCTTTTGAGGCATATAAGGCCAACGAAGGGCCTGGATAATATTTCTTCAAGGACTCTCTATAAGCAATGCAAGAGGCCCTAATTGTTTCCTCATCAAGCACATAAAGAGGAGTTCCATACCGTGAAGCAAGCTCACTTAATGTGCATCCACCAATATCAAGTCCACCATTAACGTTAATTTGAGTAGTAATTGGAGATATATTTCTATTAGGACTTTTAGAATCCCTAGTACTCTCAAAAAAAGTGCTGTTAGCCATTTAGATAAATGAATAAAAAAAGTCAGAACATCATTAAAAAGATCTAGCAACCTCAAAGTTTGAAGAAAAAAGACCTAAGTCAAAGAAAAGAATACTTCCACATGGATGTTATCTCAATTGGTATTGAACATTTAAACCAATGCTTAGCGCTAGATAAATTATCCCTCAAAGGTCTTTGGGGAAAATCACAATGGGAAAAAGAACTCGCAGATAAAAGTCGACTTTGTTTTGGGATCTCTTTTAATTCAAACCTTGTTGGGATTGCCTGCTGCTGGTTGGTTTTAGATGAACTCCAAATAACAGCTATTGCTGTGCATCCTAATAGCAGGAGGCTAGGGGTAGGTGAGAAACTTTTATCTCATCTTTTAAAAGAGTCTAGAACTTTGGGTGCAAAAAAAGCATTCTTGGAAGTTAAAAGTTCGAATCTTCCAGCAATATCGCTATATAAAAAAGTGGGTTTCAAAGAGAATGGATATCGA
The DNA here is from genome assembly GCA_003216435.1 of Prochlorococcus sp. AG-402-N21. GTDB lineage: Bacteria > Cyanobacteriota > Cyanobacteriia > PCC-6307 > Cyanobiaceae > AG-402-N21. The sequence goes on from QCIW01000001.1 coordinate 5,325, forward strand.
AGGAAATACTTTAAAGATGGCAGTGATGCTAAATTATTTTTCATGGGTTTAGAGAATAAAAAACAAAGAAAATAAACGAAGCAAATTTGTGCGGATAACCGAACTCATGCCAAATGTTCATAGCGAAGATCTCTATTGAGTAATCAACAAATAAGAGATCCAAATTCCACATATAGATACAACTAAAGAAACACTACGTTCACAACTACCTCAGAATCCTGATAAGTTAGTTACATATGCATAGGACCTACTGAAAGATGTTTGAGAGGTTCACAGAAAAGGCCATCAAGGTAATAATGCTTGCCCAAGAGGAAGCTCGACGCCTTGGCCATAATTTTGTAGGAACAGAACAAATCCTTTTAGGTCTTATAGGTGAAGGGACAGGAGTAGCTGCAAAAGTTCTTAAATCGATGGGTGTAAACCTTAAGGATTCGCGAGTAGAAGTAGAAAAAATTATTGGGAGAGGTTCAGGATTTGTTGCTGTGGAGATTCCTTTTACTCCAAGGGCTAAACGAGTCCTAGAACTTTCTCTTGAAGAAGCAAGGCAACTCGGTCATAATTACATTGGAACAGAGCACCTTTTATTAGGGCTTATAAGAGAAGGTGAAGGAGTAGCCGCAAGGGTTTTAGAGAATTTAGGGGTTGACCTTACAAAAGTCAGGACCCAAGTAATTAGGATGCTAGGAGAAACTGCAGAAGTAGCCGCGGGAGGAGGCGGAAGTACTTCAAAAGGCTCTGCAAAAACAGCCACTCTCGATGAATTTGGAACTAATCTGACAAAACTTGCCAGTGAATCAAAATTAGACCCTGTAGTGGGCAGACACGATGAAATAGATCGTGTTGTACAAATTCTAGGAAGACGAACTAAAAATAACCCAGTATTAATTGGAGAACCTGGAGTAGGAAAAACTGCTATAGCAGAAGGTCTTGCTCAGAGAATACAACAAGGCGAAATTCCAGATATTCTTGAAGAAAAAAGAGTACTTACTCTTGATATCGGATTACTTATTGCAGGAACAAAATATCGGGGCGAATTTGAAGAACGCCTTAAGAAGATCATGGAAGAAATCAAAAGTGCTGGCAACGTAATACTTGTAATTGACGAGGTCCACACACTTATAGGTGCAGGTGCTGCAGAAGGTGCTATTGATGCTGCAAATATACTTAAACCTGCCTTAGCCAGAGGAGAACTTCAATGTATAGGAGCAACAACATTAGATGAGTATCGTAAACATATTGAAAGAGATGCCGCACTTGAAAGACGTTTTCAACCTGTAATGATCGGTGAACCTTCAATAGAAGACACGATAGAAATACTTAAAGGACTAAGAGAAAGATATGAACAACATCACAGACTAAAAATTACTGATGAAGCTCTAAAAGCCGCAGCAAATCTTGGAGATAGATATATCTCGGATAGATTTCTACCTGATAAAGCTATTGACTTAATAGATGAAGCTGGTAGTAGAGTTCGACTTCTTAATTCAAAATTGCCTCCAGAAGCAAAAGAAGTTGACAAACAATTAAGACAAGTACAGAAAGAAAAAGAAGAATCTGTAAGAGATCAAGACTTTAAGAAAGCAGGAGAATTAAGAGAAAAAGAAGTCCAACTTAGAGATGAAATAAGCAAACTACTCCAAGGAAGTAGACAAAATAATGAATCTAAAGATTCAGAAAAAAATATTGTAGAAAAGACAGAAGTTGATTCAACTTCCAATAATGAAGACACACTTAAATCTCCAATAGTGAGTGAAGAAGACATCGCTCATATTGTTGCTTCCTGGACTGGTGTACCTGTGCAGAAACTTACTGAAAGCGAGTCAGTGAAACTATTACATATGGAAGAGACTCTTCATCAAAGATTAATAGGCCAAGATGAAGCTGTAAAAGCTGTATCAAAAGCAATAAGAAGAGCAAGAGTTGGACTAAAAAATCCAAACAGGCCAATAGCAAGTTTCATATTCTCAGGCCCAACTGGCGTAGGCAAAACAGAATTAACCAAAGCATTAGCTCAATATTTCTTTGGAAGTGAAGAAGCCATGATTAGGCTTGATATGTCAGAATTTATGGAACGGCATACAGTTAGTAAGCTCATTGGTTCTCCTCCAGGTTATGTAGGATTCAATGAGGGAGGCCAATTAACAGAGGCTGTTAGAAGAAGACCTTATACCGTAGTTTTATTTGATGAAATAGAAAAAGCTCATCCCGATGTTTTCAATCTACTTCTTCAACTTTTGGAAGAAGGTCGTCTTACAGACTCAAAAGGAAGAACCGTAGATTTTAAAAATACCCTAATAATTATGACTTCGAATATAGGTTCAAAAGTAATTGAAAAAGGTGGTGGCGGTCTAGGCTTCGAATTCTCTGGTGAAAGTGTAGAGAACAGTCAATACAATAGGATCAAGTCACTAGTTAATGAAGAGCTAAAACAATACTTCAGGCCTGAATTCCTCAATAGATTAGATGAGATAATAGTTTTCAGACAACTCACCAGAGACGAAGTAAAAGATATAGCAGAAATTATGTTAAGGGAAGTTTTCTCAAGGTTAATAGAGAAAGGAATCAATTTGTCAGTATCTGAAGCATTCAAAGAAAGACTTGTAGAGGAAGGTTACAACCCATCTTATGGAGCAAGACCATTGCGTAGAGCAGTAATGAGGTTACTAGAAGATAGTCTTGCAGAAGAAGTTCTTTCAGGAAGGATTAAAGAAGGTGATAATGCAAAAGTAGATATCGATGAAAACAAAAAAGTTATTGTGAAAGTTATTGAAAAGAATAGCCAAAAGCAAGAACTTGCAGGAGCGAGTGTTTAAACAAAGCGCGAAAATACTTATCAAAAATGCAATCTAATCAAATAATTTCCTATAATTCAATTTCTCCAGAAAAAGTATTTCGAGGTAGTCAAGCCTGGGAGCATGGCAAAGAATCAATACCTTTAATATCCCAAAGACCCTTACTTCTAGGAAGAAGCAAAGCCACATCTCAGATAAGAGCCAAACTATTTAAAGAACTCCACTCTCTTGGCTTAAAACCAGCACAAGCAGAACTAAAGAATGATTGCTGCGAACAAGATCTAAAAAACATTTCAAAGATTTCACTTCAAAACAACTGTGATTCAATTATTGCTGCAGGAGGAGGAAAGGTTTTAGATGCAGGGAAACTAGTTGCAGATAGACTAAATATTCCTTCGATAACAATTCCACTTAGTGCTGCCACATGCGCAGGATGGACTGCTTTATCAAATATTTATTCCCCAAATGGAGCATTCATCAAAGATCAATCATTAAAATCATGCCCAAAAATATTAATTTTCGACCATACCCTTGTTAGAAATGCTCCACCGAGAACACTCGCAAGCGGTATAGCTGATGGAATTGCGAAATGGTATGAGGCCTCTCTAGTTAGCAGTTGCAGCAACGATGGATTTGTTCAACAGGCTGTTCAAATGGCAAGAGTCCTAAGAGACCAGTTATTTATAGATGGAGTAGAAGCATTCCAAGACTCGTCTAGCGATTCTTGGATTAGAGTTTCAGAGGCATGCGCTTTAACTGCTGGATTAATAGGTGGCATTGGAGGCGTTAATTGCCGCACTGCAGCAGCTCATCCAATTCACAATGGTTTCACACAATTAAAATTTTCCAAAGCAGCCTTGCATGGAGAGATAGTAGGCTTTGGATTAATTATTCAATTACAACTTGAGGAACTTTATTCAAGTAATAAGTTAGCAAAACAAGCAAAAAAGCAATTAATTAATTTCCTTAATGAACTTAATCTTCCAATATCAATTGATACATTAGGTTTAGCAGATACATCAGCAACTAATATAAAAAAAGCATGTAATTTTACATGTAATTACCAATCTGAATTCAATAGTCTTCCATTCTATATAAGCGAAGATATGCTTTATGATTCCATTATAAATACAAAAATACACCATAATGAAAAAAGATATTCAGACATTAAAATCTAAAGATTAATTAGTATAATTACATAAATAAAAGTGAGTAAAGAACTAACTTCTCAAGAACAACTAAATCAAATAAAAAACAGTTTAATTGATCCTTTAGCCTGTGAGTTAGCAAACAAAGTGGAATGGTTATATCTAGAAGGTCTTTCAACTACAACTTCTGAATTATATCCAGTTGCAGTCTTAGGGGAAGGACCTCCATTATTAATGCTCCATGGATTTGATAGTTCATTCCTAGAATTCAGAAGAATTTTTAAACTATTAAAGAATAAGAATCAACTAATTATTCCTGATTTATTCGGATTCGGATTTTGTCCCAGACCAAATAATGTTGAATATGGACTAGAAAAAATATTAAACCATCTAAATCAATTAATAATAAATTGCTCAAAGAATGAACCTGTAGGCATCATAGCGGCATCAATGGGAGGGTCTATAGCATTAGAACTTGCAAGAAGGAAACCAAAAGGAATAAATCAACTTCTACTGCTGGCTCCTGCAGGACTAGCTAATAGTCAAAAAAAAATACCTTGGCCCCTAGATCAACTTGGAACATGTGTCCTAAGACAACCCTTTGTAAGAAAAAGTCTTTGCCGGCAAGCCTTTGCCAACCCAAGCAAAAGTGTTGGCAAAGCAGAAGAGGAAATAGCTTCATTACATTTAACTGTCCCTGGATGGCGAAGATCTCTTGCATCTTTTGCTAGAGGTGGAGGAATATCTAATTTAGGGAAAGCAATTCCGAATCAACCAATAGAAGTTATCTGGGGGAAACAAGACAGAATAATAAAGAAGGAAGAGAGAGAGAAGTCTATGAAATTGCTAGGCAAAGAGTTAAATGAGATTGATAATTGCGGACATTTACCTCACTTAGATAAACCACAAATAGTTGCAGATTACTGGCAAAGTCTTCATAAGCATGCAAAGCAATTCTGAAAAAGGATTTATCTTAAAGATAATAGAGTCTTCCTTGGCGCTATGGATAAGAACTAGATGTAGAAGTATTAACAAACTTACTGTAAAAATAAATCCTTCAAATACCTCTATAACTAAAGGTTATATTTCTGAAGTTTTTATAACAGGAAAAGATATAAACTTTCAAAATATACCAATAGACTATCTTCAGTTAAGTGGTAAAGAAATTCAAATTAAAGCTAACATCCTCGGCAAAAAGATTTATTTCAATAAAAACTTTATCGTTAAATGGGAAATCAATATTTCCAGCAGATCATTAGAAGAATTATTATTGTCAGATCAATGGAATTGGTTAGGAAGTTTAATTTGCCAAAAACTTTTAGGAATGAATCATCTTGATAAAGTAAAAATTAAAAATGATTACTTAGAGCTTACAGGCTCAAACACAATAACTAGTAATACAAAAATAGATGATTTTAATTTAAATTGTACAAATGGAGAGTTGATCCTTACAAATAAAAATAGCTCCGGCTCTTTCCAGATTCCTATGGATGAATCTATTTCAATAAAAAATGCGTACCTAAAAAATTGTGTTCTTAGCGTATTTGGTAAAGCAAAAATATATCAATAGATGCGTCAACTTATTCCACTTGGATAAATAAATATCACGCTATAATAAACGATAACAGGAGTAAAGAGATAACTGTCTATCCTATCTAAAATCCCGCCATGTCCTGGCAAGGCATCTCCTGAATCCTTAAGGCCTGCATTTCTTTTCATCATTGACTCAGTTAAATCTCCTATCAAAGAAAATAGTGACACCAGAAAGGCAAGTAAAAATCCTATCCCCAAATTCATATCAAAGTTGACGCTATAGATCACAACAAATCCAACTATTATTGAAAAGATAAGGCCTCCTATAGCTCCTTCAATTGTTTTACTTGGAGAAATAGGGGATAAACGTGTTTTCCCAAAACTTTTACCAATAAAATATGACCCAATATCAAAAGCAACTATCATAAAACATGTAATTAGCGTAATTTTCATACCAAACTCTAGGTTCACATAATCAACAACTCCCAAAGGATTAGAACCATTAGACAAAGGTAATTCGAATAGGTTTCTTAGTTTCAACCAATGACTTGGCAAGAATCCTAAATAAAACAACCCAAAAATTGATGTGGAAATATCTGATATTGATCCCGTTATTGGTTGAAGTAACAACCACCCACATATCGCAGCACCTGACAAAGGAAGAACCGCATCTATTAAGTGATCAGAAACAATACCGTCAATTCCTAACTGGGTTGTCAAAAGAAGAATCTGGCATGCGACTAATGTTGTTTTGGTAGCAGGTCTGATACCTGTAAATTCAGCCATTCTGAAGAACTCTAGCAATGCCAGATGCACAATCACCCCTACAGAAGCTGCGAACCACCAACCACCTAGAGGAACTATTATTAGTCCAAACCCCCCTGCAGCAAGTCCACTCCGAAAGCGATTATTTAAGAAGCTATAGAGCATCAATAAATAAATTTAAAGTTAAAAAATGGGTTAAATCTAAAGAAAGAATATATCAAAAGGATGTAAAAGGTCTTCTTAAGATAATCAGAAGTTCATGCTAAAACCTTAATTTCAGTAGGTATTTGATCAGGCCATAGATTTCTTTGATCCAAAAGCCAATCTATATGTCCCTTTTCTATTAGTTCTCCAGGAATAAGCATCGGTATTCCAGGAGGATATGGGCAGATTAAATCTGCAGAGATTTCACCAAGTGCATCTTCTATACCAACTATTTTTTGACTACTTGTTAGAGCTGATAAACAAGAAATTTCTGGTCTAGAGATTAACGAAAAGGGTGGCGTTGAGAAAGGTGGAAGTATCGGTTTACGAGGGAAGAATGAGATAAGTTTTTGCCAATTCTTTAGTAAAAGCTTAAACAAATCTCTTTGAGAACCTAGGCCAAGACAAAAAGTCAAAGATCCAGGCTCTGGGAGTTCCGCCACAATTCCTTTTGCCATCATCCATTCATCGACCTGAAATCCAGTTAAACCTGACTTCGCCGTATGCAAAACCAAACGTAAAGGATCTTGAGTCTCAACCAAAGGAACCCCATTCTTTTGCAAGTTAGAAAATATTTTCTTAGCTGAACTTATCCGAGAAATTAATTTTCTCTCTCCCTGAGGAGTCTGCCATTCCCTTAGACTTGCCTCGCAAGAGGCAAGAAGTAAAGAACTAGGACTAGTAGTTTGAAACAAACCAATACTTCTTTCAACAGTCATAGGATCCACCCGATTTCCCTGTAACCAAAGGACTGCTGTTTGAGAAAGACCAGTGGAGGATTTATGTAAAGAGTGGACAACCAAATCCGCCCTCACCTTTAACCCCGATTTAGGTAATTCATCCAATCCAAGAACAAAATGACTTCCATGAGACTCGTCAATTATCACAGGCCAATTTTTTGAATGAAGTAGCTCAACTAAAGGAGTGAGATCAACTGAATAACCTTGATAAAAAGGATTTACTAAAATCGCTGCTTCAATTTCAAATTTATCTATCTCAAGTTTATCCAAAACTTTTTTCATCCAAGAAACATTTGGAGGTTGAAAATGGCCTGTATCTGAATTAAATGGCAGGTCGAAAAGAACAGGGGTTATATCACCCAATGCACAAGCCTGAATAACACTTCTATGAACATTCCTAGGAGCCAAAACTGCAGATCCAGGTTTTGCAACAGAAAGAATTGCAGATTGCAAAAGTCCTGTGGCCCCATTAACTCCATACCAACAATGATCAACATCAAAAGAACGAGCAGAAAATCTTTGGCTATCCGCAACTGCCCCATCAGAGATAAGAGGCCCGCCAAATGAAGGCAACTCGGGCAAATCCCAAATCCCAGGTCGCCTTTGCAAAAGCTTTTTCAAATCCGTTGGTAAGGCTCTACCCCTACTATGGGAAGGGAAACAAAGGTTTCTAGCTTTATAACCTCTCAAAAAAGAAGAAATCTGCATAAATTATTTTTATCTCGTGCAGGTATTTTTTATACAAATCAATTTATTTAGCTGAACATCAAAAACAAGTGTTGATTAACAAGAACTTATGATAGGTAAATGGATTATAATTTTAAAAGGGATTTAGCTTGGTTAATTCTGAGGCCTTGGATATGGTTGCCAAGGCTTTTATATATTATTTTCTCGTTATTATCGCTTGCTATCAGTCTTTTAATACAAGGTTCAAGCAAAAGTATCGATATTCAAAAGAAATTAGCTAAAAAAATCTTCAATACACTTACTGACCTGGGCCCATGTTTCATAAAAGTTGGTCAAGCGTTATCTACACGACCAGACCTTGTAAGGAGAGACTGGCTCGAGGAACTTACAAACCTACAAGATAATCTTCCACCATTTGAGCATGATGAAGCAGTCAGAATATTAAACAATGAGTTAGGAGAAAATGCAGAAAATTTATTTGAATATTTTCCTGAGGAACCTATAGCATCAGCAAGCCTTGGACAGGTTTACAAGGCCCGTTTATATGGAAATTATTATGTTGCAGTCAAAGTACAAAGGCCAAATTTAAACTTTATTATTAGACGCGATTTGGTTTTAGTTAAATTTCTCGGAGTTTTAAGCTCTCCGATATTACCTTTAAACCTCGGTGTAGGACTTGGCGAGATAATAGACGAATTCGGCAAAAGCTTATTTGAGGAAATTGATTATAAAAAGGAGGCAACGAATGCAAAACGATTTGCGAAATTGTTTGAAGACAATCCAACAGTAACTGTTCCAACAGTAGAAGATAAACTTTCTACTCATAAAATCCTTACAACAAGTTGGATAGACGGAATAAAACTCAGCAACGAAGAAAACCTAATAAAAAACAAAATAGATCCATCATCAATTATTAAAACAGGAGTAATAAGTGGTATTAGACAATTACTAGAATTTGGCTACTTCCATGCAGATCCTCATCCTGGGAATATGTTTGCTTTAAAAGGAAGCACCGGAGATCTTGGACATCTTGCATATGTAGATTTTGGAATGATGGATAGTATTTCAGATGAAGATAGAATTACTTTAACAAAAGCTATTGTCAACTTAATCAATGGTGACTTTAATTCTGTAGCAAATAATTTCCAACACCTTGGATTCTTAAATAGCACGCAAAATTTAGAGCCAATAGTTCCTGTTTTAAAAGAAGTATTAGGAGGAGCAATTGAGAAAGATGTATTCACCTTCAACTTTAAAGAAATAACAGATAAGTTCTCGCAACTTATGTATGACTATCCTTTTAGAGTCCCTGCAAGGTTTGCGTTGATAATTCGTGCTGTTATCAGTCAAGAAGGCTTAGCAATTAAATTAGACCCTAAGTTTCAAATTGTTAGTTTAGCCTATCCTTATGTAGCTAAAAGACTATTAACTTCTGATGAAACTGAGATGTTAGAAATACTCTTACAAGTTCTTTTTGACAAAGAAGGTAGTCTTATGGTTGACAGATTAGAAAATCTTTTTGACGTATTAATAGAAGATTCGGAGTCACCAAGTGAAGAACTTATTCCTCTTGCTAAGGCTAGTCTAAAACTATTACTAGGATCAAAAGGCTCCCAAATAAGAAAAAATCTATTAATGAGCCTAATTAAAAATGATGAAATTAATATTCAGGAAATAAAAGAATTAATTAAGCTAATCAAGAAAACATTCAATCCCCAAAAGATCGGAAGTACAATTATTAGGAAACTAAATCCTTTGTATGCCTAATTTAATTCCCTCAGAGGAAACAAGAAATATATTCATTATAAATTAATATGCAATATAGAATTCAAAAATTAATCTCATTAGCCGGAATAGCATCAAGGAGACGAGCAGAGATGTTAATAGAAAGTGGAAGAGTAAAAATCAATCACAAAAAAGCTTATATCGGAGATAAAGGTGATCCAGAAAAAGATAATATAACTGTCGATGGAAATGCGCTAAATCTAAAAGTTCCCATTCGAGTTATCCTTGTAAATAAACCAAAAGGAATAATTAGCACTTGTCATGATCCTTATGGAAGAAAAACTATTTTAGATCTTCTCCCTACAGAAATGAGGAATGGATTTTACCCTGTGGGAAGGTTAGATAAAGACAGTAGAGGAGCTATCTTAATTACTAACAATGGAAAATTAACACTTAAACTCACTCATCCTAAATTTCATCACAAGAAAACTTATCAAGTTTGGATAAAAGGCATTCCATCAATTCAATCATTAAAGAAATGGGAAGTGGGCATCATGCTAGATAACAAAAAAACATTACCAGCGAAAGTTGATTTATTAAAGTTATCAAAAAATAAATCAGAAAGTTTATTAAACGTTGTTTTAAGTGAAGGTAGGAAAAGACAAATTCGCCGTATAGCAGAACTCCTAGGGCATCCTGTAACTGATTTAAAAAGAATCTCAATAGAAAATATTTGCTTAGATAACCTTAAAGAAGGTTCTTGGAGAGAGCTAAAAGATAAAGAATGGAATCATCTACTCATTCAAGATATAATTTAAATATGGAGCAATTACGCAAGATCTTCAACTATTTTACTAAGCTATCTATAAATGAAGCTGAAATTATAAATCCTAAAAAAGATGATGAATTTCATAAAGCATGTCAGCTTTTAAGAAAACAAAGGGAAATTTATCTACTAAGCAGAAAAGAATTATCCCAAAAAACAAAAATATCAGTAGCAGTAATCGAGGCAATAGAGAAAGGATGGACAAATAAGTTACCCGAAAAGGCTTTTCTAAAGACAATGTTAGAGATTATAGAAATTGAATTATCCATCTCAAAAGGAAGCTTACGTCCTATTCTTAGTAAAGCAAATAATCCAAATGAACTAAAAAAATCAAAAGTTTTCACCCCGGGCAATATAGATATCTTTAGGTCTAGGAAAGGAACTTTGATTTATTTTATAATGATTTTTACCAGTATTTTGCTATTAAATAAGCAGCAAGAAAAACTTGCATCAAGTCATACTATAACGATTAGTCCTCTTAGTATTCACTCATGCTTAGATGCAGAAAAAGAAGCAACACAAGAAGAAGAACAGAAAACAGAAATTAGAAAATAATCATATGAAAGTCAAATATAATTTAAATAAGTTTAAGCGCATCTTCCTTTTTTCTGCCAAGGGATTTAGCCTTTTGGCTATAAAAAGATAAAGCTTTATTTAGATTTAAATCAAATGATTTCAAGCGCCAAGACCAATTATTATCTATTGTTCCAGGCTTATTAAACCTTGCATCACTTCCCAGGCACAATAAATCTTGTAAAGGAGCAACAAATAGTCTTGCATCCGTAGATAAACCCATCTCTATAAACTCCCAACAAGGGGACAAATCCTTGTTTAAAAATCTTGTCGATATAGTCTGCTTGATTTGTTCATCCAAATCATTCCACCACGAAGATGTTGTGTCGTTGTCATGGGTACCTGTATATACAACCCATTGATTTCCCTTAATGTTCTCTGGTAAATAGGGATTTTCTGCATTGCCATCAAATGCAAATTGAAGGATTTTCATTCCTGGTAGACGAAAGTGATCTCGTAGATATTCAACTTTTGAAGTAATTAAACCAAGATCTTCAGCAACCAGTGGAAGTTTCCCTGATTGATCCTTTCTAAATAAATTGAGCATTTCAATCCCTGGGGAAGATAACCAAACTCCTTCTTTTGCAGTTAAATCATTACCTGCCACAGACCAATATGAATCTAGGGCTCGAAAATGATCCACTCTCAACAAATCAACTTGTTGGAGATGTCTTGAGATTCTGCTTCTCCACCATCTATATCTAGTTGATTTATGTTTTCTCCATCTATAAACAGGAGTCCCCCATAATTGTCCTGTTTCCGAAAAATAATCTGGAGGTACTCCACTTTGAGAAAATAGGTCACCTGATTGTAGTATCGAAAAGAGAGAAGTATTACTCCAAACATCTGCACTATTTCTAGAAACGTAAAAAGGTAAATCTCCAAAGAGTAAGATACCAAGTTCCTTAGCTAAATTTTTTACTCTTGTCCATTGCCTATCAAGATGCCATTGAACCAAAGAATGCTCTAATAAATTATCTTGAAAATCAACCTTAAAAACATTTAGTGCCCCTTGCGTATAAATAGAAAACCTTGAATGCCAATCCCACCAAGCACTTCCTTGATTTTTATTACGAAGTTCCATAAACAATATATGGTCATTTAGCCAAAACTGTTTACTGCACCAATTGTTATATCTTTCGTGTCTTTCTGAGTCTTGATCAACCCAATACTCTCTTAAAAACCTTCCAATTAACTTACTCCTAACATTCGCTAAATTAAAATCAACATAGTCATCACTCTGATTCAATTCGCCTGGAAGTTGATCTAATATGGAGGAAGGCAAGAATCCTTCTTCTATTAAATCATTTACATCAAGGAACCATGGATTAAAGGAAAAACTCGAAGGAGAGCTATATGGCGAACCATTTTCATCAGTAGGTCCTAGGGGCAAAAATTGCCAAACACCTACTTCATTTTGAGCTAACAATCTCAACCACTCTCTTGCAGGTTCGCCAAAAGATCCGCATACAGGACTATTCGGAAGAGAGGAAGGATGTAATAAAACTCCTGTCGTTCTAGGTAAATTAGAGTTATATTGTTTCATTAGACATATAAAACAAAACCTAAAAATAGAAAGAGGTCTCTTTCTAAATTCGTTCTTATCTCAAATAAATCAACTATTTATCTGTAATGCGACAAGCTTTACAAAAACATCCAGGGAAAAGGCTCCATCAAATCTCCATTGGAATTGCTGGCTTTTGGATTATTGGAATTGTTATCAACATCTTTTCAAATTATCCAAATCAATTAATTATCAATAATTTAGAACAAGGAATAGATGAAAAAATATCAAAGACAAATAAAAATTAATCACCAAAAGTAAACTCTAATTTACTAAATATTTAGCATTATTCTTCTCCTTTTTAGATTTTCACATGCAACTTCAATTTCAGTTTGAACCGAATCAGCTTTTAAATTACCAATTTCATTTTCTTCATTTGGAATCCATCCGCACCAAGGGAGTCCATCCAAAGTTCTTTTTCCAGCATCCCAACTCCCTCCCAACTGAATAATCCCAATCAAAGGTACTGAAAGTTCCTTACATAGAGCGACATAGGCAGAAGCTACTCCTTGTACTGTTCCATCAGAGGAAGCTAACGCAAAAAGAATAGTTGGGACTCTCCATGCACCTAAAGCCTCAAGCCAACTTCCACCATCTAATTGTGCTTTAGCAGCATCTCCTAGAAGTTGAGTTAGACCATCATCATTTTGTATTGAATCTATTAAATTGTTTGGCAAATCCTCAGATGAAAATTGTCGAAATCGTCCCCCCCAAAAACTAGATAAGGAAAGAGATCCTCTTGACATTTGCGTCTCAGGTAATTCACCTGCTCCAACCAAAAAAGGCATAAAGAGATCAGATTACAAAGATAAGGTTATTAATTAATATGTTCAGTGGCAAGAATAGCTCTACGATAAGGATTAGTTATTTGATCTGCAGCGTGACACTGACGAGCTATCTCACTGCTGCCAATGCTGAGAAACCCAAAGAAAATCACGACACCCAAAGACTACGTCTAATAAGTGGAACCTCAAATCCTTCTTTATCAAAAGAAATAGCATCTTATCTAGGAATCAATGACGTTCCACTCGTATCAAAAAGGTTTGCGGATGGAGAACTCTACGTACAAATTCAACAATCAATAAGAGGTTGTGATGTATTTCTTATTCAACCGACCTGTGCTCCAGTAAATGATAGTTTGATGGAGCTGATGATAATGGTTGATGCCTGTAAAAGGGCTTCCGCGAGGCAAATAACAGCTGTAATTCCTTATTTTGGTTATGCTAGAGCTGATAGAAAAACAGCCGGAAGAGAGTCCATAACTGCGAAATTAACTGCAAACCTATTAGTAAAATCCGGGGTTGATAGGGTTCTTGCAATGGATCTACATTCTGCTCAGATTCAAGGATATTTTGATATTCCATGCGATCACATATATGGTTCTCCAGTTCTTGTTGATTACCTTTCTGCTCAAGATCTAGGAGAAGTGGTTGTAGTGTCTCCAGATGTAGGGGGAGTAGCAAGAGCAAGAGCTTTTGCTAAACAAATGAACGATGCACCACTTGCAATAATCGACAAGCGCAGATCAGGTCACAATGTCGCACAAAGCCTTACTGTAATTGGAGAAGTCGCAAATAAAACGGCAATCTTAATTGACGATATGATTGATACTGGAGGGACAATTTATTCTGGAGCTGCACTTTTAAAAAAAGAAAAGGCAAATAGAGTTATTGCTTGCGCATCTCATGCAGTTTTCTCACCACCTTCATATGAAAGACTCTCTGAAGAAGGGCTTTTCGAACAAGTAATAGTTACCAACAGTATCCCAGTTAAAAACAGCCAAGATTTCCCACAGCTAAAAATACTATCTGTAGCAAATATGCTTGGAGAAGCAATTTGGAGAATTCACGAGGAAAGTTCTGTAAGCTCTATGTTTAGATAGTCTAGATATCCTTGTTATGCTAGATGATTTACTTGGAATGATTAATTTTCAGTCTTTTTTATATTCTTTAGTATATTTTCAAAATCTTTTTTAGCTTCTTTAGTCACTTGATCAGGGCAAAACTTAATCCCAGATTCAATAATTTGTAATTGAGCATTTGAATAAAGTTGTTCAGGAGTTAGTTTTCTACCAGGAATTTCCTCAACAAATCCACCGTGATAAGCATAAATAATATCCTTTAAAATAGATGCCGATATATTCAATGATTCTGGGAAAGCTAGCCCTGCTCTACGAGATTTACAAAAGAAATTCATTGAGATTTGTCTATATAAAAGTGCTTGCCTTTTTGTGGCAGGAGTTGTACTTATTGGAATATTCTCTTTATCAGATGAAGACTTCTTTTCCGCTTTCAGAGAACCAGGCGATCCAATAAAAACAACTGGAAGCATTGTTAATCCGATAACAAAAGACTTTAATAGTAGATTTGAAAGAATTCTCAATTTTTCCAAGGAAATAATGTGTTAAAAATTTCTTATTACAAAACAATAACAGCTTCATAATTCCATTATCTTAGCAATGTAGTAAATGTTCTCCATACAACTATATTCATGATCCGAAAATTGCTTCACAATCTCTTAAGATAAGTCAAGAAATTAAGACTTATTCGATTTTTTGGCTGCCAGGGAACTACAACAAAAAAAAGAATTAAAGCTTTTGCTTCTAGCTGGAAAGAACCACCTTTCTAGAGGGGATTTGAGAAATTTAATAAAATACCTTAAGGCTGATGAAATTGGATTTAGAGTAAGTCTGCAAGTTTCCGACCCCAGAGATAATCCAGAAATACTCGAACTACATAGAATAATTGCCATTCCTGCTTTAATAAAACTATCCCCTTCGCCCAAGCAAATTTTTGTAGGGAGCAAGATTTCTGAGCAACTAAGAAGCTGGGTACCTCGCTGGCAAGAAGAAGGCTTCGTCAATACATTAGAACTAAACCTAGAGACAGTTGAACTTGATGCCAATAGTCGAACTCAAAAAGAACTTAGACTGGAAGATGAACTTTTATTTTTGAGGCAAGAAAACGAAAACCTAACTGATCGAATCCAATCTCAAGAACGACTATTGCGAATGGTAGCTCATGAGTTAAGGACACCATTAACTGCAGCAGGTTTAGCCGCACAAAGTCAAAAGCTAGGTCAAATAAGTATAAAAAAGTTTCAAGACGTTTTAAAAAGACGTTTAGAAGAAATCGAGTTACTTTCCAGAGACTTACTTGAAGTTGGGGGAATCAGATGGGAAGCCTTATTCAATCCCCAAAAAATAAGTTTGGCCAATATTTCTGCAGAAGTAATTTTGGAATTAGAAAAGCTTTGGCTTAATAGAAAAATAGGGATAAATACTGATATACCAAGTGATTTGCCTTATGTTTTTGCAGATCAAAGAAGAATTAGTCAAGTTTTATTGAACTTAATAGAAAATGCACTCAAATATTCAGAAGATGGAGGGAAAATTTCTATAACAATGATTCATCGAACAGATCAATGGATCGAAATAAGCGTTTGTGACAATGGTCCTGGTATTCCTCAAGAAGAGCAAAATCGTATTTTTTTAGATCGAGTCCGCCTACCTCAAACCTCTGATAGGACTTCTGGATTTGGGGTTGGTCTTTCTGTCTGCAGAAGAATAGTGGAGGTACATGGCGGGAGAATTTGGGTGGTCTCAGAATCAAACAAAGGAGCTTGCTTTTTCTTCACTTTGCCAACTTGGCAAGGCTCAGAGAAGACAGAAGGAACCTTGACGAGTGGTGAGGTTTGACCGTAGTTTCCGAATGTGATCTTTGTCACAGGTAGATTAAGGTCACAACTCTTGGCCCCATCGTCTAGAGGCCTAGGACACCTCCCTTTCACGGAGGCGACAGGGGTTCGAATCCCCTTGGGGCTACTTAAACTAAATTCAATTTAAAATCCATAGGAACCCTATTTGGGAAAGTTTGTAATGGAATTCTCCAAAACAAACAAATTATCTGAAGGATATCCAAATTTATTTCCTTAATCTTTTATTCCCAAAAGCAAACTGGGTTAATTTTCAGGCTAATTCTCTATAAAAAATTTTGAATTGAATTCTAGATCAAAATTTTGTATTAATAAAAATCCACTGTGAATGCAAAGCTAAAGTACACCTCGAAAAATGGACTTTAAGAATTGATTTTCCGACTATAACTGGAACTGTAAGAGAAAAAACCTCGTTTTTAAACAAAAAAAATCATGCAATAAGCATCAAAAAAGACTAAAAAAAAAGCTTCAAGAATAAATAAAGTAAATAAAGCGAGTTGTGCCAATCTCAAAACGTGAACTCTGGCATAAGATTTTTCCCCTATAAGATCCAAGAAATTGGTATTCTCACAATCGCATTTTAGTTTTTAATGGCTTACTCAGAAATAAAAGTAGTCGCAGGGGGACTTGCTCATATACCAATCATTATTGGAGTTTTTTGGTTCATTCAAAAGAAAATCCAATATGGGGGCAAATCTGCATTATCAGAAACCTTTTCTAATCAGAGCAATACTTCCAATCCAGCCAAAGTAGCTACATCAGTAAAACCTGTTGCTGCTAATGCACCTGCTGGAATCCCATCAACACCAAAAGCAGCCTCGAAGCCAGCTCCTAAACCTATTGCAAAAAAACCTCATTCGGATGTACCTATAAATACTTACAAACCAAAAGCTCCATTCCTAGGACAAGTTACTGAAAATTACTCTGTTCTTAAGGATGGAGCACTAGGTACTGTTCAGCACATAACATTTGACCTTGCGGGAGGAGACCCATTCCTCAAATATGTAGAAGGACAAAGTATTGGAATAATCCCTGCTGGAGAAGACGCCAAAGGCAAGCCTCATAAGCCAAGGCTATATTCAATAGCAAGTACAAGGCATGGAGATGATTACAAAGGCAATACAGTTTCTCTATGCGTGCGACAACTTCAATATGAGAAAGATGGGGAAACCATAAATGGCGTTTGTTCTACTTATTTATGTAACCTATCCAAAGGAGATAAGGTCAAAATTAGTGGCCCAGTAGGGAAAGAAATGCTTCTTCCTGAAGAAGAGGATTCAAATATAATTATGTTCGCGACTGGTACTGGGATTGCACCTATGAGGGCATATCTTAGAAGAATGTTCGAGCCTAATGAGAGAGAAAAGAACAATTGGAATTTCAAAGGTAAAGCTTGGTTATTTATGGGGGCTCCAAAATCAGCAAATCTTTTATATGACGATGATTTTGAGCACTATAAAAAACAGTTCCCCGAAAATCTAATCTATACAAAAGCAATAAGTCGCGAACAACAAAACACTAAAGGAGGAAGAATGTATATACAAGATAGGGTTTTAGAACATTCCGAAGAAATATTTAATATGATTGAAGATCCAAAAACTCATATTTATTTGTGCGGTCTAAAAGGCATGGAACCTGGAATTGATGAAGCAATGACAACAGCTGCTGCTGCAAAAGGTCTTAATTGGTCTGAGCTTAGACCTCAATTAAGAAAAGCGGGTAGATGGCATGCTGAAACTTACTAATTAATTTTGGGCATCCCAGAATAAAACATAGATATATCCTGAATTGCTATTTGAATTACTAGCAAGCAATATCATCGGCTTAAGGAGTTATCAATGAAGATGCCGATCACAAATCCCTTAAGAGTAGATCTACGTCAAGAGCGTGTTATATCTCCACAATGTCTAGTTATATTTGGAGCAAGTGGAGATCTAACTCATAGAAAGCTTGTCCCAGCTCTTTTTGAACTATATAAGCAACGTAGGTTGCCAAGTGAATTTGCTTTACTTGGATGTGCTCGTAGACCTTGGTCTGATGAAGAATTTCGTACAAAAATGTCAGCTGCGCTAGCTGAAAAAATCAAAGAAAACCCTATTGAATGGGAAGAATTCTCTTCCAATCTTTTCTATGAACCTGTTGATCTTCAATGTCCTGATCATGTTGTGCGTCTTGGGAAAAGGCTAGATGAAATTGATCGTTTAAAGGCAACTCACGGAAACCGCACTTTTTATCTTTCTGTTTCACCAAAATTTTATGGATCTGGTTGCAAATCACTTGCTTCGGCTGGACTATTAAATGATCCAAAACGAAGTCGAATTGTTATTGAGAAACCATTTGGTCGCGACTACACCAGCGCGCAAGCACTCAATCAATTAGTCCAAGGTTGCTGCCAAGAAAACCAGGTTTATAGGATTGATCATTACCTTGGGAAAGAAACAGTGCAAAATATTCTCGTCCTCAGATTTGCTAATACAATTTTCGAACCAATTTGGAATCGGAATTACATATCAAGCGTGCAAATCACCAGTTCAGAAACAGTAGGTGTCGAAGATAGAGCGGGCTATTACGAAAGCTCTGGAGCCTTAAGAGACATGGTTCAAAATCATATGACGCAAATGCTTGCTCTAACGGCAATGGAGCCTCCTGGACATTTTGACCCAGAAGCAATTCGCAATGAAAAAGCAAAAGTTCTTCAAGCTGCTCACCTTGCAGATGAAATAGAACCATGGAACTGCTGTGTCCGCGGACAATATGCGAAAGGAGGCAGTATTAACAATCCTTTAAATGGTTACAGAGATGAACCTGGAGTAGATCCTACAAGTACAACCGAAACGTACGTTGCGACTAAACTCTTTATAAACAATTGGCGCTGGCAAGGTGTTCCTTTCTTCATTAGGACTGGAAAGAGACTTGCAAAAAGACTCAGCGAGATAGTTCTCACATTTAGAGAAGCACCTGTACATCTTTTTGATTCCGCTGGTGGGACTCCAACTTCTAATCAATTAATTTTACGAATCCAACCTGATGAAGGAGCGGAATTTCGATTTGAAGTTAAATCACCGGGATCTGGAATGCGAAGTCGCCCAGTAGAAATGGAATTCTCTTATGACGAATCCTTTGGAGAACCTTCTGACGAAGGATATGTGAGACTTTTAGCTGATGCCATGTTGGGAGATCCAACTCTTTTTACCAGAAGCGACGAAGTAGAAGCCGCCTGGAGACTTTATACACCTTTATTGGAATTAATAGAAGATGTCCCATGGCAACTTCCAATTTATCCATATGAATCTAGAACTTGGGGTCCAGCAGAAGCAGATGCACTACTTGCTAAAAACAGTCTCTTATGGAGACGACCTTAATCAAAACCACCAAATATAAATTCCTATAGCCATGTCCCCTCAATTAACAGTACAAACACCTCTCCAACTTCCGCCCTCTGAAATTCCAAGTTATCTTGACCAACTTTGGTCTCATGATAAAAGTGGGAACAAAGGGGCTAATACTTTTTCATTACTTATCTGGCAACCTGCATGGATCGAGCAAAAACTTGTAAGAAATGGGACTATCAAAGGTCCTATCATTGGAAATCAACGCGAAGAAATAATCGGAGCTGCAAGAAAAACTATTCTAGAAAACAAGCTTCCTCACAGCACTCCTCCATTAGATCAAAGTGTTTATAGCTCTTTACCTAGTAACAAAATCCTTGAAAAATTTGAAGACTTAAGAGGGCAACATGTCGACACAGCTATTAGTGGATTACAACCAAGGCGTTTAATTACCCTTGCACCAACAATTGAAGAAGGTAATAAACTTGAGACACTTGTTGCAGCTTATTGTCCACTTCCAGAAGAAGGAGGTGGTAATTCAGCTTGTGGTGATGTTGTTGTTATGCGTGGCGATCTAATATCTCTGAAAAGTAGTCTAGATATTCTAGAAGAATTAGTACCTGAAGATCTTCCTTCTTGGCTCTGGTGGAATGGAAGCCTAGATGAAGCTCCTGACTTACTTGAAAAACTTGCCTTACCAAATCGTAGATTAGTTATTGATACTGCACTAGGTAAGCCTCTCAGATGTCTTGAATTACTTCAAGAAAAATTAGAAGCTCAAGAAGCTGTAAACGATTTGAATTGGTTGCGACTAAGAGTTTGGAGAGAAACATTAGCAATGGTATTTGATCCTCCACATCGAAGAAATTCGCTAGCTAATGTTGTCAATATAGATATTGATATAGAAGGAAAGCATCCCGTTCAAGGACTTCTTTTAGCAGCTTGGATCGCAGATAGATTGGGTTGGAAATTGAAAAATACTACTAGCAAAAAAAATAAACTTATAGAAGCAAAATTCACTCGTACAGATGGCCAAATTGTAACTTTAAGGGTCATGCCATTACCCGTAGGCAACCCAAGTATTCATCCAGGACAAATAGTAGGACTAAGATTAATTTGCAAACCTGAGAAACAGAAAGAGAATGACATTTGCGTGATACTTGCCTCCGAATCCGGAGAATGCATGCGTCTTGAGGCAGGTGGGATGGCAAGCATGGAGCTTATTGAACAAGTAGTCCCTAGCCAAATCAACTCGGTTGAGATGGATATAGCTCGTCTATTGGCCAGTAGTCGAGGTAGCTCAAGTCCTCTACTTGCTGCTGCCACACCAATAGCTTATAAAATACTTAGTTTATTCGAAGGTCCAAAATAGACCTTATATGGCCTGTATTATTGCCGCCCCGTCAAGCAGCAGTGGAAAAACACTCTTAAGCGTTATTCTTTCAGCCTGGGCAAAAAACAATCAGCTCAATTTGCAACCTTTTAAAATTGGTCCTGATTACTTAGACTCGCAACTACTTACCTCTGTATCACAAAGGTTCTGTAGAAATTTAGATCTAATCCTCTGCAAAGAAAAATGGATTAACGAAACATTTTATAAATATGGAGGATTAGCAGATTTAACTTTAATTGAAGGGGTTATGGGCTTATTCGATGGTATTGGCTCCACAAGTAAAGGGAGTACTGCAGACATAGCAAAACAACTCCAACTTCCAATAGTTTTAACCATTAATGCGCGAGGACAAGCTGCTTCATTAGGTCCATTAGTCAAAGGGTTTCGCGATCAAGATCCCTCTTTAGAAATTGCAGGAGTAGTTCTTAATCACGTCAATACAGAACGACATAAACTCTTATTGAAAGAAGTCTTAAATTCAATAGACGTTAATTTTCTAGGCTCTCTCCCAACAAGAAATGAACTAAAATTACCTAGTAGACATCTTGGTCTTATTCCAGCACAGGAAATTGAGAATCTAGAAGAACGAATTGGATCATGGCAGCAAATCGCAAACGATAACTTAGATATCTCAATGTTCCGAAAACTACTAAAAGCACCTCAAAGAATTGAAACCTCTATAGATCTCACTAAAATCACCAACCATGAGAATGTATCATTTTTAAAGGAATATCCAGTAGCAATAGCAGAAGATAAGGCCTTTCATTTTCGCTATCCAGAAACCAAAGAATGCCTAGAAGCCTTAGGGATGCCAACAATAAGTTGGCAAGCTATAGAAAATGAGCCAATACCTAAAGAAGCAAAAGGGTTGATAATTCCAGGAGGTTTTCCCGAACAATTTGCAGAACAACTCAGTCAATGTTCAAAAAGCATAAATTCAATCAAAGACTTCTATGGAAAATTCCCAATCTATGCCGAATGTGGTGGAATGTTAATTCTAGGAAAATCATTAACTGATCTAGACGGAAAAGCACACTCAATGACTGGATTACTTCCCTTTAATGCAAGAAAAGGACAACTAAAAGTTGGATATAGAAAATTGGAAGGATTAACAAATAGTCTTATTTTACGGGAAAAAGACATCCTCTATGGACACGAATTTCATTATTGGGAAACATATCCTCTTAAGGAAAGAGTCCCTAAACTCGCAATGGCCATTTCGGGGAATAATGCTAATAATTTCACTCATCCTTGGGAGATAAAAGGATGGAATCTGCCTCCAAGGAAAGAAGGTTGGTGCAACAATCTTCTTCATGCAAGTTGGATTCATCTTCATTGGCCAACGGCAACAAACGTCCCAAAGGCTTGGCTCAGCGCCGTTATAAATACAAGTAATAATTAGGAAAGGGTTTTATATTTCAACAAAAAACGAATTTAACAGGAGGTATTAAATTGGTTTTCCCAAAAGTCCCGAACTGAAGACTGAAGAGAGTCTCCGACCAACCAAACCTGATCACTTGCTCGACTTACCGCAACATAAACCAACTGTTTTCTTAAAAATAAGTCTTTAGGCCAAAAAACATCAGAAGCAACAAAAACATTTTGGAAAGTACTCCCCTGGCTTCTATGAACAGTCAGGACTGAGGCAGGTCCTACTGAAGCGAACCCATCTCTTATCTGAAAAAACGTACGCCAAAAATATTTCGCCTCTTTCTTCTCAGATTCTTTTGCCATACTGCTTAGTTTTTTCAAAATATGATCAAGATTCTGCCTAGATTTGCTACCTAAACTTGGCAAAAGCCTAAGAGAATAAGAATTATTTAAACATCTTACTTTTGCAACCAATGTTTCGATAAGACAACTCGTATGAACGTGCTCTTCAAGTCCAAAACAAGAAAGATCACAATCCTCAGTAGCAATATCATCAACAATCATTTCTCTGTTAGATCCAATCAGCATATCTGGCATCTCAAACGTATCTACGACATCAGTCGATGCTGCAGACATTATTGCTCTTCTAGCAATTAAAACCTCTCCTGGTAGAACTGGTAATTGATCTGCCATTTCGCCATGAATTGCACGTCTAGCATGAGGGACTAATCTTTCTAGAACTTTATTGGTATAACAAAGAATTCTTGCTTGATCTGGATTGTCATTATTTGATGCAGACTTTAAAGAAGATTTAGCTTCATCAAGCCAACTACTCTTATTCAAACTTGCAACTAATCCTGTTGTGGTTTTAAAGGTTGGTGCACAGGGAGGAATAATACAAGGCATTGTCCCATCTCTAATAGAACTTGCTAATTTCAAGATAGGTCCTTGATGACGAACAACTTCAGTTAAATGTGCTGAAATTACACGATTCATGGAGAAGACCGAACTTTGAACTTCTCCTACGGGAGGAAGTTGAGCGGGGTCCCCTACAAAGACAAGACGTGTCTTAGATAACGACGCACATTTAAGCACTATTTCCAAAAGCTTAGTATCTATCATCGATGACTCGTCTATTACAACCAGAGCCAAATCATCTAAGGATTTAGCTGTCTGATCTGTTTCCTCACAAATCTCTAGATCTCCTTTCCTTTTTAGTTTCAAACGCAACAATCTATGGATAGTCGATGGATACCAAGTGGGTTTAAGCCCTTCCCCCTCTAAAGCCTTTCGTAAAACCCCTACAGCTTTATGAGTAGGTGCTGCAACAGTCCAACAAAGTTTTTTAGCTTCAACCAATTTTAGGAACTTCATTGCCAGAAAAGTTTTACCACTCCCAGCAAAGCCGCTTAGGAGGAATGGTTCGCTATCTGCTGATTTCTCCATCCATAAATTAAATTTTTCTATTGATTGGCTTTGGTCACGAGTTAATTCTGTTAGGAACTCGATGCTTGGTGTTTTTATCACCCCAAAATATGATTAATAGTTTGAAGAAAATGTATTGGCGAACCTACAAATACAATGCCTGGCAATGTAATAGCTGGCCCCAAAATGCTACCCACTATCACCTCAGTTCGAGTGTGTCCAAGGTTTTCCTTTAACAAGGTTAACGAATTACTCTCTGTCAATTGATTTACCTTTGCCGCAGTTAAACCCGCTGATCTCCTAACACCACTAGCGTCATACATAACAATAAAAGCAATAGCTACAGCCATGGCAAAAACAGGGTCATCGAAGCCCAGTTGAAGGCCTACTCCTGATGCCGTTCCAGCAACTAAAGCAGAGTGACTCGAAGGCATACCACCCGTTTCAAAAAGAACAGCAGGTCGCCATTTACCATTTTGAATTAATTCAAAAATTAACTTGGAAAGCTGTGCCAATCCACAGGATATGAGGCCCCAGGTTAAAACTGCATTATCAAAAATATCTAAAAATGTCATTTCCGAAAAATTCATCTATCCCGATTAGTTATGTAATCTGCCAAAGCCAAAAGTGGCTCAGAGTTTTCTTTCCATGGATCAAGTGCTCGTTTTGCCTTATCAACAAGCTTGTTAGCTCTATCTCTAGACTCCTCTAAGCCTAATAATTTTGGATAAGTAGTCTTGTCTGCAATTAAATCCTTACCTGCTGTTTTACCTAAGACTTCACTACTGGAAGTTACGTCAAGAATATCGTCGATAATCTGAAAGGCCAATCCAATTCCCTTTGCATAAACATTTAGTGCCTGAAGAAGATCTTGATTCGCTCCTCCAATGAGTGCCCCACAGGTAACGCATGCCTTCAATAAAGCCCCTGTTTTATGAAGATGGATATATTCCAAAGTATCAAGATCAACTGCTTTACCTTCACTCTCTAAATCTACAACCTGCCCGCCAACTAAACCTGGTGCTCCAGCAACTAAAGAAAGCTCTCCGACTACCTTTAAAAGCCGCTCAGGAGGAACCCCTTTAGTACGTATTGCCACCATCTCAAAAGCTCTAGTTAGCAATGCATCACCTGCAAGAATGGCTATTGCATCTCCGTAAACCTTGTGATTAGTAGGCCTACCTCGACGAAGATCATCATTATCCATTGAAGGAAGATCATCATGGATGAGTGACATGGTATGAATCATCTCTAAAGCGACAGATGTCGGAATGGCTTTTTCCAAGTCGCCTCCAGCAAGTTCACAAGCTGCTAAACAGAGAATCGGCCTAAGCCTCTTCCCCCCAGCAAGAAGGGAATATCGCATTGAACTCCTTAAGAGCTCAGGTCTTTCCGGCCCGAGAGAATCATCTAAAGCAGTTTCAATAAGATTTTTTGACTTCTTCAAATATTCAGAAAAGTCAAAGGAAGAAATGACCACTTCAGACATATAAGAAATCTATTCTAAGAATTCTCTCAGGAGTGAGCACTTCATGGGAGAAGATCACCAAAAGTAAATGACAAACCGCAATGATCTTGCCACATACTCACAGTATTCACTAGAAGCATTGAAACAGTCATTGGCCCAACTCCACCTGGGACAGGAGTGATAGCTCTAACTTTTGAAAAAACATCTTCAAAATCAACGTCTCCGCAAAGCTTGTAAGGAGAATCTTTACCCAAAGACTGATTTACAGGTACTCGATGTATTCCAACATCAATTACAACAGCATCCTTTTTTACATATTTAGCATTAATCAAATTTGGTTTCCCTGCTGCCACTATTAACAAATCAGCCTCTTTTGTTAAAGCATCTAAATCTCTTGTTTTTGAATGTGCCACTGTTACTGTCGCATTGGCAGCCTGAAGCATTAATGCCATTGGTTGCCCAACTAGAATACTTCTCCCAACTACTACCACTCTTTTCCCTTCTATAGAAATTTCATTATTTGCCAGCAAAGCCATAACCCCTGCAGGAGTACACGAGCGGGGTCCTCTTTCGCCTTTTAGTAATTTACCTAAATTCAAAGTATGTAAACCATCTGCATCTTTATTAGGATTGATAACCTTTAAAATTTCCTGATCATTAAACCCAGATGGAAGAGGTAATTGCAAAAGAATCCCATCTACACTTTCATTCTCATTTAAAAGGTTAATTTGGGAGATCAAGTCACTAGTTGAAGCTTTTTCATCAAAATGAAATCCAAAACTTTCCACTCCGATCCTCGAACAAGCTTTTTCTTTATTCCTTACGTAAACTTCGCTTGCAGGATCATCACCAACTCGAATTACAGCAAGTCCTGGAGGTCTCCCAGCGTTTTCTTCACCTGCCTTAATTTCATGAATAAGTCTCTGCTCAATTTCACTGGAAAGTTTCTTACCATTAATCTTAAATCCCATACAACCAAAATAAACTTAATAACAGCATGAATTCAGTAAATAGCTAGCGTTATGTTCTGCTTCCAAACTCTGTGGCCAAAGTTTTTAGCTTAAAAAATCTATGGAGAAAATGGCTGAGCAGCCAATCTCCAAGACGGTCTGTCATCCGATGGAGCAAAGCAGACCGAGCAGGCTTGCTAATGGTATGCCTATTAATTGGAATCATCTCAAGCTATAAATTATTAGCGGTCCCAGAATTGCGTCCCGGAGATCTTTCTCCCTTCGATGCGATTGCTCCAAAAGAAGATTTAGTTACTGATAGTGATGCTTTACAAAAAAAACGTTCTGAACTCCTTCCTCTAACATTTGTTCAGGTTATTGATGAGATTGAAACCAAAAGACTTGAAAATAAACTGATTGAACAATTAAAAGATCTTGAAACATTCAAAGAAAGTAATGACCTAGAAAGAATCAGTTTCAATTTAAACAAAGAAGAAAAGAACTGGCTCAAATCGCAATCCAACGAAGAACAAAACTCCTGGGAAAAGGAACTAATCCTTGTCTCAAAAAGGATTTTAAGCCAAGGATTAGTAAAAAACCTAGCCTCGGAACAACTAAAAAAATCAGCTATCTTTCAATTATCAACTACTAACAAATATAAAGATCCTGCTATTTCAGTAGGCAGCCAATTAATTGCAAAAACTTTTAAAAATGAGACAAACCTTAGGCATGATCCAACTAAAAGCCAAAAACTGTTTGAAGAACAAATAACAAAACAAGGTATTCCTAAGCATCCCCTAGTAAAAAAAGGCGATGTAATTATTGAAAAAGGTGAGCCAATAACCCAAAAACGTTTTGACTTACTTGCTCATTTTGGACTTATCAAAAGAAGTCCTAAGCCATTCGAATGGTTTTGCAAGTTTATTGAAGCCCTAGCAGGTTGTGGGGTTTTACTATTAATAATGAGAAGGGAAAAGCCTCGATTAAAAGCAAGACAAGCACTACTATCTTTAGGATTACTCTTAATAGTTCAAGCAAGCAAAATTTGGTTTGGGGCCGCTGTAAGTCCTCTAGCAATAATAGTTCCTCCGACTCTGCTTCTTTCACAAGGGATAGGGACAAGTTCGGCCTTAGCATGGATGGCTATTGGAAGTCTTATTTGGCCAGTGCCTGTTAGTGGTATTGGAGAAGGAAGACTTTTAATTGCATCTAGTGCTTCAGCAATAGTTGCATTACTTGGTGGAAGGATGAGAAGTAGAGCTCAATTGCTTCAAATTGCAGTATTACTGCCATTCATTGCTTTAAGCGTTGAATGGTTTTTTCTTAGAGGACAATTATTCACTGCCAACATTAATACTGGAAACTTAATTGCGAATCCAGAAACCCTTATTTCCGAGGCAATAGTTGTAGGGGCAATGTTGATGTTCACCATTCTTCTTATTCCAATAATAGAGAATGCTTTTGGCCTTTTAACAAGCACAAGGTTAATGGAATTAGCAGATCAAGAGAGACCATTACTTCGTCGATTATCACAAGAAGCGCCTGGAACCTTTGAACACACTCTGATGATTTGTGGTTTAGCGGAAGAAGGAGCGAGAAGCATAGGAGCAGACATCGATCTCATCCGAACAGGGGCTTTATATCATGATGTAGGGAAATTACATGCCCCAGAATGGTTTATTGAGAACCAAGAAGATGGAATTAACCCTCATGACAAAATAAATGACCCCTTTAAAAGTGCTGAAGTATTGCAAGCACATGTAGATGAAGGATTAAAACTAGCCAAAAGATACCGTCTTCCTGCTCCGATTGCTGATTTCATTCCTGAACATCAAGGAACTTTAAAAATGGGATACTTTTTACATCAAGCACGACAAAAAGATTCATCTATTTCAGAAAGTAGATTTAGATATAAAGGACCAACACCCCAATCAAAAGAGACAGCAATTCTTATGCTTGCTGATGGTTGTGAGGCCGCTCTAAGGTCGCTTGAATCTGGCGCAAATAATGAACAAGCTTGTTTAACAATTCGCAAAATAGTTGAATCTAGAATAAGAGATGGACAACTCTCCCAAAGTAATCTAACTAGAGCTGAAATCGAATTAGTAGTAAGGGGTTTTGTTAGAGTCTGGAGACGGATGCGACATAGAAGATTGCAATATCCTGTGAACAATCAAAATACATTTAATTAATTCTCAAAAACAATAAATAATATCTAAAACCTATTAAATATTAAAGTCTTATTTTTCTATTTCTAGGACTACACCAATATATTAATGCAATCAAATTAAGAGCTGCTATTAATAATGATAATCCTCCTAAGCCTAAAAAATCTCCTTGGTTTATTAATCTAACTATTCCGTATGGCAATGTACCTGATACCGCCATCGACAATGCAACTATCGACATAATTACTCCCCAACGCCTTTCTGCAAATAGACCAGAAACTGCAACAATTCCAACAATTGAGGCGGGCCAAGCAAGAAAAATAGCAACCCAAAAATTAGCCTGCTGAAGTGGTGGCCCTGAACGTACAACAAATGCAATAAAAGGAATTGCAACAATATTTGCAATTAAGCCTAACCAGGCAAATATCCAGTATCCACTCAAACCAAATCTCATCAACAAATAAGTAGCTTTCTCCAAGTTAATCAGATCTCCAGCCAATTATCAAAGAAATCAAAAGGTTTTAGTCATTGAAATATCTACCTTATATATAGATTTTATAGAAATACAAAATGGAATATTTAGAAGCGTTATTCAATCGAAGAAAGAACACTTGAAACTTTTTCACGGAAAGAATGATTTCGATCAGTTCTAGTATTTATTTTCAAGGTTGAATAAATACGATTAGCTCCCACTCTATGAACTTCTGTATGGCAATCTTTAACACATTCAAAAACCTTATCCCAATCTCCCTCTATTGCAGTGCCATTAGGACCTAACTCATAATCAAGATTATGTTTTTCTATGATTTTCTGGCAAACAGCAATAAAAGGAGATAAAGAAGTCCCTACACCTATTGGAACAAGACAGAAATCTATGCTAACCCACATTAGTTTATAAAAATAACGAACAATAGTTATCTAGTCTCTAATTATCAAACTGATCGTATAGAGGAAGTATGCGGATAGCAGACTGTTCTCCAAGAACCATTGCTCGTCATTACTTCAATCCCTATAGATCTATCACCTAACGAACCATTTACTCCTTGACCTTTGCACCAAATTTCCGCAGCACCTATTGCTGCATCAATTGATTCATAGGGGGCATCCAATACTTTATGGGGTCTGCCATCCAATCCAATCAGCCTATAAATAGCTTGCTTTAATGCCATAAATATTCTTCAAACTTACTAATCCTATACGAAGGCCTATAGCTATACACAAGAGTAAAAATTACCTTTTTTTAATCTATTTCAAATCGATTTAGAAGTCTGCGCTGAGTTAACAGAATCAACTTGAAGAGGAAGTCCATATTTCCCTTTTATAGACTTCAACCTATTAAGAGCATTTACATAAGCTTGGGCAGCTGCCACTACAACATCTGTATCAGCTGAGTGGCCTGAAAAAAGTTTATTCTCATGTCTAAGTCTAATAGTGACTTCACCCAAAGCATCAATTCCTTCTGTAACTGATTTAACTGAAAACTCTATAAGTTCATTAGGAATATCAACAAGCGAATCCAAAGCCCTTACCACTGCATCAACAGGGCCAGTACCCAAAGAAACCGCAGTTTTTTCTGTACCATCCTGATCAATAAGACTCACTGTCGCTGTTGGCTTAAGAGTGGTTCCACAACTAACTTGAACTAAACGTAATTGAAAAAAAGCTTCAGGTTGTTGAACCTGCTCACTAACAATTGCCTCTAAGTCTCTATCGGTAATTTCTCTTTTTCTATCTGCTAAGTCTTTAAACCTTGCAAATGCATCATTTAAATCTTCTCTACTTAAATCATAACCAAGTTCTTCAAGCCTTGCTCTTACAGCACTTCTTCCACTTAATTTTCCAAGCGAAATTTTATTATCCGAAAGCCCAATAGTTTTCGCATCAACTATTTCATAAGTAAGTCTGTTTTTAAGTACACCATCTTGATGAATGCCAGATTCATGAGCAAAAGCATTTGCTCCAACTATTGCTTTATTAGGTTGAACAATCATTCCAGTTAAATTTGAGACCAACCTTGAGGTTTTTGTAATTTCTTCAGTTCTAATAGCTGTAAGAGGGGTAGGAGAGTCAGGTTCCCTTCCAAAAAAAGGATTAAAATATCTTCTCCTAACATGTAAACCCATAACCAACTCTTCCAAAGCCGCATTACCAGCCCTTTCCCCTATTCCATTAATAGTGCATTCAACTTGTCTAGCTCCATTCTTTATTGCTTCAAGAAAATTAGCAACTGCAAGACCTAAATCATTATGACCATGGACAGATAAAATTGCCTCATCTATATTCGATACATTTTTATTGATTCCTATAATTAAACCTCCAAATTCAGAGGGAGTTGTATAACCAACCGTATCAGGAATATTTATAGTTCCAGCACCAGCTTTAATAGCAAGTTGAATAACCTGATATAGAAAATCAGGATCACTCCTTGCTGCATCCTCACATGAGAATTCAACATCATCTACTAAATTTTTAGCGTATTGGA
This sequence comes from Prochlorococcus sp. AG-402-N21, assembly GCA_003216435.1. Lineage (GTDB taxonomy): Bacteria > Cyanobacteriota > Cyanobacteriia > PCC-6307 > Cyanobiaceae > AG-402-N21. The sequence continues at coordinate 36,182 of QCIW01000001.1, forward strand.
CCATTTCAGGAACTATTTCCAATATGTCAGCTCTTGATTTTCGAAGCTTATGTTCTAGATGAATATCACTAGTCGCGATAAAGGTATGAATCCTCTTCCTAGGAGCAGGCCCAATAGCTTCAGCACAAGATTTAATATCAGCTTTTGAAGCACGAGATAATCCACAAATAATTGGTCCTTCTTCTCCTCCTACCACCTCAGCAATCTTTTGAACTGCAGTAAAATCTCCATGACTAGCAAAAGGAAACCCTGCTTCTATAACATCAACCCCTAACCTTGCAAGTTGTTGAGCAATAGCAAGCTTTTCCTCCAAATTAAGGCTAGCCCCTGGAGATTGCTCACCATCTCTAAGGGTTGTATCAAAGATCAAAACTCGGCCTGGATCCTTGGCCATAAATTGAGTCCTAAACGTTATGAGTCAAATTGACTGTATCTGTAAATTCTAATTGATCTTTTGCTGAAGGATAGAATCTATTTAACTTAAATTACTTAAAAAATACCAAATAAAAATCCTAATAATTAATATCAATTCCTTTATTTAAAAAAATCTAAGACAAGTACAAAAATTCGATCAATAGCATTCTACAATCAATACTCAGGTACCTCAAAAGCTGATTAAAGGAAAAATAGCACTAGTTCTACATGCTCACTTGCCTTACGTGAGATCAGCCGAACCCGGTTCTCTAGAAGAGGATTGGTTCTTTCAGGCTCTCATGGAGTGCTATTTACCTCTTTTAAAAACCCTTGAAGAATCATCCTCAGATAAAGAACAAACTCCAAAAATTACAATAAGTCTATCGCCTACTCTTCTTTCTTTACTTAATGATCGAGACCTAAAAAATCGTTTTCCAAATTGGCTAAAAACTAGATTAGATCTCTTAACCAATCTTCCAAAGATTTATGATTACGCTAAAGAGCATCTAGCTGAAAACATAAAGAGTCAATTAAAACTTTGGAATTTATATGAAGGATGCATTATTAACAGATATATAACTCTCCAAAACTCTGGAGTTGTTGATCTATTAACTTGTGCAGCAACCCACGGATATTTGCCGCTTCTAAGAGAAAACCCACAAGCAATAATTGGCCAATTTAAAACAGCAATAAGAGAGCATTCAAGATTAATTGGATGCAATCCATTAGGAATTTGGCTTCCTGAATGTGCATATTACGAAGGGCTTGATTCGTTAATGTTAGAATCAGGTTTACGTTATGCAGTACTCGATGGCCATGGCTTACTGAATGCAAGTCCTAGGCCAAGGTATGGGCTTTACGCTCCTATCTGCAGTAAAAATGGGGTTGCATTTTTTGGGAGAGATAGTAAATCAACACTTCCTGTTTGGTCAGCAAACCAAGGTTATCCTGGACACGCAGAATATCGTGAATTTCATAGAGATTTAGGCTGGGATATATCATTAAATAAACTCAATCAGATTGGAATAAATGATCACAGGCCATTAGGAATTAAACTTCACAAAGTTACGAGCAAAAACATACCTTTAGACGAAAAGAAGATTTATGAGCCTGAAAAAGCAAAGGAAATTGTAAAGAAACATGCAATAGATTATCTTTCAGCAAGAAAAAAACAACTTGATGAGCTTAATAACAAGATCAATATCTATCCATTACTTGTAGCACCTTTTGACGCTGAGCTTTTTGGACACTGGTGGTTTGAAGGCCCTCTATTTCTTGCTGAACTTTTCAAACAAGCAAAATCACAATCAATAGAATTCACTCGTTTAAAAGATGTACTTTCAAATGCCCCGAATCTTCAATTATGTGATCCGTCCCCCTCTAGCTGGGGGCAAGGTGGGTACCATAATTATTGGATAAATGAATCGAATTCATGGATTATTCCAGAATGGAATAAAGCATCAAAAGCCATGATAGATAGATGCTCTAAAGGAGTATCAAAAGAGTCAGACCTAAGACTTCTTCAACAAGCAGCAAGAGAACTTCTTCTTTCTCAATCTTCGGACTGGAGTTTTATTTTAAGAGCAGGGACAACAACAGGTCTCGCAAAAGATCGGATAAATAGACATTTAAAAAGATTCTGGACTTTAATTGATTCTATAGAAGGTAAGACAAATGTATCTTCAGGAGAATTAGTTAAAATCGAGAATGAAGATTCATTATTTCCTCTTATTCAAGTTAATGACTGGAGGGAACACTGAGTAAATTTAGATTAATCACAATCCAATCATTCCTAATCTAACTTTCATTGGAGCCATATAAAACAATCTCAGCATAACAACTATTAACTTAGGTAGCGGAAGTGTATTAGCTAAAAATCCAGACCATTCTTTTTTAGGTAATTTGAAGAACGCTATAAAAAACTCTCTTAAAAGTTCCTCGTCAAAACTCATTAATCTCTCAAGACCAAATTGATATAAGCGATGGCGTTGTACTAACTCAGGATTCCAAAGTACTTTCCAACATCTTTTAGCAAGGGTCAAAGAATCGAGAGGAGGTTTCATCTCAATGGATTCAGCTAATTCTTTTGCCAATGTCGGCGCTCTACGGAAAAGAGCTCCGACCATATATCCAGAAGCCGGATGAACCATACTGGCAGACCCTCCAAAAGCAAGAAGAGGCTGATCAAGATAGGGGAGAGGTAAATTCATTGGGAAAAGGCAATTTTCTTCATGAATAATTTCTTCAATCTCTATTCCACGGTGAGAAAGCCTTGAATAAAGTCTTTTCTCTAAAATCTTTTTAGGAAGAGGAGGCGTACAAGCCAAAGAGGTTTCTTCAACAAAAAAAATATCTTGCCCAAAATCCATTGCATATAAGAATGAAGGGGGCTCTCTTAATTCAACTTCATTTAAATGATCTGGGCGAAAATCCATTAAAACGAATTGATTTTTGTCTACCGGAGGAGAGCTGAAACGACCCACTATTCCATAAGCAGCCTGTTGAGCAACTGGCCCTTTATCAGGCCTAAGAATAAAAGGACTTTTATGCCCTACTGCATCTATGACTATTCTTGCTATGTATATATTTCCAGAAATACAAGTAACTTCTGTTTCCCTTTTTTTGAATGCAATTTTATCTACTGTTTCTACTTGCCATTTAAGACCCTGACATTTTTCTAACAGTGAGTTTTGCAGTAAAGACTGATCAAACAATCCATAATCAAAATCATGACTAACGGGCAAAATACCTTTAGGTTCAAGACCATTTCCAAAATAACTAACAGTATTTGACCATCTATAACCAAGCAAAGATTCCTTGCCTAAAGATGCTAATTCCTCTGCCCATATTCCATAAGTATTGGCCCAAGGAGTTTCAGGAGAATTAGATGATATAGCATTAACCTTTAACCCTTGCTGAACCAATTCGGAAGCAATACAAAGTGCTGCCGGACCAGCTCCCATAACTAAAACATCCGCTTTATTATCCAATTTCAATCGGAAGGAATCTGTTCAATAGCCTTATCTTCATTAGGAGAAGATAATTCTTGTTGACTTACCTGAGCTTCTTCTGAATCATGAGGAACTAAAACCACTTCAGAGAGTCGATCTCCATTATCTAATTTCTGAATACGTACACCTGTCGCCGCTCTAGATTGCTGCGAAATATTATCTCCACTTGTTCGAACAATAACTCCACGCTCACTTACCAATAAAAGCTCTTCGCCCGAACCTAAAACTCTCAATCCAACCAACTCATCTCCCTGAATTCTAAATTTCATGGCTCTTAATCCCATACCAGCCCTCTTCTGAAGTCGAAATTGAGTTACAGGAACTCTTTTACCAAGACCATTTGCAGAAGCGACTAAAACCCAGGGTCCTTCATTAACTACTAATCCAGATTTATTTTCAGACGCCTCATCTGGAGTTCGAGCTATTCGATCAGCAAGCTCTACTGGCAGTACATCCATACTTACAAGGGAATCTCCTGAGCGTAGATTCATCGATCTGACTCCTCTAGCTGTTCTACCTAAGGGCCTTAACTCTTCATCATTCAACCTGAAATGTATAGTCATTCCAGCCTTCGATCCAATTAGAACGCTATCTCCTGAAACTGCTAATCGTACCCATATAAGAGCATCTCCCTCCTCAAGACCAATGGCAATAAGACCATTAGCTCTGATTTTACTAAATGCAGATAAAGGAGTCCTCTTGATAAAGCCTCCTTTGGTAAGCATTAAAAGATAATTATCCTCATCAAAAGAAGTGACTGAAAGCAAGGAAGTAATAGCCTCTTCTCTTGGGATAGGAAGAAGTTGAACAATCGGAGTTCCTTTTGCTGATCTACTGCACTGAGGGACTCTATAAGCAGGCAAAGCATAAGAAACTCCTCTATCACTAAAAAGCAAAAGAGTATCGTGATCATTACAACTAATAAATAACTTAACTTCTTCTTCTCCTTGACTTCTTGTTCCAGCTTTACCTCTAGTTCCTCTACTTGTTGCCTCAAACTCATTTACAGGCATTCTTTTTAAATAACCTGTCTCTGTTAGCAATACAACTGATCTCTCATTTGCAATTAAATCAATATCTTCAAGACCTGCGCCAAGATTAAGTATTTCTGTTCTTCTTGGGGCATTAAATTTCTCATACAACTTAGACAACTCATCTTCGATTATCCGAAAAACTCTTTCTTTTCTATTTAAGATATCTTTAAAGTCTTTTATTCTAACCAATAAGTCTTCATGTTCTAGCCTTATTTTATCTGATTCTAGGGCTGTCAATCTTCTTAATTGCATCTGCAAGATTGCGTCAGATTGAACATCTGTCAGCCCATGATTATCTTTTAATTTTTCTCTTGCATTAGCACTATCAGGAGCAGCTCTAATTAATTCTATTATCGCATCAAGATTATTTAAGGCCAAAAGCAATCCCAACAATATATGATCTCTTTCTTCAGCCTTATTTAATAAATACCTGGTTCTCTTCTCTACAGTTTCCACTCTAAATTCAAGAAATACTTTTAACATCTTGCGAAGAGAAAGTGTTAAAGGCTCCCCATTAACAAGAGCAAGCATATTCGCACTAAAATTACTCTGAAGTGGTGTCAGCTTAAAGAGATTATTTAAAACAACTTGGGGGTAAGCATCTCGCCTTAATTCAACTACGACTCTCATTCCATCACGATCACTTTCGTCACGAATATCGCTTATCCCTTCAAGTTTCTTATCATTTACCATATCTGCAATTCGCTCTATAAGAGCAGCCTTATTTGTTTGATATGGCAACTCAGTAATAATTACAGCATCCCTATCTGGCCTGCCAGGAGATTCAATTGTTTCTATCTCTGCTACACCTCTCATTGTGATTGACCCTCTTCCAGTTGAGTAAGTCTCATTAATTCCAGTTCGACCAAGAATTTGTCCTCCTGTAGGAAAATCTGGTCCAGTAATTATTCCCATTAACTCTTGGTCAGACAATTCTGAATTTGCAATAAGAGCTTTTACACCTTCAATTAACTCACCAAGATTGTGAGGAGGGATATTGGTGGCCATCCCAACAGCAATGCCAGAAGAACCATTTAGTAAAAGTTGAGGAATCCTCGCTGGCAATACAGTTGGCTCTTGCTGAGATCCGTCAAAGTTATCAATAAACCCAACTGTCTCAGATTCAATATCCTCTAAAAGGCTTTCAGTTGTAAGAGATTGCAGCCGGGATTCTGTATATCGCATTGCTGCGGGAGGATCATTATCTATTGACCCAAAATTCCCATGCCCATCTATCAATGGCATCTGCATAGAAAAATCCTGGGCCATTCGAACCAAGGCGTCATATACAGCGGTATCGCCATGAGGATGGTATTTACCGAGAACTTCTCCCACAACACGTGCACATTTCCTATAAGGCCTCTCTGGAGTTAAGCCCAGTTCATACATTGCATATAAAATTCTTCTATGCACAGGCTTTAATCCATCTCTTGCGTCAGGCAAAGCTCGCCCGACAATCACACTCATCGCATATTCCAAATAGGAACGCGACATTTCATTGCGCAAATCTGTCTGGATGATCCTTTTTTCGGAATCGCCGGAACCCTCGTTATTAGTCCCGATTGGATCAACCATGTAATAGCTATTTACCAGTCCTAAGAATATCTCGAGAAAGTACAACTGGACACTAATTTTGTCCAAACAATCGCAGTATTCTTACTTGATACATATCTCATGTCATATCTCATAGGTTTTCTGAAATCAAAAATACCTACCAAAGTATCCAAAGAAACCTTACTGGAGCTTCTTTTACAAGAAAACCAAAAAGGCCAAAGGCATCCCTCAACTCAAAAATAAAATCATAAATTTAATCATCTATTCAGAACAATCAATGCTTTTTACTCATCAGTTGGTAGTTTGACGGGAACTTATTTGAGCCAAATGTGAATATCCAACTTGGAAAATCTAAATCCGTTCGTCGAGCATATGGAATCGACGAGATAGCGCTAGTACCTGGCGGTCGAACTATTGACCCTGAAGTTACAGACCCAAGCTGGGAAATCGGAGGCTTTAAAAGAGATATTCCTATCATTGCAAGTGCTATGGATGGGGTTGTTGATGTCAACATGGCAGCATCGTTGTCAAGGCTTGGTGCTCTTGGAGTGCTAAATCTCGAAGGTGTCCAAACAAGATATGAAGACCCAACCCCTGTCCTACGTAAAATCTCAAAAGTAAGTCGAGAGAAATTTGTACCTTTAATGCAAGAAATTTATAGTCAACCGATAAAAAAAGATTTAATAAAAACTCGAATAGAACAAATTAAAGCCCTTGGTGGAATTGCCTCAGTTAGCGGAACCCCTTTAGCAGCATTAAATTTCAAAGAAGTTATTGAAGACTCCGGCGCAGATATTTTTTTCCTCCAGGCTACTGTCGTCTCTACTGATCATATTGGTCCAGAAGGAAGTCCAAAGCTGAATATAGAAGAATTATGCAAAGGAATGAATATTCCGGTAGTTGTTGGAAACTGTGTTACCTATGAAGTCAGCCTCAAGCTTATGAACGCAGGTGCTGCTGGAATACTTGTAGGTATTGGCCCTGGAGCGGCTTGCACCTCAAGAGGAGTCCTTGGGGTGGGCATTCCTCAGGCTAGTGCAATTTCGGACTGTTCAGCAGCTAGAAATGACTTTCAAAGACAAACGGGTAAATATATTCCTGTAATAGCAGATGGAGGGATCATCACAGGAGGTGATATTTGCAAATGCCTGGCATGTGGGGCAGATGCAGTGATGATTGGATCCCCAATTGCCAGAGCTGAAGAAGCTCCAGGAAATGGATACCACTGGGGTATGGCAACACCAAGTCCTGTTCTGCCGAGGGGAACAAGAATCAAAGTGGGCTCTACAGGAAGTATAGAAAGAATACTTTTAGGCCCAGCTTTATTAGATGATGGAACTCATAATCTTTTAGGTGCCATAAAAACCTCAATGGGCACACTTGGAGCAAAAACTATCAAAGAAATGCAAGACGTAGAAATTGTAATTGCACCTTCTCTTCTTACAGAAGGAAAGGTTTACCAAAAAGCCCAACAACTAGGGATGGGGAAATAAGACTTTTTTTAGCTTTACGAGATATCTCTAAATAGATGAGGAGTAGACTTTATACGTGTTGGCTTTAAGCCTACACACTCCTCACACACCCTTGCCCGACGTGTTCGGGCTTTTTGTTTTCTACTCTCCAACAGTCACAGTTCATATAAGTGATGGCAGCATCGCATTTTTCATGCAAAATACTATTTATAAATTATTCTCTAAAAAATTCAAAAAAATATGTCAACTGCTCCAGCTGTTACTGATTCGTCTTTTGAGCAGGAAGTACTCAAGAGTGATGTCCCTGTTTTAGTTGATTTCTGGGCTCCATGGTGTGGCCCTTGTCGCATGGTGGCCCCTATTGTTGAGGAAATATCAAAAGACTTTGAGGGGAAAATCAAAGTCTTCAAATTAAATACTGATGAGAACCCTAATGTTGCAAGCCAATATGGGATACGTAGCATCCCAACCTTAATGATTTTCAAGGGAGGTCAAAAAGTGGATACTGTTGTAGGAGCAGTGCCAAAGGCAACTCTTTCTGGGACAATTTCAAAACATCTTTAACGCAGTTCAAACTATAAAAAACTAAACTACATACACTGAATAATTAATTCATATAAATAATTAAATATGAGAAGATTAAAGTGTTAACAAATATAGGCATAATTGATTATGGTATGGGTAATCTACACTCAGTTAGTCAAGCCTTTAAAAGGTTAAATACTTCTTTCTCAATTGTAAAACAACCTTCTGATTTAAATAAATGTACTGCTTTAGTTTTACCTGGGGTTGGATCATTTGACCCGGCAATGTCTAACCTAAATGAAACAAAATTAATTCCGAATATACAAAATTGGGCAAAAGAAGGAAAACCATTCTTAGGAATTTGTCTTGGTCTTCAATTACTTTTTGACACCAGTGAAGAGGGTAAATGCGAAGGCTTAGGAATAATAAAAGGTAAGGTTAAAAAATTACCAATAAAACCAAGTCAAAGAATCCCTCATATGGGTTGGGGAAACTTAATTGAAGAAAGAAGTTGCCCTCTATTCAATAAATCAAAAAAACAAAACTGGGTGTACTTTGTTCACTCTTATTCAGCAGAAGTCGCAAATAAAAAAGAACTTTCTGCAACAGTCCCATACGAAGATTTTAAGATTACAGCAATTGTTTGGAAAGACAATATTGGTGCCTGCCAATTTCATCCTGAGAAATCAGGGAAAGCCGGAGAAAGAATGCTATCTAATTGGCTTGATTGGATGGCTAATAATAATTAAATCTTTAAATTTGAAAAATAAATTAAAACTTATCGGGGGCAAGAATCTTTTAAGTCCTAAAGGCTTAGAAACCAGGCCTACAACTTCAAGAGTAAGAGAATCTATAAGAAATATTCTGAGAGAACGAGTATCCAAATGCAATTGGCTTGATCTCTGTAGTGGAAGTGGTGTAATGAGTTGCGAAGCCTTACAAATGGGCGCAAGAAGAGTTTTAGCAGTTGAACTCAATAAAGTAACTGCAAGTATTTGCAAATCAAACCTAATTTCAACTGCTTCAGAATTAGTCAATCCATTTCATCTAGAAGTTATCTGTAATGAAGTTGGAAAAATTTTAAAAAAGGGCTGCAAGAATAATTCACTTGAATTTATAAAAGAGTTCCCTGCTGAAGATTTTCGCTTTGACTTTGTTTATATAGATCCTCCATATAGATCAAACCTCTATTCAATAATTTTAGAAAATCTGCTTCTTGGTAACTGGCTAAGAAAAGATGCAATTGCCATCTGTGAGCACTCAACTCAAGCCTTTCCAAAGATTCCTGATAAATGGTTAAAACTAAGAAATAAAACTTATGGCAATACTTGCATTCAATTCCTCACTCCAAATCCGGCATTGCATCACCTCTACGATATTGATTCCAAGCTGCCACAAAAAGGCCAAGGATAGTAATCGGCACTAGACCCAATACAATTCCACAAAGGAGTGGTTCAATCATTTTCTCGCGATCTCGCAGAGTATCAACCACAATTGTTTCATGTCATAGAAGTTTTTGTGACTGAACCGTCATCAACTGCTGCAGTTCATTCATTCCTCAAGGTAGGCATGATCAGGTTTTTATTGCCTATTTGCCTGATTTTTTGTATTTCTACGTTTTTCTGGTTTTTTGGAACCTATCATTCTGATCCTTTCATAAAAGCAACACTTAGTGCAAAAGGGTCCATAGATAAAGGAAATAGGATTTTCAAAATGAATTGCGTGGGATGCCATGGAATTTCAGCTCAAGGGTTAGTTGGGCCTGACTTGCATTCGGCAACTTCTCGCCTTAGTGACGGTAAAATAATCAATCAAGTTGTAAAAGGATTAACTCCTCCAATGCCTAGCTTTGAGATTGATTCTCAATCTATGGCTGATTTACTGGCTTATATGCATTCTATAAATTAAAAACATTGATAGTTCTAAAGCAAAAGCAAATAAATATAGTCCTAGTAGAACCAAAAGGAACGATCAATCTTGGGAGTGTTGCGAGACTATGCGAAAACTTTGGAGTAAATGAATTAAGACTTGTTTCCCCGAAATGCGACCCTAACGATTCAGAGGCAACAAGAATGGCCGTAAGAGGTCAAAAAATTCTAAAGCAATCAACTATCTATAGCTCCCTCCTGGAAGCAATTTCAGACTGTCCTAGAGTCGTTGCAACATGCGGAAGAAAAGATCACGGAGAAATCCCTATTAATTCCCCTAAAGAAGCTTTGCAATGGGCGATATCAAGCAAAGTGGATGTACCTATTGCAATTATTTTCGGGAGGGAAGATAGAGGACTTACAAATCAAGAACTTTTATTAGCCAATAAAGTTTTAACACTTCAAACATCTCCTTCATATCCCTCACTTAACCTTTCTCACTCAGTAGCTATTGTTTTACACGAATTAAATCGTTTTAATGGGAAAGAATCAAAATCAACAATTTCCTCTTCTCATAATCCTGCTTTACCAATACAAATAGATGATTTTATTGAAGATGCAAAAGAACTTTTGTTGGAAATTGAATTTCTATTAGATCACACCTCACAGGCACGTATGAACAAATTAAAAATGCTCCTTCAGAGAGCAGAAGTCAGATCAGAAGAAATCCAATTAATGAGAGGTGTTATCAGACAAGCAAGATGGGCTCTTAACAAAAAAGATTCTACCAATCCTTAATAAAACTGGGATCAAACAAATTGCAAGTTAACCAACAAAATCCAAAGGGTTTGAAATTGAATAAACATATAAAAACCTTTTTAAATCTATCCCTTTTAGGAATAGGATTAGGAGTTATACTGGGCTCATTCTTCAAGGCAATATCTTCTCGACCTCCTGCAGAAAGAAATTTATATTTTGGGAATAGATATCACAATAAGACGTACAAAAAAAATCATGAAGTGAAATTTAATCTATTAAAATATGATAGTGAAATAATCAAACTAAGTAGAAAGTGGTCAGAAATTGCCAATCAAAATAAAGACCTTGAAACAAGTTCTTACATTATCATTCTAAATGAAAATAAATTTGCAGCTTATAATTCAGATAAAGTTCTTCCTGCCGCAAGTACAATAAAGATTCCTATCTTAATAATTGCGTTGGAAATGCTTGACAGAGGAGAATTAATATTAAATGAACCGATAAGACTTGAGAATGATCTAATTGGAGGCGGAGCTGGATGGATAGCCTATGAACCATTGGGGACAATATTTCCATTCCATGAATTAGCAAATGAAATGATAAGGATTAGTGATAATACAGCTACCAATTTGTTAATTAGACGTCTAGGTGGAATAGAAGTAATTAATAAAAGAATAAAAGAAATGGGGCTTAAAAATACTCAAATAAATAATCTTTTACCTGATTTAAAAGGAACAAATACAACTTCAGCTAAAGATCTGGCTCTTTCTATCGCCCTAGCAGACTCAAATGGGTTTTTAAGTACAAGATCGAGAGATTTATTTAGAGAGATAATGAGCACATCAAACTCAAATAATTTAATTCCAAAAGGAGTTTTAACTGGACTAGGAGAAAACCAAGGAAATATTGATTACAAATTACTTATAGAAGGATTCAGAATTTATAACAAAACAGGTGACATAGGAATTACATATGCTGATGCGGCTTTGATCGAAATGCCCGACAATACAAGAGCAGTTGCTGGTTTTATAGTCAAAGGTCCCTTTAATGACATACGTTCTCCAGACCTTATTAGAAGCAAGGCTAAAGCTATTATTGATATTCTGAACCCTCAATCCACACTAAATTTAGAGAAAAGCACTAATTAATTTATAATCTTTTTTCTACTTTTTTGAACCCAAATAAGACCTAAGTCACCTACTTGTGAAACAATTCAAAACAGCACCAACTTTTAGCCGTGAGTTCAACTAGGAAGCGCAGGGTCTTCCCTTTCACCGCAGTGATTGGTCAGGAAGAGATGAAATTAGCTCTATTACTCAACGTAATCGACCCTCGAATAGGAGGAGTAATGATTATGGGAGATAGAGGAACTGGGAAAACAACAACTATTAGAGCTCTTGCTGATCTACTTCCTGCAATCCCAATAGTCGAAGGAGATCCATATAATAGTTCTCCTTCTGATCCAGATCTTCAGAGCACTGAAGTTAGAGAGCGCTTAGATAGTGGAGAAAAAATCTCCACATCGGAAACTCAGGTCCCTATGGTGGACTTACCTTTAGGTGCAACAGAAGATCGCCTATGCGGAACAATCGATATCGAGAAAGCATTAAGCGAGGGTGTCCGTGCTTTTGAGCCAGGTCTTTTAGCTAAAGCAAACAGAGGTTTACTTTATGTAGATGAAGTCAATCTTCTGGATGATCATTTGGTTGATGTACTTCTTGATTCAGCCGCATCTGGTTGGAACACAGTTGAACGAGAAGGTATCTCAGTAAGACATCCTGCAAGATTTGTTTTAATTGGTTCAGGGAATCCAGAAGAAGGTGAATTAAGACCACAACTTCTTGATCGATTTGGCATGAGCGTAGAAGTCTGTACAGTTAGAGAAGCTGAACTTAGGGTTAAAGTTGTAGACCAAAGAACCGCTTTTGATAATGATCCAGAAGGCTTTAGCTCTATAAAACAATCAAGCCAAGATGAATTACAAAATAAAGTTATTCAAGCTCAAAATAAACTTAAAGATGTAAACATCGATGAAGATCTTCGCCTAAGGATTTCAGCTGTATGTGGAGAGCTAGATGTAGACGGACTTCGTGGAGACATTGTGACGAATAGAGCATCTAGAGCGTTAGCTGCTTTTGAAGGAAGAACTGAAGTTTTAGAAGAAGATATTGCAAGGGTTATCTCTTGTTCATTAAGACATCGCCTTAGGAAAGATCCCTTAGAGCAAGTTGACTCAGGGGACAGAGTAGTAAAAGCTTTTTGTAAGGTATTTGAAAGAAGCGAAGAAAGTAGTCTTAAGGATTTCGAATTAGCTTTTAGTTAAACAATCAATTGAAGATTTTAGGTATTGATCCTGGTCTAGCCAGAGTTGGCTACGGAGTAATTGAAGCGATCAACAATGAAAAAAGAATGTTGGATTGTGGAATCATTCAAACTAATAAGAACCTTAAAGAAGGTGATCGAATGGTAGAAATATCAGATGACTTAAGTGAATTAATAAAAAAATGGGAGCCAGATATTGCTGCTATTGAAAAGTTTTTCTTTTATCGATCAAGTACAACTATTAGCGTGGTGCAAGCAAGAGGCGTATTAGTTATGACACTTGCTCGACATAAAGTGCCTTTCGTCGAATTTGCTCCAATGCAAATAAAATTAACAGTTGCGGGTTCAGGTAAGGCGAGCAAATCTGAAGTATTAGCTTGTGTCATGCAAGAACTGAGACTGAATACTCCCCCTAGACCGGATGATGCTTCTGATGCACTAGCAATTGCATTAACCTGCCTATTCTTAAAATAAGATTAATACTGAATTTAATTTAAATAATCAAATAAATCTCCATGAAAAATGATCCCCAAAAAATCGATCTAAGAAAAAAATATCTGACATTAAGGGAAAAAGAATTATCAAAGAATAAGTTATTAATTTATCAACAAGTCGAATTATATATTAGGAGAAGATTATCTTCAAAAAACTCAACCAGTAATCTTTATACAGGTATTTATTGGCCATTAAATGGAGAAGTAGATCTAAGAGATTTAAAAAGATCTTTAAACTTTCCTATTGCTTTACCTTTTTGCGACAAAAAGGGAATTCTTCAATATAAAAAGTGGGCTACAAACAATTTACGAAAAGATAATGAAGGAATCCCATCACCAACTGAAGAAGAAAACCTAAAGCCAGAGGAAATTGGACTTCTATTGATTCCTGCTTTAGCAATTGATCTCAATGGTCAAAGATTAGGCTATGGAGGTGGTTACTTTGACAGGCTAAGAAGTAATCCCAAATGGCAAGCGATTAAATCTTTAGTAGTTGTCCCCTCTAATTGTATTTCGAAGAAACCTTTTCCTGTGGATTCATGGGACGTCCCTTTTAACTCCTGCATAACAGAAAAAGGAACATATGAAATAAACAACGCTCTGACTAGTTAGGCTTTATAAAAAAGAACTCATAAAACTACATGGATGAGACAAAAGGCTCACCATCAACCAGCTTCGGAAGCCCTGTTCTGGACAAAATGGTTCAAAGACTTAAATCGACGTCCGACCCCAAAAGACGCTACGAATATGTAATTTGGCTAGGCAAAAAACTACCTCAACTCTCACAAGAAGATATTTCCGAATCAATCAAGGTCAAAGGTTGTGTTTCTCAGGTTTATGTTAAAGGAGAACTATCAAATGGACTAATCTCATGGAAAGGATTCTCTGATGCTTTAATTACAAAAGGCTTGCTAAGCCTGTTAATCCTAGGTCTAGGGAATATGACCCCAGAAGATATATTAGAAATAGATGAAAGCTTTATAGGAGAAACCGGTTTAAACAAAAGCCTTACTCCATCAAGATCCAATGGTTTTCTAAATATCTTCCTAAATATGAAATCTCAAGCACAAAAACTTTCTAAAAACCCAAGTTCTCTTCAAAATAAATCCTAGGAAAGAAAATTGACTCAAACAAAAATGGAGACAACTATAGGAGTAGGTCTCCTTGGCCTAGGCACAGTTGGTTGTGGAGTAGTAAAGATTTTGCAGTCCCCTAAAGGAAGGAACCCTTTAGTTTCAAAAATCAACCTGAAACGGGTAGCAATTAAAAACTTACAAAAAAAAAGAAACCTTTCACTCGACTCCTCAATTTTTACAGATGATCCATTAAAAGTTGTAGAAGATCCTTCTGTTCAAGTAGTTGTAGAAGTCATGGGAGGACTAGAACCTGCTAGAAGCTTAATTTTAAGAGCAATATCACTAGGGAAATCTGTAGTAACCGCCAACAAGGCCGTTATAGCAAGGTATGGAGAAGAGATTGCAGAAGCCGCAAAAAATAATGGTGTTTACGTGTTAATAGAAGCAGCAGTAGGGGGTGGAATCCCAATTATTGAACCATTAAAGCAATCTCTAGGTGGGAACCAGATTAGGAAAGTTAGCGGAATCATAAACGGAACAACCAATTACATACTCAGCCGAATGGCAAAAGAAGGAGTGTCTTACCAAAATGTCCTAGAAGAGGCTCAGAAACTAGGATATGCAGAAGCGGATCCAGCAGCTGATGTCGAAGGATTAGACGCCGCAGACAAAATTGCTATTTTAAGTTCATTAGCTTTTGGAGGATCAGTTTCTCGTTCAGACATATCAACAACAGGTATAAATAAATTGCAAAGCAGAGATATTGAATATGCATCAAGACTAGGTTATTCAATCAAGCTTCTTGCAATTGCAGAAAATCTTGAAGACTCTGAAAACTCTGGAAATTCATCGATTCCTTTAGCCCTATGGGTTGAGCCCACTTTAGTTCCAACTCATCATCCTCTTGCAGGTGTCAATGACGTCAACAATGCAATTCTTATTGAAGGTGATCCAATCGGAGAGGTCATGTTTTACGGACCTGGAGCTGGAGCAGGCCCTACAGCCTCCGCTGTCGTAGCGGATATCCTAAATATCGCAGGGATCAGTACATTAACTACCGCAAAAAATGGAGTAGATCCATTGCTTTCATCTGCAAGTTGGAGAGATTGCCATTTAGTAAATACAAATAGAATAATCCAAAAAAATTATCTTCGTTTAATCACAAAAGACTCTCCTGGAGTAATTGGACAAATAGGGAGTCTTTTTGGAGAAAATAACGTTTCAATTCAATCAATAGTTCAATTTGACGCCACGAATTCTCAAGCAGAGATAGTTGTAATTACTCACAAAGTAAACAAAGGGTCAATGAAAGACTCTCTCAATAAAATACAACAATTATCAGAAGTGAAAAGTTTAGAGGCTCATTTGGGTTGTTTGTAAATGAGGTTATATGTGGCAACTAGCCATAAGTCTTGCTAATTATAAAAAAACATATCTCAATTTTATTTGAGGTTGTCTCTATTATTTGATCTCAAGATTTTATTTCTGTGGCCCAACAACTAGTCACAAATAAGCATTCCAAGGATCAAGGTGATATTCATCAAGGTGATTGTGTAAATATAATCAATGAAAAAAATTTATTCCAAGTTATTGGAGTTGATAATATCCACAAGAAATGTTGGGTTAGGGAATGGCCATTACTAACAAATGGTTCTCCTGTCTTCGAAATACCTCTGAGTCAGATTAAATCGGCGACTTCCTAAATCTATCTTTACTTCCAACTTCCTTTTGAGATTTTTTATAAACGTAAGCAAATACCTTCTTAATAAAAAGTTTTCAGGAATCTTCTCATTAATATTAATCTTAATAAGTCAAATATCCTGTGCACCTTCAAAAGATAATAAAAGAATAGTTATTGCTAGTGCTGGTAAGATTGAGTCAATAGATCCTGCTCAAGCAAATACTTTAAGATCCCTCCAGCTAATAAGTTCATTAGGAGATCCTCTTTATAGAATTAATTCAAACGGTCTTCTTGAGCCAAGTCTTGCAAAATCACTTCCTGAAATATCAAATAAAGGATTAACAATAACAATTCCACTTAGAGAAGATGTTTTTTTTCATGATGGAACTAAATTTAATTCCCATGCAATGGCATTTAGCCTTAAAAGATTTATTAGGATAGGCACTCAAAATTACGTAATTGCAGGAAGAGTAAAAAAAATAGAGACTCCCAGTGAATATCTAATTAGAATTAAATTAAATAAACCTTCCAGTTCAATTAATGGATTATTGACATCAATTAATCTTACTCCTATTTCACCTAAATCGTATGCCGAATATAAAGATAAGTTCTTAAATAAAAGATTTGTAGGAACTGGTCCATATAAATTAATAAGCTTTCAACCTGAGAAGCAACGTATTGAACCATTCTCAAACTATTGGGGCAAGAAACCAAATAACAAAGGGATTGATTATATAAATTTCAGGAATTCATCTTCACTATTTGGTGCTATTCGCAATAAAGAAGCAGATGTACTTTTGTCAAATTCAATAGAAGATATTCAGAGCATTGCATTGAACCGTATGGCAAGAAAAGGTGTCTTACAAGAATCAACAGGGCCTGCAATGGAGATTGGTTATCTAACACTAAAGAGCAACTCTCATCCCTTCAATCAAGAAATTATTAGAAAAGGAATTTCCTATAGCATTAACAGAAAGCTCCTAACCAAAAAAGTAAGTTTTGGATTAAGAGAACCTTTACGTTCAATTGTCCCTCCCATATTTAAAAAGAATAAATATTCTCATTGGCCTAACTACAATCCTCAAGTTGCTCGACAATATTTCCGGGAAGCAGGATATTGTGAAAATAAGAAACTACTAGTTCCATTAACTTTTCGTTCAAATGTTCCTGCAGATAAATTATTGGCCCTTACATGGCAAGAACAAGTAAAGAGAGATCTTGCAGACTGCTTAAACATTCAAATTAATGGCGTTGAATCAACGACTGTATACAAACAATTATCAGATGGTGCTTATCCAGCTGTAATCCTTGACTGGACTGGTGCATATGCAGATCCTGAGGCTTACCTTTTCCCTCTATTAAGCTGCGACGAAATTAAAAACAAGACCTGTGAAAAAGGTGAATCTGTTTTCAGTGGTAGCTTCTGGGCATCAAAAACTCTTCAAGAAGCCCTTGAGAAATCGGAAAAGCTCCAAGGCTCTCAGAGATTAGAAAAATTAAATGAAGTAGAAAAATTTGCTTCTAAAGGTAATGCATATATTCCTATATGGATTGTCAAGCCAAGAGCTTGGGCAAATCTCAATGTAAATACACCTGAATTTGACGGGAGTGGTCGTGTCCTTTTAGATCGCCTAATGAAACATAAAAAATGAATAGACAAACTGCCCTATTGAGATATGTAGTCTCAAGACTTGCTTTGGCTCCTTTAATGATTTGGATCATTGCAAGTATGGTTTTTATACTTTTGAGAATTGCACCTGGTGATCCTGTCGATGCGATTTTAGGTAATCGAGCAAATGAAACTGCAAGAGAATTACTAAGATCAAAACTTGGGCTAGATCAACCTCTAATTAATCAATATCTAAGTTTTTTAAATAAACTTATACATGGAAACTTTGGTGAATCACTTAATACTCAAGAACCAGTTAGAGAAATAATTTCAAGAGCTTTGCCTGCAACTCTAGAATTAGCATTCGTTGCGTTAATCATTGCCTCTTTAATTGGTTTGATAATTGGTTTAAATGTTATAAAAAAACCAGGTGGGAAAAGAGATTTATTTGGAAGGATCTATGGAATAAGCACTTACGCCCTCCCTCCATTCTGGGCTGCGATGATAATTCAACTTATTTTTGCAGTATTACTTGGATGGCTTCCAATTGGAGGTCGCTTCCCTGCTAATTTATCAGAACCGGAAGGTAGTGGATTTCTTTTATTTGATAGTTTAATCAGCGGGAACCTAAACGCATTTCAAGGCACAATTAGACATCTAATATTACCTTCATTCACCCTTGGGGTATTATTAAGTGGAATATTTAGCAGGTCTATAAGTATAAACCTAGCAAAAGCTTTAAAAACTGATTTTGTAGAAGCGGCTAAAAGCAGGGGAATAAAAAGCAAAGAAATTATTTTAAATCATGCATTTCCTAATGCTTTACTTCCAGTACTTACAATAACAGGTTTAACAATTGCATCCTTAATAGGAGGAGCTCTTCTTATTGAAGTTACATTTTCCTGGCCCGGTATTGCCTTAGGTTTACAAGAAGCAATAAACCAAAGAGATTATCCATTAGTGCAAGGTATCGTTGTTGTTATTGCAACACTAGTTGTACTAATAAGTATAAGTATTGATGTATTAATTGCATGTATAGATCCAAGGATTCGATATTAGTTCTTAATTAAACTTTTTACCAGACTACGATCAAGCAGATGAAAGCTTATATTATTTCTTTGCATATTTATTTCTGGTTCTAAAGCGTTCTCTTTCTCTAAATTTATTAAAAATCTTGTTATTTCACTCGCTAATAAGTTTTGAACAGAAATAGGCTCTACTCCCACTAAAGTTTCATCTAATTTGAAGACATCTTCACCAAGGGATTTATTTAACTGATCTTTTACTCGAATTGGAGAAAAGTGACTAGCACCCTCTATTAACAATACTCTACTATATTTGTTTTTTTTAGTTGCCAAAAGTAAACCCAATTGTTCATAGATTGCGGGTGTTACCAAGTCAAAAGTTCCACCTGTCAAAAGAAAAGGAATAGTAATATCTACTCTTGAATCTCTAGGCCAAAGCAAACTACCAAAACTATTTATTCCAACAATCGCTGAAAGAGAGTTAATGTTTTGCCTTTCTGGTAAAGAAAATTCAGCTAATTGACATTGCAAAAGGGCTGAAAGGTTGGTCAGAGAAAACACATTAAGTGCTTTAGAGCACCTTTCATTCAAATTCTTTTGAGGATCTGCACCAGAAGCAAGAAAAGAAATCAAAGAACCAAGAGAATGGCCCATCAAAATAATTCCTTTCCCCGAAACTTTTATATCCTCAACTTCAGGGGATTTAAGTACCTCTTTTAGATCTGCTAAACGATTTGGAATAACTTCTAATCCTGGAGCCGGGATTTTACCTTGAAGCAAATCCTTAACTGATTTCGAATCACTTCCTGGATGCTGGAGAACCACAACTGGCCATCCATAGTTACTAAGACTTCGAGAAAGCCATCTAAAGTGAGCTTGATCACCTCCTAAACCGGGCATAAAAATTATCAAATTAGATCTAGATTCTGCTTCTTTAGAAGGTGTCCATATCTCTAAAGTTATGTAATCACTTCGATGTGGAACTTTAATAGGTAATAACTCAACACTAGATTCTTTTGATATATAAGAAGTTATTTTTTGTTCCTCTGAATTTTTTTTCTTCTCCGATATTGCAGCTAAATTCGAAACAAGCTTCTGCTGAATTTTTAATTCTCTTCTCCACCCATTCGCAACTTTAACCATCTCATCTAGATCAAGATGAATGACCTCTGAAGGAATAGCCCTGAATAAATCCAAAACAGTAATTCCTGTTGATGAAAGAAGTAAATTTTCAAAGGTTTTAAATATTTCCGTACCAGAGTTATCATCAT
This sequence comes from Prochlorococcus sp. AG-402-N21, assembly GCA_003216435.1. Lineage (GTDB taxonomy): Bacteria > Cyanobacteriota > Cyanobacteriia > PCC-6307 > Cyanobiaceae > AG-402-N21. The sequence goes on from QCIW01000001.1 coordinate 56,297, forward strand.
CCAATTTAATCAAGCTGCCAATTTCATCTAATAATTTTCTTCCAAACCAACTTCGTAAAAGTTCTAGAGCCATCTCATTATCCTTCAAAAAAGGTTCTTGGAGAAATTTCACCAAGCCTTCTCTACCTTTAAATCCAAGTAAATCCAACCAAGCAGCAATCTCAGAGTCTTTTTTATTTTTCCCTTCAGTCCACTCTTCGAGTTCCTTAACAGATATGGGGATAGACATGTCTTCAAAATGAACCTCCAATCTTTCTGAAGCATGTAACAAATCAACTCGACTTAATACCAGGCTTAGGCTGCTTACCAACCCAAAAGCAATTATTCTCTTTAATAAGCGGATTAAACGCAAAGTCAAAAAAGAAAAATGGTGGGATCAATTTCCACCCAAACTACGATTGATCACCAAAGTTCGCCTTTTTGCTTCAATCGGAGCAGGGGGAGTGCTCTATTTAAGCCCGTTACTTTTCGCCGAGCTAGGCTTTTCCTCTTCTGAAATAGGCTGGGGCATAACAATTGCTGCTATTTCAGGTTCAATCTCTCGTATTCTCTCAGGTTTTTGCCTAGACAAAGGAATTAGTTTCAATATTCTTCTCAAAGCAGCTGCAATTATTGCTATTTTTGCCGATTTGTTTTTATTTAACTCTCTTACTTATAAAACATATCTAGAAGGTCAATTTCTACTGGGAGCTTCAGCAGGTATTTATTGGCCGGCCTCTGAATTAGCAGTTCCAATAACCTGTGGAAATTATCCCTCTAGCAAAGGTTTTGCTCTTGTTCGAAGTGCAGATGCTCTAGGCATAAGTATTGGATCATTCTTAGGAACAATTGCATCGTGGATTAGTTTTACGAGATTTATCTTTTTAATTGATATTTTCTGTCTAATGGTTCTGATCTACCTATTGACAAACAAAATATTAAAAGAAGGATATATTCAAACTAATTTAGATATTAACAACGAAGAAGACTTTTTATTTACTAATAATAAGAGCAAAACGACAATTAAAGCTTTATTGCCAATATTAACTATAAGTATTTTTGCTACTTCAATATTCTCTTTATTACAAAGTGGTTTACCGTTAGATCTAATAAATGGGAGTACTTACAGGGGCCCTATCGGAGAAACATTTAGTGGTTTAATTTTATCCCTACAATTAGGCTTAATACTTTTATTCCAATGGCCGATAGGAAACTGGTTAAGCACTAAAAATATAGATTTTGGACTAAAATTAAGCTTGCTTTCTCTTAGTATCGGTTGTTTGCTTATAGCATTATCCAGCAGACTAACAAATGGAATCCTTCTCATAATTTTTGCACTTTTCTTCATCGCGTTAGGACTTACTGCGTTTCTTCCAACTGCAACGGAAGGAATTATTCAAACATCTACGATCTCTAAAAGAGGAATGGCAATGGCTTTGTTCTCACAGTGTTTTGGCCTTAGCTCTATTTTCGCTCCAATTGCATCCGGAAAAATAATAGACATTGTTGGAGATGGGATGTTTATTTGGTTATCAATAGGAATAATTTCAATGATGTTAATTCCATTAACAAGCAAAGTTAAGGAAAATTTAATTAATTAATTTAACTCTGATTTTAAATATTAAATTCATTTTCACTAATTTCTATAAGACGTCTTTCTCTTAGAAATAGAAATAATGGGGCCGCAAATGCAAAAGCTATCAAGAAAGAGGAATAAACAATCCACATATACTTCATCTGAAGCCTTTTTGCTTCATTAACAATCCAAATAGTTATAGCTGATGCTCCTACAAATAAGTCTCTTGATAATGATTCAGAGGCTGGGTTAATATTAGCTAGTGAAATGAAATCATTAATATTAAAGTTTCCATAAGTCATCATATAATCAATATTAGAAAGAGTAGTTAGTACTGCCCCTGAAATAGCAAGAGCAAAATAAAGCCAACTCAGGGAATAAGGTGATACTTTCATTTTAAAAGAAATCTTTAATTATATAAAGATAGTTGATTCTAGATTGTATTTCTGTGTAAAGTAAAAATAAATTCTTCAAAATTCAAAAGTTAATAGTTTTATCAAACAAAATTATGAATCTTTTGAGCTTAGACAAATTTAAAAATATTCCCAATTTGAAGCTAGCCGTTATTGGTCACGTTGAATGGGTAAGTTTTCTTTCTGTTAAAGAGCTACCAAAATCAGGTCTTATATCCCATGCGAAAGAATATTTAGAAGAGCCGGCAGGAGGTGGATCTTTGGTGGCTGTTGAGATGCAACAGCTAACTAAAGAACCAGTCCATTTTTTTACCGCTTTAGGGAGAGACCCTATTGGTGAAAAGTGTTATGAAAGATTAAAAGACCTAGGCCTAAACCTAAACGTTGCTTGGAGGGATACTCAAACAAGAAGAGGAATTAGTTTTGTTGATCCAAATGGAGAAAGAGCTATAACAATAATTGGAGATAGACTCCAACCTACATCTAAAGACCTTCTGCCGTGGGATGAATTAGATCAGTTCGATGGTGTCTTTATTACTGCTGGCGATTCTCAGTCAATTAACCTATCAAGAAAAGCAAAATTCCTTGCAGCGACCCCAAGAGTTGGCATTGAGGTACTAAACCAATCCCAAGTTCACTTAGATCTATTGGTTGGGAGTGGACTCGATCCAGGAGAAAAGTACGACCTCAAAGAAATGGTTCACATACCAAAACTTAGGATTTCTACCAAAGGATCTGAAGGCGGTGAATCATTTCCTGGTGGTCCTTATCAAGCAATTAAATTAAATTCCAAAGTTGTTGATTCATATGGTTGTGGCGACAAATTTGCAGCAGGTGTTACTACAGGTCTCGCTGCAAATTGGACATTAGAAAAGTCAATAATCTTAGGAGCTAACTGTGGGGCTAAGTGTGCAACTCACTTTGGGCCTTATCATTCCATCTAATAAAAAAATTAATCCTAAATAAATGGAAATTAAATCTAATCGCACCAAAAAAGAATTAAAAGGCAACAAAAATGAGGAGTTGAGAGTAAATAATCAAATAAAAATCAATCACAATTCAACTTTCTATTTTGTGGTGATAATTTTACTGTTTATCGAATCAGTATATATATTACTTTCAATAGTAAGCAAAGGAATATTGAAGAAAGAAATTCTTACGAAGAAAAGTAATGTTGGATTTGATATAATTATTAAAAATTAAGTACTATATAAGAACAATAATAAATGCTATCTAGAATGACTCCATCAAATAATCCTGACTTATCTAAATATTTAAACAAAGCATTAAATTAATTGTTTCAGATTTAGTTTAATGCTTTAATTAAATTACTTGTGAAATTTAATTGGTGGCGTTATTTTTATTAATTTCAGGAGGGGTTATTTTATCAATAATAATAAAAGTTATAAAATCCAACAAAAATATCTCCCCTAAACAAAGTTTCTTATCGAGATTCAAGACAAGGTTAAACAGCAGAGAAAGACTAAGGGAAAAACTTTCAGAACGATTCTCTAACTCCCTTATGTCGGATCCTGAATCAAATATATCAATAGGTTCCTGGTTTAGTGAAGTAGAGCTTAGAGAAAAAGCCGATATCCATAGAGCAAGATTAAATAAATATGGGCGTTCAAGAATGAATGGTGAAATGCTTTTCCTAGGACCTAAAGGAGGAGTATACAAGTATAATTCTCAGGGCAAAAAAACCTACCTGTAGTTTCAAATAAAGTGATATAAATGATTTTATATTTTATTTAACTTACAAATTATTTAATAAGATTAATTAATAGTTTCAGAGACAAATCCATAGAATGATAATTATGCAGCTTCTTTATATTCAATAAAATCACGATTGGCCCAATGAATGGATTGCTTATTCGATTTAAAATTCAACTGTTTCTCTTGATCTTTTATAAAATTCTCAGGAATATAACTCTTTTCTATTTTATCAGAAGAATCTTTTGAAATCTTCTCTCTATAATGTCTAGCAAGTTTTTCTATTGAAAACCCCTCTGCAGCAGGTCTTGGTGGCCAGAATTTATTCAAATTATAAATTGATAAGTACCTCTAGAAAAACAAGAAATTTAAAGTCATGCAAGGTCTAAATATGATAAATCTCTTTAGAAGTTCTATTGAGAAATCAAAATTATGTACCAGGCATAGCAGGTTTGTAGCCTCCTGAACCACCTTTACACTCAAGGCTTTCCCTAGTACTAACTCCTGTTATTGGATTAGAACCTTCTGCTATTTCACAAAGCCTCTTTTGATCATCGCTATCAAGAATGGCATATGTAAAATCTGCTCCTTCTATCTTTGCCCCAGCAAAACTACTCCCTGAAGCAATCATATTTACAAGAACAGCATTCCTAAGATCTGTCTTCTGAAAATTAACTCTATCCGAGAGCGTGTCTGTTAGATCTATTCCATTTAAGTTTGAACCTTTGAGATCTGAGAGAGTTAATACCGTTCCGTGAAGATCCACATTACTTAAATTGGCATCTCTTGCGACTGCTCCGGCTATAGAAGATTTGGAAAGGTCTTGGCCGTGCAAATCAATTCCTGTAATATCCGCTCTCACATAATTAGGGACCTCATCTCCCTCCATAGTTTTTTCGAAAGATGCCCTTGCGCTAGTTGCGATTGGCTTAACAAGACAAAGAATTAAGCTCAGGATTACGGCGCAAATTCTTTTTATTCTCAGATCTGATAACATTTTCAGAAAAGTTTTCAGGTTGCTTTGCTCTAATTAACTTTATTTTATAGATGCACTCCTAGAGAAAGATAGAACCAGTTACTTTTTGTGAGTTAGAAAAGATGATCTTCTTCCAGATGATCCAAATAATTTCAAAGGGGTCTCCCCGACAAATATTGGTGAAAATCAGTGTTAGTCCAATAGAAACCAACACACACCATTAGCAACAGATTCAATCCAATTAAAACTGAAGTCATCATCATTACCTGTGGGCTCCCTTGCTCAAGCTCATCTCTCTGGCTTTCACTCAAAGATAAATACTGGCTTTTCCTCAAAATTTTATGTTTCAAACCTTACTACTTTAACTAAAATAGATAATTTCCGTGGATTCGATTCCCAAAATATTCGATAATTTCTCAATTTTCTCTCAGGTTTATGCAACATGTTTGTTTTATGTTTTACTTAGTATCTCAAGTTAAGTCTCAAGTAAAAAAATGCCTCTTGTCAAAATCCAAACATCTTTATCCAAAGTAAATGATGATGAGAATTTTTTAAAAGAAATTTCTACTGAGCTTTCAACTTTGACGGGCAAACCAGAAGCTTATGTAATGACACTTTTGCAAACAAATATCCCCATGACTTTCGCTGGATCTAATGATCCATGCTGTTTTGTAGAAATAAAATCAATAGGTTCACTAAACCCATCTTTAATGACAAAATGTTTTTGCAATCTAATCTCCAGCCACACAAATATACCTAGTAACAGAATCTACATAGCTTTTGAAGATGTGAATGCTAGAGAATGGGGATTCAATGGCAATACATTTGGATGATAGAAGTAAGGTTTCCTTTTTTAAAAGATAAAACTATTAGCTCAAAATTAATTGCACTAAAAATAGAACTCTATTACTAGGCACTTGATTAAACCTAATTAAGTGGGATCTTTAAGAAGGAATGACAAAACTAATTAATGGGCTATCTATTTCTTTTTTTACTGATTTCTATCGGAGTAGTATCAGCTCTCCTAATAATAAACAAAGGGGAGACCGCGACTGAAATAAAAAGACTGCTCCTGGAAATCTACGAAAACCTAAAAGATCTCTTTCATAGTCTTAAAAATCTCTTTAACTATCTAAAAAAGCTTTTAAATGAAAATAAAAGTGAATCAAAGAAAGAAGCTAGTTCTAGTAACTCAGAAAAAAAGGACAAAAATCTTTCCTCTGAAAACCCTCTCGCATCATCTACCACTAAAAATATTCAAGATCCCCTTAACCAAGCCCTAGAAAATCCCACTCAAGAAATAAACGCTGTTACTGAAAATATTGAACCACAAAATCTGACCTCTGATCCCACTCAAGAAATAAACGCTGTTGAGGAAACTTTTCACCCCTCAGACCAAAATGAAAATAAAGAAGTTGTCGATCAACAAGAAAAAATTGATGATCTAAAACCTGATGAATAAAATTCATTAGACACGAAATTCTGAACAAATCAGATTTATGAAGTAGATTAATAAGGTCATAAATAAGAAAAACAATTCTTCTAAATTAAATGGTTGAACTAACATTATTGGCTTTATTAAACTCGATTGGTGATAACTTCTGTAAGTATCGAGCAGAAGGGAATGATAGCTATAAATCATTACTTCTTTCTTACAGTGATGCAAGTGAAAAGTATGGAGTTAATGAAGTGAAAGGCGTAATAGAAAAATCAAGTAACTTATCAGTTGCAGCCGTTGCGGTAGCGGTTACAAAATGTCCTCAACATTTATCAAATTAGTTAAAATAAAGTTATTTATTTCTACTTTTGACTAGTAATCTCTTCACCATAGATCCATCTTTTTATATATCGCTTCCTATATTTGCTATCAAATGGATCAATTAGGAAATTGGTTAATTTTTCTTCTAATTTCTCGATTTTTTTAGGTTTTATACATAACTGATCCTCAATAAGAGGATTCTCGTCATTTCGAGATTCAGGGGGATATTCTAATGAATTCGAAGTGCCTTCAACAGAAGCTACTTTATCTTCCATAAATCTATCCATGAAAATTACCATTTAACTTTTATCACATTGCGCTGCTTTTAGAGCTAATTGCTTTGCAAGGTTAAATTTTCTAGCTATTAATAGAAGTAGTAAAAAATCAATGAACTGGGAATATCTAATTGTTCCAACACTAGGGGTAGTGTTATGTCCATTTGCTCTAGCTTATTTCTGGGATCTTATAAGTAAATCAACCAGAAAAAGATTTATCTGAACACGTCTTCTTATAGCTTATTAAATCAAAGTTTATATTAAAAGGCCTAGAAGTTAAAACAAAGATTTCTAAGAAGCTTATTCTGAGTATGAATTCCCACATTTACATTTACCACCTTTCCATTTAGAGCATTTCTCTCTCTTACATTTTTCTTTCTAGGTTTATTCGTAATTTTCAACAATTACAAGATGAATTTTTTCCTATAATTATATCTTCAATTAGATTCTATTGTATTTAAACTAAATAGTTTATTTAAATCAATATTAAAGGCTTCCTAATCAAGAAATAATTAAAATTTAATTATTTAGAATTTCATTAAAAGAACCACCTAAAATCAATGCAAAACTCTTATTTGAAACTACATATTAAGCAATTAACATAAAAACTTAAATTTCAAAAAAAAACCTCGTCCTAAGACGAGGTTTGAGAAACTATTTAAATCAATAGAATTGATCTAGCTGCTTTGTAAAAATATTCTCTTAAGCAGTAGTGGTACCTGTCACATTACCAAGAGCATTAGCAACTCGTCTGAAATCAAATCCCATTGCACGCAATGCATGCCAAATATGACCTTGGATAAAGAAAAATCCAAAATAATAATGGACGTTAGTTATTGCGGCCCTAGTTGAATGTCCCCAAAATGCTGTGCTATCAGAAAGATCACCTGTATCTATCCAATAAGGGGAAATTCCAAATTTAAAAGCAAGAGGTTCTCCATAGAAGGTCTCAGGATAAACAGTTGTATTAGTTGCACACCAGAAAGCAGCAACTATTGCCATCCAACCAATACCTGCAAGAGACCAAGACAATACTGCCTCCGAACCAAGCAAGCCGGCACCTTTAAATTTGTCATACTCACCAAATTGGCGGGTAGCTATATGCCAAGCACCACCACTAATTTCCAAGAAGGCTAGGAAAGCATGTCCTTCCATAACTTCTTCCAAGCTATCAATTTTGAGGAAATCATATTGATGAGCGTATATACGCCCAAAATCTCCATAGCCAGGGAAAACTTGACGAACTTCACCAAGAGCAGGGTCATAAATTCCATGCCATCTTGCCCATTCAACAAACCAAATACATGCAACACCTAAAAAGATGAGATGGTGTCCTAAAACAAAAGTTAGTTTGTCTGGGCTATTCCATTCGATTTTGAACTTTTTAGTCGTAGGAATGGGTCCATCATCAAGATCCGCATTAAACAATAGCGAATGAGACAAGGCTCCACCTGCATAGACCAAGGAAGCAATCAAATGAATAATGGCAATTGAAGCAACATTTTCTCCAGTCCATACTCCAGCCTGATCGAAGCCAACTCCGATTGAGGCTAAATGAGCTAGAAAAATGGAGCTTTGATGGCCCATTGAAATAGAAGGGTCAAAGCGAGCAAGCTCCCATAGGGTGCTAGCTCCTGCCGCGAAAGCAATCAGGCCTGTGTGAGCGACGTGCGCTGCAATGAATTTGCCTGAGCGATTGGTGACCCGAGAATTACCAGCCCACCATCCATAGGTGACGTCTGGGTTTCCATAGGTCTGCATAATTTAAGAGTGCAAGACAGCAATACGTAGATAACACTACACGTATTTCGGGCTCGAAAGGGAAAGCTGTTGAATAACCGTAATTGACTGCGGCATAAGGGTTTTGACCTTAGGCACTCAAGATCATTAATAACACAGTCAAACATCCCAATAAAGATAGCCTTTTCGGGTGTTTCAAAGAAGTTCTATTAAATTAAAACTTCGGGAAACCTGTCTAACAATTGAAACAAAAAACCCCGTCAAGATGACGAGGTTTTAGTCTTTTGAATAAAAATTCTAGATGAAATAAATTCAATCTAGGGGAATTAACCGTTGAGGCTTACTGTTGAATCTCCAAAATTGGATATGGCTCTGCTAACTCGCTTGAAGTCAAAGCCCATTGAGCGAATTGCATGCCATAGATGTCCTTGAATAAAGAAGAATCCAAAGTAGTAATGAACATTTACTAAGGCTGCTCTAGTTGTATGGCCCCAGAAGGATGTTCCTCCTTCAACAGTGTCAACCCAATATGGAGCTACTCCAAACTTGAAAGTAAGGACTTCTCCATAGAAGGACTCAGGATAAACAGTTGTATTAGTTGCACACCAGAAAGCTGCAACTATTGCCATCCAGCCGATACCTGCAAGGGAGAAAGATAGAACAGACTCAGCAGATAGAACGTTCTTGCCTTTGAATTCAGTGTATTGACCAAGCAATCCAGAACCCATTTTGGTTGCAATGTGATGAGCACCACCTGCAATTTGAGCAAAGGCTAGGAATGCATGACCTCCCATTACATCTTCAAGACTATCGATGCTAATGAAATCAAATTGATGATTCCATATAGATGCAAGATTCAAGTTGTACTCAACCTGACGAACTGCATCTAAAGAAGGATCATAAATTCCATGAATCCTTGCCCATTCAACAAACCAAATATTGGCTATTCCAAAAAGGATTAAGTGATGACCAAGGATAAAAGTCAAGTTATCTGGGTTATCCCATTCAAGCTTGAACTTCCTTGCCTGTTTAATAGGACTATCTTGCATATCTCCCTCAAACTTGACGGAGTGCAAAAGTCCACCTCCTCCATAAACCATAGAACCAATGAGGTGAACAATGGCGATAGAGGCAACACCTGCCCCAGTCCACGCTCCAGCCTCATCAAATCCAATACCAATAGAAGCCAAATGAGCTAAAAATATTGAGCTCTGATGTCCCATTGGCAAGGAGGGATCAAAACGTGCAAGCTCCCATAGGGTGGCAGCTCCAGCGGCAAAAGCTATTAAGCCAGTGTGTGCAGCGTGTGCAGCAATAAACTTACCTGAGCGATAAGTGACCCCAGCATTTCCAGCCCACCACCCATAGGTGACGTCTGGATTTCCATAGGTCTGCATAATTTAAGAGAACGAGCAACAAAACCTTCTGCAGATTACAAGCGTCTCAATTGATATGGTTGGAATAGTTAGAGGTCTTTATTTAGTTCATATAAAAAATTTATCTGAAATACAAAATTTTCATATTACCCAAAAAGATTTTACAAAACCTGCCAAAGGAATTCAAAGTCCTTCTCTATTCTTAAATCCATTGCCACATAAGGGATTTAATTGGCTGGAAGAAAATTATTTTAATAACTCAACGAAAATAAGTAGATCTTTTAATGGCCTTAGAAAGTCCAAAAAAATCTTCTTAAGCTTTTAAGTGAAAAATTTATTTCCAATAATTGAAACAAAAACTCTTGCGATTTCCTCACAAAAAAGCCTCACCTAAATGGTGAGGCTTACAAAAAAAACGAAGTTTCTAAGTCCTAATGAAAGATCTAATCTAATCAAACCTAAGAATCAAGACGAAACTCTGAACTATCCGAAGAGCCAATAGCACCACGAACCTTGCTGAAATCAAATCCCAATGCTCTAAGTGAATGCCATAGATGTCCTTGGATAAAGAAGAAACCTAGGTAGTAATGAACATTAGTAAGAGCTGCACGAGTCGTATGCCCCCAAAATGCCGCACCACTTCCCGAAAGATCTACAGTATCTACCCAATAAGGAGATACAGCGAACTTCAACTGAAGAGGTTCACCATAAAAGGCTTCTGGATAAACAGTGGTATTAGTTGCGCACCAGAAAGCTGCAACTATCGCCATCCAGCCAATACCTGCAAGAGAGAAGGAAAGTATTGCTTCAGCACCGAGGAGTTCGGAGCCTTTGAACTTACTCCAAGAACCAAGTCTCTTGTTCTCCCAAGGAGTTGAGCCAGCAACAACATGCAATGCACCACCAGTAATTTCGATAAACGCCAAGAATGCATGGCCTCCCATTACATCTTCAAGACTATCGATACTTAAAAAGTCAAACTGGCGTGACCAAATCATAGATAGGTCCAGGTTGTAATTAACCTGGCGAACCGCACCTATAGCAGGGTCATAAATTCCATGAATTCTTGCCCATTCAACAAACCAGGCACAAGCAACACCAAACAAAATCAAATGGTGGCCAAGAATGAAGGTTTGGTTGTCTGGATTATTCCATTCCAATTTGAACTTTCTAGCTTGAGCAACATTGGATTCCTGCATATCGCCAGGGAAAAGAAGTGAGTGCAAGAGACCACCTCCTCCATAAACCATTGACGCAACAAGGTGAACTATGGCTATGGAGGCAACTCCTGCCCCAGTCCATACTCCAGCGTCATCAAATCCAATACCAATTGATGCCAAATGTGCGAGGAATATTGAACTCTGATGTCCCATTGGCACAGTGGGATCAAAGCGAGCAAGCTCCCATAGGGTTGCTCCACCAGCCGCAAACGAAATCAGGCCTGTATGAGCTGCATGTGCTGCAATGAATTTGCCTGAGCGGTTGGTGACCCCAGAATTACCAGCCCACCACCCATAGGTGACATCTGGATTTCCATAGGTCTGCATATTGTTAGGAGAAAAAGTGGGAAAACCTTTTGAACTCTACTAGCGACTTAATTCAAAAGCTAAAAATAGTTAAAGGTCTTTATTTATTTGTTTTCAATTTAGCCAATAAACATATTTGCTTTTTAAAGCTCATGTAATATCGTTGCACGCGGGTTTGGCATAGTGGCCACCTGGGTTATCTATAGCAATCCAACTAAATGATTGATTTAACGCACCTTCTTGATTTCGCGACACAACTTCCTCACCCTTCTGACATTGGTTTAATAAAACCATCAGGGGGCCTCAATTTAGGGGCAGCATTATGCGGACTTGGAGCATTTTTCGGAATGATCCAATTTTTTTATTACTCTGATGATTCCAAGCGTATAGATCCTTGGGCAAAAAAATAATTACGAGTTTTATTTAAAAGAAAAAGGCGGGGCTAAGGCCCCGCCTTTTTTATTTTCTGATATCGCAAATCAAATAAATAGAGTTGTTTCCTCTTCAAAATCAGAAGCTGTAAATAAAATACTGAAACAAATTTAGGCTAAGGATACATTCAATCCTTTGTTGGGTCGTTGGCATCTAGACCGTAATAAACAAATTGAGTGACCTGAACAAGAGCTAAAACACCGAAGGCAGCAGCAATTCCATTAAAGCCACCAATTGTGATTGTTCCCAATAAGGTTGTTGCGTGAATCATTGGCACAAATATATACGCCTATAAATAAACCCTAAAAGAAACCAAAAAAGTAAAAAAAACACAATCTCGTAGCACGTTGAAAAAAAATTCACCCCGAAAGGAGGGAATTTATATCAAAATTTCAATTAAGAGCTATCAAGCTATTCTCTGATCATATTTCAGCTATGGAAAAGCGAAAATCAAACCTAAAATTAATAGTTTTTAAATTGAAGGAATTTGATATCTAACTCAAATTCTCTTTTTTGGCGAAAATATGATTTCAATAAAAGGAATAAAATCAACATGAAAAATTTGAAGGATTTCATTCATAACTAGTAATCCAATTAATCAAGTCCTTGAAAAAGCTCTTTATGAACAACGAGAGTGTCATAAGGACAAGTGCCTGCATCTGGGGTTAAAGGTTCTCCATCAACATTCATAGCAGTACTACAAAGAAGATCTCCATCCCAACGAACACCATATTTACTAATAGATTTGGACCATCTCCTCACAGCTTCAAAATGATCTGGGATTTTTTCTCCGATTTTCCTACAGCTCACACAAAGCAAAGATAAAACTGGAGGCTTAGGAGAAAGACGCAAATCCCTCATCAATATCGGTTGAGTAAAAATCCCGATATGGCGAATGTATTCTATTAATTCAAGCTCATTTTCAGACAATTCTGCCGAATTCAAGGCTTTCTCAAATTCTCTTAAAGGAGTAATAGGCCTTGGCTCGATTCCCATTATCTTTATACCCAAAGAAAAACTATCTAAATAATGAAAATATTAGTCCAAAAATAAAGCCTATAAAAAACTTGAAATTTATTAAGAGGTAAAGCTAATTTTTTTCTTCAACCGAATCTTTATTTTCTTTCATCTTCTCTATAGGCCATCTTGCCTTTAGGTTCAATGGATTCAGAGGATTAACCTCTATCTTTTTGCCTTCTATAACAGATATACACACTTTAAATACCGTGCCACCAACCACCAATAGAAGAAGGAGCCTAATGAATTCAAAAAAATTACTGAAATAATCCATGTATAAATTTTAGATCCTTAACTATAAAGGAATGAAATATCAATCACTACCTTTATCATCTTTAGAGTCAGGCTCAGGTCTTACCCATTTCTTTTCCCTGGGAACCTTTTTTGACAATTTCCTAAGTCCAATGGCTATAAGGATCCCAAATGCAAGAGTCCAAAAAAGAGGTATTAGAAGATCGTTCTCCATTTAAGGAGCCTTAACTGATTTGACTACTGGAGATGAAATCTCTTCCAACTCTGGAGGCAGTTCCAATCCAAAACCTTCCAATAATTGCTTCAAAAGTAAGCGATTATCAAGATCTTTACTTGGCGCTTTTAAATACTTTCTAGTAACAAAAGCTGCCACTATTAAGAACGTGGATATAAGAGCAACTATTGGCCAAAGAAACAAGCGAAGTTGAGTTATCAAACTTTCCATCGAAGATGGGTTAAACCTTATATATTTATCTTTCCACCATCCAATAAAAAATCCAACAAAAGTTAATAAATGATTGCTTATCGCAGAAAACAGTAAAAGAGGAAATAGAAAGACTTAATCTAGTGAGTCAAATTACTTAGACGGGCTCGGAAAATAATATATCTACAATAAAAGAAGGAAACGTAACTATAGCAATATCTAATTATTAGAAGAGTATTTATTAAAATAAAAAGTAGAGGAAATAAATAAAAATGTAAATCCTAAGAATAAAGTTGTAAACAATACACCAAAGAAACATGCCAAAGAGTAATCTAAATTAAAATACTCAGATCCCTTTAAGAAAGAATCAACCAAATGAGAACTCATAATAAAATAAATAATTAGAGCTATGTTAATATGCATTAAAAATCCAGGAGTTAATAGTTATCCTTTAAAAGGAAATAATATACATATTGAATGCTCATATATCACCATTAGACGTAATCACTATTAACAATAGATCTATTAAATATCTTCATCTACAAGATTTGGACAATTGGTCCCATTTCTGAATTAGCTTCTTTAACTTTAATATATCTTCTTCCTTTTCATTTAGTATAAAAGATCTCATCAGATAATTACTAGCAGTTAATCCATATTGACTTGCTTTTCTTTGGCTAATACAGGCATTTATCTTATCTCCTGATTTTAGATATTTCTCTGCTTGGACAAGATAGAAGCTTGCTAGATCATTATTATAATTCCATTCTTCAAGCAATTTATTATTATTTTCAATTACTTCTGCTTTTAAACTAAAATTAAACAAGGTAAAAATAATCAATAAGATTGAACTTATAAGCTTAAATAATGATAAAAACTTGAATTTAATTTTACAAGTCAATTTAATTTTAGAATTTTATATATAAATTATACTTACCGTCAGCAAGAATTCCTATTAGAATTAATCAAAATACACTAGGTCAAAGAATCAAGTGAAAGAACTTTTAAAAAATCAAACTCTTGCAAACTCTTCTATCTGGGTAGCTAGTCTTCTAAATTTTATACCTGGACTTGGAACTGGATATATCTACCAAAGAAGGTGGAGGGCTTATTGGGCCACAAATATAGTCTCGATTGGCTGGATAACAATTAGTACCTATAAAGAGCTTAACTATGATCAGATTGATCCTATTGCTTTTCAAGGCGATTTAATGAGATTTTCAGGTCTATTTTTTATATCTATTTTTACTTGTATAGAGGCATGGTTTGCCTGCAATCGAACAAGAAGCAAATTGTGAAAGCAATCCTTTATTTTAAAGTTTATAGATAAAAAGTTTAATAGATTTTCTCTAATTGATTAAAACTAAATTTTTGTTTGTCAACAACATTATTTTCTTCATCTTCTGTGTGAATTGATCTACTTGATAAAACCCATATATCAGATTGAGGAAGAGGCGTAAATTTATCGCGAAAAATATTTTTTGGTTTTATAGCTTTCCCAGAGGAAGGGTCCAAATATTGACTTGTATATTTTCTACTTAAATAACCATGGCCTGTATCCTCTATTTCCTGAGTGAATATATTAATTAAACTTCCATGAATATTTCTATAAACCATCTTTATTACGTTTTCCTTTATCCGGTATCTATCACCTTTATTCTTTCCACCTACAATTACCTCCATACCAATATCGTTGATATCTCCAACTGTAAATGTATTCCCAGCGTGTGTTTTCTCAAAAGAACGCCTAACTCGATGAATTGCTACTTCCCATAATTGAGAGGTAATCGCTTTATGAATTAACGGGTCATTAATATTTAGTACATTAACTTTCAAGTCAGATGACAAAATGAAATTACCACTGACAGAAGCATCACCTTCACTCCATGTACAAGTTCCTTTATATCCTTGAAAATCTGGCTTCCAAGTATAGCGATTCTCATAAGCCTTCTGGAAATGATCCCTGCAATTACTCCCTGATACGAGAGAATGCTCAAAATTATTAGTTAGCATCCCTAAATAGTGAATAAAGGCTCTTTAAGGATCTTACTCGCCTTTAAATCTTAATTGCTTACATCAAGATATAAATCATTAAATACTTTTGTTCATCTATTAATCGTTTGATATTTCGAGCAAGTCAATATATCTGATGCCATGGTATTTGCTTATCAACAAAAAAACTTATTTCGCAATGTTATAAAGAATCAATTCAATATGCCTGATTTGTATCGTTAAGTGTAGTTACGACCTCAATGCTCTTGTCTTAGGTGAATGTTTTAGCGAAGCTTCGTGAGCAATGTTTATTAATGATGTTTACCCTTTTTTGTTTGTTTTCACTATCTATAGGTACTTTAACTTTGATTGCCTTAAGGAATAATGGAGTTCATAAGCCTGAACTAAAAAATACCTTAAATTCAATGGGATCTAATTTCAAAGCCTTACTAGGTAATCTCAAAACACTTCTCACCCTGCTAATCAAAGATCTCTTTAACAACAGCTCTATATCAGAAAATTCCCCTCTAAATATCAAGCAAGATGCAGGATCAAACATAATCTCAGAAATTCAACCAAAGGTTCTTGATATTGAATCAAGCAATAGCAATGATGACCAAGATTCAAGAATATCTGAGTTCTGTCCTGAAGTTATGCAATTAATCGAAGAAGAAGAAGAAAAAGCCGCTTAGGAATATTTTATATAATCATGAATAGAAGGTACGTATTTATATCCAAGATAAGTAAGTAAAAATAGCGAGTTAAGAGCCAAGAAAACAAAGAATTGGATTTTCAGAAAAGTTTTACTCACCTGAGGGTTATCACTTTTAATGTCTACTCTCATGAATTTGAATATTTAGAGTCAATTCCATTTTGTAGTGAATTATCATTAAAAACACAAATATTGATTTTTCTACTTGTATTTATCAATGTAAATAAACATACGTAATGACTAGCTTCTACCAATCCCACAATCAATATTTACAGACAAAGGACTTCAAGCCTGTAAACCTGCAAAATTACTAGTCCTTCAATATCTTAATGATCACTTAAGATATATATCCTGAATTAAAGATAGGAAGTGATGTTAATTTCTGAGGACTTTGAAAAGGATTAGCGTGATTTCATCCTTAAATCTTTGTTCAGTTCTGGAAAACTATTGTTATTCAAAAAGACTTTCTGACAAAGAATTGGATTTCCTAGATAGGTGTTGGCTTGACTCTTTAAATACTTTTCACTACAACAGATTTCCAAATATTGCTCCAGCTATTGTTTGTGATGAAGCGGGAATTGAACGAGGGAGCTACTGGATAACTTGTAACGCCGCTATCCTTGATCGACTTCGGCCAGTTGAGTCAGGGAAATCAAGACGTGCAAGAATTTTTGACGCTCTTTTCCAATCTGGTCTAGCTGTAACGAGCTAATTTCATTTTTAACAAAAAATTTTCTAAACTTACAAACTCTAAGGCCTATTAGTTAATCAAATCGATTAGAAATAGCATTTCCATCGGACCATAAACTTTTTGTTTCAATTCGACCTCTAAGCAAAAGCACAGGGAGACTAACCAAAATTGCAAGAGCTAATAGGGCAAAAAGGTCTGTTGTGAATCGACTTATACCCCATTCAGAAGAGGCTAGAGCGAAAAGATTCGATACCATTCGTAGGAGGGCTGCTATAACAACGATAACCTCTTCTTGTAAAAAACAATCAGGCTGTTTGTAAAAATTATCTCGTTTTTTGATATTGAGCTATCAATGCTCCGCTCTATGAGACCAGCAAATTCCTATAATAATGGAAATAATTCTATTTCTGTTTTTAAATTCCAAAAATTAGATCAAAATACTTATACGCTTAATCAATAGAACCTTCTTCATTTTAAAAGTTAATTATTACTTTGAAGTATGTATAATTGAATCAAATTTAATTTTTAGAAAAAGAATAAATACATTTAAAATAAAGGTTATTGAATTTGCAATGACAATCGGAAATGATCTAATATTTAATCCGTATAAAATCCAGCATAAGACACCAGCCAAAAATAGGGACAACATAAAATAAGAAACATCTTCTGCTGACTTAGTTCTCCAGGTCTTTATAAGCTGTGGAAGGAATGCCAAAGTAGTTAAAACTGCTGCACAATACCCAAAAATCTCAATATTTAATACTCTTATTAAATCAATCATTACCGTTTACTTAATACTCTCTAAAATAAAGGTCGAGTTAAACATTATTTGCAAATTAGTTTTGGGGATTTGTTCAGATATCAATTATTTGAATCCTGGAAATATTTAATTCTCTGCAAATAGATCATTAGTAAGTAAAAACCCCTTAAAGTCGGCTATGCCTTCTTGACCATATAAACCTAAAGGACTTCCACACTTATCGATTATCTTATTAGCTATTTGATCTTGTAAATCATCAATATCACTTTTACTAAAAATATTCTTCTTTGATATTTCCTTTTGAACTTCTCCGATTGAAAATTTTATAGCACTTTCTTTAGATATACCAAAACCTAATGAATTACAGAAATTTTTGCTAATTTTATTAGACAATTTTATATTAGACCTTAAAGCCTTATCTATTGGTATATTCTCTGCGAATACTGGATGAGTAAATTGGACAGGAAAAAGATTAATTATGACTAATGCCAATAATAAAAGGTAGTTGATCTTAGAAAAATCCAATTGTAGGGAAAGATCTGGATAACTATGTGCTTTTATATTTTAAAGGCTTAAAGGCTTTTAAGATATAGAGATTTAAAACTCAAATATGAAAGTTTATAAAACAGAGCTTTTTGGTTATCGATTGATGAGAAATTCTATGCTGCTTTAGGTTTTAAAGCTTGTCTTTAGGGGGGTAAACGCAAGCAAACTGAATGCGAGTTAAATATAGAAACCAAAATTTAGGTTTTGATTAAAGATAAAAAATGTCAGCTCCTAAAAAGTTTGTTATCTTTTTTGATGTATATAATTTTGTAAATGGCGACAAAGCGCGAAAAGTATCCTGAAAAATGTCCTTGGGATGGTGGTCCAGATCAAAAGTTAGCCAAAGAAGAAGAATGGGTAATGCGAAATGGAATTGAAACCGTTGTTTTCAGCAAAAACAAACTCGATGAAAATTACTTCATTATCAGAACGCCACAAAATGAAGAAACAATCTTAGCGTTTAGGGCCCGTCTTCTTTTTCAGAAGTTATTAGACAAAGGTTTTAAGCTACAGGAATAAAATATCACTGTAGTTATTTCTAGCTCTAGCTATTAAAAGAATATGTATCAAGTAAAAATAGAAATACAACTTAATTAGGTTCAGAAAAAATCTAAGGGAAAAGGTCCAAAAGTATCAGCTTGCTGATCGAATTGATTATTTTGGCAACCCAAGAGAATTCCTTCTCCTAGTCCATATTCTATTCTTATGTGTACATCACCTGTTTTCTGATTTGCCTTAAGAAATACAGGTCCGTCTCTATTTTCGCTAGAAGCTAGCTTCATAGTTTCCCAGGCAAAATAAACCTCTATGTTTCTCAAAGTTTTTATTGCTTTCGACTCAGAAGAAGCCATAATCCCAACTGTAAACCAATCAGCCGTATTAATATTTATTTTAAGCTCTTCTTGCAATAATCTAATTTGATTGATATCTAAAATTGGAGCTGTCCGAAGAGCATTTAAATCCTTCAAACAATTGATATTGTATGAACTCATGAAAAATTTATCTCATCATATAGATTATTTCATAGAGAGCAGATTAGTTATTATGTAATTTAATTATGATATAAAAATATAAGAATTTAAAACTTTAATACCGAAAATATTACACCTTGGTTGGAACTATTGTTAATTATATTCACCGGGAACATCATTTTTTCGGACTGTAACTTTACCCACCTTTTTACCAGAAAACCTTAATAGCTCATCTCCTGAGAATTCGAAGCCGAGTTTTAATGCAATTTGCGCTACATCGTCTGCGGTAGAGGAGGATAACACTTCATTTTTTAATGCTGGTTCTGATTGCATCTTTTTTAAAAATTTTCTTAATTGATCTATAGACATAAATAGAAAGTAAGCTTAAAAGATTTGGTCGAAATAAAAAATCAGAATAATCCTTTTTTGAAAAACAGATTTGGAATGTGGCGATCATAGCAAATAAAGGATTATTTTAAGCTGAAATTTATATGCCTTCATATGAAGGATACTAATAAATATATATTTTGCTTTTTAGATAAACTAAATATGCAATTATTAATACAAAAATAAAATATCCTAATTCTGCGCCATATAAAAACCAGCTACATTGTTGAGCATCTCAATTACAACTTGATTTGAGCATTTTGTTTTTTCTTGGAGAGTCATACAAGCCTCTTTGATGTTGACAAATGCATCTTCACATATTTCTGCCAATTGCTCTTCAGATAAATTTGATGAGGACATTTGAACTAAAAAACTGAAAGTAGAATAACAAACCATATGAATATGATCTATATAAGAATAAATAAATATTCCATAAAGATTTATTCAAGTCAGATTTGAGACCTCACTTATTCCTTTCCTCATAGTAATCTGTTACCCTCTTTGCATCCAAAAGGCTTAAAGAGCTAATTCTTGAAGTGACAGGAAGATCAAGAATGGTGCAGACCGCAATCACATCAGATGTGTCTACATTTAAAGCTTTTGCCAGCTCATTAACTCTTATTTTCATTAATTTTATTTCTTGAATAAAGCTAAATTAAAATAAATTAAATACATAAGCATGATTAAATTAAAACAATTAATAAAATAGAAGAAATGTTCAAATACATCTCAATAAAGAGTATCCTTTTAAAATAAGATAGGTGAATGGCTCTAATTAGTCTTATTGATGCTGCCAAAGACTTTGGCCTCAAAAATCTCTTTGAGGGAATTGATCTCCATATTAATAATAAAGAAAGACTTGGCCTAATAGGTCCAAATGGAGCTGGTAAATCAACTCTTCTAAAAATTCTGGCTGGTGTTGAGCCTCTTCTTCATGGGAAAAGAGAAAGTGCCCCTTCACTGAGAATAAAACTTGTTGAGCAAGATAGTTTTCTTGGGAAAACCCAATCAATTCTTGAATCAGTACTAGAAGGATGTGGTGATAAAAAAGATCTATTAATTGAATTCAGATCAGTTAGTGAAGATATTTCCAATAATGAAAAAAATCCTCAACTTCTTAAAAAATTAGGATTGATAAGCGAAAAGATGGATATTGCTAATGCATGGAACTTGGAGCAACAATGTGAAGAGGTTCTTAGGAGACTAGGAATAAAAGAACTTAACAAGCCTGTAAAAGAACTATCAGGCGGGTATCGAAAGAGGGTTGCACTGGCCTCTGCTCTAGTTGGCAGTCCAGATGTTTTGCTTCTTGACGAACCTACTAATCACTTAGATGCTTCAGCTGTGGAATGGTTGCAAAGCTGGCTAGCAAAATTCAATGGTGCACTTGTTTTAGTCACTCATGATAGATATGTATTGGATCGTGTAACAACAAGAATGATCGAGGTTAATAATGGGCAAATACGCAAATATGGAGGTAATTATGCAGACTTTTTAAAACAAAAATTAGCTCAAGAAGAATCAGAAATTGCGTCAAATAGAAAGTTTAAAGGTTTATTGAGAAAGGAACTCGCCTGGTTAAAACAAGGACCTAAAGCTAGAAGCACCAAGCAGAAGGCTCGTATCCAAAGAATTACAAAAATGCAAAGCAATTCAATAATTAATCGCGAGGATAAACCTGAGTTTATAGATTTAACTTCTCGTATTGGAAAAATAGCAATCGAAGCGGAAGATCTTCAATTAAGAAAAACTAGAAATAATCAGAGTGAAATCTTATTTGATAGCTTTAGTTACAATTTTAGTCCCGAAGATCGAGTTGGAATCATTGGTAGAAATGGTTGTGGGAAATCAACACTTCTTGATATTATTGCTGGCAGGAAAAAGCCTTTTAGAGGTAAAGTCCGCATTGGGGAAACAGTGAAGATAGGGTATTTAGATCAACATAATCAAGACTTAATAAATCAGCATGGTTTAGAAAGAAAAGTGATAGAGTTTATAGAAGAAGAAGCTTATCGAATAAAAATTAAAGGTATTGAGTATAATTCTTCGAAACTATTAGAACGTTTTTTATTTACTCCAAAACAACAACATAGTCCAATATCAAAGCTCTCTGGTGGGGAGAAAAGAAGATTATCTATCTGCAGAATGCTTATCAAAGGACCAAACGTATTACTTCTAGATGAGCCAACAAATGATCTAGATATAGAAACGTTAAATATATTAGAAGAGTTTATAAATAGCTTCAAAGGTTGTGTGGTTATCGTATCTCATGATCGATACTTTCTTGATAGAACAGTAAATAGAATTTTCAATATCGAGGAAGAGAAAGTCACTAGGTTTGAAGGCAATTACACAGATTTTCTTGAAAAGAAAAAAATTAAAGAAACCAATATTAAGACTAAACTAAATTCAATTAAAAATTCACCTAAAAAAACAAAGTTATCGATCAATCAAAATAAATTAAGAAAAAGAAGCTTTAAAGAAAATATAGAACTAAAGAATTTAACTGAAAATCTAATTGTATTAGAAGATGAAAAGAAATCACTAGAGCAATGTATCTCCAATAACAAAGGAAATACAACAAATCTAAGTAAAGATTTAGCTCATATAATCGAGTTAATTAATAGTTCAGAAGAGAGGTGGTTAGAATTAAGTGATATCGAGCCATGATTTATAGTGATCAGATTTTAAAAACTTCTGCAGTTATCTATATTAGATTCATTAATTATTCTGGTTGGAAATTTCTTTAATTGCCTCCATACAGCTGCAATTAACAAAGCAATAAATGCAAGTACTGGCAATGAGCCAATTAATTTCATTGTCAGAGGATCTACTGGGATTGAACTATAGGCCTTAAAAGGTAAACTAACTAAATCACTTAAGGGTGAACCAAAAGAAGCAATTATTTGCATTGGAAATTATTTCTAATAAAAAAATACTATCTCTAGATGAGCCTTAAAGGCAATAATGCTAAGTATAAGATGATTCAAGATGGGATAGCTGAAAATACTTGCAAGTGATTAATTTTTATCAGCCTTGTCCCCATTACTTGCCAGAAAATAATTAGGCAAGGAAAAATTACTATTAATCCAAAAAGTATTTCCACATTACTTAGAATATAGAAAAAATTAGATTGGATTTTAAATAAAAAAATAAGAAAATATTTATTTTAACAAATTAAATCTCTATAGATATCTTACCAAGGAAGTATTTCTCCATTAGAATGCCAAAATGTACCGGAGTTTGTAATATTTAATAAGTCTATTCTTTTTAATAAACCAAGCACAGATTCTTGTGTACTTATTCCTTGAGAGGTAAATCCTGTCATTCCTGTACTAACAAGTCCAGGGTGTAAAATAGCAACTGATATTCCTTTATGCGCAAGGTCGATTGAAAGTGATTTTCCTGCCATACAAAGTGACACTTTAGACATTCTATATCCATAAGAACCTCCACTTGTATTATCTTCAATAGAGCCCATTCTACTTGTCATAAGTATAATTTTTGATCCTTGGACTAAGTTTCCAATCATTGCGCGCGTAAAACATAATGGACTTAAAGCATTAACTTCAAATTGTCTAAGAATACTTTCAGGATCTAGATCAGAAATAGAGTTGCTTTCGTATATTCCAGCATTATGAATCAAAACATCAATTTTTTCTCCTTTAATCTTGTTAATAAGATTAATAACCGAATTACCAGAGCTTATATCCACTCCTGTCTCAACCCTAACTGGTAAATCATCAAGGTCAGGAGAAGAGTTTCTACAAGTAGCTATCACTTGCTCACCCCTATCTGCAAGCTGTTTGCAATATTCAAGACCTATTCCACGATTGGATCCTGTTATGAGATAAGTTGCCAAAAAAACTATTGCATGTAAAAAGAAACTTAATGCCTGATTTTGAGGAATCTTGTATTTTTATATTATTCTCTAAAAGGCTTCATATTTTGAAAAATATGTGAATAATTACTATTTACGATATGCCAAGATATATCTATTGCCTGGTATAGGTTCTATCAAAACAGTATCATCTTTCAAAATCTTAGATGCTTCTTCAATATCTCCTTCAACTTTAATTAACTTATTAATAATACCAGTAAAACTTGCATCTCCTCCTGTAGTACTTGCAAGAATAGTTAAAGGTTGAAACCTTTGTAAAATTTCCGGCAAAACAGTCTTTCCCTGAATGAAATTACCAGCAAGAGGTAATTTGAGATTTACGACAGGAGTAATTACAGCATCAATTTTGCAGGAAGGTATATTTATATCAAGAAATCCATGAGGCTCAATATATAAAGAACCACACTCATGTTTAAGTAAATATCCATTTTCCAAGGTAGGAACAGAGGCACCAGCAGTAGCTTCTATTTCAAGGTCGACATATTTATGTTTCTCTCCAGGAGATAATTCAAGAATTGAGCTGAAGCCTATATTTTTGACAACCTTAGATGCTGATTTTGAACAAATTACTGGAATTGTCCGGGATAAAATCTTAAGTGAAGGTGGATGAGCATGATCAGCTAGTCCTTGGGTTAACAAAATAAGATTGATTCCTTCAGGAGGTTCTACTTCCTTTTTTAAAATACCTTCTATCAACCAAGGGCCAGGAGGAAAAACAAGGTTTCCGGTAAGCCATGGATCAATCAAAATACGTAAATCCCCTATTTCCAGGAACCATCCACTAGAACCAAAATAAGTAGCCGAAAAAGTCATTTATAGAAACTTTTGTTTAACTATTGAGTAAATTACAAAAAAACATTTTAAATGCCCTCAATAGGATTTGGAACATGGGCTTGGGGAAATAAATTTCTTTGGGGATATGAACCAGAGAAGTACGACCATATCTTGAAAAACACTTTTGAAAAAGCAATTTTTAGTGGTTTAAGTTTTATTGATACTGCAGACTCTTATGGAACCGGTCGGCTAAATGGTAGAAGTGAAGAACTTTTAGGATTTTTTTTTAAAAATCTACCTCAATCAAAATTAAATAAAATTACACTTGCAACAAAATTAGCTCCATATCCGTGGAGAGTTGGAAGGCAAGGGTTTAAATCAGCCTTTGACGCAAGTAAAAAAAGACTTAACGGCAAACTCGACAGAGTACAACTTCATTGGAGTACGTCTCGTTATGCTCCCTGGCAAGAAGAGCAGTTGATAAATGGGTTAGGTGACCTTGTAGAGGATGGTCTTGTCTCAGAAATTGGAGTATCAAATATGGGACCAGAGCGATTGAAATCGATGCATAATCGTTTAAAACTAAGGGGGCTGAAATTAAAGAGTCTACAAATTCAATTTTCTTTATTATCTCCCTCATTAAATAAAATTTTTAAGACTATAGATACCTGCAAAAATCTAGATATTGAACTTATAGCATATAGCCCACTTGCTCTTGGGGTTCTTGCTATTCCGCCTGAAGTCGAACCTATGTCTATGACATTACCAAGAAAAACAATTTTCAATCGTCTTTTACCATCCAGCCAAAAATTGCGAAGTTGCATGAAATCAATTGCAAAAAAAAGAGGGGTAAGTCAATCACAAGTAGCTCTAAATTGGTGCAGATCTTATGGGGCAATGCCAATAGTAGGTATCCGTGACCCTTTACAAGCTATAGATGCCGCTGCCGCATTAAACTGGCAACTATCTCCAACCGAGAAAAAAGAATTAACGCTGCTTAGTAAGGACTGTGATGCAAAAATGCCTAATAATCCTTTTCAGAGTAGATAAAATTCAATTTAATAAATCAAGTAATTTTTAAACCCAGATCGCACTTTTTTCCTTTTATCAATATAAAAGCGGATGACCAGAATTGAACTGGCGACATTCAGCTTGGGAAGCTGACGTTCTACCGCTGAACTACATCCGCACAACATTAGTATAGCCAAATAAAATATAATCTATTTAATTACAATAGAAAAAATAATCTATTTACTATATATTTAACTGCCGAAAGTAAACTTATGTATATGATAGAAATAAAAACAAAAATGAGCTATCTAGAAGAAGATGAATCAATGCCTGCCTTCATTTCTGATATTAAAGCCTATTCAAGCATACAGTTTGAATATCATTCACAACATAGTGCTGCAATTAGAGAGCTTGAAGCGCAAAACCATCTATTAACTCAAAGAATTAATGAATTAGAAATAAAACTAAACCTAATTATAAAAGGATCAAAACAAAGCAAAATAAATAAATAAATTTAAATCTTTTATCTCTAATCGGGATCTTAAGGTGTGTTCTAAGAATCCAAAGCAACTTCGATTGCTGTTATTAACTCTTCGCTTTCCGGAAGGATTCCTGGCTCAAATCTAGCCATTACATTTCCATCTTTCCCTATTAAAAATTTTGCAAAATTCCAACTTACATCTCCTGCTGGCTCTGCCTTATTGAGAGTGGTGTAAGGCTCTGTAGTTGCTCCCTTAGCATGGACTTTGTTGAAAATTTCAAAATCAGCTCCATATTTTAAAGCGCAGAAATCCTTGATTTCATCTATTGAACCAGGTTCTTGGCCAGCAAAATCATTGCAAGGAAATCCAAGTACAAAAAAACCTCTATTTTTGTATTTTTTTTGTAAATTCTGTAAACCTGCGTATTGAGGTGTATTACCACAACGACTGGCAACATTAACAATCAATAAAACGTTGTTGGCATAATCTCCTAAGCTTTTCTGTTGACCATTTGAAGTTTCTACAACGGTTTTGGAGACGTTGACTAGCATGAATGAACTAAATATTCGATTATAAATTTTACTCTATTGCTGAGAGAATCTAAATCAATAAGATATTTTCATATAAAAGGAACTGAGATGAGAATCTAACGTCAAATCAGGTTGCTTTTATCGAAATTAAGACAGATCGATCTTTAAGTATAAAGTATGATCTATTTATCTTTGGTTGTTAATTATTAATAATAAGATCTGGTTGTAGCTAGATATTAATTATTGTTCTTGAATAATTAACATGATTAACCTTAAAAAATCCTAAAAAAGATTGAAAGATTGGCTTAAAAGGATTTAATTCCATTGTTTTGATTATAGAAATTGTAAGTGGAATGGATATTTTATTTACAAAAACCCAGGGATTATTTGCCCTGTATAGGCGTAAGCGCCTAAAGCAGCAAACATACCTAACATTGCAAACCGACCATTCAGTAATTCAGCTTTTTGATTCATTTGTTTAACCTTAGAAAGTATCGAACGGACTACCAGTTTTAGCCCATTAAGAAATATAACACACTTTGTTACCGATTGTAAAGGTTGTTTTCGTCTTTTTTCTTTATTTACGAAACTCTTAACTTAGTATAACCTTACACAGCAACCAATTTTCGGAGATTTAAGTAATATATTTTTCTTTTCTAGATACTTATATGTATAGTAAGTATGGTTCGATATAAGTATTTATAGCCTCTTTTTGGTTGATGATTTTCCTCTAATACAATATATGGCTAACAATTAGACGGATGCTTGTATATTTTTACTGTTTAGCCACACTCTAGGTAAAAAATTACTACGATAGTAGAAAAAACTGATATGAATGAACTTCAGTCAGCTGTAGATACTTTTCCATTCTGGAAAGCTATCTTATGGTGTTTCTACCCAATGTCTATTCTTATATTATTGGAATTATTTGCTAGCAGTTTCAACGATGATGACGATCAAGATGGTGGGAAAATGATACCTGTTTATCAAGGTTCATATAACTAGAAGAATATCTACTAATGCCATTAAAAGTTGCAGATAAATTACCAGAGTTTTCTCTTGTCGATCAGTTCGGTAAGCTTCGAACTAATAAAGAAGTAGAAGGCAAGACTTTTGTGTTGTTTTTTTATCCTAAAGATGATACTCCGGGATGTACTATTGAAGCATGTGGTTTCAGAGATAAATACGATTTATTTAAAATCCTTGGCGCTGAAGTATGGGGTATTAGTAATGGGGACAGTAGAAGTCATCTTGAATTTGCCAATAAGAATAATCTTCAATATCCATTATTATGTGACTCAAATAATAAACTAAGAAGAGAATTTGGTGTCCCTAAATATCTCGGTTTAATAGAAGGAAGAGTCACTTATATTGTGGACTCGAAAGGTATAGTAAGACATATTTTCGAAGATCTACTTAATGGGCCAGCTCATATAAAAGAAGCTCTAAGAGTACTAAAAGAACTCCAATTGAAATAACTTAAGAAGAATTAAAGTTCTAACTAATAATTAAAAGGTTATACAAATTTTCTTGTCTTCTGGTGTTAAGAATATCTTTTCTACTATCTGACCATTTTTAATAATTATTTGTTGGATACTTGAATTTTCAGGAACATGAGGTGATTCTACGTTTAATAATTCCTTTGAGAGTAAGTCTTCTATTGTATTAATATCAGATTGCTCTGGATCTTTCTCAATTTTCTGTACATCTGGCTCAGCAGAAACTTCTGCTGCTACTATCTGTTCCTCATTGGTTAGATCATTTGCCAACTCTAAAATATGGTCTTTGTAAAAGCGTTCGTGAAATCTTGAGAAGTTTTTCTTAGGCTGCTTATCATCTTGAACTTTATTAAAGTGATTAGTTGAATGAAATTTGGTAAATAGCCTTTTATTTAAAGAAGAAATCTTTGAAATAGAATTAAACTTGCTAATGAATTTAGAAATGTATTTCCTTAAGGACATTGAAATTACTATAGTTGATAAATAGAAAGTATCAGTTCTAGAATTAATTTCAATTATATTGTTATATTGTATCTAAAATCAACCATTTAAAGTTGTCGGATAAGAGTAATAATTTTGGATTAAACATGTAGAAATAAAACAGATTGTAGTAAATTAATCTATTTTTTTTACAAGCCAATTTTCTCTATATTTTTTTTCCTTTTTCCAAATTAAAGAGTAAATAGCCTCTAATGATCCTGGTCTAATAGGGAGCTTGCAGCTCAAAATTGGATTTAATGAAAGGCGTTTCATAATTCTCCACCCAATTGGACATTTGAGATAAGGAAACCAATATTTTCACAAAAGTCTCTTTTGAAGTAGGGATATGAAGTAGAGACTTAATTAAATTATAGATATATTTCAGTCTAAATACATGAGTTTTATGGCTCAGGTATTTATCACTGGAGTTCAAGCTTTTATAATTAATAAGATCACTAGGAATAAATACGCTTAATTTTTGTTTTATACATTGTAAGTAAATATACGCAGTATGAAAGGCAAATGGAAAAAAAAGTAATGAGTATTATGTGTAATGTATTCATGTATAAAATTAGAGATAAATAAATTTTGCCATTATTTTTTTTTATCGCTTCAATTCTTTACCTTTATTAATTTAATATCGTGCGCCTATTAATCATTCAGCATATTAAAAGAGAAGGTCCAGGGTTGTTTTTACAAGTTGCATCTGATCTTGGGATGGAAGTAACTTTCTCTCATCTATACCTAAACGATCCTCTCCCAAAGCCAAACAAAAAAGATGTAGTTTTAATAATGGGAGGGCCGATGGGTATCAATGATTTATCAAACCCTTTGTACCCATGGCTAAAGCAAGAAGTAAAACTCATAAATTATTGCCTATTAAACCAAATAGGTTTAATAGGCATTTGTCTTGGTGCTCAACTTTTAGCAAATGCTGCTGGTGGAACAGTGGAAATCCTAAAGAGAGGGTATCCACCGAAAGCAATACCTGAAATAGGTTGGGGTACGATCACCGCTTCTTGCAATCCTAAAAAAGAAAAAATTTTCTCACATTTAACTTTTCCATTAGAAGTTTTACATTGGCATGGAGATCGCATTATTCTCCCCCTTCAAGCTAAATTATTAGCCAGTAGTGAACGATGTAGAGAACAATTTTTTCGTATTGGACCTATGGCATACGGCCTTCAATGTCATATAGAAACAGATAAATTAATGGTTGATCAATGGATTAAAGAAGATATTGAATTTATTGCAAATGGTTTGGGCCTTATGGCCAAGGATACATTAAAAAAACAAGAGGCTCTATTTAGCAATAAAAGTAGAAAATCTCGGCTGAAATTAATCTTTGGCCTAATGAAGATTCTCACAGAAGTCTAACTTGGAGTTAATTCTAATTAAAGAAGCCATTAGTAGCTAAAAACCATCCCATAATTATTATCGGACCTAATCCAAATAACAATATAATCAATTTTTGAACTCTGGGACTAGTTTCTTCTTCTTTTCTTAATTTAGGCATTTTTAAAATTTTGAATGAATTCAATATAGCTAACTAAAGGATGAGAAAATAAATATTATATTTAAAATCACCTAATTTTGATTAAAAAATAATCTCTATAAGCATTAAAATCTCAATAGATCAGATGGATATTCAAATAAATTGCTGAGAAATAAAATTAATTGCGTAATATTTCCTATAATTTGTACCATAAGTATCTCTCATTATCTTTATCCGCTTTTACCGCAATACAATTAGCAGCAACATTCCATAAAGCCTTATAAATAGGTGTTGGATTATAGAGGTAAACTTTCGGGAAAGCTTTCTTAATAGCTAGGGTTGCTTCCTTTGCATGATAGTGAGGAATAGTGGGAGCTATATGATGAATTACATGAGTAGAACCGATATGGTGGTGAAGAAAATCAATAATCCTTCCATATGGACGATCTATTGATAAAAATGCTCCTCTAATAAAGGAGAACTCAGAACCACCAAGATGGGGAACATCAGTATCTGTATGGTGAAGCCATGTATATATAACTAACCAACAATTAACCACTAACAATGGTCCTATATACATCAAGAAAATTGAGGTGAATCCAAATCGATTCAATAAAGATAAAAGGCAAATAATTGCAATACCCACACCAAAATCAGAAATCCAAACCTTTTTGGCCCAAATAGAAGGCCATAATTTTTCCGAGAATGGTTTTACAGGCCAGAAATGATTAGAAACACCATATCGAGGCCCACCTGTCGCCCCCGCTAATAAATAGGCAGGCCAGCCAATTACAAGGTGTATTAAGAGTTGAATTATTCCGTATTGTGTTTTCCCTAATGTTCTAGATAGCGCCAATTCCTTATCACCTCCTACTTTTTCCCCTCGTGGATTATCTCCCATAACTAAAGGCACATGTGTCTCTCCATCTGTTATGTGATTAGTGAATCGATGGTGAATTGCATGAGAGCGTTGCCAAGAAAAATATGGAACCAAGAGAAATGAGTGCAATATATATCCAACAATTGTCTCGAGTCTTCGATTATTAGAAAAAGCGCCATGCCCACATTCATGAGCTAAAACCCAAAATCCCATAGCTGTCGTCCCAGAAATAAATATATAAAGGATCCATACTGGGAACATTGCCTTTGTCTGAGGAATATAGAAACCAATCGCGACAACAAGTATTTGAATTAATAATGATTGCAATAAATATGAAAGAGAAGTGAAAGTATTTATATCAACGCACCTGTCAGGAAGTATATTTTTTATTTCTCGCATCGTAGGAATATCTTCCATACTGATATCTAAAGCCTTCCCTTTAAGGCCAGAAAATCGAACATCTTTAGGCATATCTGAACGTGGAATAATTGTCAAGATTCGTACTTTTAGTTATAGAGATTAAATTGCAAGAAACATTGCAAATAAAAGGATTTAGTTATAATTTTAGCCAATAAGTAATTTAATTTATTTTATATTAGTAGATATTAGAGAAAAAAAAAGGAAGTAGTGAATTTTAATCAAATTTGATCAGTGTTTGAAGAACTAAGAATTTAAAAAATCTTGAGATTCAAAGAATAATTTAAGGATCTTATTCAAAATGGAGCTAAGGCAACACAAGTAAAGACCTGATTCTGCTATGTTTTGCATGAAGGATAGCATCGATCTAACCTAATTTTTCCCTACCTCTAATGGGATGGAAATCTTATAGGCCAACTAAATAAGAAGATTTGATATCTAAACAGAATCATTGATCAATAAGTTTGTATGCTCCTTAAGTTATCGATTCTAAGCCCTAGGAATTTCATGTCTTCACTCGTATTTGCAACATTCGCCCTTGGAGAGTTCAGCACCTCTGCGATCTTCTGCGGAGTAGCATCTCTAGTTCTCTTTGGGATTGTTGGCGTAATTGCCGGTCCTAATCTGGAGAAGTTCGAAGAGGAATAAAGCTCAAACAACTCAGCAATATTTTCTGCGGGCAAAAAAGGTCTGAGTTTCCCTAGATCTTTCTTGCCCAATAATTATTTGCGTGAAATTTCATATAAATTTATTTTTTCAGTAAATACCTTTAGGAAGATTATCTAAAATCAAAATAAATTTATGCGCAATTAAACTTACAGTATCAATGTATTTTGCCGATAAAAACTAATCCAACCAGGATAAATTAAACCTTTAACTCTTTTGCAACAGATTTACCAGCTATCCAAGCACTAGTCCAACAATGTTGAAAATTAAATCCTCCTGTCAATCCATCAACATTTAAAATCTCACCTGCAAAATATAATCCTTTACATAAACGACTTTCCATTGTTTTGAATTGAACCTCTTTCAGATCAACTCCTCCTGCTGTAACGAACTCCTCACCATAAGGTCCTTTGCCAACAACTAAAATAGAGTTTCTATACAAAAAATTAGCTAGTATATTTTCTTGACTTTTAGACAAACTAGACCATTTTAAATTTGCAGGTATATTTATCTGCATTAGTATTATCGACCATAATCTTTTAGGTATTTCGTCAAATGGTTGAACATTGATTATTAATTTTCTTGCCTGCTGAATTCGAAAATTTATAAGCGATCTATGAATTGATTCCTTGCTTTTATTAACCCATCTAATCAGTAATTGAGCCTTATATTTGGATTCATGTAATTTACGGGCTGCAAAAGCTGATAATTTCAATACTGCGGGTCCACTTATGCCTTGATGCGTAATTAAGATTCTACCTTCTTCCTCAAATGAACTATCTTGAATTAAAAGTCTCAATTTTACATTGTTAATAGCTGTCCCTGAACATTCCTTAAACGAAGGATTTGGAAATTTAAAGCTAAAGAGAGAAGGAACAGCAGAAATTAAATTGTGACCTAAATTACTCGCAAGTTTTTTACCACTAGCATCTCCACCTGTAGCAAGCAATATTTTTCTTGCATGAAAAATATTCTCATCTTTGGATTTCAAAAGAAATCCCTTATTTCCTAAGTAAGTTATATCTTTAATTGGCATTTGAGAAGTAAAGATAACTCCTGCTCTTTTGGCTGCCTTTTTCAAACAAACTATAACTTCATTAGATGAATTTGATTTTGGGAAAAGTCTGCCATCTTTTTCAGCAACAAGCTCCAATCCTCGTTCTTCGAACCAAGAAAGAGCATCCCCAGATGCAAAATTAGAAAATGCTCCTATCAGAGCTGTTTGACCACGAGGATAATTAACAGCCAAGTCTTTAGGAACCCAGCATGCATTAGTTACGTTACATCGACCTCCACCACTAATTCGAACTTTTTCCAAAAAACGTCCTGTCTTCTCGAATATGACAACACTTCTAACACCATCTTCTGCGGCTTTAATAGCAGCCATAAAACCTGCTGCACCTCCTCCAATAACAACAAAATCTATTTCGCGCTTAAGGTCCACTTTTAATTCTTTTCTAGAAGAAAAAAGACTATAAATTAGCCTATATAGAGATTAATTCTAAAGAATAATTTATTCATTCTTCCTGGGATAGAGATAGTTCATCAAAAAATCTGTAGCTTTTTAAAAAATTAAATTTGATTTAATTAACAAATAAAAAGCCTCCTGAAAAATGAAGGAGGCTTTAGAACATATTTCATTTTTAGAGGTCGTGGACTATTTTTTTACCTCTGGAGCATTCATTCCATCATAATCAGGTCCGACCATTACACCCACTATTGCGAAAAGAACAATAGAGGCAACGCCTACCAAAATAGCGGTAGGGGCTGGGGTACTAGTTAATCCAGCAAAGTGAATCAGCATAAAAAGGAAAAATTCAACAGCAAACGTAACTCTATAGGCAAGTAAAAAAATAGAATTTATTGATTTTGTAATTGGGATGTAACCAATGATCTAATAAATCACCTGAAAACCTCAAATATCCAATTAATCCCGAGAAGTGGCGGGCCTAGCAAAAATAAATTCCTTTACATCTCGCAATAAATGGGTTACATTTCTTAATAAGTCAAACATGGCTGTAAAATTACAAGACTTCGAAATGACAACTTCTAGTATCAACAAACCTGACGGATCAGTAATTAGCGAGTATGGCAAGCAAAATATGTTTGCGACAGAAGTATCTATGCAAGTAGAAGAAAATTACACAAACCACCCTGAAGAGGCCGAAAAGGCAAATGGAAGATGGGCCATGATCGGATTCATAGCTCTTATTGGCGCTTATCTCTGCACTGGTCAATTGATACCAGGTATTTTCTGACAATTAAATTAACTTAAAGATGATTTTAAATTACTTTTATAGTAAATTATCAATAATATTTTTGATCAAATTATAAAGATGTCTCTTGATAATAATTTATACATATTAGAATATATTTAAACATCTAATAATAAATAACTTATTATAAATATAAAAAATCAATACTATAGATTGAATAATCAGAAGAAGTCACACCAATCAATTACTTAACACATTAAAGACAAAAAAAAACCTGCTAATGCAGGCCTTTTTTTTGAGATCTGGGGCAAGTGTAGCCATGTTTCCACTGCCTGGAGGACCTCTACTCCTCACAAAACAATATTGATTTATCCTCAGCGATTCTGCAACAGCCTGTTGTGCTGTAAGAGAACTGGCACATGCATATAGCCTGAATCATTGTCCCGAAAACAGACGCCAAAATAGATAAAAAAAAAGACCTTGCGAAAAACGCAGGGCCTGGGTGATGGGGATCTTATTTCTAAACGATATAAATAATAAAAGCAACCCCTATTTATAGTGCCTGAATCGATAAAGAATGCGCTACAGGTAGTGGCAAGAAAGAACAAAAGAAATAAAGTGGAAAACTATATCGTTTTAGGAGAGAAAACTAATGAAAGAACTAGCTAAAGAAACAAAGTGGCTATCGATCGGTATCGCACCAAGAGGAGTTATAGCAATAGGAATTGTGCCAATGGGAGTTGTCGCAATTGGAGGAGTTTCTATGGGTGTAATTTCGGTAGGTGCTGTAGGAATGGGTTTAATCAACGCTTGTCTTGTTGGATGCGGACTCCTTATTACAGGAGTCAGAGTAATGGGAATATCCTGATTATTCTAAAAAGCCTTGGGAGACTGCAAATCAATTTATATATATTTTATTTCTAAAATTTGACTTATCTGAATCTAAATAAAACTAAGGGAATATTTTGCTAAAAAAAAGCTAACTAGCACTAGTAATTTTACCTAAAATACTTAATTAAAATTGGTTGACACCAGAGCAATTTAACAAGATAATACATTTGTACTAATTAGATAGCGCTGTGCCTACCGGATGGTTACTTGCTCCGAACGGGAAGTGGCTTCTTCTCTTCCGAAGAGATCCCGTCTCCTTAAACAATCTGCCTATTTTTTATACAGAAAAATGGCAAGCCTCTTCTTATGGAACTCCTGCGAAATTCCAGAATCGAAGGGCAGCCCCTTTGCAAGAAACTATTGAAACCTGGAATGAACTACTTCAAAGTGGTTGGATAAATATAAGTAATAAGTTAGGAGGTGAGATTGAATGAATAAATCTGATCTAGCTTTACTTATTGCAAAAAAAATAACCAAAGGACAATCGAAGATACAGAGCTTCAATTCTTATGAATGCATTAAAAGTTATTTTAATGTGATTTCTTTGGCAGAATCGAAGCAAATCGCTCTCCAATACGGAATAAAAATTAGTAATGATAATTATATTTCGGAATGAAATGAACGAACTATTTCTACTAATGATTATTTCTCTAATTTTAAATTATAGAAAAAGAAGATTTCCTTGATTATATACATCAATATAATTCAGCTTAAGTTTCAATTATATTATTTGTGATTTAATAATGAATTAGATAATTTTTATACTATATATTTAATAGAATTCATTAATTAAATTTCTTGTAACCGTTGAATGCTATGTAGGAGGTTCCTATTCCTGAAACAATTAATTTTATAATTCCGAAAGTGAGGCCTAAGTATAGAACTGGCCAAAGAGCGAAACAGCCTATTATCAAAAGTAACCCACCGATACCAAAATTCTGTAGTTTCTTTTTAAGGACTACAGCGGTGTCAAGAAGATCTTCTTTAAAATCGTCCATATGTAAAATACTTAAATTTCACACTTGTATAATGCAACCTTTAGAGCTTTCCCGCCAGGTATAACATAGAAATATCTAAATATAGTTAAAAAAACAGCCAGAAGAATTCTATCTAAAATCATAAATACTCTATATAGTTAAAAAATTAATACCAAGGAAATAGTCAAGCAGCTACATTAGTTTCTGAGTTAATCAGACCTACCCTCATTCTTTGTTCTAATTTTGGTCCATAAGATTCGATACCCCAGATTTCTACGAAGGATCCTTCTGGAGCCATTAAAGTGAATATTTCCTTTGGGAAAATGACTCTTTCTATAAAAAAATTTTTTTCACCAATGCACTTAAATACAACCATCCCAGAGGTTTTGTTCTCGTAAATAAAATCTACCATTTGAGAAATAAATCAAATCCATTAAAACAATTATCTTTCAAATTTTGTGTATTCTGCTATACAAATTAGAAAAGAAATGTAAATACAAGGCAGCAATTAAGCTTTAAGCCGTAATAATTATTTATTATCTCGCAATAATTTATATATTACTATTATATTCTTGATACTTTTACTCCCGAATTGAAATAAAAAAGTTGTCTAGATTGAAATAAATAAGTTTTGAAGTAAATCACCCTCTAAAATAAAACTCTTAAGAACTTAATTAAAAAGACTCAAAACCATGAGAAGTTTTTTGGCAGGCCTGATAGGAGCTTCAATGCTATTGACTGGTTGTACAACTAAAAACGAAGGGCCAAAATCAAGGCTTGACTTAATAAAGCAAAGAAATGAGATGGTCTGTGGAGTGAGTGGCAAAATTCCGGGTTTCAGCTTTCTGAAAAGTAATGGTACTTATAAAGGTATTGATGTAGATATATGCAAAGCGTTTGCTGCCGCTTTTGTAGGAAGTCCTTCAAAGGTGCAATATCGAACATTAACTGCAGCAGAAAGGTTTACGGCTATTAGGACAGGAGAAATTGATCTTTTATCCAGAAATACAACTTTCAATTTGAGTAGAGATTCTATAAATGGTAATAGCCTTACTTTTGCACCCGTTATATTCCATGATGGTCAAGGGCTACTGGTAAAGAAAAATTCTGGAATCACAAGTATTAAAGATCTAGCTGGCCAAGCAGTTTGTGTAGGTTCTGGCACCACCACAGAGCAAAATATAAATGATGCTTTTGAAGCTATTTCCCTCCCATATACTCCTATTAAGTATCAAGACTTAAATCAAGTAGTTGCAGGTTATTTGCAAGGTCGCTGTGCAGCCATGACATCCGACCGTTCTCAACTGGCCGCTGCGAGATCTGGTTTTAAAAATCCCAAGAATCATATTATTCTTCAAGAAACTCTTAGTAAAGAACCGCTTGCTCCAGCATCAATAGGAGGAGATCAAAAGCTTAGTGATGCTATGAGATGGGTAATTTTTTCTCTTATCACTGCGGAAGAAAAAGGAATCACAAAAGATAACATCAACAAAAAAGTCGAAATTGCACAAAATAACCCTCAATTAAAACAATTAAGAAGATTTCTTGGGGTAGAAGGCGATCTTGGAGAAAAAATAGGGCTTGATAATGATTTTGTTATTCGAGTGATTAATGCTACTGGCAATTATGGAGAAATCTATAACCGTCATCTTGGACCAAATAGTGATGTTCCAATCCCCAGAGGATTAAATAAACTTTATACTCAAGGAGGTTTACACATATCTCCCCCTTTTAATTAATAAGGGTATAACTAAGTAAGAATCTGAAAATGAAAGGTTTAAGGAGCCTATATATACAAGTTGGTATCGGGTTAGTATTATTTATACTATTTGCAGTATTAATAAACAATTTATCGATTAATTTAATTAGAACTAATTTGAATTTTAGCTTTAAATGGTTATATCGGCCAGCAAGCTTTGCCTTAGCAGAGCACCCCTTACCATATTCGCCCTCAGATAGCTATGCATGGGCTTTATTTATAGGATGGCTAAATAGTTTGAAAGTTATTTTTATTTCATTGATTATATCTACATTAATTGGATTTATAACAGGAATCGCAAGAACAGGAAGAAATCCCCTGCTAAAAATAATCGCAGCTAGTTATATAACATTAATAAGGCAAACCCCTCTTTTATTACAACTTATGTTTTGGTACTTTGTAGGCTTTTTAAGTATCAAAGGAACACTTATTTTCCCAAATGAAAGAATATTAGTTTTATCTAATCAAGGAATAAAAATATTTGGGGATATAAATCTAACTGCAGAGTATTCTTCATTAGTGATTGGTTTGACAGTTTTCACAGGAGCCTATATAGCTGAGGTTGTTCGGGGTGGAATAAATTCTGTTCCAAGAGGACAATGGGAAGCATTTAGAAGTGTTGGATTGAATGAGAATTCAGGCGTTCTAAAGATAATTATCCCTCAAGCATTGCCTGCTATTCTTCCAGGTCTAACAAGTCAATATCTAAACCTTGCTAAAAACAGCACATTGGCGATTGCTGTTGGATATGCTGACATTTATGCCATAAGTGATACGATAATAAATCAAACAGGGAGAGCTATTGAAGGCTTTATTTTACTTCTCCTTAGTTTTTTATTTTTGAATCTTATTATTAGCCTTATGATGGATTTTTTTAATGAAATAATTACTAAATATCAAAAAGTCTGATGGCCATATTATTAATGAAAAAAATTAATAAATTAATAAATAATGTCAAACGAACTATGTTTACAAGTTCATTAGACACTTTCATAAGTTTATTTATTACATCAATTTTATTTGTTTGTACAGTAAAGTTATCAAAATGGTTTTTTCTAAAAGCAAATTGGACAGTTGTCGAGGAAAATATTCCTTTATTTTTATTTGGTGTTTTTCCTGCTGATCAAAGATGGAGACCCAGCTTATGGCTAATAATTCTAATAAGTCTTGTCGTTCTAACTCTTTTCACTCCAAGTTGGTCATTCTTTAGGAAATTACTTCCGTTTGCATGGATTGCTGTTATACCAATTGGCATTGCACTTCTAGCAGGAGGTATAGGTTTATCTCCAGTAGCAAGTAGATATTGGGGAGGCTTGACTCTTACAATATTTTTAATGATGTCAAGTCTATTTTTAGCTTTCCCATTTGGAATAATTCTTGCTTTTGGAAGACAAAGTAAATTACAATTAATTAAATATTTCTGTTCAATATATATAGAGACATTGAGAGCAATACCTTTAATATCAATTCTGTTTTTTGGCCAGCTATTAATCCCTTTATTTTTACCAGTAGAAATTGAAATCAATCGTGTATTAAGATCAATTATTGCCTTCACTTTGTTTGTTTCAGCATATATAGCAGAAGATATACGCGGAGGTCTTCAAGCTATCCCAAAAAGTCAAATAGAAGCAGCAAAATCTCTTGGATTTAATACTTTTCAGATTACTAGGTTCATACTTCTTCCTCAGGTACTACAAATAGCATTACCTGCTCTAACAAATCAAGCAGTAGGACTGCTCCAAAATACATCTTTAATGTCAATCTTAGGCTTAGTAGAATTACTTGGGATTAGCAGAAGTCTTCTTGCAAATCCTAAATTTATTGGTCAATACATGGAAGTATATGTATGGCTTGCTGCTATCTATTGGTTTATATGCACGATTATGGCTCTTGTCGCTCAGAATATCGAGCGGAAAACAACTTTAGTAAAACTAATTTAAGCTAAATGATAAATCCTATTGTAAGTGCAAATGAATTAGTAAAAACCTATTCAAAGGGATTAATTGCTCTAAATAATATATCTATGGTCGTAAACAAGAAGGAAGTCCTTGTGGTAATGGGGCCCTCTGGTTCTGGTAAAAGCACTCTAATAAGAACATTTAATGGCCTTGAAAGTTTTGATTCAGGAGAGCTTGAGGTTGTAGGAATTACGATTGGAACAGATCCAGAGGATCGCAAAGTCCGCGAAATTCGAAAAAGAGTAGGGATGGTATTCCAGCAATTTAATTTATTTCCACACTTATCAATCCTTGAAAACATCACACTTGCTCCAATACAAGTACAGAGAAAGAATCGTATAGAAGCAGAAGATCATGCAATGGAATTACTTTCTCAAATGGGGATAGAAAAACAAGCAAAAAAATATCCTATTCAACTTAGTGGAGGCGAACAGCAAAGGGTAGCTATAGCAAGATCCTTAGCAGTAAATCCTGAATTACTCTTATTCGATGAACCCACAAGCGCTTTGGATCCCGAGAGAGTAAATGAAGTTTTAGATGCAATGAGAAAACTGGCTCAAGATGGGATGACAATGGTTGTAGTAACTCATGAAGTGAGCTTTGCAAAGGAAGTTGCAGACAGAGTAGTTTTCATGGATTCCGGGAAAATAATAGAAACATCATCCCCAAATGTGTTTTTTAATAATGCTAAGGAAGAGCGAAGTAGAAAATTTCTTAATCAAATAATTAAGTAGATGAAAAGTGAAGAGAGAACTCTAGATAGCGAGAAAATACTTACCAGGGGGAGGCACTCAAAGCACTTCACACTTCGCAATAAATTGTGTTATATTTCTTTACATCCATCGCTTCCTCTTTATGGATCGATCAAATTTCTCAGTGCTGGAAAAGGCTTTAGGTAGACCATCAATGATGTTCTTCATGTTCCTTTTTTGCACCTATCTAGTTACTGGTCAAATTCTTCCAGGTTGGTTCTGATGAAAAATTCCCCAATCACCCGTCGTATTGACCCTGACAAAATTACTGCCGAAAAGCTTAATGGGAGGGCAGCTCTACTTGGTGTTATTGCTCTTCTAGGTGCTTATTCAACAACAGGACAAATTATTCCTGGATATCTTTAAATTTAAAACTTTAAAAACTATTTATCATGACTCCTGAAGCTGAAAGATTTAATGGCTGGGCCGCAATGATTGGCTTCCTTGCTGCATTTGGTTCTTATGCCACAACAGGGCAAATTATACCTGGTATTTTTTAATGGAAAATACTTTCTGGAATGTAGCCGAAAAAACTAATGGAAGGCTTGCAATGATTGGCTTATTTGCACTAGTAATCAACTATGGCTTTTTCGGTTGGGTTATACCTGGGATTCTCTAGGGGTACACCCTCTAACCTAAAAAGTTGGAGATTATCTAAGCTTTTTGAGAAGTTACTAATTAAAGCTAAAATTTTAACCTTAAGACAAAAATAAGTTATAAGTTTATTGATTCATAAGGAATATTTAATAATCTACTATTCCTCATTGTAACCAGGTAAGTGCTCCTATTATCTCCAAAATTCAAACTGCAAAAAGGCTTTCCATTCTTAAGATGTAATGCAGAACTACCCTGAATTCCTATACATGAATTGATAGTTCCTTCTTTAATTAAATTCTCAACATAGGGCCTTCGAGAAGCCTCTTCATCATAATGAGGACAAGATATACCATTAACAAAATTTAAACAGTTAAGAATAGACAAATTATTTTTATAAGAATCTGTAATACCTTTCTCAAACCAACATATTGCTCCAGCACTTACCCCACTCATCACTTTCCCCGAATTATAAGCCTTTTTCAAAATCAAATCAAAGCCCCATTCCTTCCAAACTGCAAGCATACTTTTAGTATTACCTCCTCCTACATAAATAACATCCTGAGTATGAATCTGCTCTTCTAAATCTATAGTTCTTTTAAAAAAATCTATATGACTTGGGTTACACTGAAGTTTAGAAAATGACTTATAAAAATTTAATTTGTAAATATCATTATCGCCAGTTGCAGTTGGTATAAAGCATATATTTGGCTTTTCTGATTTAGAAAGATTGAGTATATATTTCTCAATCTTTAAATTCTCTGCTGACCTTCCAAATCCTCCACCTCCAATTGCTACAATGTTTTTATCCATAATTTACTAGTTTTTAATTAAATTCATAATAAAACATCACCTTAATTAAAAACTCTTGATCATCCAAAAAATAATCTATTATATATTAGACAAATTACCGATCAAGTTTAGTATTTGCAATATATTTACCCATATTTTTGAAGGTTAGACAAGCTACTTATATCTAAACTTTAAAAGCGTTGCTGCGACTAGTATATTAAACATTAAATAAGAACTCCATAATATCTCCTTCTTTAACAAGATATTCTTTCCCTTCACTTCTCAACCAGCCCTTATTTTTTGCTTCCACCAAAGAACCTGCAAGAATAAATTTTTCATAATCTATTGTTTGAGCTCTTATAAATCCTCTTTCGAAATCTGTGTGAATAACACCCGCGGCTTGTGGTGCAGTTTGTCCTGCTTTAATTGTCCATGCTCTTGTTTCTTTCTCTCCAGTCGTAAAGTAAGTTCTTAACCCTAATAATTTATATGTTGCTTTAATCAAAGTTTCCAATCCTGCTTCTTTAATACCTAAGCCTTCTAAATAATCTATTCTCTCCAAATCACCTAATTCTACCAACTCTGATTCGACTTGTGCTGAAATTCTTATTATTTCAGAGGATTCTTTAGCTGCTATTTTTGCCACCTCGTCTGAGTAATTATTACCTTTACATAAATCTTCTTCACTTAAGTTAGTTGCATAAATGATTGGTTTATTAGTTAATAATCCAAGAGGTTTAATCAAGTCATACTCTTCAATACTTAAATTTATATTCTTTGCCATACCCCCTTTCTCAATTTCTAAATATAATTTTTCCAATACCGAGTCTTCCAAAAGAGATTCGTCATTTGTTCTCAAACTTTTTTTTAATCTATCTCGCCTTTTTTCTATTTGAGCCAAATCTGATAATCCTAATTCTAAGTTAATGATTTCAATATCTCTTATTGGTTCTACAGATCCCGAGACATGAATCACATCTGGATCTTCAAAACATCGCACAACATGGACAATTGCATCAACTTCTCGAATATTTGCTAAAAATTTATTTCCCAACCCTTCGCCTTGACTTGCACCTTCCACTAAGCCCGCAATGTCTACAAATTCTATTCTTGTAGGAATTATTTCTTTACTTGAGCTGATATCTCCTAATATCTTTAATCGTTGATCAGGCACAGTCACTGAACCAACGTTTGGCTCAATGGTACAAAAAGG
The DNA here is from genome assembly GCA_003216435.1 of Prochlorococcus sp. AG-402-N21. Taxonomy (GTDB): domain Bacteria; phylum Cyanobacteriota; class Cyanobacteriia; order PCC-6307; family Cyanobiaceae; genus AG-402-N21. The sequence continues at coordinate 99,101 of QCIW01000001.1, forward strand.
GAAATTAGCAGCTTGAGCTTGGGCATTCGCTACAAGAGCATTAAAAAGAGTTGATTTACCAACGTTTGGAAGACCTACGATTCCAGCCTTAAGCATCTTTGAAATTAATTCTCGTATAATGGAGCAAATACTTTTTCAATTCTCGAAAAACGAAAATAAAATCAAGATTGCTCCTTCTACTTGCAAGAATAAAACATCTCACTAAAACCGCTCCCAAAATTTGTTTATCCCAGTAAGAAAATGATTTTCAATTCTAAACTGAAGAAGAGAAAACTAATAAGCTTCTCTGCAGTATTTCTTGTCCTAGCAGGTGGGTTGGTTTGGAAACTAGAAGTCAACCAAAATAAAAAAAAAGATTTAAGCAGCTTCACAACATTTGCTGAGAGTGGTTCACTTCCTGGCTTAATAACCGTCAGCGGCGAACTAGCCTCAGAAAAAAGTGTCAATATAAGTCCTAATAAACAAGGCATTTTATTAGAAATATATGTTGATTCAGGAGACAAAGTTATTAAGGGTCAGTTAATTGCAAAAATGAGAAATAATGACATTTTATATCGCTTAAATGAGTTGAGAGCTGATTATGAGAAGAATGAAGCTAACTACAATCGTAGAAAATCTCTTTATAAAGAAGGAGCAATTAGTAGGGAAAGCTATGAGCAATATAAAAATCTATTTATAACAAGTGAAGCTCGCCTTAAGCAATTAGAAATAGAAAAAAATGAGCTTAAAATATTAGCCCCATTCGAAGGAATTATTACTAATCGGTTCGCAGTCCCAGGGTCTTTTGTCACTCCAACAACAGCAGCGAGGACATCTACAGAAGGAGGTGGTTCAAGCAGTTCAATTGTGGAACTTTCTCAAGGGCTCGAAATTATTGCAAAAGTTCCAGAAAGCGATATCGGAAGAATTGCACTTGGTCAGGATGCCGACATTAGAGTAGATGCTTTCCCAGACAAACGTTTCAAAGCAACTGTCAAAGAAATTTCACCAAGAGCAATCAGAAATAATAATGTCACCTCATTTGAAGTGACATTGTCACTTATCTCTACACAAACTCCTTTAAGAATTGGAATGACAGCTGATATTGAATTTAAAACTGGAAAAACCTCTATAAACACTTTGGTTCCAACAGTGGCCATTGTCACAAGGAATGGCGTCCCTGGCTTACTTTTGGTTGGAGAGAAGAATCAACCCGAATTTACAAAAATAGAACTCGGGCCAAGTAGCGGAAGTCAAACATCAGTCCTTAAAGGTGTAAACCCTGGCGATCAAATATTTATTGATCTGCCACCATGGGCTAAACAACGCAAAAAACAATAAAACTGGGACTCCCGATTTTCAATGTCAGAAGAATCTAAAAAACCGATTTTGCTTCTTGTCGATGGTCATTCTTTGGCCTTTAGAAGCTTTTATGCTCTCAGCAAAGGTGGAGAAGGTGGTCTGGCTACTAAGGAAGGCATCCCAACAAGCGTTACATATGGGTTTTTAAAAAGTCTTTTAGATAATTGCAAAGCGCTTGGACCTCAAGGAATAACTATTGCATTTGATACTGCTGAACCAACATTTCGCCATAAAGCAGATCCAAATTACAAAGCAAATAGAGATGTGGCACCTGAGATTTTTTTTCAAGATCTCGCGCAGCTTCAAAAAATCCTTAAAAAGGACCTAAATATTTCTATATGCACAGCACCAGGATATGAAGCAGATGATGTACTTGGTACATTAGCGAATCAAAGTTATAAAGAAGGATGGAAAGTCCGCATTCTAACTGGTGATAGAGATCTTTTTCAATTGGTTGATGACGATAAAGATATAGCAGTGATGTATATGGGAGGGGGGCCATATTCCAGAAGCGGAAGTCCTCTGCTCATAAATGAATCAGCTGTTAATGAAAAACTAGGAGTCAATCCAGAAAAAGTTGTTGATTTAAAAGCATTAACTGGAGACAGTTCAGATAACATTCCAGGAGTAAAAGGTGTTGGTCCAAAAACAGCAATTAATTTATTAAAAGAGAATGGGGATTTAGACGGGATTTATTCTTCTTTATCAGAACTAGAAAAGAAAGGAGACAAAGCAACAAAAGGGTGCTTAAAAGGTGCTCTTAAGGTAAAATTAAAGAATGATAAAGACAATGCGTACCTTTCCAGAGAACTTGCAAAAATAATTTTAGAAGTCCCCATAGATGAAAAACCCAAAAGTAAACTAATAGAAATCAACGTTGAAAGATTAAAGAAATCTCTTCTAGATCTTGAATTAAATAGTCTAGTTAGACAAATACCATTATTTGAAGCAACATTTTCAGCAGAGGGATTCCAAAGTAGTATTCAATCTCAAAAAGCTACTAAAACAGAAACTAACATACCTAAAATAGATCCAAAAATAATAAATAAGTTATCTGATTTAAATTCCCTCTTACAAAAGCTAATGACATTTAAGGCATTAGATATGCCAGTAGCAATTGACACAGAGACAACAAGTTTAAATCCATTCCAAGCAGAGCTCGTGGGTATTGGTTTTTGCTGGGGTTTAATGGAAAAAGATATGGCATATATCCCAATTGGACATAAAAGTGAAGATGGCCTTTTAAGTCCTGAAATCAAAAGTCAATTAAAGTTAGACATAGTTATAAATACATTATCAGATTGGTTAAACAGCAATAATCATCCAAAAGTACTTCAAAATGCAAAATACGACAGATTAATTCTGCTTCGACATGGAATTAATCTTCAAGGAGTAGTAATGGATACCTTACTAGCAGATTATATACTTGATGCAAACTCAAAACATAGTTTAGAAGAAATTTCAAATAGAGAGTTTGGTTTTACACCAAAAAAGTTTAACGAAGTTGTGAGCAAAGGTAAAAACTTCTCAGACGTATCTATAAAAGAAGCCAGTCAATATTGTGGCATGGATGTTTATTTAACAAAACGTATATACATACTCTTAAAGAAAAAACTTCAAGAAAGAGGATCTGAACTCTTAAACCTCTTAGAAAAGGTAGAACAACCACTAGAGAAAGTACTTTCTTATATGGAAATTACAGGTATAAGAATAGACACTTCTTACCTGAAAGAGTTATCCAAAGAACTAAAAATTAATCTTAATTCTTTAGAGTCTGATATTTATAAGCAAGCAGGAATAATATTTAATGTAAACTCTCCAAAACAATTAGCTGAACTATTATTTAATAAATTAGGACTTGATAAAAAAAAGTCAAGGAAAACAAAAACGGGTTGGAGTACAGATGCAGCTGTTTTAGAGAAATTGAGCTCTGATCATAAGATCATTCCTCAACTAATAGAACATAGAACTATAAGTAAACTTGTTAGTACATATGTCGATGCACTACCTCAACTAATTGAATCAGAAACTCTTAGAGTACATACAGATTTCAACCAAGCGGTAACAGCAACGGGAAGACTAAGTAGTAGTAACCCAAACTTGCAAAATATCCCAATTCGCACTGAGTTCAGCAGAAGGATAAGGAAAGCCTTTCTGCCCAAAGAAAATTGGAAATTACTTAGCGCTGATTATTCCCAAATTGAGCTTAGAATTCTTGCGCATCTTTCCCAAGAAGAGATCCTTCAAAATGCATTTAAAGAACAAATTGATATTCACACTTTCACCGCCAAACTATTACTAGAAAAAGATTCAATCAATTCAGAAGAGAGACGCTTAGGAAAAACAATAAACTTTGGAGTCATCTATGGAATGGGAGTACAACGTTTTGCTCGTTCTACAGGGAGGTCACAAGAAGAAGCTAAGGTTTTCCTTTTGCGCTACAAACAAAGATATCCAAATGTATTTAATTTCTTAGAAAATCAAGAGAAGTTGGCCTTGACTAGAGGTTATGTATCCACCTTATTAGGAAGAAGACGCTACTTTCACTTTGATAAAAATGGATTAGGGAGACTAAAAGGGAGAAAAATCGAAGATATAGATCTAAAAGCTGCCCGCAGAGCAGGAATAGAAGCTCAGCAGCTTAGGGCAGCTGCCAATGCACCAATCCAAGGTTCAAGTGCTGACATTATTAAAGTCGCTATGGTACAACTTGATCAGAAATTAAAAGAAAATTCCTTGCCTGCAAATCTGTTGCTGCAAGTTCATGATGAACTAGTACTCGAAGTTCATCCAGATGCGCTGAATGATGTAAAAAAAATAGTAGTAACTACAATGGAAAACGCTTTAAAACTTACTGTTCCTCTTCTTGTAGATACTGGTATTGGAGATAATTGGATGGATTGCAAATAATAATGGTAGTTTTAATTTCTTAAGCTTATTAAGCTCATAATTCTCATGAATTTTCAGTTATCCATTCTTTAATTATTGAATCAGCATCCTTTAATTTATTTTCAACGCGAAGTCTCTGTATTTGCTTGATGATTGAAAAATTCATACAAATTGCAATTGGAATAGCTTTTAATGAAGAAAATTCCTTTGGATCAAGCTCAGAGTAATCTGTTTTTCCTTTCATGTGACTAAAAAGAAGAGTTAATTTTCGCAGATAGCTAATTGATGTTGATTTTGCATGCTTGTGATAAAACTAAGAATAATACAAAAGAGGCCTTTTAAAGAGGCAATAGCAGAAATAGTCCACTCAAAATTAAGATTAATAGGAATTTCTACTTGGTTTTCAGTGAATTGAAGTCACAATCTTGAAAAAACCTAATTAATAATTTCCAAAGGCATATCGATCGAATTTAATTTCCAATGAAAAATGCCCTCTCTTGACCAAATAGTTTTAATAGGTTTGCTAAATCTCTGAATTTCTGTGGCGATAACAAATCTATTAAAACTTGAATAATAAAAATTAATTCTAGGCTCAACCATATCCTGATTATCTCTATTTAACGTGTTCCCCATAGCATCAGTTCTTGATAATTTACCAGTTTCTATCAATAAAAATAATCCTTTTGGGCTAATAGTAGCATCTACTATCTTTTCTATAAAGACATTTGCGACTGGATTTAATAATAGATAACCAAATTCTGACAATATTTCTGAAGAGATATTTTTCCTTAAATTATAATCAATATTTGACTTTAATTGATATTTGAAGCTCGACCTAACAGAAGGGAAATTAATATATTTTTTAGCCTCAGAAATTTTGCCATCCTCAACTGAGGACTTGAATAAAAATATGGCAATATAAGGAGAGGAATAAAAATAACCAGCCAATAAAAGTAATAAAGGAAGTAATACCTTAGACAAAAAAATACTATTTTGATTATTATTAGGAATGAATTTCATTTCAATAATTATAAAACCTACAAAACAAAAAGAGAGCAATTCATTCAATCATCTTAATTTAGACATTGTGAAATATCACTTTAGAGGAAGCTCTTGAGGTAGGCAATTGACATCTAGAGCGAAAATGCCAATTCCAATTAAGTTTTAAAAGACAAGCTTTTATTATTATTCTTTTTTTGACGTCTTGCAATGGGCATTAAGGCTGATTGCATTCTCAACCAAAAAAGACAATGATAATTGCAGAACTAGGAGGTGCCAAATGACGGTCGACACTCCACCTGAGTATTTACTAGAAGCAAACTGACTTCTGGTCCCTGCTCCAACATTCTCAAAAACAAAGTGGGCTTACGTCTGATGAGACAATTATCAAGACCTTCATCATATAGATGAGTCTGTTTTGCCAAGGATCAATGATTTAGGTGCGGCAAAACCTATGTGCGTCAACTCAGTCGTTACTCTTCTGCATCGTCCTAGGTGCCCTTACAGAGAACCAGCCCTACTACTAGAAACATGGCCCCAGGTGCCAATTGCCAGAATCTTCGGCCTTTAATTCCTGATTTTTCAAATAAAAAAGAGGTGCTTATAGCACCTCTTTTTTATTTGAACTCTATGTCGAAATTAACTACATTGCTTTTTGCAATATTTATTAAGTATCAATGCGCAAAACGCATAAAGCAAGAATTTTGATGTATTAATTATATGCTTTCAATTTTAATCAATGAATTCTTTTGCAATCTTGTGTGGAATACTAGGTTCCGCCCTTTATCTTGTTTATTTCATTGGAGGAAAAAGCGATAATGATGGACAAGGAGTAAATTTACCTGCTAAGAAGTAATCCTTTTTTACAAATAGCTTTCCTCTATCTATTCTTTCTCTATAAACCAAATATATTAATTGTCATTTTATAAATGATTATATATAGTAATCAATAAATCTTTTAAAGACTATTTAACTATGTTTATGTAGATTTTTATAAGAGAAAAAATCATTGCGCATCTAGTAAAGCTCCTTATATGAGCAAAACAAGACTTATTTATTTCGTTAAGATTAAGCCAATTCCATTACTATAAGCCCTTAAAGTAATTTCTATTGATTTTTGGTTAGTTTATTAATGACCAAATCTATTAAATCTCAATCTATTATCATGTTATTGCAAGGAAATCATTAAGTCGGAAACTCCACATTTATCCTGTTAATCAAGTGTCGCTGCGACTTACTAACACACTCACCGGAAAAGTAGAAAATTTCCGTTCGATTTTGCCTAACAAGGTAAGTATTTACTGCTGCGGAGTAACTGTTTACGACTTATGTCATCTTGGACATGCAAGAAGTTACATAGTTTGGGATGTATTGAGGCGCCTACTTATTTGGCAAGGTTACAAAGTAATTTTTGTTCAGAATTTTACTGATATAGACGACAAAATTATCAAACGAGCTGAGGAAGAAAAAATCTCTATGGAGGAAGTTAGCGAAAAAAATATAAATGCTTTCTTCAAGGATATGGATGCTATTGGAATCTTACGTCCAGATCGAATGCCAAGGGCAACAAAAAGTCTTAACTCAATACGTAGAATAATAGAGGAGTTAGAACAAAAAGGAGCGGCATATTCTATAGATGGAGATGTTTATTTTGCGGTAAAAAAATTTGAGTCTTATGGAAAATTAAGCGGGAGAAATCTAGAAGAACAGCAAAAAAATGCTGCAGGGAGAATAGACCTTAATCAAGAATCTAAAAAAATAAGCCCATTTGACTTTGCATTATGGAAAAAGGCTAAAAGCGGGGAACCAAGTTTTAATTCTCCATGGGGACTAGGAAGACCTGGGTGGCACATTGAATGCTCTGCAATGGCAAGAGAAGAGTTGGGCGAAACAATTGATATTCATCTAGGTGGCTCTGATCTGATTTTCCCGCATCATGAAAACGAAATTGCGCAATCCGAGACTGCTAATGGGAAAGAACTAGCAAATTATTGGCTTCATAACGGGATGGTGAATGTTAGCGGACAGAAAATGAGTAAATCACTGGGAAATTTCACAACTATTCGAGCTCTTCTAAATAGTGGTATTTCAGCGATGACATTGAGATTATTTGTTTTACAAGCAAATTACCGAAAACCTCTTGATTTTACTCAAGAAGCTTTGGAAGCAGCCGCCAAAGGATGGGAAGGAATTAATTCAGCTCTTTCAATAGGCTTCAATTATTCAAATTTAATGCATTGGCCAAAAGAACAGAAAATAAAAGATAAGGCTATTTATAAAAAATTGAAATTTAATGACAATGAATTTTCAGATCTATACCAAAGATTCAACGACTCAATGAATGATGATTTAAATACTTCTAGTGCTCTTGCAGTAATTTTTGAATTAGCTCGGCCTCTTCGCGCATTATCAAACAAAATAAAAAGAGGTTCTTTTAAAAGTGTCCCAGAATCAGAAAATAAAAAATTATATTCTCGTTGGCTAATACTTTATGAATTAACTAATGTTTTAGGTTTAAAAGCCGAGGCAGAAGATGATGATGAGGAAGCTCTAAACAAACAAAAAAACATTAACAAAAATGAGATTGAATCGGCAATAAGGGAGAGGCTTTTAGCCAAAAAAGAAAAGAACTTTAAACTAGCTGACCAAATAAGAGAAAACCTTAGATCTAAAGGAATAGAATTAATAGACAAACCCAACGGAGAAACTGATTGGCTTCTCAAGTAGATTTATACTTTTTAAGTTTGATTTGTTAATTAAGCTAATAATTCCTTAGATAAGATCAATAATGCTAATTATCAATCCAAATGCAATTACTGGAGGAGAAACCCATCTAAGCATGAACTTTAGATATCTTCTAACTCTTTGATTTGAATTACAACCTGCCAAATCCTCGTCATATTTTCGTGGCACAACCCAACCAAGTAAAATTGAAATAAGCAAGCCACCTAAAATCAATAGGACATTAAATATTGAATCCATACTACCTAAGAAATCTAAAGAGATTGCTGAAGGAATGCCAATAACAAAAACGATTAAAGTTGCCATCCAAACTGCTTTATGCCTTCTCCAGCCGAATTGTTCCATCAATGAAGAAACAGGTACTTCAAGTAAGGAAATAGATGAAGTTATTGCCGCAATAAAGGCAAGGCCAAAGAAAAGAGCAGCTAATAGTCTGCCAAATACTCCAAGATTTGCAAAACCAGTAGGTAGAGCAATGAACAAAGATCCTATTGTGGATGCACCAACAGCATCTTTTAATCCAAAACTCATCACTATTGGGAAGGTAATCATTCCAGCAAGCAGACCTACAGCTGTATCAAAAGAGGCCACAGTCAAAGCTTCTTTTGGTAATTTATTATTTTTAGAAAGATAGGAAGAATAAGCAACCATAATTCCAATGCCAAGACTTAACGAAAAGAATGCCTGAGTAAAAGCATTTCTAATAGTTGTCTTATCCAATAATTGGGATGGTTCCCATCGGAAAAGGAATGAGGTATATCCATCCCATGCCCCTGAAAGAGTTGACGCCCAAATAGCCAAAATCAAAAGCAATGCAAAAAGCAAGGGCATGCACCAACGAGTTAATCTCTCAATGCCGCCTCTTACACCTCCTGCTACGACCAGAGCTGTGAGAGCAAGACTCAAAATTTGACCTATAAAAACACTTTTGCCACTACTAATTTTTTCAAAGAAATCCCCAGCCTGGTTCATATCAATGGGCAGTCCAATAAATAAAGAATGGAAGAATGTATCAGCAGTCCATCCCATTATTACTGCATAAAAAGAAAGTATTCCGCAGGACGCAATTGCAAAAAGCCATCCCAAGGGCTTCCAACTATCTCCAGCTGCTTTAACAGGAGCAATAAAAGGACTACTAGCAGTACTTCGGCCTAAAACCATTTCTCCAACAAGAACAGGCAAGCAAACAATCAAAACCACTAATACATAAAGAAGAAGAAAAGCTAAACCTCCTCCCTGGGATGACCTGTATGCAAATCCCCAAAGATTGCCAAGCCCAACAGCACTACCTGCAGCAGCTAATACAAAGCCAAAACTTGACTGCCATTTTTCTCTTTGATCCATAAAAAACCTTAAAGTCCAGAATAATCTGGAGATAATCTTTTACGGGTTATACCTCCTAATGGGAGACTAGTCATAACTGCCTTCACAATGTGAAAGCCATAAGCATTCTTGGCTCAACTGGTTCAATAGGAACCCAAACACTAGAAATTGCTGAAGAGTTTCCGAATCAATTTAATGTTGTCGCGCTAGCGGCAGGTTCGAACTTAGATCTTTTAGTAGAACAAATCGATAAACACAAACCTGAAGTGGTCTCTATTTCAGATGAGGAGTTAATACCCCAACTAAAATCCAGATTAAATCAAAGACTAAAAGGTAAACCAGCAAAAGAATTTCCAAAGTTAGTCGGAGGGCCTGATGGAGTGAATACAGTTGCATCCTGGGACCACTCAGATCTTGTTGTAACAGGGATTGTTGGCTGTGCAGGACTCCTTCCAACACTTGCAGCAATAAAAGCCGGGAAAGACCTTGCACTAGCCAACAAAGAGACCCTTATTGCAGCAGGCCCTGTTGTTTTACCTGAACTAAAGAAAAGTGGAAGCAGACTTTTACCTGCAGATTCTGAACACTCTGCGATTTTTCAGTGCTTACAAGGAACACCTTGGTCTGAAAATGCCCGACTGTCTACGGGTGTTCCAACTCCTGGATTTCGAAATATCCATTTAACAGCTTCAGGCGGGGCATTTAGAGACTGGTCTGTAGAGGAGCTAAAGAGAGCAACAGTAAAAGATGCAACAAGTCATCCAAATTGGAGTATGGGTCGCAAAATAACAGTCGATTCAGCGACACTAATGAATAAAGGACTCGAAGTAATTGAAGCGCATTATTTATTTGGACTAGATTACGACCAAATTGAAATCGTAATTCACCCTCAAAGCATCATTCATTCAATGGTAGAACTAGAAGACTCATCAATACTTGCTCAACTTGGATGGCCAGACATGAAATTACCAATTCTATATTGTATGAGTTGGCCCAAAAGATTTAAAACACCTTGGAAGAGACTTAATCTTGCAGAAGTTGGCGAATTAACTTTCAAATCTCCAGATACAAATAAATATCCATGCATGGAACTAGCTTATTCAGCAGGAAAGGCTGGGGGGACTATGCCTGCAGTCTTAAATGCTGCTAATGAAGAAGTTGTTTCTCAATTTCTAAAAGAAAATATTCACTTTTTAGATATTCCTAAAATAATAGAGACTATTTGTGAGAAACATAAGAATGAAAATAAAAAAGACCCAAATCTTGATGATATTCTTCTTGTAGATAGTTGGGCCCGAAAAGAAGTTTGTGCAGAAATAAAAAAATATTAAAAATAAATTAATTGCGGTTCAAATAAAATTTGAATTTAATATTTCTTAGATGCAATACTTGTTAACCATTCAACAACCAATTTATCACCCCAACATCCATTCTTTCCATGAAATCCATTATGGCCACCTTTCTTTGAAAGAACAACTTTAAAAAACTTATCTCTATTAGTTTCTTTAATGTTGTTTAACAATAATTCGGCTGATTTATAAGGAACCCAAGGATCATCTAAAGATTGAATAAAAAGAGATTCGGGTATCAATTTACTTTCTCGCAAGATTCTGCTTAAAGGGGAAGCTCGTTCATAATAATCATCTACATCTTTGTATCCCCAACGTGGAGCTGTGATTACAGAATCAAAATCTCGAATAGAAGTAATTGCTCTTTTATCTCCTTCATTAAGTCTCAAAAGACATTTCTTTTCATAATCTTTAACTCCGAATGGATCTGCAAGTGTTTGGCGAATGAGTCTATGCAATAGCCATTTTTGATAAATTCGATTTCTAGGTCGCTCTATAGAGGAACTACATTCAGCAAGATCCAAAGGACTGCTTAAACAAACAAGTCCATCTAAAATTAATTTTTTAGGACTCAAGTAATCTTTATTTTCTAAATTATCTAAACAAGCATTTAACAACATAGTTCCACCTAGAGATATGCCAACTCCAAACAAAGGAAGAAAATCTTTTGACGCTATGTCTTCTTGTCTTAAAAGATCACATAATTTTCGCGCATAATTAATTGCAGGGATCAAATCACTGTTACATCTAGCCGAATATGTTCCCCCTGCAAGATCCCGCCCTGGGTCCGCTCCTCGCAAATTCAATCTCAAAACAGCAAAACCTGCATTAACTAAAGACAGACCCATTCTTCGCAAGCCTTGCCTTCGACTTGAACCACCAAGCCCATGAAGTAAAAGAACTAAGCCTTGAATTTGCTTTGATTTAACTGGACGATCTAAAACTGCAAGTAAATGACCTCCTTCATAATCCCCACTAGGCATTTTTGGGATAGGTATTTCAATCCTTTCTCCAGTGTCCTTAGGTAATTTCTCTGAAACAAAACTATCTCTTAGTGTTTGTAGGTCACCACCAATCCAAGGGAAACGTTGATAAAAAGGTTCTAGAAAAATGTGGCCCTGAAAAATGGAATTAAAATCAACCTCTTCCACCTATACCTAACTCCTTCAGCTCAACTAAAAGATCTCCCAAAACTTTCTTGGCATCACCAAAAAGCATTGAGGTATTTGGTAAATCAAATAAATCATTTTTAATTCCTGAATAACCAGCACTCATTCCTCTTTTAACGACAAAAACTGTTCTTGCTTCTTGAACATCAAGAACTGGCATCCCATAAAGAGGCGAAGTGGAATCAGTTTTAGCCTGAGGATTCACAACATCATTAGCACCGAGAATTAATACAACATCTGTTGCAGGGAACTCTGGATTTATTATTTCCATTTCCTTTAACTGTTCATATGGGACATCAGCTTCTGCAAGTAATACATTCATATGGCCAGGCATTCTTCCTGCAACTGGATGAATTGCATAAGCAACCTCAATACCACTATTTTCTAATACTTTTGCAACTTCCCTAAGTGTGTGCTGAGCCTGCGCAACTGCTAATCCATATCCAGGAACAATTACCACTCTCTCAGCAGCTTCTAGAGTTAAAGCACATTCCTCAACACTGCAACTCGTGATATTTGTATATTCAGCTTTTCCATTGGTTGATGAAACATTAGAAGATGCGCCAAGTGCACCTCCAAATAATACTGAAATCAAAGATCTATTCATTCCCTTACACATAACTTGAGTAAGGATTAGTCCTGCAGCTCCAACCATTGCTCCAGCAACTATCAAGAGTTGACTCTTAACAACAAATCCCGCTGCTGCTGCTGCAACTCCTGAATAACTATTAAGCAAAGATATAACTACAGGCATATCTGCTCCACCTATTGGAAGTGTTACTCCCACGCCAAGTAAACCAGAGCCAATAATCAATAACCAAAGGCCATTATTTCCACCTAATAAAAATTCTAAAATTGCTATCAAACATATTATTGAAAATGCAATATTCACAGCATGGCGAACTTTACTTTGTGTCCAAGGTGGAGTAGAGAGCCAACCTTGTAACTTTGCCATAGCAACTATTGAACCAGTAAAGGTAATAGAACCAACAAAGACAGAAACAACTATGGAGATCAATTTAACTATTTCAACACCAGATAATTCACTTAAGTTTTCCCCTCTAAAAAGAGCTACTCCAAGAGCTACCAACAATGAAGACATCCCACCACAGCCATTAAAAAGAGCCACAGTCTCTGGCATGGCTGTCATTGGGACTCGTTGAGCCGTAAAAATCCCAAGCAACCCACCAACAAATGATCCTATTAATATCCAAAGCCAGGCATCTAGTCGAATACCTCCATTAGCAATTGAGTTAACCAAAACTCCAACGACAGCAAGACTCATAGCGATAGCTGCCAAACGATTAGCCTCTCTCGCTGATCGAACTTTTGATAAACCTTTGATACCGAAAGCAAGAAGGAAAACTGCTATTAGCTCAATTGCAGGTTTTAGGATTAAAGAAATATTCATTAAAATCTCTCCTATTTGCGCAAAGGCTTGCGACTAAACATGGCTAACATCCTGTCCGTGACAAGGAATCCACCAATTACATTAAAAAGTGCAAAGCCAAGTGATATTGATCCCATAACTAATAGAGGGATATTGTCACCTGCATCAATTATCAAAGTTAGTGCTGCAAGCATTGTTATCCCTGAGATAGCATTTGCTCCACTCATAAGAGGAGTATGCAAAGTGGGTGGGACTTTACCTATTAATTCCAACCCTAAAAGGCTTCCAAGGAGTAGCACCCAAAGTGCTTCTGTTAAAAACGACATTAATCATCACCTCCAAGGGAAAAAACTTTGGGGTATCTAATAACACCATCCTGGCTAACCAGACACCCATTAATTAACTCATCATCAGTATTAAGGATTAACTCTCCATTTGTAATCAAAGGATTTATAAGAGCTAACAAATTCCTTGCATAAAGAGCACTCGCATGATTAGGAACTGAACAAGGTAAATCAGATGCTCCAATCAATCTGACGCCTTTTCTTATAACTGTTTCTCTAGACTTAGTATTAGAACAATTTCCTCCTTGATCAACAGCAAGATCAACAATTACCGAACCAGGTCGCATTTGATCAAGCATGTCATCATCAATAAGTCGAGGTGCTTTTTTACCAGGAACTTGTGCTGTACAAATAGCAACATCAGCATCTGCTAAATGATTTGTCAGTTGCTCCCTTTGAGCTTGCAGAAAATCAGAAGAAACTTGGCCTGCATATCCACCAGATTCAATAGGCTTTTCAGTTATTTCAGGGGGGTCTATGAATCTTCCTCCCAAAGATTCCACTTGCTCTTTAACTGCTGGCCTAATATCACTTACATAAACAACAGCACCAAGTCTTTTTGCAGTTGCAATTGCTTGAAGCCCAGCAACACCAGCACCTAAAACAACAATTTTCGCAGGTTGAACAGTTCCTGCGGCAGTCATCAACATAGGAAAATATCTATCCAAAGCACTTGCAGCAAGAAGAACTGCTTTATAACCAGCGACATTTGCTTGAGAAGAAAGAGCATCTGAGGACTGAGCTCGGCTAATTCTTGGCAGAAGTTCTAACGCAATAGCTGATAGTTCACCTGATTTCAATGAACTTGCTAGGGATTCCTTACCGTATGGAGCCAAAAGACCTACAACAAGCGTCCCAGATTTAAGTTTTTCCAAGCACTCTTTTTTAGGTTCTTGCACACATAAAACAACATCGGAATCACTCCAGCTTTGCTCATTATCAGAGTCGACTAATTCTGCCCCAACTTCGCCATAAGCCTTATCTGAGAAACCCGCTAAATTTCCAGCTCCCTTTTCCACTAAGACACTCATACCTAGTGAGAGAAATTTTTTAGCTGTTTCAGGAGTAACAGCGACACGAGTTTCTCTAGGGGAGGATTCCAGAGGAACAAAAATTCTAGCCAAAGCGAAAAACTTATCTTCGTTAATTTGAAGATAACAGGCAAAAAAGATTTTAATCCTTTCAACTTTCCTGAAGAAAGGTTTTCCTAATAAAGATTTTTGGCTATGAATAAAGTATGTAATTTAAATCGATCAATTAAATGAGCCTCACCGCGATCGAATGTCCAGATGGTGTATGTCATAGCCATCACGGTGGGCATGCTGTCCCAAGAACAGCAATGCAGAAAAATCTTCAAAGTCATGGTCGAGAATGGTGCGAGCGACTAGCAGAAAGAATCTATGAAATGTCTGTAGATACTTACTCTCAAACAGTAATGCCAAGTCTTCATGGCTCGGGTTGGCAAAGAAAGCATCTTGACTGGGAATTTAAATTAGCAAACCATGATTCCGAGCCAGATGAAGCTCTAGTTGAAGGAATCATCAATGCAACTGAAAGTTTTCTGCGCAGCAGCGAAGTACACCGTTTATTCATTCAAGAATTAGTCCAAGGAACTTTTGCAGAAGCAACAAATGATCAATTACGTTCATTAGCTGTGAAAAAGTTAATAGATAATGAATTAATAAGAATAATTGAAGAAAAAAAAGAAGATATATTAGATCGCCTTGCCGAAGATCTTCTAGATGATGCAAACGGGGAGTTTGAATTAGCACGTAAAGCAGCTAATGAAGGAATTGAGGAAGTTGAGCGGTTACTTCTCAATCATACCGAGGCCGTTTAAATTAAAGAATTTACTTAGAGTTCACCAGGTGATTCGATCTGGAATATAAGCTATTTACAGAAAAACTAAATAATAAAGAAAAAGTAAAATCCTTAAGGAAATATACTTTTTTGTTCATAAATCAAGTTTGTACTAAATAAAACCATTTTCTGGACCCTTTACGTGTAAAGGTAGTAGCCCCATTGGGGTGATACAAATGGAACCTTCTCTTAAAAGACGAGTAAGTATTGCTAGCTCATGGGCCTCTAATAGAGTTTCAGTTCTAGATAATTTCGAGAGATATGAAGATAGCTACGCAATTACCCAGGAGTTTAGAGAATGGATAGTTTGCTTAAATCAGCATCCTGAACAATTAGAAAATTCTGTTCTTAAATTCCCTCATTCCTTTGTTGCTTCTCAGTCGAAGAATTCAATTGACTCAGATGAACTTCTCGAGCTCTAAACTAATTGATTATTTCTTGAATTAATAGGGTCAGGTCAAATTAATAGAATGTAATTGCGAAAGTTTCACATTCAAAAAATTTTTCTTATCATAGATTTTTACTATCTTCTGCTTCTAGCTACATCATTTACATGTCTGAATCAATTGAAAATATAGTAATAGTGGGATCAGGACCTGCAGGTTATACAGCAGCTATTTATGCAGCAAGGGCAAATCTTCAACCAATTCTTATTACAGGTTTTCAAAAAGGTGGGATCCCAGGTGGTCAACTAATGACGACAACATTTGTTGAAAATTTCCCAGGGTTTCCAGATGGGATAATGGGACCTGAGTTGATGGACTTACTAAAATCTCAAGCAATTCGATGGGGTACAAAACTTATCGAATCGGATGCAGACATTATCGATATAAATAAACATCCATTTTGTATAAAAACATCTGATTCATCTAGTAAAAAAATAAAAACAAACTCATTAGTTATTGCTACAGGAGCTAGCGCAAATAAACTAAATCTTCCCAGTGAAAGTAAATTCTGGAGCAAAGGAATTAGTGCTTGCGCTATTTGCGATGGTGCTACGCCGCAATTTCGAAAAGAAGAACTGGCTGTTGTTGGAGGGGGAGACTCTGCATGCGAAGAGGCTGTTTACCTGACTAAATATGGCAGTCATGTGCATCTCTTAGTCAGGTCTAACAAACTTCGAGCAAGTGCAGCCATGGCTGACCGAGTCTTATTAAACAAAGATATAACAATTCATTTTTCAACAGAATTAATTGATATTCAAGGTGAAGGATGGCTTCAAACATTAAAAGTCAAGAGATTAGGTTCAAGAAATCATGAAGATATCCAAGTAAAAGGTCTTTTCTATGCAATTGGTCATACCCCAAATACTGAAATATTAAAAAATCAATTGGAATTAAATAAGCATGGATACATAGTCACAAAGCCTGGTAGACCTGAAACATCAATAGAAGGTGTTTTCGCAGCTGGTGATGTTGCAGATTCAGAATGGAGACAAGGAGTTACAGCAGCAGCCAGTGGCTGTAAGGCTGCCTTGGCTGCTGAAAAATGGCTTAGCAAAAACAATCTTGCTTCTCTAATACATCGGGATTTAGCAGAACCGGCTTCCACTCCCAAAAATATTCCAACTGAAATATCTGATCAAAACAACTTCAAATCCGATGCTATCTGGCAAAAAGGAAGCTATGCATTAAGGAAGCTTTATCACGAAAGTGAAATTCCTCTTTTAGTTATTTACACATCGCCAAATTGCGGTCCTTGCCATGTTCTAAAACCTCAAATAAAAAGGGTTTTAAAAGAATTAGAAGGAAAGGCTCAAGCAGTGGAAATAGATATCGAAATTGATCCAAATATTGCAGAGCAAGCAAAAGTAAACGGAACACCCACGGTACAACTCTTCCAATTAAAAGAACTCAAAGAGGAATGGAAAGGAGTTAAACAAAGAAGTGATTTCAAAAACTCAATATTAAAGCTAATTAATCAATAGATTTTTTATCTTCGTCTTGAACCCCCAGGGCGATTACCACCTGGCCTATTTCCAGAAGAAGCTCCTGCATTTCTTTCCCTATAAGTAATTCTTCCTCTTGTTAAATCATAAGGACTGATTTCTACAAGAACTTTATCGCCTGCTAATAGTTTGATTCTAAACTTTGTAAGCTTTCCAGCAGCTCTGCACAAACACTGATGACCTTCTGGTTGTTCAAGGGTTACTAAATAAAAACCATTGCCTTGCTCCTTTTCTATAACTCCCGATGTCTCAATCATTTTTTTAAAGGCCCTTAAATCAGTTGATATATTAATTTAATCTACACTAATTTAATTGATTAAAAATAAAACTAGCGAAAAACTGATCTCAGCTCTCTAACTGTCTGTAATTGCCCGTAATAATAATTCGCGGTGGCTCTTCTTTCAATATCTTGAAGATCATCAAAAGCCTGAAAACCTATATTCCTCCATAACTCGTTGCCACAAGCTTTATCAAGCTCATTAGTTGCTTCATCAGCCAGATTATCTAATCTGCGGGTTAAATTTTTTACTTGGGAGATAGACACAGAAAAAGTCGCAAACAAGTTAATAGTACAAACTAACTATCAAGATGCAACTATTTCAATTTTTATATTGGAAATTTTTTTGTTTCTTCTTTATCAAGATCTGCTCCCATTTCGCGAAGCCTCTTAAGAATCACGTCGTAATACTCCTTGATATAAC
Organism: Prochlorococcus sp. AG-402-N21; assembly: GCA_003216435.1. Classification (GTDB taxonomy): domain Bacteria; phylum Cyanobacteriota; class Cyanobacteriia; order PCC-6307; family Cyanobiaceae; genus AG-402-N21. The sequence continues at coordinate 117,156 of QCIW01000001.1, forward strand.
TTTCCATTGTTGTAGTTTCTGAAGGATTCAATCCAAATGCTGAATAAGTTTTGTCCATAGGCGCATCCAAACTTATTCCACTTCCACTTACTTCTGAGAAGGACAAACGTTCAGCAACATTTAAGGTTGACTGGAAGAAAGAAATTAATGACTGAGCAGCTGAAATAACAATCGGAGATACTCTCCAAACTCTCGCTTTTCTATCGCAGAAATTTTCACATAACTGCACAAGTTCATCCGCTTTCCAAGCTTTAGGTCCTACGACAGGGAAACTTTTTCGAATAGTTTTAGGACTATTTAAAGCAGCGACAGCAAAGCGAGCCATATCCTGAGTATTCATGTAGGCAATCTCCCCTGGCTTACCACTAATCCACACAGGCTGACTATCCAAAATTGGAATAGCGAATTGACCTATAACACCTTGCATAAATGCTGCGCCTTGGATAATTGTGTAATCCATTTCTGATTCAACCAAAAGGCGTTCTGTGCAGTATTTAATGTCCATTAAAGGAACATTTCTATATTTTTCTGCTGCCAACAAAGAAAGAAATACCACTCTTTTTACACCTAGCTCATCGCAACATCTATACAAATTCAACTTACCCTCCCAATCAACTTCATAAACACTCCTTGGATCATCTGGACGACTAGTTGCAGCATCAATTACTGCATCTACTCCTTGTAGAGAGTTTTTAAGATCCGAAGGACTTAATAAGTCACCTTCTGTTAGTTCACACCCCCATTCCTGAAGAAATGATGCGTTTCTAGGTCGTCGAACCATGCACCTAACTTTGTAACCAGAGTCGATGGCAGTTCTTGCGATCTGCCTTCCGAGGGTGCCGGTTCCTCCAAAAACTAGAACCTGCATAGGAGATTTCATTATCTTGAAATGAGCCTAAATGGATGAATTAAAAAATGTGAGAAATTAATCCCCTTGAAGTTTTAACAACAGTGCTCCACCTAAAAGGCCTACTGGGATAAGAACCCAGAATACTGCTGCAATTCCAAAAATCTCTGATGCCATTGATATAGTTTAAATTATAAGAATATTAAAACCTCTTAATTCAATTATTCAAAAAACATCTGAAAAATAAGCAAAAAAAACTTTAAAGAAAGCAAAAATCTTCCTAATCTTCTTTTTACGACTCAAAACGCTCTATATAAATAATTGAATCAATTCTCTTTACAAGACACTAACCAAAATATTTCTCCAAGAGGAGCCGATTGGGGTAGTCAGAATTTGTGGACATGGGAAGGTTTTTCTTGTCATTGGAGAATGATTGGAAATCCTTTAGATCAGCCTATTGTTTTAATACATGGATTTGGTGCTAGCTCTTCTCATTGGAGGCATAATGCCAAAGACTTCGCCGAATCAGGATTTTGTGTATACGGCCTCGACTTAATAGGCTTTGGGCAATCAGAGCAACCTTCTACAAAAAAAATTCGTTCTCTTGATAATGAATTTTGGGCAAAGCAACTAGTTAGTTTCTTAGAGACAATAGTTCTTACAAATAAATTCAGCAAAGCAATCCTGGTAGGGAACTCACTTGGGGGGCTTGTTGCAATCACTGCGATTGCTCGTCGAGAAGACTTAATAAGAACTGTGATCGCATCACCATTACCTGATCCAGCATTAGTTCGCAAACCAGGAAAATTTCAATCAAAAATAATCTCAATTATAAAAACTGCATTAGTAAAAATATTTTTCCGCCTACTTCCTCTAGAGATCATCGTTCCTTTAATAGCTAGAACAAAATTAATAAAAATTTTTCTAGGTTTTGCATATTCTCGAAATATCTCATCTGATCGCGAACTAGAGAAAATAATTAGAGACCCCGCAAAAAAAAGTACTGCAGCCAGAGCTTTAAGAGCAATGTGTATAGGAATGACGCTTCGTCCTACCTATTCAACTGCACCAGAATTATTGAAAAGACTTACCAAAAAGTCGCAAAAACCAAAAATTTTACTTATATGGGGAAGAGAAGACAAACTAGTACCTCTTTCTATAGGGAAAAATCTGTTAGAAGAGCATCCTTGGCTTAAATTATTAATTGTAGATAATTCAGGGCATTGCCCACATGATGAATCTCCAAATTATTTCAATCAATCTGTTCTGAATTGGTTGGAGTTTAATTTAAAAGCAAATAGCTAAAAAGCATGAAACATACTCTTTCTGTGCTAGTAGAAGATGAGTCTGGAGCTCTCAGTAGAATTGCAGGCCTTTTTGCTCGAAGAGGATTCAATATAGATAGTCTGGCTGTTGGACCAGCAGAAGCCGTAGGAATTTCAAGATTAACAATGGTCGTAGAAGGAGATAATGAAACTCTCCAACAAATGTCAAAGCAATTAGACAAATTAATAAATGTTCTCGATGTAGCAGATCTCTCTAGTTTGCCGGCTGTGGAAAGAGAGTTAATGTTGTTAAAAGTCTCTGCTAGTAATGAAGATCGAGGGAAAATATTAGATTTAGTTCAAGTCTTCAGAGCAAAGGTAGTAGATGTATCAGACGAAGCATTAATTCTTGAAGTGGTAGGAGACCCTGGAAAACTTGTTGCAATTCAAAAATTATTGGCCCCTTATGGAATCCTTGAAATTGCAAGAACAGGTAATGTTGCTCTAAAAAGAGCATCTGGAGTAAATACAGAAATGTTAAAAATCAACTCAACCTGTGGGAGAGTACCAACCTAAGTAGAAGATTTACAATTTAGATTTTAAGTTCTGACTTTTAATGTGAATAATTTTTTCAATGAAGTCGCCTTCATTTATTAAATCAAGAATTTCTATTCCATTTATTATGTCGCCAAAAACAGCATATCTTCCATCCAAAATTGGCAATGATTTTAGAGAGAAAAAGAACTGAGAATTAGCAGAATTAATATTTTCAGATCTTGCCATAGATAAGGATCCTTTTTTATGCTTATGCTCTATTTGAGATATTAATTTTGTATCTATTATTTTTTTCCCATATCTCGGTAAATCCTCGTTTTTTAATTTTATCTCAAGAGGTATGGAGCGTAATTTTTGAAAATTAATTTCATTAGAATTTTTTGAAACTTTTTTTTCTTCTTCTAGTAAATTATATTTATAATTAGGCTTTCCGCCTTGAATAAAAAATGGCAAAGGTTCTCTAATTACTCTATGAAAATTAGTTTGATCATAAATCCCCTTATTAATAAGTCCTAAAAAATTCCCAACAGTCAATGGTGCCGATTCTGCATGAAGCTCTATTCTCATAGTCCCTTTATTTGTATAAATGTCTATAAATTGTTTGCCACTAACACAAGAAACTGCGAAATTATTACATATAGCTGCAACTGAATGTTTAGCCTTATTGCTACAACCATTAATAAAAGTAATAGAGAAGAGGAAAAATATTAAATAAACTAGTTTTTTCTTTAATAGCATTGATAAAAAATATTTGGGAATTTCTTAAAATTTTTCCTTTTAAATACCTTCAAGGTTTACACCCAAAAACCTAGCTAATTCGGCTCCTTCCTCTTCCAATTCTAAAAGTGGTGGAGGCGATCCTACCTTAGAAATAGGCAAATCTTTTCGGCCCTGAAGCCTTAAACAAATTCTTCTTCTTGAATTAAAGCCTTCTCTAGCGTCTAATTTAACTGCCTTTATATCTTTTAAAGGGACCTCAATTTTAATTTCCTTCAAAAATCCTTGCCGAGAAAGAACCAAAATCCCCGTATCTTTATTAAAGGAATTTTTCCCAGAACCAAAATCAATCGCAATTAACCGCCAAAGATAAATGGCCAAAATAGAAGCTGCTACTCCGTAAAGGCCCATAACTAAACCTTGGGGAACAAATATCAAGGTTGAAGGGCGTCCTAAAGGTAATAGATCCTTCCCAAAATAACTTGAAATAGAAGCAAGCAAGAAACCAACACCCCCAATAGTTATAGCCGAACTAACTATGTAATTGGAGATTTTTTTAGAGCCTTTGATTTGTTGCTCAAAAAGATTTTGAGAAAATTCTTGTTGGAGAACCTCCTTTAGATCATCAGTCATAAATTCTCATATGTGTCCATAATTCTCTAATAGAGTGGGTCCTTAACGATTTCCACCTATTTGAAATACAAGATATCAATACAAGCAATTTCATTTCATATATATGCAATATTCCCCAAATATCACAATAGCCTTGTTAAACTCGCCCAGTATCCCAAAGCTCAGCAACGTTCACTCATGACGATCGCTGTTGGAAGCGCACCAGAGAGAGGATGGTTTGACCTCCTCGACGACTGGATAAAGCGTGACCGATTCGTATTTATTGGTTGGTCTGGTCTCCTTCTATTCCCTTGCGCCTTCTTGGCAATAGGTGGATGGTTTGTAGGCACAACCTTCGTTACCTCCTGGTACACACATGGTGTTGCCAGCTCCTATTTAGAAGGATGTAATTTCCTTACCGCCGCTGTAAGTACCCCTGGAGACGCCATGGGTCACAGCCTTCTATTCCTTTGGGGCCCTGAAGCCCAAGGCAGCTTAGTTAGATGGTTCCAACTAGGTGGTCTTTGGAATTTTGTGGCTCTTCACGGTGCTTTTGGCCTTATTGGCTTTATGCTTCGTCAATTTGAAATTGCAAGACTAGTTGGTATTAGGCCATACAACGCTCTTGCATTTTCTGCTGTAATCGCAGTCTATACAGCTTGTTTTCTTATTTATCCATTAGGCCAACACAGCTGGTTCTTTGCTCCTTCATTTGGAGTTGCAGCTATCTTCAGATTTGTCTTATTCATTCAAGGCTTTCACAACATCACTTTGAATCCATTTCACATGATGGGTGTTGGTGGAATACTTGGAGGTGCACTACTTTGTGCAATTCATGGAGCAACGGTTCAAAACACTCTCTATGAAGATTCAAGTCAATATTCTGAAGGACAAAAGCAAAGCAGTACTTTCAGAGGCTTTGACCCTGTCCAAGAAGAGGAAACCTATTCCTTTATTACAGCGAACCGCTTTTGGAGCCAAATCTTCGGAATTGCATTCTCTAATAAGCGTTTCCTACACTTCATGATGCTTTTTGTACCTGTTACAGGTATGTGGGCAGCTTCTATTGGTATCGTTGGACTCGCACTCAACTTGAGAGCATATGACTTTGTTAGCCAGGAAATCCGAGCTGCAGAGGACCCTGAGTTTGAAACGTTCTACACCAAGAACATTCTTCTAAACGAAGGTATGCGCGCATGGTTGTCTTCCATCGACCAACCACACGAAAATTTTGTATTCCCAGAGGAGGTACTCCCACGTGGAAACGCCCTTTAATAACCTGTTAAAGGCTCCAAATCAAAGTATTGAAGAAACAGGCTATGCCTGGTACGTAGGTAACGCTCGTTTAATCAATCTTTCTGGTCGCCTTCTAGGTGCTCATATTGCTCATGCCGGACTAATAGTTTTCTGGGCAGGAGCAATGATGCTTTTCGAAGTGAGTCACTTCACATTCGATAAGCCAATGTGGGAGCAAGGACTAATTTGCATGCCTCACGTTGCAATGTTTGGCTATGGAATTGGCCCCGGAGGAGAGGTAACTGATATCTTCCCATTCTTCGCAGCTGGTGTAGTACACCTTATTGCTTCCGCAATTTTAGGCTTTGGAGGAATCTTCCACTCTCTAGCTGGTCCTGAAAAACTAGAAGAGGCTTTCCCATTTTTCTCCACTGATTGGAGAGACAAAAATCAGATGACCAATATTCTTGGTTTTCACCTGATTGTTCTTGGGGTAGGTTCACTCCTTTGGTCTATCAACTGGATGTATCTTGGTGGTGCTTATGACACCTGGGCTCCAGGTGGTGGAGAAGTAAGACTAATCAATCCAACACTAGATCCGAGAATAATTTTCGGTTATCTATTCCAAACTCCATGGGGAGGAGGAGGTTGGATGGTAGGTGTTAACTCAATGGAAGATATCGTAGGTGGACACATCTACGTTGGCGTCATTGAAATATTAGGAGGATTATTCCATCTCTTTACTCAACCTTTTGGTTGGGCAAGAAGAGCATTCATATGGAATGGAGAAGGTCTTCTTAGCTATGCATTAGGTGGTATCTGCGTTGCCAGTTTTGTAGCTTCTTGCTTTATCTGGTTTAACAACACAGCTTATCCATCTGAGTTTTATGGCCCTACGAATGCCGAAGCTTCTCAGGCTCAAAGTTTTACTTTCCTTGTTCGGGACCAACGTATTGGTGCAAATGTAGGAACCACAATGGGACCTACTGGTCTAGGTAAGTACCTTATGAGGTCACCTACTGGAGAAATTATCTTCGGTGGAGAAACAATGCGTTTCTGGGACTTCCGTGGTCCTTGGCTTGAACCTCTTAGAGGACCTAATGGTTTGAGTCTTGACAAGATTCAAAATGATATTCAACCTTGGCAAGTTCGCCGAGCTGCTGAATATATGACTCATGCTCCTAATGCTTCTATCAACTCAGTTGGAGGAATCATTACTGAGCCAAACGCTGTTAACTTTGTTAACCTTCGCCAATGGCTAGCTGGTGCACAATTCTTCCTAGGATGGTTCACCTTTGTTGGACACCTTTGGCATGCAGGCCGTGCAAGAGCTGCTGCGGCTGGCTTTGAGAAAGGTATCGATCGCAAGACAGAACCTGCACTTTCAATGCCTGACTTAGATTAAAACTATCCTCACTTTGGGATAAAAAACTAAAAGGTTAAAAGGCTCTCAAATTTGAGAGCCTTTTTTTAATTTAAAAAATTATTTTTTTATAGAGTCAATCTTTTTCAATGAATCTCTTAACCAAGGTAAACTTAAACCTATAACATTGGTATAACAACCCTCGATTTTTTTTATAAACATACTTCCTTTACCTTCCAGAGCAAAACCTCCAGCACAATTCATAGGTTCTTTAGTTTTAACATACCAAGTTATCTCTTCATTTGTTAAACGATCAAATTCAATTTTTGTACTAATAACATCTGTAAAAAAACAACTAAAATGATTATCTCTATTCCCATCCTTGCGCAATTGCTTATAAGAAAAATAATAGCCTGTATATAGAATCCCATTGCCAGAAGACATTCTTCGCCATCTATATAATGCTTCTTCTTCATTAATAGGCTTGCCAAATATTTCCCCTTGGAATTCAAATAAAGAATCACAAGCCAAGATAGCATTGAAATCCTTATCATTAACATAATTACTATTTCTAATTTTACTAATCACATTTTCAGCCTTCGCCTTAGCTATCAATTGAACCAAATGATTAATATCAGAATGAATAATTTTACTTTCATCAATCTCACTAACAATTACTTTATAAGGATATGAAAGCTGGTCAAGAAGATTTTGTCGCGCTTTTGAAGCAGAAGCTAGTATCAACATATCAAATCAATAGTTTAATAAAGTCATTAAAATGAATGGGATTAGGAATAACAAGAAAAAGCCTGAATGAAAAAAAATGGATCTATTAAAGAAAAAAGCAATAAAACGAGCTATTCAAGCTTTAAGCTGCCTTCCTTTTAATTATAGATTTTATAATGAAGTAAAATCCAAAGGCTTAAATGCAGAGGAAGTACTTCAAAACAAGCACATTTTCATTAAAAGAGAATCCTTAAGGATTAAAACATCTCAATCTTTAGAATCAGCTTTTAATTGGTTGATAACTGTAGGGGTTTTGAGAAGGGAAGTGGATGGTCAAGGGCTAACATCAAAAGTTCGCCTTACTCCTTTCGGGCGACAAATACTTGAAAATGATGGAGGATTTATAAATTTTAAACCTAATTACCTACACAAAATAATGATTTGCTTTCAACGAAAATTTTTAATCCTATGACTTTATTTTGCACAGAAAAAGTGCCTCTAATGATTCTAGGCACTTCAAGTGGTGCAGGAAAGTCATTATTAACTACCGCAATATGCAGATATCTTTGTCGGATTGGTGAAAACCCTTTGCCATTTAAAGGGCAAAATATGAGTAATAACGCTTGGATAGATGAAGAGGGAGGGGAAATGGCTTACTCCCAAACAGTTCAAGCCTGGGCTTCACAACTTGTCCCGTCTTGTGCAATGAACCCTATTCTTTTAAAGCCAAAAGGGGATTGTATTAGTGAAGTTATACATCTGGGTAGAAGTGTTGGTTATGCAAATGCTCAGGATTATTACAATGAATGGTTGGATCCAGGATGGTCAGCAATTGAAGAGGGAATCAAAAGGCTAATCGCCTCGAAACAAAGTGGAAGATTGATTTTAGAAGGGGCAGGAAGTCCAGTTGAAGTAAATCTTCAGCACAAAGATCTTACAAATCTTCGACTAGCCAAATTCCTTAATGCTAATTGCATACTTGTCGCCGATATAGAAAGAGGAGGGGTTTTTGCACAAATAATAGGAACGCTGGCCCTACTCAAACCAGAAGAAAAAAAACTCTTCAAAGGCATCATAATTAATCGTTTCAGAGGAAATCTATCTCTTTTCAATGAAGGTCGTGAATGGATTGAAAAACAAACCGGTATTCCAGTCTTGGGTGTTATGCCTTGGATAGAAGAAATTTTCCCGCCAGAAGATTCACTAGATTTGATGGAGAGGAGAATAAATAAACCAAATGCCGAAATTGAAGTTGCAATAATCAAATTGCCTTCATTAAGTAACTTCTCGGATTTAGACCCTTTAAATGCTGAGCCGAGTATTAACTTACGCTGGATAGAGTTAACAGATAGCATAGGGGCCCCCGATGCTTTAATTATTCCTGGAAGCAAACAGACAATTAAAGATCTACAAAAGCTTAAAGAAACTGGATTAGCTAATCAAATCAAAGAATATGAGAAAGAGGGAGGCACTATATTTGGAATTTGTGGTGGACTGCAGATGATGGGATCCACTCTGGAAGACCCTGATATGCTTGAAACAACGAAAAGTTACAAAAACAATTATGAAGGTCTAGGAATAATGCCAATTCATACGATTTTTCAAAAGAAGAAATACTTATCACAAAGAAAGTTGTTTGCTTGTTGGCCTGGGAAGACAGAGATAATGGGCTTTGAACTGCATCACGGTGAGACAAATTTAATAGGAACCACGCAAACAGAATTTATCAATTTTTCTGAAGACTCCTCTCTTGGTTGGATTAAAGATAATGATGATAAAGGTTTTATTGGAGGTACGTATTTACATGGGGTATTTGATAATGGAGTTTGGAGAAGACTATGGATTAATAAATTGAGAAGAAGAAAAAGTCTAAAAGAGCTATCAATAGAGCAATCAAATCATAATGAAAGAATAGAAAGAATTATAAATCGTTTAACAGATAGTTTTACTGATCATATAAATATTAAAAAGGTTATTTGTTCTTAAAATGATAAATAATATAGTCAAGATCCATTGGCCTGACGGGAAATATAGCGAGGCCAAACCTGATGAAGATTGGCTTCATGCTGCCAAGAAAGCAAATATAGATATACCTACGGGCTGCTTAGGGGGTAGTTGCGGGGCTTGCGAAATAGAAGTTAACGGAGAAATTATACGTGCTTGCATTCAGAAGATACCTGATAAAGATAATTTAACAGTTAAATTCGCGATGGATCCTTATTGGTAAAAAAGTTATGATTAAAAACTCATAAATACAATTCAATTAATAATATATCATTATCAAAATCCAAAAAGAATATAATAAGACTATATTTTCACAAAAAGTTTTGAGCAATATAGGAATTTAATAATAAATATTAGAAATTTTTTAAAATTGGTATATAATATATGTCTATAAAGCAATTATTCGAGGAAAAGGCAAGGTATAGATGGAATCAGATTTAACTCCAAATGAACAAGTGAAAGTCCAGAGTGGTGATGATGAAATAGATTTAAATGATTTCCTACAATTTTTCCTAAGAAATAAAAAGTTAATTTCAATTATTGGCAGTGTAGGATTGCTATTTGGAATCTCAAATGCAATTAAAGTATCTCAATCATGGAAAGGTACATTTCAAATAGTAATATCAAATTCAGACGACACAGGGTCATCTCAGGTAAATAAATCAATAAGTAATTTACTTGATAGTAAAAATATTGCTTTAAAGAATGGTTTGTTAACACAGGTAGAGATCCTCAAAAGTCCCTCTGTGTTAATGCCTGTATTTAATTATGTGAAAGAAAGAAAAGGGATCGATAACGATGATTGGAGGTACAAAACTTGGTTCAAAAGAAATATTATAGTTGAACTTTTACCCGGAACTTCAATCCTAGATATAACTTATGAAGATTCAGATAAGTCAATTATACTTCCCGCTTTAAATCAAATATCAGAAGCATATCAGCAATATTCTGGTAAAGCGACCATAGAAGGTATCGATCGTGGTATTAAATATCTTAATACCCAAATTAATGTTTATAAACAAAAGAGTCTAGATTCACAAAATAGGATTAGAGAGTTTTCAATTGACAATGGACTACCTGTTATATTTGTTATTCCAGAAATTAAGACCCAAAGCAGAGGTAGTATTAGCTCTCTATATAATAAGTCAATTAACGCTAGTAATGAAATCAATAGAATAGACGATACTCTAACCAAATTGAATAAATTCGATAATGATATTAATTCCTTTGTCTATTTTGCAAGTACTTTTTCGAGTAATAATGATCAAAATGAAACATTGAAAACACTTTCCAAGTTAGATGAAGAGCTTGCAATACTAAGATCTAACTTCAAGGAAAATGATAAAGTATTGATAAATAAATTAAGGCAAAAAGAACTGGTATTTGATCTCCTAAAGAAGCAGACATATGGATATCTAAAAGCAAGAAGATTAATAGAGTCTGCGAATCTTAAAAACTCATTAAAACCAAAAGAGGTTCTTTTTAAGTACGAAGAGCTACTTAGAGATGCAATGAGAGATAAATTTACATTAAATCAATTAAAAGATAATTTACTTAGCTTGAGTCTTAATAAAGCAAAAGAGCAAAAACCTTGGGAATTAATAACTCAGCCAACAATAATAAAAAATTCAATATTATTTAATCGCCAAAAAGAAATAGCAGTTGGCCTTATAGGTGGCCTTATTATAGGTATATTGACCTCCTTAGGTATTGAGGTAAAGAAAAAAACTATATATTCTAAAAAGGTTCTTGAAAAACAAATTAATTATCCATTATTAATAGATTTAAATACTGCTGAAGATTATATCTGGAATGAACAGGTTTCACTATTAGCAAGTAAACTTAATAATGAAGTTAATAATGGGACGATATCTATTATTCCGATAGGCAATTTAAATCGAAAAAGTATTGATAAACTATCTAGAAAATTAAGAGAGAGTTTACAAGAAAATAAATTAATTATCTCTGATGATCTAGCTTCAACAAAAGAAAGTTCAAAGCAAATTTTAATAGCTAGTCTAGGTATTACGACAAGCGAAGAAATAAATAATATCAAGCAAAGGCTAATAGTTCAGGGGACCAGTATAGAAGGTTGGATATTAATAGAATGAGCAAAACCTCTACAAAGCAATGTAATCAATTCTCATCTCCTAAAAACCTTTCAATTTAAAAATCATGATCACACTAAAAAATAAATCAATCCTAATGCAGTTTCTCTTATTAAGCATTTTAATAAGTGAAATTATAGTCCCAGTTAAATCATCAATCAAGAATACTGAATCATTACCAGGTATAGAATACTTAGAAAGAAAGCCAATTAATGACTATATAATTGGGGAAGGAGATTCATTAAGTATAAGAGTTTCTCGAAATATACCTCAATTAAATTCAAACCAAAGAATTGATCCAAGTGGATACATATATCTTCCAAGGTTAAATAGAGTTTTTGTTTCTGGCTTAACTGTTCAAGAACTTAGTAAATTATTAAATGAAAAATATTCTGCATTTTTGTATGAACCAGAAGTAGAGGTAGTTATTCAACAATATCGAGCTGTAAGAGTACTAATAGATGGAGAAGTCGAGTCACCAGGTCTATATACATTGGCAGGTAGTTTCTTTGAAAAAGAATCAGCAGAACTTTTGGAAACAGAACCTAATAAGACTAATTCACTATCAGAATTAGAACCTAATTCTGGAATGTTAAATAAAGGTAATTTAAATCTGGACCCTAACAACTTAATTTTTTACCCAACAATATTTGATGCTCTTAGGAAAGCTGGTGGTATTACATCATATTCTGATATATCCAGTCTAGAGGTAATCAGAAAGAATTCTCTTTCAAATGGAGGAGGGAAAGTAAAAACCAAAATAAATTTCCTTAATTTTATAGCAAATGGTGATTCATCTCAAAATATTAGATTATATGATGGCGATATTATTAGTATCAAGAAAAGCCCTACAGAGATAACTCAACAATTAAGTAAAGCCATAAAAAGCAACTTAAATCCAAAATTTATAAATGTATTTATTACTGGAAGAGTTAAGCAACAAGGAACAACTATCGTAAGCAAATCCTCCACCTTAAATGAAGGCCTAGATGCAGCTGGAGGTAAAATGATAATTTCCGGGAAAATAGTATTTATAAGGTTTAATAATGATGGTACTATAGATAGAAGAAAATTTAGTTTCAGTCCTAATAGCAAAAGAGGTAGTTATAAAAATCCATACTTAAAGTCTGGAGACATCATTCGAGTAGGCAGAAATGCGATAAATGTAGCAAATGAAATCCTCCAAGATGTAACAGCACCTTTTGTAGATGTTTATTCTACATATAAGATATTTGATTAAGATTATAATTAAACTCTATTGAATTTTATTATTCTCAATAATAGGCTTTGTAGACTAATTAAACAAAATAATATAAATATTTGTTTGCCTAGGGTAATACTTATATTATAATTAAATATGAATATACCTAAAGCTAAATATCTTGAGAAACCTAGTTACAGGAGGAGCCGGATTTTTAGGTTCTCATTTAATAGATAACCTTATGAAACAAGGTGAGGAAGTTATTTGCTTAGATAATTATTTTACTGGCAGGAAAACAAATATAAGTCAATGGATAGGAGACCCAAACTTCGAAGTTATCCGACATGACGTAACAGAGCCCATTCAACTAGAAATAGATAGAATATGGCATTTAGCTTGTCCTGCTTCACCTATCCACTATCAAATGAATCCTATAAAAACTTCTAAAACAAGTTTTTTGGGTACTTATAATATGCTCGGATTAGCCAGAAGAGTTGGTGCAAGATTACTACTAGCAAGTACAAGTGAGGTGTATGGGGATCCTGAGATTCACCCTCAACCAGAAAGTTATAAAGGCTCTGTTAACCCCATAGGAATAAGAAGTTGTTATGATGAAGGCAAAAGAATGGCAGAATCTCTGTGTTTCGATTATTTAAGAATACATGAGACTGAAATAAGAGTAGCTCGGATATTCAATACATATGGTCCTAGAATGCAACCAAATGATGGAAGAGTAATAAGCAATTTTATAATTCAGGCATTAACCGGAAAGCAATTAACAATTTACGGAGATGGGAGTCAAACAAGATCATTCTGTTATGTTGATGATCTAATTGAAGGACTAGTTAAACTAATGAACTCCGAAGTAAACGGACCTGTAAATATAGGTAATCCTGATACATTTACTATTCAGGAAGTAGCAAACCTTGTAAAGCATAAGATTAATCCAAATCTAGAATTCATTAGAAAACCTCTACCTGAAGATGATCCATTACAAAGAAAACCAGTTATAGAAAAGGCAAAGAAAGAGTTAAATTGGCTCGCCTCAACTCCTTTGGAAAGTGGAATTGAGAAAACAATAAATTATTTTAAGCAAACTTTAATACAATGACATTTAATATAAAAAAAATCTGCTGCATAGGTGCTGGTTATGTAGGAGGCCCAACAATGGCTGTCATTGCAGATAGATGTCCAAATCTTATTATTAATGTTGTCGATTTGAATCTAGAAAGAATAAACGCTTGGAACAATTCAGATTTATCAAAATTACCAGTATATGAACCTGGACTAGATGAAGTTATTAAGCGATGTAGAAATAGAAATCTCTACTTCTCTAATGAAATTGAAAAACATATTTCTTCGGCAGATATGATATTTATATCAGTTAATACGCCTACTAAAAGAAAAGGGGTGGGTGCAGGTCAAGCAAGTGATATCAAATGGGTCGAAAAGTCCGCTAGACAAGTTGCTAAGTATGCAAATGGGACAACAATAGTAGTTGAGAAAAGTACCTTACCTGTCAAAACAGCGGAAACAATAAAGGCTATTTTAGAAACTTCCAATCAAAATCAGACAATAAACGGTGAAAATAAAGAATTTAGTGTTTTATCAAATCCTGAATTTTTAGCAGAAGGAACAGCGATTAAAGATCTTGAGAATCCAGATAGAGTTTTAATAGGAGGAGATAGCCAAGAGGCAATTAAAGCTCTAGAAAGTATCTACCTAAATTGGATAAATTCAGAAAAAATTATTAAAACTAATCTATGGAGTTCTGAACTATCTAAGTTAACAGCAAATGCTTTCCTGGCGCAGAGAATAAGTTCTATAAATTCAATTTCTGCTATCTGCGAAGAAACAGGGGCAAACATAAAAGAGGTAGCGGGAGCTATAGGGATGGATACAAGAATAGGCAACAAGTTTCTTTCTGCTGGTCCAGGTTTTGGTGGAAGTTGCTTCAAAAAGGATATATTAAACTTGGTATATCTATGTAATCATTTTAATCTCCCAGAAGTAGCAAAATACTGGCAAAATGTCGTTGAAATCAATGAATGGCAAAATCATAGAATATCAAAAGTAATTGTAAATAAACTTTTTGGGACAATATCAGAAAAGAAAATAGCTATTCTAGGATTTTCCTTTAAAGCAAATACAAATGATACAAGGGAATCACCAGCTATTGGAATTTGTAGAGATTTAATAGAGGAAGGAAGCTCACTAGCAATTTATGATCCAAGAGTAGAGGAAAAACAAATAAAGCTATGTTTAGAAAGTATGGAAGAAATTTCAAACTTGAACAATTTAGGTAATTGGCACTTATCTCGATCTGTAATAGATGCAGTAACCGGGGCAGATGCGATTGTAATTACAACTGATTGGACAGAATTTAAATCATTAAAATGGGAGGAGATCTCGAAAAAAATGAGAGCTCCATCTTGGTTGTTTGATACAAGGAATCTAGTGGATATAGAAGAGGTTAAAAAACATGGAATAAACTTCTGGGGTGTTGGCTGTGGATCCTAATAATAGCTAAATGAATTTTAAGAATTGTAGTGAATGAAGAGATTAGTTTATGTCATAACAAGATCTGACTGTCTCGGGGGCGCTCAGAATCATATTCAAATGTTATCGCCTTGGATGATTAACAATGGTTTCGAAGTTACAGTTATTGTAGGAGGGAGTGGAAAGCTTATAAATATATTAAAAGACAAAAATATTGAAGTAATAGCCATGAAAAATTTAATTAGAAAAGTAAGTCCTTTAAAAGATATTGCTGTATTTATAGAGCTTGCTATGAAGTTAAAAAAATTAAATCCAGATATTGTTTCCTGTCATTCTTTCAAAGCGGGAGCTTTAATCCGCATGATATCTATACTTGGGTTGATAAAGAAATGCATTTTCACTGCTCATGGTTGGTCTCATATTAAAACAGCTCAAGGTATAAATAAATATCTATATATTTATTTAGAAAAAATATTAAATAATGGATGTAAAAGATTAATTACTGTTTGCCATGAAGATTATAAGTATTGTCTTACAAAGGGATTGGCTAAAAAATCTATAGTAGAAACTATATATAATGGTGTTCCCGATATAATCTTACCTCAACAATACAAAAAACGAATATATAGGAAAGGAGTTAATCTAAAACTTATAACTATATCAAGGCTTGATGAACCAAAAGATCCTTATACTCTACTAAAAGCAATGAATAGAATAAAAGATTTAAATTGGGATTTAACGCTAATTGGAAATGGAAATTTACTTGAAGGAATAAAGAGTTTTATAAAAGAAGCGCAATTAACAACTAAAATAAACCTGATAGATGAAAACTACGAAATAGAAACTTATTTACAAAACAGTGACGTATTCATTCTCTCATCCAAATCAGAGGGCTTTCCTAGAAGTATTCTAGAATCTATGAGATCAAGCCTTCCAGTGGTTGCCTCTAATGTAGGAGGCATATATGAAGCTGTAATACCTGGAGTTAATGGAGAGTTATTCGAATCTGGTGATGACTTCAAACTAGCAAGCGAAGTAAAAAAACTAATTGAAAATCCTAAATTAATTGAAAGTTATGGAAAAGAAGGGAGATTAATGTACGAAAGTAATTTTAGATTTGAAATAATGTCCAACAAGACAAAAGATTTATATAAAGAGATTATAGAAAGTAATTGATATCTACAAAGAAAAGTATTTTGAAATTAAGTTACTGTAATCGAGGTAATCAATATTTTCATCTTTTCCAATAAAGCCATGGACTAATTTATGAAATCGATTTGAACCATTAATTATAGCCAAAGTTCCAATCTCTGAATGTGATCCGGAGTGATGATCTTCTATTGGCGTAAACTCGAAACCATATGGTTGAAACTTTGACCTAGCCTCTTTTAAATTATAAGTAGTTTGTAAATCAATGTCACCTGCGGGATCTAATGTCAAAGTTACATAATTGCTTGAAATGTCTACTTTGGATTTAAATCCCAGTTTAGAGGTAAATGCGAATAATAAAGAGGAAAATGTTTCGACTAGTAGTAAGTTATTAGTATTGACTAGGAATCCATATTGAGGTGCCATATTTCGTTCATAAGAGATTTTACTTGCCAAAATCTTGGGGAAATCAGTACTTTTAACTAGTTTTTCTAAAAATAAGTTCATATTTTTAATTTTTCCATCATAGGAAGACAGTTTATAGTTGTCGAAAGATGGATTCGCTTCCTGACCCATGGAAGATGAAATTATTAAAGTAAAATTATTGAATATATTACGTTTGTATAAATGGTTAACAAAGTCGTCTACCATTTGAATTGAATTAAAGAATGAATGCTTATTTCTTTTTATCCAGTTCTTAGGATATCTGTTTCCTTTATTAAAGTCCTGTTTCCTATATGCATACCAATATCTATGCATATTGCCTGCTAAATGATTGGTAAATATTGTGGAGTATGCTGGTAAGTGCTTACAGAGTAAATCTGTATATACTGAGGCTAAAAGAGGAAACTGAGACATTCTAATGAATTCCTTATTCTGAAACTTGAAAGCCCAAAATAAAGTATTTGAAATTTGCCGTAAACTAAAAAGAGAGATGCCATATGAGGTCGGATGTAATATTATATCCGTGGTCTTAGATATTATTAATTTTATCAATGCGAATATATTAGTTACTCGAGCGGACTGAGCAACTAATTTCGAATTTAGATCCTGAAAATTAGAGTAATTTATTGGCTTGGTAATAATTTGATCTGTAAAGCAATCAGGGAGATAAAATTTATAATTGGGATTGGATTTTAAATCCTTAGGGTACTTTGATGAATGAATACTACCTATAATACCCACATTTATGTTATTCAAAGCTAAACGGTTCCAAATTAAATGTTCAGGTCTTAAGGGGTCAGAATACCAATAACAATTATGTTCAGAATAGGGTAAACCAGTATTAAATGAGGCCCAAGTTTGAGAAGGATATAATTTCTTTTTAGGAACATCCGAGGCTTTAGTTTTATAAATTACTAATTGATTATCTCTATAAAATTTCGATAACCTTGAATGAGGGTATGTGTTTATAAAGTCAAAAAGAACTGAAGGTGGTACTTCGTTTAACTCTAGATTGATGATTTTCCTGACCATAATACGATTTTAATCCAATTCCAATCAATAGCAATCCCAGGGCAAGGAATTATAAAGTGATATTTTATAGCCAAACAATAGGATTTAAAATAAATTAGATAAAATTCTTATTCGCTCAAAATAGTATTTCAAAGAGAAGTCATCAAAAAGTCTTGCTATGACTGCTAAAGCAACTATAATTAGAGAATTCCAGTTACTTTTATCTTGTTCGTACATTGGTTAAAGTTAAAGAAGCATCTGATAGCAAGTATACTTGTAGATGCTTTTATATTGTATCTAGTATATAATTTAACACCTTCACAACAAGTAGGACCTTCAATTACGCTTGAATTCTTTATTATAATATTTCTATGGATACTAATAAGTTATATAAGAGGGAGATACTCGAAATCGTATTCTTTACCCAAGAAAACAACTTTGTCTGATATTTACAACATCCTTATAGTTGTATTTATACATTATTTTATCTTCAATATATTCTCATTAAATATTACTTTAGAAAAACTAATAAATTTAAAAATTAGTGTATATTTTTACTCTTGCTCAGCAGTTATCTCATTAATATGCCAATACCTATTAAATAGATTTTCAATAAGAAGTTTTAAGAGTACGAAAAAAGTTCTATTTGCTGGAAGCATGACATGCTTCGAAAAGCACCTTCAATACATAGAAGAATCTACATTAATAAAGAAACCAGAGTTAATAAAGTATTCAGGTGAAGGTATCAACTTTCGGAATATAAAAGAACTCTTAATAGAAGATAACATATGTATAGATCATCAAATAGATAACATAATAAGTGCGAAAATTAGTAAAGGACTCGAAATTTTAAAGCCTTTAAATTGGTGTGAAATAAATTTACATAGAATACCTTCTGATATTATTGGCAATAATGAGTTACTAGAATATGATTGGTTCCCGGAAACTAATAGTATTCAGCAGAGAATAAAAAGAATCGGTGATATAATTTTAAGTTTTACTTTAATCATTATCACCTTGCCAATTGTTATATTTGCTAGTTTATTAATCAAATTAGAGGACAAGGGACCAATCTTCTATACTCAATCAAGAACTGGCATATGGGGTTCTGAACTTACCATTATTAAATTAAGAACAATGAATAAAGATGCAGAAAAGGATGGTGCTAGATGGTCAGAAAAGAATGATAAAAGAGTTACAGAGGTAGGGAAAGTCTTAAGAAAGCTACGTATAGATGAATTGCCTCAACTATGGCTAGTATTTACAGGTGAAATGTCATTAATTGGTCCAAGGCCAGAACGACCAGAAATTAATAAAATCTTATCAGAAGAAATAAAAAATTATAACCTAAGACATTGTATGAGGCCTGGCTTAAGTGGATGGGCTCAAGTCAATTTCCCATACGGTGCATCTATAAAAGATTCAGAAATGAAATTAAGCTATGATTTGTTTTATCTAAGAAACTTTTCCTTTTGGCTAGATATGCTTATATTCTTCAAGACACTACGTTTAATATTTAATGCATCTGGATCAGTTCCTATTGGTTAGATTTAAATCTATATCTAAAATTATTGTATTTATAAAATGACTATCAATCCCCATTTATGTATTGGGACTGCTCAGTTTGGTCTCGATTATGGTGTAACAAATAAAAAAGGCCTAATAGAGCAAAAAATTGTAAGAAAGATATTGAAAAGAGCTATTGCCAAAGGAATAAATATTTTGGATACGGCTCAAAATTATGGGAGCTCAGAATACGTTATAGGTAACAATATACCTTTTAATTCACACTTTAAAATTATTACTAAATTATCTCCCCAAAATCAGGATAAATGGGACAAATCTACCTTTAATAAATGGGAGGATGAAATCAAAAAAAGTATGAATCTTTTAAAAATTGATCAACTTGAAGGCTTATTAGTTCATAAAGCTTCTGATCTTCTTCGAAGCGATAGCAAATACTTGATTAACTGGTTATTTAGTTTAAAAGAAAGAGGCTTGGTTAATAAATTAGGTCTATCTATTTACAATGATGATCAAATAATGAAGTTGCCTTTGGATGGTTTTCAATTAATTCAACTGCCATTATCTATCTATGATCAAACATTACTGCAAAATGGCACATTACAATTTCTAAAGGAATTAGGCTTTACTATTTATGCAAGGAGTGTATTTTTGCAAGGTCTAATATTACAAGAAGCAGACTTGTGGCCATCATTCTTATCTAAAGAATTTATCAATCATCATCATAAAGTTTGTAAATTTACAAAAAACAATAATGTAAGCTTACTAGACTTAAGCTTACATTTTCTAATAAATTGCAATTACCTGGATGCTGTTGTAGTGGGTTTAACGTCTGTAAGTGAACTAGATTCGATCCAAAGTTCATGGGAAAAATCTATATCTCAAAAATTAAACTTAAGCCAAAACTTTAATCAATTTGCTTGGAAGAACCCTAAGGATACAGATCCAAGAGCCTGGAACAAATTATAAAAATCTAGTGTTAATTAAAGATTCTATTTTATAATGATTAATGCACCTTGTAATATATTTTTGTATTGCAAAGAAGATAGCTATGATTCACTTAAATCATAAATTGATTTATTCAGAAATCTAATCTAATTAAATTTGAACTGAAACTGATTTACCATGACAGAAGGACAAAAACTATGGAATAGAGCAAAGTTAGTAATTCCTGGGGGGAATTTATTACTTTCAAAACGTCCTGAGATGTATCTTCCAGGTTACTGGCCAACCTATTTTTCAAAAGCGAAAGGCTGCAAAGTTTGGGATCTTGAAGGCAAAGAGCTAATAGATATGAGTCTTATGGGTGTAGGAACTAACTTACTTGGTTATGGTCATAAAGAAATAGATGAAGCGGTTATAAAAACAATAAATGCTGGCAATATGAGTACTTTAAATTGCCCAGAAGAAGTTCTATTGGCAGAGAGATTAATTGAACTACACCCATGGGCTGACATGGCTCGCTTTGCACGAACCGGAGGTGAAGCAAATGCGATCGGAATTCGAATTGCTCGAGCAGCAACTGGTAGAGATACCGTTGCAATATGTGGGTATCACGGTTGGCATGACTGGTATTTAGCGACAAATCTTCAAGAGAGTTCGGCCTTAGACGAACATCTTCTGGAAGGATTATCAACCAATGGTGTTCCAAAAGGATTAGCAGGAACTGTTAAACCTTTTAGTTTTAATCGTTTAGATGAGCTTAAAAAAATTGCCTCAGAAAATGATCTCGCTGCTGTAAAGATGGAAGTACAGCGATCAATTCCTCCAGAAGAAGGGTTTCTCCAAGGAGTTAGAGAATTATGTAGTAAAAATGGGATCGTACTTATATTTGACGAATGTACTTCTGGTTTTAGAGAAACACATGGGGGATTACACAAAAAATTCGGGGTTAATCCTGATATGGCAATTTTTGGGAAAGCTTTAGGAAATGGCTATGCGATAACAGCAACTATTGGGAAAAGAGATGTTATGGAGGCTGCCCAAAATACATTTATTAGTAGCACTTTTTGGACCGAGAGAATAGGTCCAACTGCTGCACTAAAAGTTTTAGAAGTAATGGAGAAAGAAAAAAGTTGGGAAATAGTTACTGAAAAAGGAAATCTTTTAAGGAAAGAATGGAAAAAAATTGCAGAGAAAAATGGTCTCAAAATAAAATTAAATGGGTTACCAGCTCTATCGGGATTCTCAATACAAAGTCCAAATAACATCGCCTACAAGACCCTAATCACACAAGAAATGCTTAAAAGAGGATTTCTAGCTTCTACAAGTTGTTATTTAAGTGTGCCACACTCGAAAGATATAATAGAATCGTATTTAGATAATTTAGATGAGGTATTTTCCATTATAGCAAGTTGCGAAAATGGTAAATCAATTAATTCCTTGCTAGAAGGATCTATTTGCCATGACGGATTCAAGAGACTTAATTAATTAAATTTATTTATGTTACATAAAAAAATATTATTCCCTTATGAAGCTATTAATATTGGTGGAAGTCATATATCTTCGTTGATATTAGCAGAGGATTTAAACAAAAAAGGTTATCTAATATCATTTGCATGCAAATCAAAAGGACTTTTATTCAATAGAATTAAGCAATTTAATCCCAATTTAAAAGTCTATTCAACAGGAACTCATAAAGTTGGGGTAAATAAGTTTTTAAATCTTAGAAATGAAATAATATATACTTGTAAATTAATATACCTATTAATAAAAATTAATCCAGATATATGCCATATCAATGATGCAAAAACATTAGTTTTATGGGCAATACCATGTAAAATCTGTGGCATAAAGATAATTTATCATAATAGGAGTAAGTATAAAAATTCAAGAAAATATTATTTCTCAATATTGCTCTCAGACTTAATAATATCAATTTCAAAATATTCTCATGATAATCTTCCTTCTAAATTAAAGCTAAAGCACAATACAATAATCAAGAATCCATTTTTTGAAAAAAAAATCCTCCTAAAAGAAAGTAAAGATCAATATAGAAATAAAATAAGTAAATCACTATCTATAGAAAAGGAGGCCTTTTGGGTTTTATGTGTAGGAAAATGGGTAAAACAAAAAGGCTTCCATATTGCTATAGATACATTATCGAATTTAAGTGATCTAGATTTTTATTTAATTTTTGCTGGGAGACAAGAAGACTATAAATATTATGAGAAATGTTTAAAGCGTATTAAAAGTTTAAAAATGGAGAAAAGAATAAAGATAATAGGCTATGTTGAGCATATAGATGAAATAATATATGCATCTGACTTACTTATGGCAACGGCTATTGGAGATGCTTTTGGCAGGACATTAATAGAAGCAATGTACTTAAAAACACCAGTACTAGCACTTAACTCGGGTGGGCACAAAGAAATAATTACAGATAATTCCATTGGTATACTTTCTAATCAGGATGATTTGAATAAGAATCTCCTTAAACTTAAGTCTGAAAAGCTAAGAACCAAAATAGTTAATTCAGCCTATAACTATGTTCAAGAAACTACTTCAAGAGAAGTGCATTGTACACAAATTGAAGAGGCTTATAGATCAATATAGAACTTTATTAGGAAAGGATTTGAATCTAATATTCCTGAATTTTTACTATTCCTTTAGTTACTAAAAGTTCCAAATACAAAAGATCTGATGGGTTATCAAGATTAATACTAGAATTACGATCCATAAGAAAAGGTAAAGTATTTTTTGTAAAGAAAGATTTGTTATCTCTTATTTGTTTTATTTTTGCTAAATAAAAAGAACCATTCAATTCATAAACTTCTGGTAATGATTGACGAGATACCATTGAATTCTTCCCAAGGTATGAATGGACCCTCCCATCTTTTATCTGTTGTATTTTATCAGGATGCGGACTATCAAAAGATACCAGACTCACAGAGCTATCAAAGTCATCTGAAGCTTCATTAAATTGCTTACAGAATCTGTTTAAATCTTCAAGCTTTCTTGTAGCACTAGTAACCTGTAATAAAAGAAGCCATCCTGAATCCAATGAGGAAGATTTAGTTACATCGTTTAATACATCTATAGTTGAAGCATTGTCTGTTGAAAGTGATTTAATTCTGGGTCTCGATGTATTTACTCCATATTTACATGCAATATCATACATTTCATTATCTTCTGTACTTACCAAAACTTTATCTATATAATCACACCGCAAAGCAATCTTTATAGCTCTCTCTAGCAATGTATCTTTTCCTAATCTATATAAATTCTTTCTGGGTATTCCTTTAGAACCACCTCTTACTGGTATAACAGCTGTTAATTGTTCATCTCGAATCATTTTAAAAGGATCGAATTACCTTTTAGAGTAACAGGTAGGTATATCAAAAAGTTATATAGTTCAATAACTTTCATCAATATTATAAATCATAGCTAAAATACTTAAGATAAATATAAGTGACAATATATAAGTATGTTTAAAGCTTATAATTTAATAAGATATAAATCAACTAAAGAAGAATAAGTTAATTTCGATGAATCGAATGTCTTTCGGTTTATTATTTCAATAGAAGATTCTATATAGAATTAAAAGTGATCTAATCATAAGTTAGTTTAAAATTATCCTGAAATTCAAATAATTCGTAAATATAATATTTAAAACAGACTTATGAAAAGAAGTATCTTAAAAGAGTTAGTAAACTTGTAGTAAGATAATGATGGTCAATAATAAAAATGAAAAAATCACCATTTTCAAGAATCCTTATAACTGGTGGTACTGGGAGTTTTGGTAAAGCTTTTCTTAAAGCAGTTTTAAGGGACTATCCAGAAACAGAGAGAATAGTCATTTATAGCAGAGATGAACTAAAGCAATCAGAGCTACAACGAATCTACCCAGAAGATAAGTACCCAAACCTTAGGTTTTTCATTGGAGATGTTCGCGATAGATATCGGTTAAAGGTTGCTTTAAATAATATTGATACAGTTATTCATGCTGCTGCTTTAAAACAGGTCCCTGCTGCTGAATACAATCCAATCGAATTCATTAAAACTAATGTTCTAGGTGCAGAAAATCTTGTGCAAGCTTGCCTGGAAAGTGATGTTCAAAAAGTTGTTGCCCTAAGTACTGACAAGGCCGCTGCCCCCATAAATCTATACGGAGCTACTAAGCTTTGCTCAGACAAACTTTTTATAGCTGCAAATAATATAAAAGGAGACAAAAATATTAGATTTAGTGTTGTTAGGTATGGGAATGTTATGGGATCTAGAGGTTCTGTTATCCCTTTCTTTATGGAAAAAGCCAAAGAAGGTGTACTTCCTATTACAGATACTTCTATGACCAGATTCAACATAGCTCTAGAAGAAAGTATAAATATGGTTTTATGGGCTCTAGAAAATAGCGCTGGTAGTGAAATAATCATTCCGAAGATACCAAGTTACAAGATCATTGATCTCGCAGAGGCTATAGGTCCTAATTGCCAAAAGAAAGTTATTGGACTAAGGCCAGGAGAGAAAATTCATGAAGAAATGGTTACCAGGGCTGATAGCTTCAATACTTACGATATTGGAAATTACTATCTAATATTTCCTGGTGATAAACATTTAGATAAAGATTATGAAAAGAAAGGAATTAAATCCAAAGCTGTAGAGAAAGGTTTTTCCTATGACTCTGGCACCAATTCCAAATTCCTCTCAGTAGAGGAACTTAGAGCTCTAATAAGAGATCATATTGATAAAGATTTCCAACCGCAATGATTTTTAATTTTAAGGCGATTATTCTATAGATACCTATAGCTAGCCATGAATGATATGAAATAGTATATTAAAATAAAGTCAAAAAGATATGTGCGGATTCGTAGGATTCTGTCAAGAGCAGGAAAGTATTAATGAAAAGTTAATAACAGAGATGTCTGACAAGATTAGCGAAAGAGGTCCTGATAGCTCCGGCATATGGATAAATAATAAACTTGGAGTGGCTATGGCTCATAGACGTCTTGCAATTCTTGATCTATCTCAAAATGGGCATCAACCCATGAAAAGTCATACTGGCAGATATGTTATAACATTTAATGGTGAAATATATAATCATTTAGAATTAAGAAAACTTCTGATAACTGAAAAGGGTCATGATGATTTTAAAAGTCAATCGGATACAGAAACATTATTAGCTGGGGTAGAAAGATGGGGAGTTAAAGATACATTAAAGAAATTAAATGGAATGTTTGCTTTTGCTTTACTGGATAATGAAAAAGAAGAGATAATTCTAGCAAGAGATAGAATAGGAGAGAAGCCATTATATTACGGAGAAATTAATAACACTATATTTTTTAGTTCTCAATTAAAAGCTATGAGATGTCATCCTAGCTTTGAGAAAGAGATAAATATTAACGCTCTTAGATTATATTTACGTTATGGTTATGTTCCTGATCCATACTGTATTTATGAAAAGATATTTAAATTACAGCCTGGTCATAGTATCAATATTGATTTAAGAAAAAAAATTATCAAAGACCCTGATTGCTATTGGGATCTTTATGAGATAGCAAATAAAAGTAATAACGAAAGGCATTCAGATGAAAACTTAGTAGATTCATTAGAAGAAAGTTTAAAGAAATCTGTACGATCAAGAATGCTATCTGATGTTCCTATTGGGGCTTTCCTTTCTGGCGGATTAGATTCAACTGCTGTAGTTGCTATGATGTCTAAGATTTCGCCTAATCCTATAAACACCTTTACAATAGGTTTTGATGTTAAAGGTTATAATGAAGCAGAAAATGCAAAATTAATAGCAAATTATTTTAGAACTAATCATACTGAGTTATATGTAAATCCGAAAGATATTTTAAATATAATACCAGATATACCTAATATATGGGATGAACCATTTGCTGATTCATCTCAATTACCAAGTTTAATAGTAAGCAGATTAACAAAAGGTCATGTAAAAGTTGTATTAACTGGAGATGGAGGAGATGAGTTACTCTGTGGATATAATAGATACGGTCAGGGTTATAAACTCTACTCATTATTAAAAATATTCCCTAGAAATATTAGAATTAAAATGTCTAATTTGATTCAAAATTTTCCTAAGAATAAATTGGAAAAGTTATTAGAGTTAATTCCTTACATCTCCAAATATCCAAACTTTGCTGATAAATTATTAAAATTAGCTGAGGTAATCAAATATTCAGAGGATGATAATTTTTATAAGTCTTTAGTTTCAATTATACAGAATCCTGCAGAAATTATCGATGGTGAAGATATTAAAGACGAGCTATCGAGAAAAGACCTGGAAAGCTTCAATGGATCATTCCAAGAATATATGATGTATAAAGATTATAGAACTTACTTGCCGGGCGATATTCTTACAAAAGTAGACAGAGCTACGATGTCTGTTTCGCTAGAGGCAAGAACTCCTTTCCTAGATCATGATCTAATTGAGTGGGCCTGGAAGATACCGTTCAATCAAAAATATAAAAATGGAAAAGGCAAATGGTTGCTAAGAGGAGTACTAGAGAAAAATTTACCAGTGGAATTATATGATCGACCTAAGATGGGCTTCAGTATACCAATTGAAAACTGGTTGACTGGCCCGTTATTTGAATGGGCTTCTGATCTAATTAGTGAGGAAAGAGTAAAGAAAGATGGATTTTTTAATCTAAATTATATAAATAAACTATGGCTAGAACAGAAAACAAATAAAAGGAGATGGCACAATCAATTATGGATAATTTTAATGTTTCAGTCCTGGTACAAAGCGCAATTGAATGATTAAATTACAACCTATAAGTAGTAGGAGTTGAATAAAGCTCAAAATTATTCTATTATAGATTAGATTGACTCAAAAGTAATAAATATGATAGATTGTAGAAATAATTAAAATTATTGTTTTGAGAAGTGCATTTGTAGAAATATTTATACTAATAAATTCGCTGAAAAAACTGCGTATTTATCAAATTATAGGTATATCTTTTCTAATTTTAATTTCTGGTATTGCGGAAGTATTTACAATTTCATCTTTCTTACCACTTATAATGCTGGTAAGCTCTGATAATAATGTTTTAGTAGAAAAATATCCATTCTTAAATAACATAGGTATTGATCCAAGCCTAATTACAGTTTCTAATACTTCTATTGTATTTATAATGGCTAGTATATTTAGTTTTTTCATGGTTATATTTAGCAAATATTCATTATACAAATTTTCAGCAAGTGTTGGGACAGAGCTAACTATTTTAACTCAAAAGAGTTTGTTTCAAAAAGAATATCTTTATTTTGTGGAAAATAATAGTAATGAAAGAATTTCAAAAGTTATGTTTATATGCAACAATGCTGCTAATGCGCTAACTTCTGTTCTTGATTTATCTATAAATATATTTTTAGCTTTTTCCATCCTCATTGCGTTATTGAATATTGATTTTAAAGTCACGATAATAATATTTTTAATAACTCTTTTGTATTATATTTTAATTGGTTCCTCTGTTAAGAATATATTAAATAGAATCGGTTCCAAAAAGATCAAACTTTGGGCAATAAAATATGGTTTAGTAAAATCTATAGATGATAATACAATACAAATTAAGCTTACCCCTAAAATAGATTTCATCTTAAATAAACTAGGTAAATTTGATTACTCAATAAGAACACTAAATAATCGAAAAAAACTGATAAGTATTATACCTAGATATCTTCTAGAGACACTATTATTGATTTCATTTGCACTATTACTAACCTTGCAAAGTATCTCAGGCAGAAATCCATCACTATATTTACCTACATTAGTTACAATTGCTTTTGGTGCTCAAAAAGTAATACCTATTCTCCAAGCTACATATAGTTCATGGTCAAACCTACTTGAGACAAAGGCTAGTATTTCCGAGTTATTAAAATTGGATATTACTAATCATATATATAAAAAATCTCTATTGAGTATGAAGTCGAATATTAAGTTTAAATCAGTATCGTTTAGTTATACAAAAGAGGCAAGGGCTATAGATGATTTAAACTTGATAATAAATAAAGGAGAGAAAATAGCTATTATAGGAGAAAGTGGCTCAGGTAAAACAACCTTATTATTAATGTTGTTAGGTATGTTAAAACCTAAAGAAGGCATTATTACAATTGATGATATTAATTTAAAGAAAGAGAATGGTATTGAGTACTTGCCTTTTGCTGGATATGTGCCGCAATCAATTAATCTTAGTGAGGGAAGTTTCAATCAGATAATAGCATTCGATTATTATAATTCATTAGACAGAAATAAAGTGGTTCAAATAGCAAAGGTAGTAGGTATTGATAGTCTTATAAAAAGTAGAGGTGGCTATGATCAAGTGATAGGAGATGATGCAAGCAAACTTAGTGGTGGGCAACGCCAAAGGATTGCTATAGCAAGATCTTTATACCAAAATCCTGATTACTATGTTTTAGATGAACCGACAAGTGCTCTTGACAAAGAAACCGAGTCATGGATAACAAACTCTCTATTAACTTATCTAGAAGATAAAACTGTTATTGTGGTTACCCATAGTAAAGAACTAATGCAACGAATGGATAGAGTTATAGAGATTAAAGATGGAAAGTTAATCTCGGATAAATATAGTTAAATAGCTGTAGGAATCGATATAAATGATAGTAAGCTATAAAGTAACTTGGTATATTGATGGATCCACTTAGAATTAGCATTTTTCTTCCATGCCTATCTGGTGGGGGTGCGGAAAGATCAATGATTGATCTTTCTGAAAAATTTTCTCTGGATGGCCATGATGTAACTTTGGTGGTACTTGAAAGAAAAGGAGAATATCAAAAGTTTGTATCTGAAAGAGTTAAACTAGTATCATTATCCTCGAAAAGATTAATTTTTGGAATACCACTAATAATCAAATACTTAAAAAAGTCGAATTCACATATACTAATAACAGCTCTTACACATATCAATATTGGTGTTAGTATAGCTAAATTAATAGCAAATCATAAGAGTAAATTAATAATTACAGAAAGGGTATCAAACAAAGACAAGCAATTTAATTATAATTTGAAATTTTTAATCATGAGAGTACTAGGTATAATTCTATATAGATTTGCAGATCATGTAGGTGCCGTATCTGATGGAGTTGCAAGGGATGTAGAGAGATATTTTCTATTGAAGAAAAATATTGTGCATACACTTTATAATGGACTAAACATAAGAGAAATCGAAAAGAAATCTATGGAATATAGTGAGATAAAAAGAAATTATGATTCTCAAAAATATATAATTGCAGCTGGAAGATTATCTTATCAAAAAGGGTTTGATGTTCTATTAAAATCGTTCTCCTTTCTTCATGAAGATACTAAAGATTTAAAACTAATAATTCTTGGAAAAGGCGAATTAGAAACCAATCTAAAAGAATTAAGCATTGAATTAGGAATTAAAAAATCAGTTGATTTCCTAGGTTTTGTAGAAAATCCTTATTCTTTATTCAGAGGTTCAGAGTTATTTGTTCTTAGTTCAAGATGGGAAGGTCTACCTGGAGTACTTATACAAGCTATGGCTTGTGGATGTAAGGTTGTCTCAACAGATTGTGATCACGGCCCAAGAGAAATTACTAATAATGGCATGTACGGAGAATTATGCAAAGTTAATGATGTGAAAGACTTAGAAAGAGCGATGAGAAAATGTTTAAAAATAGACAGTTATAATTCTAAGAATAGGGCTTCGGAATTCAGCCTAAAAATGAGTGCTGATGGTTACTACAAACTTATCAATTGTAAATAACGCTCAGTTCTTATCTAATCATTTTCTAATGCAAAATAAAATGTCTATTATTAACTACGCCTGTTATGTTTTTGATTGGGATGGCACTATATTTGATTCAAAAGATTTGAAGAAGAGATCTTTTGTTAATAGCTTAAAAAATACAATAAAAGATATGGGTATTATTATAAATGAAGATCTTCTAAAATCTAGTTTTGAGAAATTTACAGGTCTCCCTAGACAAGAAGTGGTTAGAGGAATGTTGAAATCTCATAATATTGATCTTTCAGAACTTAATTTTGAATATATCAGCAAACTAATTACAAAAGAATTTTATATATCTGCTTATTCTGCCAATATTTATGAAGATGCTCTGGCTATTTTGAAAAAATTGATAGCTAAAGAGAGAATCATATATATCTCTTCTTCATCACCTCAGAATGAATTGGAAAATATATCACAAAAAATGTTACCGATAGAATTAATAAAATGTATAAATGGGATATATGGAAGCCGAAAAGGATTTTCCAAGGGAATTAATCATATTGAACATATTATGAAGAAAGAAAAAATAAGCAAAAAGCAGATAATAATGATAGGTGACGACAAGAATGATCTAGATCTAGCAGGAGCGGCTGGGGTAGACTTTCTAGGTATAAATCGATTTCTTGAGAGAAAAAAAGAAAATAGTGATAAATGGATAAATTCTCTTATAGAATTGGAATAGAAACGCTGACACTGATATGATTATATAAATAGATAAATCTAAATGAGATTTAAGTCAATTGCATCACCAGAAGATACAGTTGCCTATGTCTCTAGCTTGATGAGCAAGAGTAAAGATAATAAAGGTATTATTGGATTGTGTGTGATAGTTAATCAGAGTAATCAGGTAATTGGTACTGTAACGGATGGCGACATAAGAAAATGTCTTGCCAAAGGAGGAGATGAAAAAGTAATTGTAAAAGAAATAATGAATAATTCACCGATAACAATTGTAGATGAATGGAACTATGAGAAAAGAAGATCTCACGTTTACTCGCAAAGTCTTTTGAGAAATATTGATATACTAGAAATAAGAGCTGTGGTAGTAGTAAATAAAAAAAATGAATATGTCGATGTTAAGAGATTATCTGAGCTTATCCGAACTCAAGTTGAATTCAAAAAAATTACTGTAATAGGGCAAGGTTTTGTAGGTTTAACACTTTCAACTACTCTAGCAAATTCGGGCTTATATGTATCTGGATATGATAAGAATTTATCAATTGTCAGTCAACTCAGTAAAGGCCTACCACATTTCTATGAAGAAGGTCTAGAGAATTTACTCTCAAGTTTAGTAAAAAATAATGCGATAAAATTTTCTAGTAAGTTGGAAAATTCATTAGCAGATATATATATAATAAGTGTAGGAACACCTCTAAATAAGGATGATAATGTATGCAATGAGTTACTTATATCGTGTCTAGAAGAAGTAAGTAAAGTATTAAAGAGTGGAGATTTAGTAATACTCAGATCTACAGTTCCTATAGGTACAAGTAGAGATCTGGTAATTCCTATACTTGAAAAGAGTGGATTAAAGTGCTCAGAACAATTTAAACTCGCTTTTGCACCAGAGAGAACTATTGAAGGGAAAGCACTGCAAGAGTTACATACATTGCCCCAAGTTATAGGGGGAATCGACAAAGAAAGTATAAATCTAGCAAGTCAATTATTTAAAAAGATTACTAATACTATTATTGAGGTTGGAAGTATTGAAGAGGCAGAATTGATAAAATTAGTAAATAATAGTTATAGAGATTTGATCTTTGCCTTTTCAAATGAAGTGGCAATGGTATGTGAAAGCTACAACATAAACGCAAACTCACTAATTAATGCGGCAAATGAAGGGTATCCAAGGGATCCAATTCCTAGAGCAAGCCCCGGGGTGGGAGGAACATGTCTTACAAAAGATCCAGTCTTATTCTCCAATCCATACTCAGACAAGGCCTATAAACCAAGACTACCTTTAATGGGAAGAGGAATTAATGAAAGTGTTCTTGACACAATCAAATATAAGGTAAATAAATTCTCTGAAATATATAAGGAAGGTCAGAAGCCTAATGTTCTAGTAGTAGGTATCGCATTTAAAGGTGAACCTGAAACATCCGACACAAGAGATTCGATGAGCTTAAAACTTGTAGATATAATGAAAAGCAGTTCTAAGATAACGTGCTTAGATACAAATATAGAGGGAACTGAGTTCAATAGACTTGGCTTAAAATCTATATCTCCAGAAGAAATAGGGGCGGAAGATCAATTTGATTGTGTAATCGTAATGAATAATAGTAATAAGAATACAAAGTATGGTTTACAATCTCTATTCAGTTCAGGTCAAAGCATAAAGTTAATATTTGATGGATGGTCTCAATTTGACAAAGAAGATATAGAAAGGAATGGGCATATATATTGCACTCTTGGATATATGAGTAAAGTATGAGATTCTACAAAGTACTTGGATTAATAGAGGGAGTTAGTTATTTTAAAGATAATGATAACTATAAAATAATCATAGATCATCCATTAAATGAAACAGCCTATAATGACAAAGAATTAAAAATGCTAAAACAGAGTAATTATTATATTTATATCTCTGGAGGAGGTACCTGCCTTATTGATAATAAATATCTACTTCTAGTAAGGAGATCGAAAGAATGTGAGATAAACCCAAACAAATTAAGTCTATTTACGGGAAGGTCAGATAATACAATTGAACACAAGAATCCCTCATTATTGATTAGAGAATTAGAGGAAGAATTAATAATATCGCAAAAATTCAATAAGGAGCCCATAAAATATACAAATGAGAGTAAGAGATTGAAAATATCAAACAAAAACTTGTGTGTTATTTACAAACAGAAAATCATATTTAAAAGAAATGTATTACTTTCGATAAATGAAAGAGATATTAATATTATTAATATCTTTAAAATAGATATGTCATTGGATGAAATATTGGCTATTGATGGGGAAAGTAGAAGAGAAGGCGGAGGAAGGGAAATTATTGCTTATAATATTATAGATGATAACTATTCAGAACTTAAAAGTAATTACAAACAAATTATGGAATGGCAAAATTTAGCATCAAACAAATTAGAGATAACAGGTATAGGTAAAGATTGCATTGATTCAGTGATAAAATATGCGAGTACGAGTTGATGTAATGAAAATTATTGCCGAAATGTGCCAAAACCATAATGGTAGTTTCTCAAGACTATGTGAAATGGTCCAAGAATCTAAAAAAGGAGGCGCAACTCACGCAAAAATTCAAACAATCTTTGCCAATGATTTGAGTTATAGAAAAGAATTTGAAAATGGTTTAAAGGACGAGAATGGTAAGTTTATATATATAAAGAGGCCCTACAGCAACGAATATGAAAGGCTAAAGAAACTTGAATTAACATATGAGAATCAAAAGAAATTTGTTGAAGTTTGCTTGGATAATGAATTGATACCTTTAACTACATCATTTAATTTAACAGCTATACCTAATATTAAGAAATCTGGCTTCAAAAGTATAAAAGTAGCTAGTTACGATTGTGCTTCAGTTCCTCTTATAAAAAAATTAGTTAATAATTTTGATGAAGTAATCGTCTCTACAGGTGCCACTTATGATGATGAGATAGTAAGTTGTGCAGAGATTTTAAAAGAAAGCAAGAAAGATTTTTCACTTTTACATTGTGTCACTAAATATCCAACACCATTAAAAGAGATGAATTTGAATAGAATAAACTTCTTAAGAAAATATTCAGAAAAAGTAGGTCTAAGTAATCATTCTTTAACAAAACGGGATGGGGTAAAAGCAGATATTGCCGCTATCTATTTGGGTGCAGATTGTATAGAAAGACACTTCACGATATTGGGAGAGAATGAAACCAAAGACGGGCCAGTATCAATCAGAAGAGAGCATTTGGAAGAAATTAATTCGTTTATAAATATGAATGAGAGAGAAAAAGATTCTTATATTGATAATAATATCCCTGAATTTGAACAAATGAAAGGAAGCTCATTAAGGGATTTATCTGATGAGGAGCTAGCTAATCGTAATTATTACAGAGGCAGATTTTGCAACAAGATAAAAGGAAAGTCTGTATTTAACTGGGAAAAAGAAGCGAATGAGATATGATTGAGAGTAATTGAATAAATAATAAAATAATGTCTGAAGTTGGGGAAGGT
This sequence comes from Prochlorococcus sp. AG-402-N21, assembly GCA_003216435.1. Taxonomy (GTDB): domain Bacteria; phylum Cyanobacteriota; class Cyanobacteriia; order PCC-6307; family Cyanobiaceae; genus AG-402-N21. Next base: position 151,313 of record QCIW01000001.1, read on the forward strand.
ATTCAAGCTGGGGCAGGCAACTGGTCCTTCAGTGGTAAAACAGTAGAAGAATTTGAAGGTCATATAGGGAGGTCAGTCCCATTATATAAAGAGGGACATTCTCTTATATGTGATATAAGCGATTTCTTTATTAAGCAAAATTCAATTATTTATGAATTGGGTTGTGCTACAGGGCGACTTACAAAAATGATTGCGGAGCATAATAAACATAAAACAAAAGCAAAGTTTATTGGCTTAGATGTTGAGGAGGATATGATTAATTATGCTAATTCTAAATTAAATGACGAAAGAATAGAATTTCACAAAGGAGATGTAGTTGATTACGAATATGAGCGATCTGATTTTATAATAGCCTATTATACATTTCAATTTTTGTCTCCCTCAAAAAGGCAATCCTTATTTAATAGATTATATGAATCTCTTAATTGGGGAGGTTGCCTAATATTATTCGAAAAAGTTAGGGGTTCAGATGCTAGATTTCAGGATATAATGACATCTTTATATACAGATTTTAAACTTAGAGCTGGTTATACACCCGAACAAATTATAGGAAAGTCGAGAAGTTTGAAAGGTGTTTTGGAACCCTATTCTAGTAATGCAAATATAGATATGATGAAAAGGGCTGGTTTCGAAGATATCAATACTATATTTAAATATATATGTTTTGAAGGTTTTATTGCAATCAAATAATATGTCAAATATGATTATATTTATCAACTAAATCCCAAAGAAGTAAATGATAAATATCAGAATATTAACAGACAAAAATACCTCTACAAATTCTGAAGGATTTATAAGACCAATACTAAAGTCTGGTAAAATACTAAATAAAGAAGGCTATTTAATAAGCATCGATAAGAGTTATAAGAAGAAAAATGGATACGATATTACAATCATAGAAAGTAAATATGCAGGATATTTATTTAGAAGTAAAGGCATTAACTTGATTGATATACTAAATGAAATAAGGTCAAATGATTCTTTAATAATTTACTATGACAACAGCGATAGTTCTGGTTGTATAAACCGAGATGCTATTGAGAATGTAGATATTTATTTAAAGAATCAAATCTTAAAAGACAGAGATCTCTATAAAGTGAATTTTTATGGTGATCGAATTCATACAGACTTTAGTCACAATGTTTGGCAATCTAAGGATGAAGTCGAAAGGCATGAAACCTATAGAACTATTACTGATAATGATATAAAGAAAATAAGAGTCGGATGGAATTCGTTTTCATTAGATTTATCATTAATAGGAATGTATAGAAAAAAGTTCTGGAAAAATGCACCAGAATTTTTATCCTGCAGGGATTTTGGTGTTTGGAGAAAAGCTTCCTCATATAGAACGTTAGAATTGAATGTAAGAATGCAATTAGAATATTATCGAAATACAGTTACATCACATAGGAAATATCTACTAGAAAAATTAGGAATAAAAGCTATGGCAAAGAAAGTAAATAGATGGAAATACCTTAATGAATTATCTAACTCAAAGATTGTACTTTCTCCATTTGGGTGGGGAGAAATAAATTATAGAGACTGGGAATGTTTAAGGGCGGGATGTTGTCTTGTAAAACCATCCATGTCTCATATTGAAACATGGCCAAATCTTTTTTCACTAGAAGAGGGAGCCATGTATCAAAATTACTCATGGGATATGAAAGATGCGGAAAGCATGATTAGAGATACCTTAATGAATGAAAGAACTAGAATTGCGATAGCACAAAAAGGACAAGATTTTCTCAGAAAATATACAATTTCAAAAGATTCCAATAAACTATTTGCAAATCATTTTGTAAACATAATAAAAAGCATATAAACTTAAATTTAATGAATAAAATAGTCCCTCAGATTAAAAATATTTCCACTAAAAAGAGAAAGATTGTTTTTATAATATCAACATTCGAGTTAGGGGGGGCTCAAAGAGTATTAGAAATAATTTCTGAGCATTTTAATAATAAAGGAGATAAAGTATATATAATAATACTTTCAGGGAAAACAGATCATATATTAAACTTTGATTCAGATATAGATATTACTTGGCTGAATATAAATGAGGAGTATAATAAAAAGTACAAAAATAGAATAATAAGAAATATTGTAAGGATTAAGGATATCAGAACTATTTTAACAAAATTAAAACCAGATGTTGTATTTAGTTTTATGGGAGGAACATCATTACTTACTTTTTTATCTCTTTTAGGAAAAGGGATAAAGCACATAGCTTCCGAGAGAAATAACATAGTTTCTCAACATAAATCCTATATTTGGAGAGGTATATTATTACTAATGTATAGGCATGTTGATATCGCGACAGCAAATAACAAAGACATTGCTAAAACAATGTCGATTCTCTCTAAAAGAGAAGTTATATATCTTCCTAATCCTATAAAACCAATTAACAATAAATATTTGCCTTCGTTTGATAGCAGAAAGAATATCGTTCTAGCAATAGGAAGATTAGAGTATCAAAAAGATTATCCACTATTGCTTAGATCGTTGAATTTAGTTAAAAGTAATCTAAAGGATTGGGAAATAAATATCGCTGGAGAAGGTAGTCAAAAACAATTTCTTATAGATTTAGTCGACAAGCTTGATCTAACTGACTATGTAAATTTTCTTGGTAACGTTAAAAACATCAATCAATTGATTGATGAATCGAGTTTTTTATGCTCTACATCTCGATACGAAGGTAACTCTAACGCGATCTGCGAAGCTGTTCTTAGAGGTCTGCCAATATTGGCTACTGAAGATGCAGTACAGGGTAATGAATTCATAGAAAGTGGTGTTAACAGCTTAATAGTAAAATCTCGATCAGCAGATATATTTGCAGAAAATCTCAGGCTTATGCTCAAAGATATAAGTTTACGATCAACACTAGCTAAGAACAATGCCACAAGTTATGAAGAGTCGTCATTGAAGATATTAAGTATTTGGGAGAAGCTGATTTATAGTAATACTTATAAAAAGACATGATTATTCTATATTATTCTCCTATTTTACATCTCCTAAGAAATACTCCGAAATCATGCTAGGATAATTGTATCGTAAAGAAAGAAAGATATAAATGCTTCTGGTAGCTAAAAATTCACTATTACGTCTAAAGCAAAAATATATTTTATATCCTTTTCTAATAGCATTTATAACATTATTACTTCCTTCTAGTATTATTGCTGATAGAGGAGCATACATTGAATGGTATAACACCATAAATAATTTTGATAGTAGTACATGGATAACTGAATTTAGTGAGAACTTACCAAGATTGATTCTTAATTCACAACTAATATTTGTAGGCCTAATAGGGATACTAGGAACAATATTTACAGCGCAGATAGGGCTTAAGATAATTTCATTCTTTATAACATTTTATCTATGCAGATTTATATTTATTAATAGTAATAAAAACTATATTGCTTCATTTCTATTCTGTTTGTCGCCTTTTCTTGTAGATATATATTTATGTCATATTAGGCAAGGCTTGGCTGTTGTTTTTCTTTTATATTTTAGAAAAGTAATCTTTATAGAAAAGTTATCATGGAAAACCTTTCTAGCAGGAATCATTATAATTGGCATTCATTCTGGAAGCTTTATTCTTACTCCATTTATCTATCTAGCTAGAATCAGTAAGAAATTAAAAAACCGTCAATTCTTCTTTATATTATTACCGTCAATTACTTCAATATGTCTTTCCTCTTATATACTTCCATTAATATTTCCCTATTTAAAAATTTCTTACTATGTTCAAAGAGCACAATTAAATATTGGATCTGGTATAGGATTCATATTTTTCTTGGCAATTTTGACTATGTTTATTATTCAACCATTAAATAAACTAAAGGAGAATTTATTCATCATAAGTATGATACTAGTTTATTTAATTGGGTATTATACCGTTCCAGCTATAGGAAGAATACCACTATATATAATGCCCCAAGCCTATGTTGCAATCCTGAATTTTGGCAAAGCTTCCAAAATGCTAACTATAAGTATGATTGGTACTTTTAGTTTCCTTTACTATCTCTTTGGCTATGCTAAAAATACAATCATTTATATGAATTAATATTATTTTTTCTTACTTCTATAACATAAAAACTAGCAAAGAATCGATTAATTTGAAGGCCTCTTAAGAAATAGTTTAAATTGATCGAATAGCTTAAAAGATTCATGTATAAATTAGGATAATGCTCTCTAAAAGAAAATCTAAATCTTCCAAATATACTCTCTGGGATTGTAATTAAAATCAAATGAAGTATATAATCTGCGATACCTCCTAATGAATAGATTTTTATATCAAGATTCCTGCAATCTATGCCTAAGAGCATCTTGTTTATAGATTTAATCGTATATTGTCTATATCCATGGAAAGGGTAAGTAAAAAGTGTAGAGGCTGCTGGTATGAAATGCATAACAACTTTCCCTTGGGAAGAGGTAACTAAATTATTAATACTATCTTGAAAAATACAGATATCATTAGGAATATGCTCTAAAACACTCTGAGAAAATACAAAATCATATTCTTTATATATATCAAATGGATTCTGATTAATTAAATCAAATTTCTCAAATTGGATATTTGGCTTCTTAATGCTCTTCCAAGAAGAAGCTTCAAAGATATCTAAACCATTATAATCTATATCTTTGCCTATAATTTCATTAACATAATTATAATAATCGCCTTCTCCACAACCTATATCTAGCATACTAGTTATATATGGTAAATTCATTTCTAGGTATTTAAGACAATACCATCTTGATGGGCTTGGCATATTTTTATATTTTATAAATAAGTTGGTATATCTAATTGAAAATTGAAGTGATTTATAGTGAGATTTTTTAAAAGTAGCAATATTATTAATTATATTTCTCAGTAAAAATCTAATTCTCCATAATTTCGGCTTGATTCCATAATCTCCTGCAAAATATTCCGTCAAATATGTTGAGGATGTATTATTTTTTCTGTTTAAATTAAACATCTCAATATTTATAAATTATCAATTTCTTTCAAAGAATCGAGATTTGACCAGACTTTTTGAAAGCAATCTAATACCATTTTCAAATCGTTATCTGGAAGTTCATGTAAGCACATTTCATATCCTATGAATGAGTAGTCGTGTAATTCCTCAGCTACAGGGCAAATTCCTTTATTATAATCAATCTCGCTAGTATTAGCGTTAAACTTCCAAGGAAAACCCTTGTTTCCATAAGCAATCTTATTTTGATATATAGGTAGCAAGTGAATATTGGCAAATCCATTGACGATACCTTTTAGGCCTTCAGCTTGTAATGCTTTTACTATAGTTTCACGTTTAATACCTAAAACAGAAGTATCTAGAATCATAGGATATATATAGTATGCATGTGTACAATTATCTAAAACATAAGGAGTACTAATTCCTTTTAATTTAGATAGTTTGTCTGTAAGCTGTTTAGCTATTTCTTGACGACGATAAATTAATGAGTCTAATTTTTTTAATTGCTGAATACCTATAGCACATTCGATCTCACCAAGCCTAAAATTATGTCCGATCATATTAGAAATATCTGTAACACCCTTTTCCTCAACAACGGCTTCTGCATGATTCCTTATTAATTGCATTCTTTCACAGTATTTATAGTTGTTAGTTACTAAGATCCCGCCTTCTCCAGTATGTATATGTTTATGATAATTAAGACTATATCCGCCGATATCGGAAATTGTACCTGCATACCGTCCTCGGTTATAAACTCCAGGAGATTGGGCAGAGTCTGTAATAACTTTTAAATTATATGATTTAGCTAAATTCATTATCCTATCAATATCACAAGATTGACCGAATATATCTACAGCCAAAATTGCCTTTGTTTTTTTTGTGATATTTTTTTCTATACAATCAGGATCAATATTAAAAGTACTCCTATCAATATCTGCAAATACAGGGATTGCGTTCCAATGCAAGATGGCTGTAGCCGAAGCACACATTGTCCAGGGTGTCACAATAACTTCATCGCCTGGTTCTATCCCAATTGCACCTAATGCGCAAATAAGGCCTGAGGTCCAGGAGTTCACTACCACGACATGCTTTACATTGAAATAATTAGCCAACTTCTCTTCAAATTCCCTGACGTTGGGACCACCGAAAAAATCATCATCCCAGCATCCTAAAAATTTGGAGAGGACACCACTATCCAAAACTCTCTTAGCAGCTTTTATTTCTTCTGAACCTATGGAGTTATATGGTTTAAAATCCTTTGTTATTAATTTGTCACCACCGAGGATAGCTAAATTATTGTTCATAGCCTGACAAATCCTTTATATAAGAGAGGTTCTTAAGTGTTAAAAGAGCCTGCCTTCCTGTACATAAGTTATATGCTTTTTTATTATAAAATTGAGAGAGCATATGCACAACATTATACTGGTACTTTTTCATATTAGTTGAGATATATTCTGGATTATTGTCTAGATTTCTATATCCTACAAAATCCTTGTTATTTTCTATATTATTCAAAATAATATGATTACCTTCATCTTCGTATCTTATTCTTCCTGTAGGCGTTATTATTTCAAAAGTATGATGTGAATAATTCTCCTCCCATGCAGATTGAAATACTATTGATCCTAAATTAAAATTAGCGACAAAATCTACCTCTATATCATTGTGATTATATTCCCTTCCTTTATTAATTATTTTAGCTGAGATAAAGCCATCTAATAGATACTCAAATAGATTAAAGTAATGAGAACAACTATGAAATAAACCTTTAGAATACCAACAGAATCCTTTTACTTGCTTGTTTTGGTTTTGGGAATTTAATATATATGACTTAATATAATCTGTACTTGGATCTGCTATCCTCATATAATTTACAAATAAATCTATATTATTAGACTCACATTTGCGAATGATTTGGTAGGCATCAGTTAATTCATATGCCAATGGTTTTTCGCATAAAATTAACTTTATTGTAGGGAAACTTACTATTTCCTCTAAAATACGAAGATGATATTCAGTAGGGCAAGATATTACGGCTATTTCTGGTAATAAGTCTGATGGCAATTCATTTAATGAACTATATGAATTAACGTTATAATCTTTAGTAAACTTAAGCCTCTTCGAGTGGTCAATATCTATACCTGCTATCAAAGTAAAATCGGGATGAAGGGAGAAAGATTTGGCATGTGTGAATACCGTATGTTGATCTAAATGATCTTTATCATATAGCATTCCTATATTGCCTAATCCAACTAGTATTACTTTCTTTTTCATAGTCAAAAAATAAGGTAACTCATAATAAATCCCTCAAGTGAATAATTTCCTCATGTGGCAACCTACTTTTTTTTCCGAAAGGTGGGATGCAAGAGTATACTTTTTTATTTGCCAGAATACCTACAATCATACCCATTGATTCTGTTCCAACAACTACATCATATTCTTTGATTATCTCTTTTAATTCCTTACCTGATTGCTCCATTAAAACGTTTTTATATTGTAAAATTAAATGCTCGTATTTAAATACTTTATCAGAAGGGTGTGGTCTGATATAGATTGAATCTATTTGTTTATCTAGCAAATTAATATTTTCCATAAAGAATTCAAAAGCTTGTATCTCTGTATATCCTAAATACAATGGATCACCAAAACTAGCCTTGCATGCATCCTCTATGTTGTCAGCAATATAAAGAACTTTCTGATTATCATTAGATTTACCAATTCGTCTATCTATTTTTTGTTCTTCTATATAATTTTTTATAGATTCTAAAAAAAAATTTTTCCCTCGTATGATATTTATATTTGGATAATGGTATTGAACTAAATTTGCGGCATACTTGTCTCCAACCCAAATTTTATTAGGCAAGTATTGAACATCATTCAAAAAGAATCTATTTTCGTAGTCTGTCCAATGATCAAAAAAACAAATAACTTCTATGCCTTTTTCTAGGGCAATCTTTGTTGCTTCTAATTCCAGGTTACTTCCCCAGCTTGTTGTTACGTATATCTTTTCAGAAAGAATTATAGATTCTTCTAGTGAAAGGAAATTTATAATTCCTAAATTTTTTTTAAAAATTTCTCTAGCTGGTCCACCCACGGCGTAAACATAATCACCTGGATTATACTTAATCCAATGACTTAATACTTCTGCTCCTCCAGTGTCGTGGCTTACTACAGTTATTTTACTCACTAACTATCTCCTTTTCTCTTGACATGGTCATTTATAGTTAATAATTTAGGATTATTTCTTAAATATTTTAAGAGTTCATTACAGCTATATCCCTCTATAGTCTGACCTATTTCTTCTGTTAAATGCTTTAAAAGTATATAGTCAGGTTCTTCGTCTAAAGTTAATCCTAATTCAGGCCAATGTAACTCTGGAGGGGCAACAATATGAATAGGAGAGAATAGTTCAGGATGATTTCTAATATGTAAAGTTACATGCTCTCTCTCTAGTTCTGTATTAGCCAGCAAAGAAGATTCTTTTAATACACTAGTATTAAATACCTGAGCATCCATTCCATCTGGAAAACTTCTTACATGCGTATTACTGACATAATCTACATTATTAGCTTTATAAATTCGTATTAATTGTTCAACTATTTGAGGATCTATCAGAGGGCAATCACCTGTTGTTTGAACAATTACGTCTGTTCCAAATGATTCTGCTGCGTATAGAACTCTTCCTAAAACATCATCTTCACTTCCTCTGAAATACTTGATCCCATTAGACTCAGCCAGATCAACCAAAACATCATCCTGATGATTAATTGTTGTTGCTAAAATTATTTCATCTAAAGATGGTACTTGCTTTAATCGGTTGATCATATGCTGCAAAAATGGTTGCCCTGCAGCCTCTAACATTACTTTTCCAGGCAACCTAGTTGAAGTCATTCTTGCTTCTATAGTGGCTGAATATTTCATCGTTTAATTGCGGACGATTCTATTATAAACTGTATAGTAAGAGTATGTAGAGATCCAAAAAATCATATAAGATTTATATTTAAAAACATCTTCTTGAAATAGAATCAAATTAAGCTAGATTTCTAAATTAATGTCAAGAAGTCGCTATAGTAAAAAATAAAATCAAATACATGTCTCATTATCTAGATATAAAGCTAATCGACCATGCAAAACATCTTTATCCTATTTGCAGATCACTAACAGGGGAAGGGGTAAGGAAGACTTTAGACTATTTCGAGTGTTTTCACAAAGAATTAAAAAGATATAAGATCAAATCCGGAGAAAAGGTATATGACTGGGAAATACCATTGGAATGGAATATCAAAGATGCGTACATCGAGAATTTGGACACAGGACAAAAGTATGCAGAGTTCAAAAGAAATAATCTACACGTTGTAGGTTATTCAAAACCAATAAATAGAGAAATAGACCTAAGTACATTATCAAAAAAAATATATACCTTAAATTATCAAGAAGAATGGATACCATATATTACGACCTATTATAAGCAAGATTGGGGTTTCTGCCTCTCAGAAAAAGACAAGAATAACCTTCCAGAAGGTAATTATAAGGCCTTTATTGACTCGACTCTTAAGGAGGGATACTTAGAGTACTCAACTGCGCTAATTAAAGGTAAATCAAAAAAAGAAATATTCTTTTCATCGTATATATGTCACCCTTCTATGGCAAACAATGAAATAAGCGGTCCGATCGTACTTTGTGCAATTCTAGATTATATAAAAAAACAATATAAATCACCCAAATATTCTTATAGGTTCGCTTTGACACCAGAGACTATTGGCAGTATTGCTTTTATAAAAAAATTCGAAAAGAAATTAAAAAAAAATGTTATCTGTGGCTTTAACCTTTCATGTGTAGGTGATGAACGTGGATATTCTTTTGTGCAAACACCCTATAATAATACAATTACTGATTCTGCTTTGAGAGCTTCCTTAATAGGGAAAAATAATGCAAAAGAATATAGCTTTTTAGAAAGAGGTTCAGATGAAAGACAATATTGCTCACCTGGAGTAGATATTCCTCTCTGCACTTTCTGTAAAAGTAAATTTGGAGAATACCCTGAATACCATACTAGTGCTGATAATTTTGATTTAGTGACCGATAAAGGACTTCAAGATTCGTTCGAAGTAATGAAAACTATTGTTGATTGTTTTGAATTGGGATTAAGGCCATTGTTAATTAAAAAATGTGAACCTCAACTTGGCAAAAGGAATCTATATCCAACGATATCAATCAAATGTGAAGGCAGACATCCAGCTCAAACAAGAATGGATATTTTAGCATATTCTAATGGGAAGAATTCAGTATTTGATATAGCTAATACTATACAAATAGAACTGAAAAAGGTTATAAGTGAAATAACCTTGTTAAAGGAGAATAATATCATTAAGGATAATATGCTATAGTAGCTGTTAATCAAGACAGAAAAATTTAGGTTCTTTCTCTAATTGTGAGACAAGTAATTTATGGAGTGTTCTGTATTCATGTATATAAGAATTAGAATCTATTTCTAGTAATAGATTGTTGGCTTGGAAAGCAGCTAAAGTGGTAATTTTATTGAAGTTAAAGTATGAAGAAATGTCTTTTTTTCTTGCAAAATAGGAATATTGACCTGATTTAGAAATGTGATTTGTATCTATATAATGTACATTAAATTCTATATTTTCTCTATATGGGACATTGGCTGACATTTCACAATCATGGATTATAGAAAAACTATTTTTAGGTTCGGTCCCAATTTCGCACCAAAATCCTCTATTCTTATAAAAATAGTTCCATACAGATAATTCTCCGAAAGAATAAAAAGGTGATATGGAATCTACGATTTGTCTAGCCTCTGGACCTATAACAATAAAACTGTGTATACAAGAAGGACTACGGGCTATATAAGGGGATTTAAAACTATCCTGATATTCCTTGAAAAATTGATCATTTAACCAACCAAGAGTGGGATTTGTATGTAAAATATCAAATACTTTTTCTTTGTGCTCAAGAAAAGTAAATGAAGGGATGAAAACATTAACTCTATTGGCTAGATTCTTTAGTCTGGTCAATAAGTTATCCTTAAAACCTATTTTCAGAGCTTCTTTTCTGAAATATAAAATTGAGAGATTAAATACTATATAATCGTAATTATTATAGTCTTCTAATAAAGTCTCTATAAAATCAAAATATAAATCTATTGACTTGATCTTATTCATGAGATTATTGTTTCTTTCTATCTATGAATTCTAATATTTTATTTACAGATCCAAAGTTTTCTATATTAAATTCTGCATCATCGATAGTGATTTGCCAATCACTTTCTACAAACTCTACTAGCTCTATAATTCCAAAAGAGTCTAAAATTCCTTCTATAAGGAGTGAGCTTTCAAGGGGTATTTCTTCTATAGAATCTAAGTCTGATTTGTGTAATATAAAATCAAGTAGTTTTTGCTTATCGTTCATTAAATAAGTAAATCTAATATAATATTAACATGACTATGAATTAGAACAATAGATTAAGAGAGCCTAAAACGCAAATTGTTAAATTGTCCCCATAAGAGCCTCGACTAGACTTCGAATTAGAATCTGTTACCCGTGAAATTATTTTACTAACCTTGTTGTAATCATATGTTTGATAAATCTTACTATTACTGTCTTGCAAATCGTCCATCATTCCAGGTACTTTAATGATAGATCTAGCCTCGGGTGATTGGTAAGCTATCTTTGGTGCATTAATTATATCTTTTGGTAAAAAATCTTTATAAGATTCCTTTAGAATTCTCTTGAACTTATTGGCATGTAATTTGTGTTTCTTAGGTATCGAAAAAGAATACCTAACAAAATCTAAATCAAGGAAAGGATATCTACCCTCAATGGAAGATGCCATTGATACTCTATCTCCTTGAGATGACAATAAATAACCAGACAAAAGGTTATTTATTTCATAAAGTTGAATCATATCAATATTATCAAGATCATAGTTAATAGTATATTCACGGTACTCTTCAATAAGATTATGTAAAACTGATTGACCAATTTTATCACTTTCTTTAAAGGACATTAATGTACGCAGGTTATTAGAAAGTCGAGATTGAATTGGTTTAAGCACACTGTAATCTCCTTCTCTCATTAATGTATCAACTGCTAATCTTCTATATCTTGGATTTTTAAATTGTGGTAAATAAGAATATAATGAATCAAATATATGATATCTCCATTTTGAATCTGGTTTGGAGTTAACGAATTCTATACATTCACTTTCTCTAAAAATATCATAGCCTAGTAATATCTCATCAGCGCCTTCTCCTGTTAATACAACTTTTTCTCCTGATAGTTTTAGTTTCTTTGCCAATAACATCAAAGGGACAGGAGCGGTCCTAAAAAAAGGCTGTTGGATACTAAAAACTGCTTCTTTGAAAGAGTTAGAAATAATTTCATCAGATATTTGAAGTGGATAATGATTAGTCTTTAAATGACTTGCTACTAATATTTGCTTGGATGATTCATCATACTGCTCGTCATCGAAAGTTACTGAAAAAGTCTTTAGATGAGATGATATGGAGCTTAATTCGTAAGCGATAACTGATGAATCTATTCCTCCTGATAGATATGATGCATAGCCGACATCACTCATAGTCTGGCTTATAATACTTTTGTGAAAAATATCTCTAAATTGATTACAATCTTGGTTTGTAATTTTAGTTGAATTGTCTCTATTTTGATTTGATATTATTTCCGGCCAGGACCAGAAAGAATCAGTATGCTCCTTAAAAGTATTATTTTCAGATAAACTTATAGTTGTATATGTTCCTATTTTGACTTGCCTGATGTTTTCCCATATAGTTTTATCTTTGGAGGTACTCCAAGTAAGGTGAATCCTGGCTAGCTCATATGGATTAAAAGATTTATCAATGCCCAAGCTATCAAATGCCCTTATATCAGAGGAAAAATAAAAATTCTGCTTATCACTTGTAAAAGAATAAAATAAAGGTCTAATACCAAAAGGGTCTCTAGCAATAATCAATCTCTTTTCGACAGAGTTATAAATAACGATTGAAAATTGACCATTTAATAAAGAAAAGGTTCTTGTGGACAAAGACCTATATAAATCTACTAATACTCCCACTTCATCACGACAATAAGGTGGTTGCAAATATTGCCTCTCGAGTTCTTTATAATTAAATATTTCACCATTAAAGCATAATAAATTATTAGATTCCTGGTCTGGGGAAGAATTGAATCTCCTTGGCTGCTGTCCAGTATTTAAATCGTTTATCGCTAAGCGGTTAAACCCTAAAACACAATTATCAGAAATGATTGCATTTTGCTCATCGGGACCTCTTGATTGGAAAGTTTTTAAAGCATTTTGGATACTAGATAAATTCTTTTTATTTACTCCATTAATAGCAAAGGTGCCAACAAATCCACACATATTCTGTGAATAAAGATCGAAATCAATCTTAATTTACATAGTTTTTATTGCAAAGACAATATAATGGTGTGTGATGATTGATATTAGTAAAAATTGCTTATATTTTAAACAAATTAAATTCTAATTTCCTAGAGAGGTAACCCGTTTATAAAATGAATGATAATTTGATAGCATTTTAAAATTAGAGAATTGATCAAAAGCTCTATTCCTTAAATAATTCTTATATTCCATAGTTTCTTGGGTATCCATTTTAATTAATTTTGAAATTGATTTTGACAATACAATGTAATCCTTTGGTGGTGCTATAAAAGTTTCTCTGCATAAAATATTACTAGATTCTCCTGCATCTGTCGAAATAATAGGTGTGGCTGTAAACATCGCTTCAATTAATGTATTTGGAAAGCCTTCTTTAATAGAAGAGCTTACAAAAACATCCATTGAATTTAGATATTTATTGATTTGTTGCTTCTTTCCTAGAAGAATAACATTTGGAGAAATTCCAAGTTGTTCTATATGATAATTAAGCTCCTTATTCGAAAGATCTAAACCTAGTCCTATCATTAATAATTTCCAATCAATTGTAGTATTTAGTAATGAGACAGCCTTTAGAAGAGTTATATAATCTTTATGAGGATCATATCTACCGATAGTACCAATTAAGAATGTTGATTCAGTAATTCCTAATTCACTTCTTGTTATATTCCGGATTTGAATATCTGGGTAATATAATTTCTCATCACAACCATTTTCGATTACATCGATTTTTCTTTTGCTATATCCTGATTTCAAATGATGATCTTTAATTATATAACCACAATAAATAATATATGTTGGTATGAAATGAGATAATAATATGTTTATTTTGCTTAGAAAGTATGCAAGAAGAGATGTCTCTTGCAAAGTAATTGGCATACTTCTAATAGACCAGATAATCCTTGGATGTTTTAATAGTGAAGATAAAATACCCGCCAAAAAGTTAGAATGAGTAAGCCATGTGTGAACTATATAAGGTTTGTATAATTTAAGCAATCTAAAAAGTCTTAATGGGATAAATAGTAAATTTGGTTGATCTGAGTGAGAAAGGCTAAATGATTTTAAATTTGAACTTCTAAATTGCTCTAGAGATATCTCGTCAATAGAACTCAAAGAAACAATAATGTGCTCATAATCGTTAATATTCATAACTACTTGCTTTAATATTTTTTCTGTTCCTCCAGTTCCTATTCTGGTAATAACATGAAAAACTATTTTTTTCTTGATTTTCTCCATAAGAGTTTTAGTTTTGATGTTTCTTATGTTATTTAATAATACTATTTAGCCTGGATTTATAGAGTAATTTTTAATTATATTATATATCAAAATTCCTGAGCAAAGCAATAATTGTAATTCTGGATAAAATTACTTATAGATAAAGATTGTTGTGTTCTACTCTGGAAACAACATAGAATAAAAAATCAACGCTTACAAGTCATGAGATTTAAAATATCTAATGCCCAGGAAAGGCTTGAAGCCAAGAATCTATTTGATGGGAACATAAGATATGGAGCAGCCAGATTTCACTCTGAAACCAATAGGAGTGGCAAAGGAAAGCCTGCTGATGGTGGACTAATTAGAGAGCATGCAAAAGTTGTTGAAGACTCTAAGATTGAGAGATACAAACGAATAAATCAATATTGGGAAAACATCGACTCATGTCCTGTATGCCAATCACATGATGCTTCTTTCGTACTAAACAGATATGGTTTACAAATTTGGAAATGCAGTAATTGCAATCATAGATATCTAAATCCTAGAATAAAATATGAAAAAGCATGCGAACTTTATGCCGATGATAAAACTGCATCAGACATTTATTTGCAACCTCTTCAGAAAGAAATTGATCGAGACAAATACATTTATGGATTATCGCTAATTGAACAGTTACGACCACCATCTAATAAATTAATAATGGACTTAGGGTGCGGGGCAGGAGTATTTGTGGAAGAAGCATCAAAATTCGGATGGAAATCATGCATTGGGGTTGATACAAATGAAAGATATGCCTCCACATATAAAGAAGAAGAAGGTATTCAGTATATTCAATCAACATTTGAGTCTCTAGATCTCACTAAATTAGGCTCGAATTATGATTGCATTAGTATGTGGAATGTTCTAGAGCATATTTACGATTTAGGTTATATAGTTTCTATAATAAGAAAGTTATTAAAGCCAAACGGATTATTTTTCATAATGGTGCCAAATGTAGAGAGTCTCGCTACCAGATTAATCCGAGAGAAATCTGCAACATTCAATTGGAAACATGTTTCTCACTTCTCAGAAGATAGTTTGAGGTATTTAATGAAAAAGAATCAATTCAAATGCATTCACATGGAGACTGCTATTTCTGAAATCGACAATGTAAAGAGTTATCTTTCTGGGGAATATCCATACCATGGATTTGGAGATCCAAAGGGCTTATTTAACTTCATAACTCCAGAGTATATTCATCAAAATATGCTGGGAAGTAGGCTTGTTGGAGTTTTTAGAAAAAGTGAGCTTTCAGAGTGATAAAAAATTATCCATATACCCAATATAATAATATTTAGTTAACTAGTTTTTCTATAAATTCGCAGAGTCGTTGTGTATTTTTTCCATCAAATTCTCCTAAATACTTTTGATATATCTCTAAATTTTTTACCTTATTAGTCTCATTATATTCCTTTACATATTCTTTGTTCAGAATTTTTTGGCATAGTCCACGAAGTTCTTCTTCCGACTGGGGTCTTAGAAAAACATCCTCGGTTATAAAATTAACAAATTTATTTTTCCTTTCTTCGTTAACCTCTGCATATACAGGCATTATTGGAATATTTCCTGTAATCATGCTTTCTAAAAGAGTAGTACTTCCAAAACCTACAATTAAATCACTATTTAGAATTAAATCATGACTATTTGTATATGTCTCAACTATTACACGACTTCTTCGAGATTCAGAAAGTACTTCATTAATAATTGAATCTAATTCGTTAGTCCACCATCCATCCCACTTTGTCTTGACCACTATATCTATATCTCTAGTCTCAGCAAGCGATAAAACAGTTTTATGCACAGAGTAGAAGAATTCAAAAAAACCTTTTTTACGATCCTTATGTGAAATCCCCGCTGAAATCAAGCCTACTGTTGGTAAGAATGAAAATAAAATCACTCTTGGTCTAGATCTTACGATTTGAGTTTGATTAGTGGATCTTAATTTATTAAATAGGCTATCCATCCTAATACAGCCAATACTAGTAATTTGGCTTGTTGTACACATTCCAGATTTGATAAATGCTTCTTTCATCAATTCGTTATGTACAACATAATGACTGGCTGAAAATTGTTTCATAGAAACTAGACGTTTTAAAAGTACTGCTGCTTTACTTGGTGCCGATATCATAAGATTTTCTTTCTGAAGGCATAGGACTTTCTCTCCTTTTTGATGTAATGCTTCTACAATTTCAAATGTATTTGTATAATTAAACCCTGGTTGAATAGCAAGATCGAATGGAAAGTCTTTTTTTAAATGTGTTATAAAATGTCTATAGAATCTTCTTAGTCTTTTTCTCTTTATAAAAGGCATAATGCTATTATTATAATAATTAAAAGAATCTGCTTTGTGACCTCTCAAGTAATAGTCATTTATAGCATTTACCAATCCTCCACTAATATTAATCAACTTATAGTCTCCATAATTTAAGATAGTATCTATCTCACCAATAAACCTATCATCATATATAACTAATAGTGTCTTTCCTTTTCCATTCTTATTTACAACAACCACATTTTTTTTTAATGAATTATATAATATTTTAGATGTAAAGAAGTTGCTATAAATGATACCGAGGAACGTTTTTACATGCTTCTTTAATATTCCAATAAGTAGGGAACGTCTCATTTATATAAATGATCTTTTTAGTAATTTAGCATGTAGGGTCTAATATTTAGAAAAATTGCTTTAGATTCTGTTATCTTTAAATGATCCTATATAAAGTTTTTGAATTGAATTAGAAGAAAATTCGAAGAGGATTTTAAATTTTAGAGTAATTTGTAGTAGTTATCAACCTGTAATTAGAATTTAGGAGAATAATCATAAGAAAACTTTCAATCAAACTAGTTATCTATACTTGTTATAAATTTAAATATTTGCATATACTGTTTTTACTATTTATTTTATAATGATAAAATAAATAGTAAAAACAGGTTAGAATAGCATGATTCAGATTCTCCAGCTTAAGGATAACGTATAAAACCACATCTCTACAAGCAAACTTCAAAACATTTTAAATATGAGTGCTAAATTTAAAGAAGAATATAGAATAGAGTTTGCCATTCCAAAAAACAACTTACAGTGGCGGGATTATATTGACAAATCAAAAGATTTAATCAAATTTGCGAGTCCAAGTTTCCAATATATTCTAAGTAAAGCATATGGACTTGATGTTCTTGCTCTATTAGCTAAAGATAAAAATGGAGAAATAGTAGGAGTACTTTCTTGTTATTGCTCTAACTTGGAAAAACCATATAGAGAAATACATAGTCCTCCATATGGTTTAGTTGTTTGCAATAATTCTGTAGCTCTAGCATTATTTGATGCTATGAAATCCTTTTGTATGAAAAATGGAATTATTAAAACCCAATTAGAGCACCCAAATAAAATAGAGAATGCGAATTGTCTATTTTGGAGTAAAAAAACTATACTCAAATCTCTTGCCTCAAATGTATCAGAAGATTGGATTAACTTAAGAGGAAAGACTAGGAATATAATCAGAAAAGCGCGTAAACAAGATATTCAAATTACAAATGATTTTAAATATCTTGATGATTGGTATGAAATATATTCTGAACGTATGCTATCGATGAATATTCATACGCATCCAAAACAGTTCTTTAAACTGCTTAAATCAGAATTAGGTAATGAAGTAAAGTTTTATATTGGCCGCCTAGATGGAGAAGTAATAGGTGGAATCATAGTTCTATACTCAAATGACAAAGCCTATTATTTTTTCAGTGCCCAAAGTACTAAAGCAAGATCTGTAGGCCTAAATGAATTACTTATCTGGAATCTAATTGAAGATTGCCACAAGAAGGGTATTAAGGCAATTGATCTAGCTAGATCGAATCCAAGCAGTAGTGTTTTCAACTTCAAAACAAGAAGTTTGGGAGGGATAGCAAAAGACACATATTTCTACGATTTAATGAGCGGTGAGGATCAAAAGAGTGAAGTCCCATCTGTACCTTTTATAATCAAATTAAAAAATAAGCTATCACCTTATACTCCAAAGAAAATAAAGAGACTAATATCAGAGTTTGATAAAAAATTCGAACATTTATTATGAAAAGTAAAAATAAACCTTCTATATTTTTTTTTGGGAATCAAGGGCATGGTTCCATCACACTCGAAACATGTCTCAAAAATAATGAAAACGTTATTGGAATTTGTACTAAATTAAATAATAACAGAGATTTATTAAATAAATGTTACTCTTATATTGATCGATTATTACGTTACATAAGGATTAGAAGTCCGGGTGGATACATATATAGGCAACCATTTGAAAGATATTTAAGACCTGATAAATTAGCATCTAGAAGTTCAATCCCTATATTTAGTTCAAGGGATCTACATTCGAATAAATTATTAGAGTTCATTAAAGAATCAGAGCCTGATTTAATATTATGCTCTAGTTTTCATCGTCTAATTCCTGAAAGGATCTTAGCTTTAGCAAAATGGAAGTCTATAAATTTACACCCTGGTTTACTGCCGGATAGAGGTGGCGGGACTCCCAATAGATGGGCTGTTTTTATGGGTGATAATAAGAGTGGTGTAACAGCTCATGTCATGACAAATGATTTTGATTCTGGAGATATCCTAATTAAAAAGCAAGTACGCGTTTATGAAACTGATGATTGTGGGGAGGTAGAAGAGCGATTGGTTCCTATAATGGAAAATGTTACAAATCAGATACTGGAAGCATTGCACGGAAAAATTTTTTTAAATCCTCAATCACAGAAAGGTAAAACGAATATTTTGCCGCCGTTTAATCGGAAATACAGGCAAGTTAATTGGAATAAATCTGGTATAGATTTACAAAGAACATGTCTAGCATTACGTCCAAAGAGTGGTTCAATTGCTGAAATTAATGGCCTAAAAGTATGTATTTGGGATATTACATTTGAGAAATTAACTGACTCTAATTATCTATTAGGGGAGGTAGTTGGAACAAGCACTAAAAATTGTCCTAGAGTAGCTATTAAAGATGGTGTCATAACAATCAATAAAATACTTATGAACTATAAAGTAAAATCTGGTGCTAATCTCATTAGTTTAGGTATCATGAAAGTCGGAGATAGATTTAAATCAGAATAAAGATGAAGCGATTAAAAATCATCATAAGGAAAATTGGTAACTATATAGATACTCGTAGAGCTTATAAATTTTATATTAAACAATGGCTAGATTTAATAGATTTACAAGGCGTTTCACAAGTTATAAATAGTATGCGTTCGTCAAAGATAATTGATCCTGTGGAAATAAAACACCCTAAAGGAAAATCAATAGTTGTTATTGCTCCACATCCTGATGATGAACTCATAGGACCAGGAGGAACCTTACTAAAATCTGCTAGTAATGGGAGTAAAATAAATATTATTTATCTAACATCAGATAATGATTCAGAAGCAATTATGACCAGAGAAAAAGAAGCAAAAGAGGCTGTTGAAGCGCTAAATTGTTCAGTGAAATTCTTAAGATGGGGTGTAAAGAAAATACCATCTGACAAAGATTCATTGGAAGTATTAAGTGATGCTATTAAAAGCTATTCACCTGACACAATAATGGTCACTTTTTGTCTTGATGATCATGATGATCATAGAAGAGCTAGTGAACTAATTATGCTTTTATATAGTAATAATCTGATATCAGATAATATTGAAATATGGGCCTATCAAATATATTCAGCTATTTTGGCTAATGTAGTTGTCGATATAACAAAATTTAAGAAAGAAAAGGAGAGTTGTATTGAAAAATATTACTCTCAATACAGAAGCAGAAATTGGGCTCATTATTCACTTGGTCTAAATGCTTGGAATTGTAGATTTTTAAAAGGAAGAGGTAGTGAAAAAGTTTATGCAGAATTATTCCTAGTTCTTCCTATAAAAGAATACTCTGAACTTTGTTCTGAGTATTTCAATAGTTCAAATGGTAACTATTACGAACTATCCTACAAGAGTAGTTCAATGGTTAAATAATAGTTTTTATAAAAAATTATTTATACAGGTTACTTTCCAAAATGTATTTATAGGCTATATCTGCAATTAATTGATATCCTTTTGCATTGGGATGGTTATGATCTGGGGCAAATATATTATTTACAATTTGCCATTCTTCAAGATTATTTTCTCTCAAATAACTCAGTATATATTTCTGAACATGTTCAAAATCTATATAAAATATTCTATCGAAAGAGGCTGGGAAAGATTGTTTGAAAAAATCAAAATCGAATTTTACTCTCGGTTGAGGTTCAGTTATTATTTGATGTGAGCAGGGTAAAACTACAGTTTTAAAATTATGGGACACAGCTAAAGATTGAAGTTTTGAAAAACATCTTTTTAGAATAGATTTACGATAATCTCTCTCTATTCTTTTTTGAATATCATATATAGGTGGAATGTTAGATCTTTTTATGCCTAATATCCTAGAAATATATCTTCTATGGTATTGATTTTTGAAAAGTGTATATAAACGAACTATTTCCAAGAATGATTCATCATATCTACTAGATTTACCAAGTCTTATATTTTGAGCAGATGACCATGCTGCATTATAAATATCAGGCTCTATAGGTATAGACTCTTTTATTATAAGATTGGCATCTGAATTCTGAATATGAAATATTGGTCTATATGCAATACTTCTAATTGCACTAAGTTTAACAAGTCGATCAGTAAGTGATGGATAGATAAATAAAACTATTTTAGGGTTAATATAAGATATTTCACTTTCAAGTCTCCTAATAGCCTGCAAAGGAGAATATGAGGCAACTCCAATATTAACAATATTTTCACCAGTCAAATATTCCAACCTACCTGCAATTGTATTTTCCCAATCCTCGCAAACACCTTCTGCCCAGGAACAACCCATTAGGAGAATATTTGAAGAATAAGTTGAGGAAGATCTATTCGGGGGTATTCTCCAACCTCGCTGATTCGTAACTACTCTTCGCTTCGAAACAGATAATTTTTCAAAGATATCTACGTTAGGATTTAAGGTAGAGCCTAGAAATGAATGGGGTATTCGAAGGATATCCTTTGAGTAGGAAATACTCATTATGATAAGTTTAAATCAAAAAATTGTATAGTTGTCATTATCATACTTGACTTTTGTTTTATGTTTATTAAGTGTGAGAGCATGAAAGGAAGCTAATATTTGCAGAAAAATCAATTTCATTACTTATTAGGTTAAATCGATCAAATAATAACTCAAAAGTATGTGGACTAGCAATTAAAGTAATTATTTCAAATGATTTTATTTAATGAATAAATTTTAAACAAGGATTTTACAATGGGAAAGGAGTCAATTTTATTGTATATTTATTATTTATGTATAAGCAAGTAATAGTAGTAGGAGCAACAGGAATGCTTGGTAAAGCAACATCAGCTTACCTTAAAAGAAGAAGGATTAAGGTAATAGGATGTTCAAGGCATGGCCCTGATATAAAATGCGACATAGAAGCAGACCCACAATCCATAATCAATGCAATAAAAGAAATAAAACCGGAACTTGTTATAAATTGTGCAGCGTTAGTCTCTCTAGAAAAATGTGAATTAAATCCTAAAAAGGCTTTTAATATAAATTCATTGGCTGTGAAGTTTATTTCAGAAGCTTGTTCTTTTATCAATTGCAAATTAATTCATATATCCACCGATCATTATTATACTAATGATTCTAATATTTTACATAGTGAAAATGATCCAGTCCTAATCCTTAATAAATATTCTGAAACTAAATTTAAAGGTGAGCAATATGCTTTGGAATACAGTAACTCATTAATAGTAAGAACAAACGTAACTGGTTTCCGTAATCAAATAGACAATCCTACTTATATTGAGTGGTTAATTAATGCTCTTAAAAGTAAAAATACTCTTAAACTTTATACTGACTTTTATACGTCAACTATAGATCCCATTTCATTAGTTGAAAATGCAATTATGGCTTCCCGAAAAATTAGTCAAACTATATTAAATATCGCCTCATCAAATGCTTTAAGTAAAAAAGATTTCGCTTTTTTAGTTGCTAAGAGATTATCTATCGAATTAAACTGGGCTGAAGATGCAAGCGTAAAAGAGCTGAAACCCAAGCGATGCAATAGTCTAGGATTAGACTGTCGTAAGGCTGAAATGATTTTGTCTAAAAAGATGCCTAATTCATCTGAAGTTGTTGACAAATTACTAGAAGGTATGCCAAGAAGGTTCAAATAAAGAACTTATTACTATGAAAAATATTAAAATAGGCACATCTGAAATTGGATTAGAACATCCTTCTTATTTTATTGCCGATATAGCAGCCAATCATGACGGCAAGCTATCTAGAGCAATTGAATTGATAAATCAATGCGCTGAAGCGGGCGCTAATGCAGCTAAATTTCAGAATTTCAAAGCCGAGACTATAGTTTCTGATCTTGGGTTCAGGAATCTAGGGAATACTAAGTCACATCAAAAAGAATGGAAGAAAAGTGTCTTTGAGGTTTACGATGATGCTTCTATTTCTCTCGAATGGACAGCACATCTAAAAGAAGCTTGTGATAATGCCGGGATTGATTATTTCACTTCTCCATATGATCTCGGCATCCTTGATGAATTAGATAGATTTGTAGCAGCATGGAAAATTGGATCTGGAGATATTACTTGGCATGAATTAATAGAAAATTTATCTCAAAGAAATAAACCTGTTCTAATAGCTACTGGTGCATCTTCATTAGAAGATGTGAAAGCAGCGATGTCTATTATTAATAGTCACACAAAAGAAGTTGTACTTATGCAATGTAATACTAACTACACTGGATCATTAGAAAACTTTAAATTTATCAATCTGGCTGTTATTAATTCTTACTTAAAAGAATTCCCTAATACTATTTTAGGTCTATCAGACCATACTCCTGGACATACTACAGTTCTTGGTTCAATATCACTCGGTGCAAGAGTTATTGAAAAACATTTCACAGACGATACTACTAGAGTTGGTCCTGATCATAAGTTTTCTATGGATCCGAATTCATGGAAAGAGATGGTTATTAGAGCCAGAGAACTTGAGGCTTCTATAGGAGATGGGAAAAAGAAAGTAGAAGAAAATGAAACTAATACTGTCGTTCTTCAAAGAAGGGCATTAAGAGCTGCTAAGGACCTGGAGCCTGGAACATTAATTAACTCCAAAAATATAATTCCACTTAGACCTTGTCCAAAAGATGGTCTAGAACCTTATAGAATTTCAGAGATTTCGGGAAAAGTTCTAAGAAATAAACTTAAAAAAGGAGATATCATAAAATACGAAGATACAGAATAATGGGGAGTAGGTAATGAAACGTTTTGTAGTTATCCCTGCTTATAACGAAGAAAAAAGCATTCAATTTGTAATTAAGAAGATAAAAGATCATATTGCTAATATCATAGTAGTAGATGATAATAGTTGTGATAAAACAGCTATATTGGCAGCCGAAGCTGGTGCTGATGTCTTGCATCTGAATGCTAATCTTGGATATGATGCTGCGCTAGAGAAAGGAATTCAATATGCTTTAAAAAAAGGTGCAAAAGCAATATTAACTATGGATGCTGATGGACAACATCCTGTCAGTTTGATAAATGAAATGTTAGATTATATTGAGAATGAGAATTACCAAATAGTTATTGGAGTTAGGGCTAATCTGCCAAGGTTTAGTGAAAGAGTTTTTGCTATATATGGTGGACTATTTTTTGGTTTAAAGGATGTGACATGTGGAATGAAATGTTATTCATCTAAGTTAATAATGAAATATGGATTTGGTTCCAAGCATAAATCAATTGGGACATATCTTACGATTAAAGCGTTAAAAATGAAGGAGCGACATAAAAAGATTAAAGTCGATGTTAAAAAAAGGCAAGATGATTCAAGATTTGGTTCTAACATTAGTTCTGAGTGTTCAATATTAATAGCATTGATAAAGTCAATTTTTTATTAGTGGAAATTTTATTGAGGAATATTATAAATTGAATTTTTTGCCTTGGAAATAGCCTGAGCCAAAGAATCTTCTAGGGAATCAAAATCACATGATAAATAGCCGCTTGAATCCATATGCAATTCTTTCAAACAAATACGCTTATCCAATTGTTTTATTTGATATTCTTCCCATCCATGGCTTCCATGAACTAAAAGTACAATCGGGCTTCCCCTTTCCAAAGAAAGTCCAAATGCTGTGGTGGTTGGATAAGTAAATATTAGTACACCTAACTCCTCCACTGAGTAATCATCTAATCTATTAAAAAGTGGATTTATATTATGAAATAGATGTTGAATTTTAGAGAATGAATTAATTTGATCTGGGTGAACACTATAGTTAACTTTGATATTATTTATTGACAAGTGATTACAAATATTTAACTCCAACCTTAAAACTTCTTCCCAGTGATGTGTAGGTATAATAGGGTGAAGAAGCCTTTTAATATTTAAAGGGTAATTTATTATAGTAACTTTATTAGTTTTTATTTCCCTCAATTTATTATTTTGTTCATGATTTAAATTCCAATCTAATATTTCTAAGGTTTGAGTATTAGTTAGACCTTGAATACTTCGAAGATGATTTTTATGAGCAGTAAATAATTGATTTTCATGAGATGGGTGAAATATTATTTGGAAATCAGCGAGACCGGTCCCTTCTGAAGACTCCCAAAACTCAACAAATTTAGATGGAGGATACCAAGCACTACCATGAGGAATATTTATAGTTGTTGTACCTAATATTTTTAAAGCCAGGAGAATTAACCTCCTCTCTCTTTGACAAGATCCTTGTTGAATGAGAACTGAATCGTCTTTTATTATTTTTCTATAAAATCTCAATTGGCTTAACAACCGGAAGTACGAATAGGTTACAACCTCTTTGAAGTTATCCTCAATAATTGAATGCTCCAATGAATCTATAGGCAGATAAGTAGTTAAGATTTCAAGGAAAATATATCTGTCTTCTAATAAATTCGATAATCCTTCTGAGTAATCATGAACAATATCTAGAGGGATTTGTGTAGGTGAAATTGGTAATTGTCTAAAGTTATGATTTAGGCCAACAATTCCAGAAAGTAAAGCCATTTCAGATCCAGGGAAACAATTTAAAAAGAATTGTTTCTTTGTTAACAAAAGCTCCATTAAACTATTCTCTTTATTAGATTCAAATCGATTTTGATAATAGTTTTTTTTAAGTAAACTTTTTAAGTAATAGTTATGTTTTATATATTTTAAATAATAGTAAAAGGATTTAATCTTATAAGAATTCTTAGTAATAGTGTTATTATGTTCTTTAAGTCTTTCCTTTGTTTTACTCTTCTCTCTAGGGTTTATATTATTTGCTATTAAAGGAATAATCTCTTGACTAATAGAAAGGTAAAATTGACTAGATGTACAATTTATCTTTAAGAATTCATCTCTATTTTTGATTCTTTTTAAAAAATCATAATAAATATCTCGAGATTTTCCATACGAATCAAGGAAAGCCTCCTCATATAACCTTGTACCCCTCTGAGTCAACCATTCATTAAAAGATTGATCATCTAAAGCGGAAAGGAAGCTTAGGCGTTTATCTAATTCAGCTAAACTTTCTGCAAGCATTTTTTATATTTAACGAATTTATTATATACCAATTAGATTATCGGATCATATTATATGAATCATTTTTTGTATTTTATTAATTATCCTAGATATATTTCTCAGCTCTTCTAATAGCTTTTATAGAACCTTTATAATCACAAGAATTAAATTTAGCTTCGCTTCTTTCTTCTAAAGATCTAGCTATCTTTCTTTTCTTAGAATCATCAATAAGAAGTTTATAGTCTTGAATTAAATCATATTTTGATTCTATTAAATTTATGACTTTTTCCAAGATCTTTTCTTTATCTCCTGGTTTAATTAATGTTAGATTTTTCAAATTCGTATGATAATTTAATTTCTTACCAGTATCAAGTTTTTCATTTTCAATGAATCTATAGTCTCTCTCCTTTCTTTTATCTTGAATAGAACCTTTATAATCTCCATATTTATATTTAGCTTCACTTCTACCTCTATAAGCAATACATTTAGATCTTTTGACGAGGATCTCCAAATTCTTCTCTATTTCAATTGCATTTGTAAAATCTTGTATTGCTAATTGATAATTTCCTATTTTGTTGTTTAAATAGCCAGAAGTTATAAAAACAAAAGCCTTGTCCTCTAGGCTAATAGGAAGCTCTAATAATTTAATGATATATTCAATAGCATTTCTGTAATCTTCCAGTTGAATAAAATTAATAAATTTTTCTGAATAGAAATAATCATTTTCAGCTAGTTTCATATTAGGCATTATTTTTGTAAATCATATTGAATGTTAATTCACAAGGTATGAGACTGAAAAGAATAAATCATTTCTATTGAACCAGATTTTTAGTATGAAATCTCATGATATTTACTATCTCGTTTAAAACCTAAAAGATTCAAACTGAAATCAAGCTAAATGAATCCAAGGAAGGCTTTGCTTTAAGTCGCTTTTAGGCTTTAGAAGCCTTCTTTTTAATAAGTCCGGCAACGGTAGCAAGTAAAAACATTCCCAACAAAGCACCTCCAAGCATCAAACCAGCTCCCTGGCTAACACCCGCACCTACAGCAACAATTATGGAATCACTAATCAAGAGGCTAAGAATTAAAGCAGGGGTAAACAAACGCCAACGGGTACCTCCTATTCCAATGGCGTAACTAAGGAAATCGAATAGTCCAGTCATTAGAAGTCCAGTCATTAGGAAAAAATTTCCTTCTAACTGATTTTGATTAAAACCTTCAATTCTTTTCATTGCTTTAACTCCAACCAAACGGCGAACTGGTTCACGGCCATAATTTCTAGCTATGAAAAAAGCTGCTTGGCAAAAGATCAGGTCAGATAAGACTATTGTGATATACCCGGTTTTAAACCCTAATAAAGAACCTGCTAAAAGTGAATATGCAGAACTAGGCAAAGCAGGCAAAATGATACTTATACCTCGAAGTATCAAAATTCCCAAAGGTGCCCAGATCCCCATGGTTTCCACTGCGTTGCGCAATGGCTCAATCCCATAAGTCTGTATAAAAGAAACAAGGAGAACAAATGCTCCTACAAAAAAGGAAATTAGAAGAAACTTACGTAGTCTAATCATAATCAAATGCTTAGATCAATCTTCATATCTTGCATCAATCTCATAAGGAAGTTTAGTTTTAAATTATATAACCTTCTAAGGGGAAAGGTTTAGACAGTTAGATATGGAAAAATTTTTCTTTATGTTTAAAATGAAAAAAATTCTATAAAAGATGGAAATCCGGTTACTCCAAACCAATGACGTTACAGAAACTTATGCGACTTGGTTCTCGAATAAAGAAGTAGTTAAATATTCAGATAATCAATATAGATGTTTTTCCATAGAAGGTCAAAAGTTATATGTTCAAACTTGTTTAAATGACAAAAATATTGAATTATATGGAATATTTATAGAAGGTAGACATATTGGCAATGTGGTATTAGATGGCATAAAATCTATTCATAGAAGAGCAGAAGTAACTTATGTAATAGGTGAAAAATCGTATTGGGGAAAAGGAATTTGCCAACATGCTGTTTCTTTAGTTATAAAAAAGGCAAGAAAGGATCACAAACTTAATAAGCTTTTTGCTGGCATTGCGAGTAACAATATAGGTAGCAAGAAAGTATTAGAAAAAAATAATTTCATACTGGAAGGTATAAGGAAGAAACATTTATATTACAATAATTTATTTGAAGATCAACTAGACTATGGACTCTTGCTCTAAATTTATAATTAATAAATCAATTTATATAAAATAGAGTCGAAATAATTAATCCTTTATTATCTTTCTTCAAGAATTATTTCTTTACACTTTAATTATTTATGTTCATATTAAATTGCCCATTTATCTTGCACCTTCAACTTAGCTTTAGGCTTGGCTGAGCAAGTTATCTGAAAAAATTTTTCAGAGCGGCATTTAAAAATTCTAAAAAACCTCTGGGTCCAATAGACCTCATTTAACCAAAAATTAAATCACTGTGTTTTAAATCAACCTATAAGCCTGT
Organism: Prochlorococcus sp. AG-402-N21; assembly: GCA_003216435.1. GTDB lineage: Bacteria > Cyanobacteriota > Cyanobacteriia > PCC-6307 > Cyanobiaceae > AG-402-N21. The sequence goes on from QCIW01000001.1 coordinate 180,025, forward strand.
AGGATAAAGATCAATTTTTAAAAACCTCAACAAGAGGAATAGATATATCATGGCAAAGAAAGGTACTAGGATCGTAGTCACCATAGAGTGCACTGAGTGTAGGAGTGCTACGCCTGCAGAGAAGCGATCTCCTGGAGTTTCGAGATACACAACCGAAAAGAACAGAAGAAACACAACCGAAAGATTGGAGCTGAAAAAATTCTGCCCTCAACTAAATAAAATGACTATCCACAAGGAAATTAAATAATACATTTTTATCTTTCGCCAATAGGCAAAGTTATTTCATTGAAAACGAAGAGGGTGTCAGTCGATTTGTGTCTAGGAAGGCAGGTGAGGGAACAAAGAGGAATAAAAAATTGAAATCAGGTCAAAAATCCAACAAGATTTCTGCCTAGTCAAATCCAACGACAAAAGGACTAGTCATATCAATGGTTTTCAGAAAATCCAACAAGATCAAGACTCATCCAACAAGATTTCAAAAAATCCAACAAGAAAATCTATTAAATCGAGTAAAGATAGAAATAAAGTTATCAAATTGAGTTTATTATCTAAAAAAACTTATAAATTCATGAAGACTAAAAACCTATATTCCTTTTTACTTTCATTTTTAATTGTTCCTTTTTCAGCAAGTTTAGGAATCACTCTTTTCTCTTTATCAACTGATATAGCATTATTCACAAAAGAAGCAAAAGCAACTAATTGGAATGCCTATAAATTATATTTTAATAATGGTAAAAGGATGATTGATACAGGAAAATATGAAAAAGGACTTAAATATTATAATAAGGCAATCGATATTTATGCTCTTGAAGGTTCTGCTTTCTACAACAGAGGGAATGCGTATAGAGGATTAGAAAAATACAAAGAAGCGATTAAAGACTATTTAAAATCAATTGAATTAGATAGTGAGATAGGAAATCAATATGCCTATAATAATATAGCCGTTTCATATGAATCTCTAGGTGATTATAAAAATGCTATTAAATATATCAATTTAGCAATAAAGGCATACCCAAAAAGCGGACTTTATTTCGAAAATCGTGGTTGGTATAATTTACAATTAGAAAAATTCAAACAAGCAGAAAAGGATTACGAAGAAGCAGGTAAAGTATATTTAAAATATAAAAATACAAGAATGTATGAAAATTGTCCTAAAAGTAAAAAATTAATCCATTGTCAAATGGATTCCTGGTACTACAACAGTCTTGGTTTGGCGAAAGAGAATTTAGGGAACTTCAAAGGGGCACTAGATAATTACAACAAAGCAATTGAAATAAATTTTCCAAAGGAAGAAGAAGAAAAATATATTTGGTTTAATAATCGTGGGAATGTTAAATATGAACTAGGAGATGAAAAAGGTGCCTGCAAGGATTATAAATTTGCTGCATCTATAGGCGACGAAGAAGGAATTAAATGGTTAAATTCTAGAGATGGTAAATGGTGTAAAAAAATGAAATTATAATCATCAATCAATCTCTCTTCTTTTTATTAGAAATAATTTTCACCAACTAAAAATTCATGATTCTAAATCACACAAAATTAGTAGGTTTTAAAAAATATACGGAGAGGGTGGGATTCGAACCCACGAATAGTTTCCCATTAAACGATTTCGAGTCGTCCGCTTTCGACCTCTCAGCCACCTCTCCTAGATATGAGCTGAATTAAAATTATTATAAGTAGTAATTAGAGCTGATAAAGTTTAAAACTTAAAAATTTAGCAATGAATTAATTACCCTTAAGAATAAGAATTTAATCCCATCCTGATTCAGCCATCATCTTAATAGCCTTTTTATTAAATTTCCCAAGTTGAGAAATCTCTACACTATCAGGGACAAAATCACCAAATCGAGTAACTTCTTTAGATTCATTAAAACCTATCAAAGGATGCTCATATGTTGGTCCTGCTAATCCTCTGCTACCTTTAGATGAAGCAAGATATTCAAGAAGAGTAATGCCTTCAACTTTATTCTTTGCATATTTAGCTAAACCACCTGCACTTACATTCACATGCGCAGGATTTGGTGTAATTACAGTGACTTTTTTTGCTAATTTTTTATCCTTAGATCCATTTACACCTCCCAACATTCTTGAAACATAATAATGATTAACTATCCCTATTCCGCATTTTTTCTGGGCAACAGCTCTAATAATGCCAATATCTCCAGGGAAATAAGGTTCAGAGACATTGGAAATCATAGCTTTTAACCAGCCTTTTGTTTCTGATTCTCCGCGAAGAGCTAATTGATTAGCTACTAATGATTGATTATATGGACTATTTCGTTTTCTAAGGCAAACCTTTCCCTTTAAAGATGGATCTGCAAGATCTGAATATTTTTTGATTGTACTTAAATCAACAACTTTAGGGTTAGCAACCATAACTCTTACTCTTCGGGTAAGCCCATACCATCGAGCCAGAGGATCTCTATATTGAGGGGGAACATCTTGATCTAATTTCTCAGAACGATAGCTCTGTAATAAACCTGAATTTGCTGCATTACTAATTCTTGCAGCATCCACCAACAAAATCACATCTGCATTGGAATTTTTCCCTTCTCTCTTTAATCTTTCTACCAAAGAAATTCCAGTGGCTTCTATCAAACGAACCTTGATACCTGTTTCTTCTGCAAACTTCTTGTAAATTTGTCGATCAGTATTGTAATGACGACCAGAATAAACACGAACTTCTCTTGCAAATGAAGGAACTGCAATCGTAATTCCGCCACTTATTAGACAAGTAAAAGCAAGCAAAGAGGAGGATAACTTTCTGAATGAGACCATTCTCAAGCATTAAAATAAGCGTCAATATATAGACTATCGACAAGACAGCCAAGAGGAAATTTTGCCGCCTTTTGATACCTTAACCAGTATCAATTGTGCGTCGATTCAGTTCAAGGTTCTCATCCATTTGCAAAAACTTCGCCCTTTAACTATGGATTATTTAGTGCATAAATTATTAAATGCCGAATCATTAAAAAGTCTTCAGAAAACTCTTTTAGCAAATGAACTGTCATGGCAAGATGGGAAAAAAACTGCAGGCTCACACGCTTCTAAAGTAAAAAATAATCTTCAGCTAGATAGGAAATCAAAGATTTCTACCTTAGCAAGTGAAAAAATTATTCAATGCATAACCTCAGATCCACTTATTAAAAGCTTTGCCTTACCAAAAAGAATTCACGGAGTAATGTTTACAAGATCCAGCAAAGGTCATGGTTATGGAATGCATGTAGATAATCCATATATGAGTTCTGGTAGAAGTGATTTATCTTTTACATTATTTCTCAATGAAAGAAATGAATATGAAGGGGGTGAACTTTGCATACAAGAAATGCAAGGGCATAAAAACTTCAAACTAGATGCAGGCGAAATTATTGTTTACCCGAGTACTACTCTTCATTCTGTTCAAAAAGTTAATTCGGGAGAAAGGCTTGTATGTGTAGGTTGGATTGAAAGTTATGTTTCAAGTAATGAGGAAAGAAAACTATTATTTAACTTAGATGCTGGAGCAAAAGCATTGCTTTCGAAATATGGAAGATCAGATGAGCTTGATTTAATATTTCTTGCTTATAGCAATTTGCTAAGAAGGCTGGGCAGATAAAAAGCACGTACTCAATTTATACATTCATAAGTAGCATCTATCATGTTTTAAAAGCTGAAGGAAGGGCAATATAATATGTATTAAGTAATCAAAAAAAAATGGGTAAAAATTCTCCCGTAGCAATTTTCATGGCTGCAACTGCATTACTTAGTGCAGGATCAATTAATTCTGATATTTCTAAAGCCTCTGAAAAAAATAAAGACCTTGGAGGCCTTAAAGAATGGACAACCGATCAAGATATTAAAGATGAAAGCAAATTAGATGAGGCCGCAAAAAAGGCTGCGAAGAAAGCAAAAAAATCTAACATTTGCATACCAATTGGTGAAGGTGAGAATTGCTGGTAGGTATATAAATCTTTCATCATTTAAATCTAAAAGTAACTAATCAAATTAGTTATCAAAAAAAAAAGCGCCCACTTAAGGGCGCTTTTTTTGAATTCGTTATTTCTGAAAAGATCAGAATCTGAATTCTGTAAGTACTACATAACCAGTGTTGTCATCTGTAGCTGTACCAGAGCTAGGCTCTTGGTTGCCAAAGATTGCTGGAGTAACTGAAACGTTGTCAGATACCTTGAATGTGTAGTAAGCCTCCCAAGAGAAAGTGTCTTCTGCATCATCTGCTCCGCCACCGTTAAGTTCAGTGCCATGAACACGTGATCCAATTGCAACACCAGCCTTGTTGCCATCAACTACAACATCATTCCAGCCGAAGCCAGCCATCCATCCGGAAGCTTCCTTCACTTCGCCATTAGTTGTTCCATCAATAGATGTGGTATCAAAACCGAACTGAATAGAAGGAACGATTCCTGTCTCTTCAGGTCTCCAATGAGCCCTTAAACCAATAGCAGTTTCAGAAGTATCGGCATCTCTAGCCTTAGCAAGAGTAGTTGCGAAGTATGAGTCTTCCCAATCGTTTTCTTTAAAGGCAGCAGCAAGAGAAACGCCCCATCTTGGAGAACGATAAGCAAGCTCTGTCAATAGAGCTGTATCTGCGTCCTTACCAAAAAGACCTTGGTCCTGAGCACTGTTAGTACTCTCTTTAGATGTGTAACCAGCACTTACAGAGAACCTTGGAGAAGAAGGATCCTCAACTTGCTGTGTCCAAGCAGCACCAAAACCACCAGTTGTAGATGATCCATAAACAGGACCGTTACCACCTAGAGCGAACTGCTTAAGAACTGGTTTGTAGATAGAAGGAGCACTAGCTAGCATGTAGTAGTTCTCGATCTTTGGACCAATCCAAACTGTGAAGTTGTCGCCTACAGGGAACTGATACCAAATTTTGTCTACTTTTACGTAGTCATACTTGGTTGCGTTTGTAGTTGGAGTACTACCTGCAGCTGTGTCAGTATCAGAGTCTGCCTCTACACCTTTACCTGCACCAGCAGCTGATAAGTATGTTCCATGACCCTTATCGGCGAAATGGTCTGTAACGTTACCAGTCTTGATACGTGCATATAGTTTGTCACTACCATTGAAACTGGTGTTCATGTTCAATGTGTAGCTGTACTCCATAGTTAAGGAGTCAGTACTTGTCTCATCATCAACAGAAACACTACCAACGATGAAAGCAGACTTACCTGTCAAAGTTGTGGTCTTAGAGAATTGACCAGCCTCGAATTCGCCAACACGTGACTCAAGACCATCAATACGACCTTTGATTACTGCTAACTCAGGAGCAAACTCGTTAATAAGACGACGCTCTTCTTCGTTAACCTGAGCAACATTGCCTAGACACTTATTTAAAAGTGTTGCAGCCTCGTAACGAGTAATGCTGCCAGAAGGATTAGCAACAGAACATCCATGACGCTCGGCCAAAGAAGTCAAAGCCTGGAAAGCCCAGTCTGTTGGATATACATCAGAGAAGTTCTGAACTTCTGAACCAGAAGCGTAGTCAGATACTTCATTGATGTTTAGCTCAGCAGCATTAGCAGCTAAAGGCGCCAAAAGGCCCAAAGCAGCTGGTGCTACCAGCAATTGCTGGAAAAGTTTCATTAAATTCCTCACACAGAATTGCTTGACTTATATCAAGCTCCGGAATTCTATAAGACACACAGATCAAATGCCAGGCCAAATCAAGTCATCTAAGCGATATATAATCATTTTGTAACAAACGATACCAAGAAGTGTAGTTGCTTATCCGTTAATAGTGAAGATATATTCATTGAGACTCGTTCGAAAAATAGAATTAGTTGATAAAAAAATATTTAAAAAATTCCAAAAACGTTATCTAAAAATTTTAATTCTCCTTTAAAAGAGGATATCCTAAAGCCTCTCTCTCTTTTAGCCAAGATACTGCAACTTTTCTTGCAAGAGTTCTTATTTTTGAGATTATATTAGTTCTTTCAGTAACAGAAATAACACCTCTAGACTCTAGCAGATTAAATGTATGACTACACTTTAAAACAAAATCAAGCGCAGGGTAGGGGAGGTCTTTTTCTATTAAATTGTTAGCTTCTGATTCGTAAATAGCAAATAAACTCTTCAACTTATCAGGATTAGCTATTTCAAAATTATATTTACATTGTTCTTTCTCAAATTGAAGCCAAATATCCCCATATGTATATTGCCTATTCCATTTAAGATCCCAAATACTTTCCTTATCTTGAAGGTACATAGCTAATCTCTCTAATCCATAAGTTATTTCTATAGAGACAGGACTACAATCTATACCTCCGCATTGTTGAAAGTATGTAAATTGAGTAACTTCCATTCCATCAAGCCAAACTTCCCAACCAACACCCCATGCACCAAGAGTAGGTGATTCCCAGTTGTCCTCAACAAATCTAATATCATGATCTTTTTGAGAAATACCAATTTTCTCTAGAGATGATAGATATTTTTCTTGAATATCATTTGGAGAAGGTTTAATAATTACTTGATACTGAAAATAATGCTGAGCCCTATTTGGATTGTCCCCATATCTTCCATCAGTAGGTCTTCTGCAAGGCTCTGAATAAGCGACGGACCAAGGCTCTGGCCCCAAAGCCCTAAGAACTGTATGCGGACTCATTGTCCCTGCACCCTTCTCAGTGTCATAAGGCTGCAAGATTAAACAACCTTCATTACTCCAAAATGAATTAAGAGTTGAAATTATGTCCTGAAAATACATATGTCCTGCAATAACTGGGGAAGGGAGTGTGGTTGGGGAAAAGGAATACAACTGACTATGTTATCGATCGTTTTAAACGATTCCCAACATATTTAAAGGTTGTTGAGATAATTATTATCTAAATTAGGAACTATTGCGATGATAAATGGATGAACAAAAAAATATTTACTCAATACAAAGATAATTATCAGACTAGCAAATCCAAATCTATATACTAAATTTATGTTTAAACTCGAACGCTAAATCGAAAGGAAACAGAACATACTATCTAGGATGATTCAGAAAAAGGCTTATTATGTAAAGAATAAAAGAATTTAAGTAGAGTTTAAACTTTGCGAAGTTTGATTTGTGACTTTGATTTAATATAATTAAAACTCTTCCAAAATATTATTTGCAGAAGACATGGAAATTGAAATAATTTATATGGGAAATACTGCTGGACAAAAATATAGAATTTCTTTTATGAATTGATATAAAACAAATAAAAAGATATACTTTAGAAACTCTATGTCAAAAATGTTTTGAGAAAAATAATAACCTCAATTACAATTTGCATCTTTTTTTTATTTATTCTTGCACCCTTCTCAAAAATAGCTCTAGCAGGGTTCCCTTCGATGTATGAAAAAGATCTCAATATAGAAATTGACACTGAAAATACTAAAAACCAGTCAAGTATAGATCAATTATTAGGTCCAGAAGATAATTTTCCTTTTTTGCCAGATAATCATCGAGACAACTCCAATCCAATTGGACGTATAGGAAGAATTAGATCTTCCAATTGACTCTTTATGAAACATAATGATTTTTAGAAATCTTCATTAGAGCCCAATCCAGCAACGAAAGGAAAAACTTGATCATCACCTAAATCAGGGTATTTGCTTCCTTTTCTTTGATCTTCTTCAGGCTTTATTTTAGTTGATATATTTTCCTTATCATCTGCTGAAGTTATAACAATTCCAAGAGGGTTATTTCCATCATCTCCGCTATTGCTTGAATCATCTATTCCATAGGAAGTAATAGGCCCTAAAAAGATCAAGAGTATAAAAACTATCGGCAGTAACAAAACAATTGATGATCTATATACAAATTTCAGCATTGAAAATCTTGAATTTAGATCTTAATCTAGATCAATTTTTCAATAGTGGCTTGAATCTATTACGAGAATATACTCTGTAATAATAAAGTAATTAAAATTCCTTTAAAAAAAACCACCCAAAGCAACGCATAATCTGTTAAGCCAAGTTTCTTCTGATACCAGGAGATAAGTTTCTTATGGTTTTCAATTGCATTCATTTGAAAATAAAAATTCTTGTCATACCATTGATAACCTAAAAGGAGATTAATCGCTATGAGCACAATCTCAAGAGATCTGACTGTTATATGAAATTATTAATTAAAGTTTAAAAGATTTAAACAGAAAAATTTAATCCATTCATTTAACTCTGTATCCAAATAATTATCTAATGGTACCTTTAACCTTTTAATCGTATCGACTTTTAGAAAAATAGGCTTGCTTCGAAAACGTTCCTCAGAAGTTGTGATTTATAAGTATCGGGCTCAGGCTATAGGAGTTTCAATAGAGCTATAGGTTGCACTCAAAACAACGAGATCTTGCAAAAATTTTAAAAAGACATATTATTGTACTGATTTATACATTAAAAAGTTGACGGCAAAATCAAAAACCCGAGTAAACTGTCCATGGGATGCCTTGGAAGGCAGCAAAAAGTCTAAAAAAGAAGCTTGGACATTGAAGAAAGGCAAAGAAGCAATCACTTTTACAAAAAGTAAAATGGATAATAATTTTTTCTTAACTCAAAAAGATAACGATAGGAAACTTTCTCTTCAATCATTCCAAGCTCGCTGCACCTTTCATCAACTTATCGAAAAAGGCTATAAACTCCAAAAATGAACAGTTATTATCTAACCTCCCTATAGATAATTTAATCCATGAATAATATATGAGATATATATTATTCATTAGCCCTTATAATAAGAATATCAATAGATCATTAGATAATATAATAAAACTCCTAATATAATTAATAAAAGTGGCAATGCAAATGTAGATAAAATCTCAAAAATCCCTTGATCTAAGTTTGAAAAAATTTTGATAGCCAGGAACAAACTGATAGGAAGCAAAACCAAAAATTTAATGAATGTTTGATCTTGTTTATTTTGATTTGCTAAATCTATTTCTTCTTCTCTTAAAATCACAATTTTCTCTTCCAAGGGTTTATCCTCAAATTTATTCATAATTGACTTCTCCATTTCTGAATAATCTGTATCAATCTAAAGCAGTAACCAAAAAAAAATAGCTTCATGTATATATTTCAATCCTCGATAAAGTTATCGATATATGTCAAATACAAACTTTACCGTCAAATAGAACCAAAAAAAGTTAATTATTGTTTTGAAGATTGGAATAAAATAATTATTAAAACTTTTCGGTAGTATATTAATAGTATAAAATATCACCTATAACAATGTCATCCGAAGAAATCCAACTAATTGGTAATTCCCTTGCAGCTCATCCTCCTCTTATAATAGGAGCTCTTTGTGTTTTCATGTATATACGACGTCGTTTCCTAACTAATTAATTAAAAATAATTAGCTTAATTAATATTAAGAAATCATCCAAATGGATTAGTTCCTTTTAAGGGGCCTACAAATAGGAATTCCATAAAAGCTCCGGTTATAGCCATTGGGAAAACCCAAATAGACATAAACCTAAATCCAAAGAATCTCATTTTCTCGTTTCCCTCGAAAACATTTTTGGTTGATGTATAAACGGTTTCAGTTCCTTTTATTGAATAATTTTCTTTATTAGTATTATCATATGGCTGAATAATTTCTTTAGCTTTTCTGGAGGTAAACCTTCTTATAGTATTTATAGCTACAATTGGTAAAACCCAAAGAGCAAAGTCTCTCTGGCTAATATTTTTTCTAAATCCATCCTTGTTAGGAATAGCGCTACCGATTAAAGAATATACATACTCGGGTTCATTCATTCTCTTAATTTCTTCTTTTTTTTCTATCGTTTTATTTACTACTCTATCTTCTGTTTCTAGAGTAACTGAAGAAGTATCAGCTCTATTTTCAACTTTATCGTTAGATTCGATATTTAAAGTCTGATCTTCTGATTCGTTGGATTCGATATTTAAATTTTGATCTTCCATGAAGAATGAATATTCTATAAAAAATTATAGGAAACAAAAATCTATTTAATCCAAATGAAATTGAATTGTATAAATTTTATATATGAAATTTTAATAACTCTAGGAATTCCTAAGCGTTGATTACTCCTCTACGAATGAATTGCATCGCAAAAATGGCACCTAAGAAGAAAACTGTTGGTATTCCTAAAGCGTTAACTGCCAATGTTCTGACTGTAAAAACTGGGTAACCACCTTCTGGGCGGCCTTTAGTAGCTACGATCGCTGTATCTTCCCAAACTTGTTGATTTTGAACTGTTGGGCGACCATCCCATACAAAGACACCCCATTTGCGGAGCCAAAAATCTGTAAAGGCTACAGAAAATATAATGGGCACAAGAACAAGTAAAAGTCTGAGATCCATCAAAGGCACAAAATTTGTCTCCCAATATTTGCACCGATAAGGCCGAAAAAGCCATTTACATTAATCTGGATTACTAATCTGTAACAGATCTTATTCTGAGCCGTATTATTTGCGTCAATTCGAAGGTCTATGAATTACATCTGTTAAGCTGCAAAAACTGCATTAGGCAGGTTTATTTATGGAATTTGGATTTAAAGAACTCCTCTTTGGGGTTGCAGGTACAACCATGATTGCTTGGGTAGCCGTTATTGGTTTATGGCATACCTACATGTTCCCAAGGTTTTTCAATGAAGATGATTCAAGAAACGTAGGTTCTCTTAAAACGAACATGCCTTTATCTATAGCCAACGAAAATGGTTCGGAGCTAGATAAAGGTGAAGTCAGGCCATCAACTCAATCTATTGGGCTAATTAATAGAAGCAAGTATTCAAGAAAATCAATTGTTCTTGCAGACTTCAATCCAATAGAATCTGATTATTCTGTTAATAGGCTTTATACAATTATCTTGCTCGCTCTAGGTATTTCTTCTTTTGTATTAATTACCTATGGTTTGCAAAGTGGTTTTAGCTTGATCTAAATATCAACCAACAAAATTAATATATTAATTTTAAGTAAATTAAATAAATTTTTATATTTAAATAAGTTAAGTCTTCTAAATAATTAGGTTGTTTATTTATTAACAAGCTTGATTTAGACGCGCTTATTAAAAATTGAAACTAAGAGTTGTATAAAAAAATAGGCTAAAGAAGATAATCCTCCTCTAATTGCTCAAAACTGCATTAAGATAATTCAGATTTTCAAACCCTCCATGACAGTAGGAATCTACTTTGCTACAACAACTGGTAAAACCGAGGATATAGCTGAGCGACTTCACGGCTTACTAGGAGCTGCTGAAGCTCCAAAAGATATTTCCGATGTTGATGACCTAAGTGAATTCAGCGGACATGATGGAATTATTTGTGGAATTCCAACATGGAACACTGGAGCAGATTCTGAAAGATCAGGTACTGCTTGGGATTCAATTCTTGAAGACATTGGCGACCTAGATCTTAATGGAAAAAAAGTAGCTATTTTTGGCCTAGGTGATTCTTCTACCTACACAGAAAATTACTGTGATGCAATGGAAGAGCTTCATAGATATTTCCAACAAGCAGGTGCTTCGATGGTTGGATACGTAAGTAAATCTGATTACACCTTTGATGAGTCGAAAAGTGTCGTCGGTGAGCAATTCTGTGGCCTTCCACTAGATGAAGATAGTGAATCAGATATGACTGACTCACGCATTGCAAGCTGGGCTGACAAGTTAAAGCAAGAGATCCCTGGTCTTTAGATCAATAAGCTATTAGTAATTAGCTTTTTTCAAAATTACTCAGTCTAAAAACTCATAACAAGGATCATGAAATGTTCCCTGGAGGCTCATTACTTCCTCCAGGGAACATTTCATATTATTGGGAAATCAAGACAATTGTCCCGCAAGGTCTTAAGATTTTCTTTATGAATGACACTTTCCCTGGTGGAGACGAAAGGGTTTACCCCGTAACCATTTCCGTAAAAGCTGGTACTGTAAGGCTTTTATCAGAAATGGCTAGCGATATGGGCATTAGTATTGAGGATATTCTTAGTGTGTTAGCTGAAGATGCTGCAATAGATCTTGAACATGACTTTTTAGACCTAAGCAATACAAGAATCCCTGACAAATGTAGTACGGAAGATCTCTTGAAAGCTCTTCAATAACTTTAGGGTATTTAGTTAATACAATATTTATAGTCTTTCTGCTCTAGGTAGTTGCCAATTTGACGTTACACCTTCTCTGGAGAGCTTTTTAGCTCTGTTTTCTAGTGTCACCCTACTTAATCTCCATACATTATAAATACTGAATTGTCCTAAAACTTCTGGATTTAAATCTTTCCAATGAGAATACTGACTAGTTTGATCATCAATAACCAATAATATGCTTTCTGTTGAAAATGAAGGGTCAATTTTTTTCCCTTCCCAACCCCTTCTTTTCTCCATTCTCAGTCTTTCAGATAGATTTACTAATGCAACTACATCATTCGATTCGTAAATAATTATTTTATTAGTATAAAAATGAATTGAAGGTTTGTTTATACCGACCATTGCTATAAATTCATTTTCTCTCTGAGAATCTAAAATCAATTCAGATGCCTGCCTTAAAGGGAATTGCCTTAATCTATCTCCAAGCTCCCAGATAGGTAAAACAACAAAAAGATGTACAAAGATAAATGGTATTTGTAAGAGAATTAACCTTCCTTTTCTAAATTTAGAAGAGCAAAGTATTGCTAAAAAAGTTCCGATAGCAATAACAAAAAAGGCATTTTTATAAATTCCACTAGAAAGAAATTCTTCTGCTAAATCAGGCATTTCTGGATCATTAATTAAGTAGATCCAATTTGAAGAAGCATAAAAAGATATTGCCAATCCTAAAGATATTAAACAGGATATTATCCAAGCTAGAGAATTAAATGGATTTTTCTTCTCAGAATTTTGAGCACAAATTGCTATCAAGATTGCTGCAGCAGGTGTTGCAGGAAGCCAGTAACTTGGCAATTTTGTCGCAGCAGTAGTGAAAAATAATAAAATAGAAATTAACCAACAAAATGCAAATCTATTTAAAGATTCAGATGGTAATTGAAAAGATTTGTCCTTTATATTTATTAATCTAATAAATTCTTTATAAATAGAAAGAAATAAAAATGGTGTAAATGGAAGTGATGAGATAATCAGAATTAATCCAAAAAACCACCATGGTTGCTGATGACTATTTACTACAGATAATAATCTTTGGAAATTATGATATCCAAAAAAACTATCCCAAAAAGGTTTTCCTTCAATTAAAAGTTCCATTAAATACCATGGAAGACTAATTATCGCAGTAATAAATAAACCTCTTATCAGCCTTATTCGACTAATTAAAAGCCTCAAATTACCTTCTGATATGCCGAAAAAAACAAGAGTCATTCCAGAGAGAAATATTGCAACTGGACCTTTTGTAAGAACTGCTAAAGCCAAAACAATCCATGGCCAATACCAAGACTCATTATCTGGATCTGAATATCTTCTCCATTGCAAAAGCAAGCTAATTCCCAAAGTGCTACACAGGAGTGCATCACTAACAGCAATTCTGCTCCAAATTATGACTAGTGGAGATAAAGCAAATGCTAATGAAGCTATAACTGCAGTTCGCCTTGGCAAGTTGTAGTTGCCTTGAGGAAAATCCAATAGGGTTTTACCTATGAAAATCATCAGTACCAAAGAAGCAAAAGCTGATGGGAGTCGAGCAGACCAAGTCCCCAATGGATCCCAGACGTCTTGACCAGGCAAGCCATAGATCAAACTCATTAACCAATAAACGAAAGGAGGCTTATCAAAACGAGGCAATCCATTCACTCTTGGGGTTAACCAATCTCCAGATAAATGCATTGCTCTTCCTGCTGCCGCAAAAAGTGGAGGGGTTTCATCAAACAAACCCGTTGATCCCAATTCCCAAATAAATAGAACTAGTCCTAATGAAAGAATTACAAGTAATGTTCTCCTTCTAGCTATTCGAGATAAAACTACTTTCTCTGAAATCATTTTCAAAAGTTAAGTCTTTAAATTCTTCGTACAAATGTATTGGGAAATCCAATCTTCAATTCTCTTAGCAAAAACCTCTTTAGAAGCTGTGTTTTCAAACCAAGTTCTGCAATCTTTTCTCTTAATTGCCTTTACTTCTGATACTGCAGTAATCAATGCTGAAACATCATCAGGAGGGACTAGTAAGCCATTATATCCTGGCTTAATAAGCTCTCCAGGCCCTCCTCTGTTGTAGGCAACAACAGGGACCCCACAAGCCATTGCTTCTACAACAACATTTCCATAAGCTTCATTCCATTTAGGAGTGTTGATTAAAGCTCTACATAAACCTAATTCTTTTTGCAAATCATCAGTCGGAAGGAAGCCACGAAATTCAATTATCCCTTCAGGGAAAGAGGCCTGTATTTTTGAAGCATAATCAACGTCCTCCATAAATCCCCAGACAAAAAGCTTTTCACCTAAAGAATTTGCTACTGCAACAGCATCTTCCAATCCCTTTTCAGGAGAAACTCTGCCAACCCAACCAAGAGGACCATTCCCATTAGGTTGAAATTTATAATCATTCAGTTCAAATCCATTACCAACAACTATTGGTTTAGTCTTTAAGTCATAATCTGCGGCTTGTCTATAAGTATGAAAAGCAAATTTATTAGGATCAGATTCTGATAAATCTTGGATCAAAGTTTTCATAATTTCAGAAACATCTCCCATACTTATCAAATGAAATATGCGCATATCAATAAATTGACTAACCCATATAGGTAACCAGTCATATCCAAAGTTCAAAATTGCATCTGAATTCTTTCCAATTTCAAGAGCGTCCTCCCAAAGTCTTGGCAAGACTCCGTTCATAGGGATTTCTATAGGTGCTTTATGTATTTGATGCTGCCAACTTGACTGATCACAACCTTCTATATGTCTAATCTCAACACTTGAACAATCTGATGGAAGAAAAGATTTTTCTGGGGCTATTAAAGTAATTTTATGACCTAAAGAGATAAGACCTCTAATTAAAGAAATCAATGTAAGTTCAACACCTCCACCTCGTCCACTTCCGATATGGCCAATTGGAGTACTTACAAAAGTTAGATTTAATGACTTTAGTTTCATCCACTAATACCTTTTTCTAATAAATCACTATTTAGAGATTCTTTCTCCCAAAAACGATTTCTCTGACTCACTAAAAGCACTGAAATAAATATAAATATAACCCCTATCCATTGCAAAAGTTCCAGCCTTTCTCCTAACCAAAGGCCTCCAGTAAATAATGCAAACACAGGGGTTAGAAATGCCAACGTACTAAAACTAGTTAATTCAACTTTATTGGCAAACCAAAAAAATAATCCATAAGCCAAAGCACTCCCAAAAATACTCGCGTAAACCATTAAGCCCCACTCAAAAGAAGTCCATGATGGCCAAAATGCCCACTTTGAATCAAATGCATGCAAAAACAATATCGGGAAGCCCCCAAGAACCATATGCCATCCTGTAACTGTCACAGGATCGCTGTTCTTACAAGCAAAACGAATCAAGACCGTACCAAAAGCCATGGACATAGCAGCAGCCAACATCCAAGTCTCCCCATGACTCAACAAACTTCCTTCGGTAACGGCCTGTCCTAGCAATAACCAATGCTTTAGGAACTCAGCAGGCACTCCAAGACAAATAATTCCAGCCAGACCAATTGTTAAACCTATCCATCCAACAGGATTTATTGAGTCTCCAAAGATAGCCCTTGCAAGCAAAGCAACCATCAATGGCTGAGAATCTATTAATACTGATCCAAGGCCTGCTCCTGTTTGAGAAAGCCCCTTAGCTAAAAAAATCTGAAAAAGACTCGCATCTACAAGAGTAAAAACTAGGAACCAAAACAAATCTTCTTTAGAAATACTTATTTTTCTTTTAAAAAAAATTGCCGCAATTAGAACTATGAACCCCGAAGGGACAAGTCTTAAAAAAGCCACTATTTCTGGGCCTCCTGAGTTAACCAATGGCGACATTGCGGCCATTGCTGTGCCCCATAATGCAAATGGAAGCACCATTAAAAACCAACGCCAAATTAAAAACATGAGGTCAAATGGCAAACTCCTTTTTAAGATCCAAATAAATTTGCATAAGTTTAATGATCTGGCCTTTTAGACGGAAATCAAAAAAAAGGATGGCACGGATCATCATTGAGGGTGCAATCAATGGTGCAACACGCAAACTTGTCCTAAAAGCTATCAAGCAAGTAGAAGAACGAGAGTTTCCTGCATTACTTCTAAGAATAGATAGTCCAGGAGGCACCGTTGGTGATAGCCAAGAAATTCATAAAGCTCTTTTGAGGCTTAGAGAAAAAGGTTGCCATGTTGTAGCAAGCTTTGGGAACATATCAGCTTCTGGAGGAGTATATATAGGCGTAGGCGCAGAGAAAATAGTTGCAAATCCTGGAACAATTACTGGATCAATAGGAGTAATTCTTAGAGGAAATAATCTCTCAAAACTTCTTGAGAAAGTAGGGATCCGTTTTGAAACAATTAAGAGTGGGACCTATAAAGATATCCTTTCTCCTGACAGAGCATTAACCCCTGAAGAAAAAGAACTTTTGCAATCTCTTATTGATAGTAGTTATGAGCAATTTGTAAATGCCGTTGCAGAAGGGCGCAAATTATCTCCTGAGGTTGTTCGTGGTTTTGCCGATGGAAGAGTTTTTACTGGTGTTCAAGCAAAAGAGCTTGGCTTGATAGATGAGATTGGAGACGAAGACGATGCAAGAGTTTTAACAGCCAAGTTGGCAGATTTAGACGAAAAAATAGAACCTATTACTCTTGGCAAACCAAAAAAGAAAATCCTTGGTTTTTTACCAGGTAGTCATTTGATTTTCAAGTTAGAGGAGTTTCTGAATATGGAGATCTCATCAAATGGACAAATCCTTTGGCTTTTTCGTCCATAAATCATGAAAAGTAACACCAATCTTGTTCTAAAAGCATTACGTGGAGCAAATACTTGTAATAAGAACTCTTCTGAAAGTATCGGCAACGCTGTTAATGATCTTATTTGTGAATTAATCAAACGCAATGATCTTGAACCAGAACAAATTGTTTCAATTACTTTTTCAGCAACTCGTGATCTTGATGCTTGTTTCCCAGCCTCAATTGCAAGAAAGCATCCAGGGCTTGAAAACGTTGCATTATTAGACTGCCAACAAATGTTTGTTAAAAACGACCTTGCTAATTGCATAAGAGTTCTTGCTTTGGCTTGGGTACCTTCAACTCAATCCCCACAACATCCTTATCTAGGTAGAGCAACGACGCTACGTCCAGACAGATAAAAAGCAGATGGTATTATGTATTATATTTCATTATCAAGAAATTTTATAGGAAGGAAGTTCTCAAAAAAAATGTTTTACAATCAAAATTTAGTCCCCAAAAAAAAATTATTAACTCTTGGGATAGTAACCTCTTTAATAGGCTCTTCTTTATGTTTAGCCATAGGTAATTATGCACCAAAAGCAACCGCTTCAGGGTTAGAAATACGATGGGGCGAAAGTGATAACTATAAAAGACTTAAATACCTTCAGGAGTCAAAAGTACGACTTGACAGGTCTAAATATTATTTTTTTCTAAGACCTTCAGATCGTAAGACGGCGATTCTAAAGTTAACTTTAAAGTTTCCCAAGCATTTTAAAGCCAAGATAAAGACAAAGAACCTTAGTCTTTGTAAGGTCAAGATAGGAGGTTACTCTTCTAAAACAAGGTGCCTAGAAGATATTCCTGCTACTTTTGAGGTTGACAAATCAATGCAAAATATTGATATTTTCCCAAATATTCCTATCCCTGCAAACAAGAAATCCTATGCGGTTGTTCTAAAAATGTTTAATCCAAGAAAATCAGGCATGTATCAAGTTAATTCATTCTCTCAGTCACCTGGAGAACTCCCAATCTCTCTTTATCTAGGGAGCTATCTTATAGAGATTGGAGATTGAGTAAACTGATAAATTATCTTTTCATATAAGATTTAAAAAGATAGGTACTAAAAATGACAAAAAGAACACTTGGCGGAACTAGTCGAAAAAGGAAAAGAGTTTCTGGTTTTAGAGTTCGCATGAGAACTCATACTGGCAAAAGGGTTATCAGAACTAGGCGGAGAAGAGGAAGGCATCAGTTAGCAGTTTGATTATCTATCAGACTGAAGAAATTAAAAATTCTCGATCCCAGAGAAATGGTTTTACCAAAATCCCTTCGTCTCAGAGGTTATAAATGCTTTGATTATCTTTATAAGCAAGGCAGTAGATTCCACGGAAGTTCTATGGTTCTTCGAGTTGCAACCTCCAAGCCAAGATTACAAAAAGGGCCAAATGCTAAAGCCAATAAGTATTTAAAATGCGCCGTTTCGATAAGTCATAAAGTAAGCAAAAAAGCTGTAACTAGAAATAAACTTCGAAGGGTTTTGCATGATCACTTAAGAGCCAGGCTCTCCACATCACAAATTCCTGCATGGACTCTAATAAGTCTTAAGCCCAGGAGTTCTCACGAAACTACGCATTCATTGCTAAAAGAGTGCGACAAACTACTAAATAAAGCAGGTTTGCTTCAATGACGAATAATCTTTCAGAAAAAACCTTTTATGAAGGGGGACCATCAAAAGCTGATCTTATTATCAATCTGCTAGCAGGATTAACTTTAATTGGATTACCTTTCACTTTTGGGGCAATCGTAAGAGCTTTATGGTTACGTTTTAAAATCACTAACAAAAGGATATCTGTTACAGGAGGATGGCTAGGACGAGATAAAACTCAACTGGTTTATAGTCAAATTGCTGAGGTTCGCTCGATCCCAAGGGGTCTTGGTTCTTATGGTGACATGGTGATTGTCTTAAAAGATGGGGCTAGATTAGAGATGAGATCAATTCCCAATTTCCGTGAAACAGAAAATTATATTCTTGCAAAAATTAGTCAGCCAATTCAAAAAGGTGAATCAGAAGATGCAAAAGGCTTCGCTGCCTAATAAAATCTCGAAGAGGCTTATAGACCTAGATACACAATTCCCTCAATTGGGATAAAAGCTCACCCAAATCTCTTTAAAACATCGTGATTGGATACATCTCAGACAATTTATTAATCCCAATTCTGGATTTTTTCTATGGATTGGTACCAAGTTATGGACTTGCGATTGTTGCCCTCACAATTGTCATAAGACTGGCATTATTCCCTTTAAGCGCAGGTTCCATTAGAAGCGCTAGAAGAATGAAAATCGCTCAGCCAGTAATGCAAAAGCGTCAGGCTGAAATTAAAAGTCGTTATGCAAATAATCCACAAAAACAACAAGAAGAGCTTGGGAAACTTATGGGCGAATTTGGGAGTCCACTTGCAGGATGCCTTCCCCTACTTGTTCAGATGCCCATACTATTCGCTTTGTTTGCAACCTTAAGAGGATCGCCGTTTGCAGATGTTCCTTATCTTGTAAATTTAAAAATCCTACCTTCTGATCAAATTGCAGCTATTGAACCAAAGCCTTTCAAAACAGCTAAACACTCAATATTTATAACAGAAAAAGATCATTTCCCTGTTATAGCAAGTCTCCCAGGTGGTACAAAAATAGGTGCAGGAGACACAGTAAATATCAGTCTTCAAACTCCTAATGGTGAAAGTTATAACAAAGCAATTTCTCGTTATGAGGAAGGTAAGAAATTTACCCCAAACTGGAGGGTCGCCAAAGGTGAAGGGCTAGTAAAAGTAACTTCTGACGGCACTGTTAACGCAATTGCACCAGGAGATGCAACGATTGAAGCAAAAATACCAGGTCTAGCCGCCAAAAGCGGTTTCCTTTTCATCAAAGCGCTTGGGCAAGTTGGCTTCTACGTAAATGGATCTATTAACTGGGATATAGCAATTTTAGTAGGAGGTTTTGGCTTAACCCTCCTTCTTTCTCAAATACTTTCAAGCCAAGGGATGCCAGCAAATCCACAACAATCCACTGCAAATAAAATTACGCCGATAATGATTACAGGTATGTTCCTGTTTTTCCCTCTTCCTGCAGGGGTTCTTCTATATATGGTTATTGCTAATATCTTCCAAGCATTGCAAACATTTTTACTAAGTAAAGAAGCATTACCAGATAACTTACAAAAGATTCTTGATGATCAATTAGCACAGCAATCAAAAACTGCATTGGCATCCACTCCTGCAATAATCTCTGATTCCGAAAGGCTCCCATTTGAACCTAAAAGTAAAAAATGAGTGGAGAATTTATAAAAAATACAAATAAAGTGCATTTAAAAAATGATTTTATTTTTGGTGTTATTTAATCAATTTTATGAAAGACTGGGAAAACAATTTAGATCTTTTAATTAGAGCCAGAACACCACTTATTTTAATAAGGAGCAGCGAAGAGTTAAGAGTCGAAGAATTGCTAGAACAATCTGCAAAAAGAATGAAGCCTAGGCGATTAGTTGTTTGGGATTATATAAATGGAATAAAAGGCGCTATAAACTCTCCCGGTTTGGGGGCTAGCCAGCCAATGGCAGTTCTGCAATGGCTTCAAAAAATTAATTCAGATAATCCAACAACTCTCTTACTGAAAGATTTTCACCGTTTTTGTGAAGATCCAGGAATTGCACGCATGCTAAAAAATTTGTCAATTGATCTCCGAAAAACATCTCATAACATTGTTCTTTGTTCAGGTAATTGGTTGCCTCCAAATGATTTTGATGAAGCGTTAACCATATTAGATCTTCCTTTACCTAACCAATTTCAATTAAAAGAACTCCTAACTAATATCTCCAATGCCAGTGGTAATAATCTAGACCAAGAAGTTCTTGAAGAATTGACTCGAGCATGTAGTGGCCTTAGCGAATCAAGAGTTCGTCTTGTGGCAGCTAGAGCTTTAGCTCAAAGAGGCACAATGGGCAAAGATGATCTCAAGGAAGTTCTTGAGGAAAAACGCCAAAATATTGCTCGCAGCGAGGTCCTTGAATACTGCGAGACAAAAGCAACTCAATCTGATATTGGAGGTTTAGACGCACTAAAAAATTGGCTATCCCAAAGGTATATGGCGTTTTCAGAAGAAGCTAAAAGGTTTGGATTACCCTTACCAAGAGGAGTGTTATTACTTGGACCACAAGGAACTGGCAAATCATTAACGGCAAAAGCAATTGCGGATAGTTGGTCCATGCCATTGCTAAGACTTGATGTAGGACGACTTTTTGCAGGTCTTGTGGGAGCCAGTGAAGCACGAACAAGAGAAACTATTCAAAGAGCTGAGGCTATGGCTCCATGCATTCTATGGATTGATGAAATTGACAAAGCTTTTGGCGGTGATTCCAGAAGCGATGGTGGAACTAGTCAAAGAGTTCTTGCAAATATTCTTACTTGGATGGCCGAAAAAACATCTGCTGTTTTTGTTGTAGCAACAGCAAATGCTATCGATCGACTACCTCCAGAATTACTCAGGAAAGGCCGGTTTGATGAAATCTTCATGCTTGATCTTCCATCTAGAGAAGAAAGATTTAGCATTCTCGCTCTCCATATAAATCAACGACGTCCACATACAGAGATTCCTCTTGAAACCATAGTTGACCGTACAGGAGGTTTTTCAGGAGCAGAACTAGAACAGATAGTTATAGAAGGAATGCATCTTGCATTTGCGGAGAAAAGGGAACTTCAAGAAAATGATCTAATTCTGGCTTCTTCACAATTAGTCCCCCTTTCCAGAACAGCAAAAGAGCAACTGGAATCTCTAAAAGAATGGTCTTCAACAGGCAGGGCAAGACCAGCCTCCATAAACCTAGGAAGAAATTTCCAAAGGAACTAACTCCGCACAACTAATATTTGCTTGATATTCGGAAAGTTTCACAATTTTATTTAGCCATTAGCAAGTTAAACAAATTTTGGATCAATTCCCTTTAGGCTTATTTGATTAATCAAAAAGCTTAAGTGCTAGATCTGCGTCTCATAAGAGAAAATCCAAAACTCATTTCAGAAGGTTTTAACCGCCGAGGAATGCATGTCGATTTAAAACCAATTCAAATAGATATTGAAGAACTTAAGAATATCGAAGAAACTAGGAGCAATCTTCAATCAAAAGGAAATAAAATTGGGAAAGAAGTTGGCTTAAAAATTAAAAGTGGTATAAACCCAAACTCAGAAGAGTTAAAGGCCCTTAAATCTGAAGGTATTCAAATCAAACAAAGAGTTGCTCAATTGGAAGAGCGCGAAAAATCTTTATCTGAAAAACTAAAGACCCAAATTCTCAATTTCCCAAATATTCCCTCTGAGAATTGTCCGACAGGGAAAGATGAAACAAACAACAAAGAAATACGTCGATGGGGAAATCCACTCCAAGGCAATGATTTTAAAGAGCATTGGGAAATCGCTAATAATCTAGATCTTTTCGAAAGCGAAAGATCTAGTCGAATTGCAAAAAGCCGCTTTGTCACTCTTTTTGGACAAGGCGCAAAACTTGAAAGGGCCTTAATAAACCTCATGCTCGATATACATATCGAAAAAGGTTATAAAGAAGTTTTACCTCCTGCTCTAGTTAATACATCAAGTCTCACTGGATCAGGACAACTACCTAAGTTCTCTGAAGAGAGTTTTAAATGCAATGAAGACGACTTATGGCTATCACCTACAGCCGAAGTTCCTTTAACAGCTCTTCATCGCAATGAAATTATTCCGATAGATCTTTTACCTCTTAAATATGTGGCATATAGTCCTTGCTTTAGGAGAGAAGCAGGCAGTTATGGACGAGACACCAAAGGACTAATAAGACTTCACCAATTTAACAAAGTTGAACTTTATTGGTTTTCCGACCCAGACAAATCGTCAGAGGCACACAAGCAACTAACTTTGGATGCAGAGGCTATTTTACAAATTCTCGAATTACCATACAGAGTCCTTGAACTATGTACTGGCGATCTAGGATTCTCTGCCTCAAGAACTTTTGATTTAGAAGTGTGGTTGCCAGGATCAAACAAATTTAGAGAAATATCAAGTTGCAGTATTTGCGGAGATTTTCAGGCCAGAAGGTCCTCTATTCGCACGAAATCAGCTAAAACGACTAAGCTTATTCATACACTAAATGGAAGTGGCTTAGCAGTCGGTAGAACTATGGCTGCAATTCTAGAAAATGGTCAACAACCTAACGGCAATGTCACATTGCCAAAAGCTCTAGTACCATATTTTGGCAATACTGAACTAACTCGAACCTAATCTGAAAAATTTTTAATGAACGTTCTGACATCAATATTTGTCCTTGGTTTTCTTATCTTTTTTCATGAGGCAGGACATTTTGCAGCAGCAACCTTCCAAGGGATAAAAGTTAATGGATTCTCAATTGGCTTTGGACCAGCTCTTCTTAAAAAAGAATTTCGTGGCGTTACATATTCTTTGAGAGCTTTACCTCTTGGAGGTTTTGTTTCTTTCCCAGATGATGAAAGCGATATACCCTTAGATGATCCTGATTTAATGCGTAATAGATCAATTCCACAGAGAGCGATTGTTATCTCTGCTGGAGTTCTTGCAAATCTATTACTTGCATGGCTTGTACTTATTGGACAAGCAACATTTGTTGGACTACCTGGCCACCCTGACCCTGGAGTACTAGTAGTTGCTGTGCAACCATCAGAATCCGCTGATTTATCAGGTCTCACTGCAGGAGACAAAATAATAGGGATAAATGGGAATAAATTGGGTAGTGGAGCAGAAGCTGTTAAATCCTTGGTAACCCAAATCCAAGCATCGCCCAAAAAAACAATTGAATTTGAAAGGCTTAGAGATAATGATCTTCAAATAATCAAAATCACCCCCTCTGAGAATTCAGGGAATGGCAAGATAGGAGCTCAACTTCAACAAAATGTTTCCACTATCCTCAGACCGGCTAATTCGCCAAAGGAAATCATTGAACAATCTGGCTCACAATTTATTGATATTTTAAAAAGAACTATCAAAGGATATAAAGGTCTTTTTACGGATTTCAACTCAACAGCGAAACAAATGAGTGGCCCAGTGAGAATTATTGAAATAGGAGCGCAATTGTCTGAGCAAGGAAACCAAGGGTTGTTCCTCTTCGCTGCTTTGGTTTCAGTAAATCTTGCAGTCCTAAACGCATTACCTTTGCCGCTGCTTGATGGTGGACAACTTTCCTTATTGCTTTTAGAAGGAATTCGAGGGAAACCAGTACCAGAAAAATTTCAATTAGCTTTCATGCAATCAGGCTTTTTATTATTAGTTGGCTTAAGCATTGTCCTAATTATCCGAGACACTACTCAACTTGCTTTTTTCAACAAATAATCAGGCAAAAATCTAATGAATTTAAATCTATAAATAAAATGATTTATCAAAATAATTTTCTCAATTTCGTATTGTCCTGATATTTCCAACAAAAAGAAGTTATTCAAAGAGTTATTATAGAGTCTAAGTTTTCCGAGTGACCTAAGTTGTATGGCTAAAAAGTCAATGATAGCTAGAGATGTTAAGCGTAAAAAGATTGTAGAACGCTTTGCAAGCAAGCGAAAGGATCTTCTAGAAGCATTTAATTCAGCAAAAGATCCTATGCAAAGGCTGGAAATTCATAGAAAAATTCAAGCTCTTCCCCGTAATAGTGCTCCAAACAGGGTGAGAAATCGTTGCTGGGCAACTGGGAAACCACGTGGGGTATACCGTGATTTTGGTTTATGCAGAAATCAATTACGTGCAAGAGCACATAAAGGAGAATTACCAGGTGTAGTAAAAGCTAGTTGGTAAAAACTACCTCCAGAACTTTCTTTCTCACTACTAGATAAAGATTTATTCAAAACAATAATTTGAAAATTTTGCTGCAATAACTCTTTAAAAAAAGTTTAAATCAGGTTTTTAATCACTTAAGGACCGATTAAATGCGAGAATAAGCGTAGATAAAAAGACATACAGCTCACGTGCAAGGTCAGACAAAGACGATCTCCTTTGACGGTCGGGAAATACGACTTACTACAGGACGATATGCTCCACAAGCAGGCGGATCAGTATTAATCGAATGCGGTGATACTGCAGTTCTTGTTACTGCAACCCACAATCCAGGTAGAGAGGGAGTTGATTTCCTTCCACTTACTTGTGATTACGAAGAACGCCTATATGCGGCAGGACGAATCCCTGGGAGTTTCATGCGTCGAGAAGGACGACCTCCCGAAAGAGCTACTCTTATTTCAAGACTTATAGATCGACCCCTGAGGCCTCTTTTCCCTACATGGATGAGAGATGACATTCAGGTCGTTGCAACCTGTCTTTCATTAGATGAAAGAGTGCCATCTGATGTTCTTGCTGTAACAGGCGCATCCATCTCAACATTATTGGCAGGAATACCATTCAATGGGCCAATGGCTGCTGTCCGCGTTGGATTGCTTGGAGATGATTTTGTTTTAAATCCAAGTTTCCGAGAAATTGAAAGAGGCGATTTAGATCTTGTTGTAGCTGGTACTCCAGACGGAGTTGTCATGGTTGAAGCTGGTGCAAATCAACTTACAGAGCAAGATGTTATAGAAGCTGTCGACTTCGGAATGGAAGCAGTTAGCGAACTAATCAAAGCTCAAGAAGAAATAGCCAAAGAAGCAAATATCAAACAAATAGAAGTAAAAGAGCCCGAAAAAGATGAAACTGTTCCTAAATATTTAGAAAAAAACTTTACCAAAGCTATACAAGAAGTTCTTAAAGACTTTGAACAGTCAAAAGATGAGCGGGATAAAAAACTAGAGGGAATAAAATCTAATTCATCTGAAAAGATTGAAGGTTTAAAAGACGATAATGCAGTTAAAAAAGCAATCTCAACTAATAACAAATTACTATCAAGCAGCTTTAAATCATTAACTAAAAAGTTAATGCGTGAGCAAATACTTAAGGAAGGCAAAAGAGTAGATGGTAGAGCACTTGATGAAGTAAGAAAGATAGATGCAGCAGCTGGAGTATTACCAAATCGGGTTCATGGATCTGCTTTATTCCAAAGAGGTTTAACTCAAGTTCTTTCTACTGCAACTCTTGGGACTCCAAGTGATGCTCAAGAAATGGATGATCTCAATCCAAGTACAGATAAAACTTATATTCACCACTACAACTTCCCTCCTTATTCAGTAGGAGAAACTAGACCTATGAGAACCCCAGGTCGAAGGGAAGTTGGCCATGGAGCTTTAGCAGAGAGAGCTCTCATTCCAGTACTCCCAGCAAAAGACACTTTCCCATATGTCTTAAGAGTTGTCAGTGAAGTGCTTAGCTCTAATGGTTCTACCTCCATGGGTTCTGTTTGTGGCAGCACAATGGCTTTAATGGATGCTGGTGTTCCTCTTAAAGCACCTGTTAGTGGAGCAGCTATGGGCTTAATCAAAGAAGGAAAAGATGTGAAGATTCTTACTGATATTCAAGGTATAGAAGACTTCCTGGGAGATATGGATTTCAAAGTTGCAGGAACAGAAAAAGGTATAACAGCGCTACAAATGGACATGAAGATAACAGGTTTACCAATTAAAACCATCTCAGAAGCAATTCATCAAGCAAAACCAGCAAGAATTCATATCCTCGAAAAAATGAACGAGGTTATAAACGAACCAAAAGAAACCCTCTCTCCTCATGCACCTAGATTATTAAGTTTCAGGATAGATCCAGAACTTATTGGAACAGTAATTGGACCAGGAGGAAGAACAATCAAAGGGATTACAGAAAGAACAAATACAAAAATCGACATTGAAGATGGCGGGATCGTAACTATTGCGTCACATGATGGAGCAGCAGCAGAAGAAGCTCAAAAAATCATCGAAGGTCTTACAAGAAAAGTTCATGAAGGTGAAATTTTCTCTGGCGCTATAACAAGAATCATTCCTATTGGAGCATTTGTAGAAATACTTCCAGGGAAAGAAGGAATGATCCACATATCTCAACTCTCTGAAGCAAGGGTTGAAAAAGTAGAAGACGTTGTAAAAGTTGGTGATCAAGTAACCGTTCGAGTTAGAGAAATAGATAATCGTGGACGAATTAACCTCACATTAAGAGGAGTACCTCAAAATGGAGGAATGTCCTATAACGAACCAAGTCCAACACCAGTAGCTCCTTTAAATCTAAATTAATCAGTCAGACTTTGAACTTAGGGTCTATTAAGCTGATCGCTTTAAAGACTTTTTTACATATATCTATATGCTGAGAGCCATTGCTAGCCACTAAGCAACCTCGTTGAGAAAAATCTCCTGTGTTGTAATAAAGAGGCTTTTCATCAGCATGGGTAAACTTTCCACCTGCTGCTGTAATTACTGCTTCTGGAGCAGCTAAATCCCAATCTTTAGGGGCAGTTTCACCTGACAAAGAAATATAAAAATCACTTTCTCCTTTCAAAATAGAGCAGACTTTGCACCCAACGCTTCCTATTGATTTTTGCTCACCTATTTGAAGTGAATTAATTAAATTTTCCAACCTTATATCTCGATGACTTCTACTTGCTACAAGGATCATTTCTTCAACTTTATTTCGTTCACTAAAAGAGACAAATTTTTTCTCACCTATCCGATTTTCATACCAAGAACCTTCCCCAGTAACTCCAAACCATAATTCATCCGACTCAGGAATTAATACAATTCCCAAAACAGCCTTATTATTGTGAACCAATCCAAGATGAACTGCATAGTCTCCTGTTCCCTTTAAGAAATCCTTTGTTCCATCAAGAGGATCAAGAATCCAAATCCATTCATGTTCCAAAGAAAAACTTTTTCCTAATTGATTTTTTGCCGTTTCTTCACTTAGTACATACCAATCTACGTCAGGGAAGTTTGATTCAAAGCCTCTAAGCAACCAATCATTAACAGCGAGATCTGCTGCAGAGACAGGACCATCTCCTTCTTCTTCCACACTTAATGCTTGAGAGTATCCATACGGAGGCTTTTCTCCTCGCGCATAAGCCATCAAGATATCAGCAGAGCTCCAACAAAGTTCTCTTAGTTTTTCCAAAAGGTTATTTAATTCAACTCCATCTGGGAGAAAAGATTCAACAGACAAAATGCATTCAATCAATTGTGAAAATTTTAGAGATCGACCAGAACCTGCAGCAAGTGTGCTTTATGTAGTAGGTACTCCAATAGGCAACCTTTCAGACCTTTCTCCAAGAGCAAAATTAATTCTAAGCAAAGTCTCCTTTATCGCATGCGAAGACACAAGACGGGCTCAAATTCTGCTGAAAAGTTTTGAAGCTAAAACACCTCTAATAAGTTTTCACAAACACAACACCAAAAGTCGTATACCAAAACTTCTAGAACATTTACAATCAGGGGAAAGCCTTGCTCTAATAAGCGATGCAGGTCTTCCAGGAATTAGTGATCCAGGCGAAGAACTAGTTTCAGAAATAAAAAACAAAGGATATGAAGTGATATGTATTCCAGGGCCGTGCGCCGCAATAGCAGCATTGGTCTCCAGCGGATTACCAAGTAAAAGATTTTGCTTTGAAGGCTTTTTGCCTACAAAAACAAAAGAAAGAAAAAAAGCAATTGAGGCTATCTCTAAAGAAGAAAGGACTACTGTGATCTATGAGTCACCTCATCGAATAATGAATCTCTTGGAAGATTTATCTAATAGTTGTGGAGAAGATCGCCCTTTGCAATTGGCAAGAGAATTAACAAAGCGCTATGAACAAACTCTTGGATCAAATATTGGAGAAGTTTTAAAATATTTAAAAGAACATAAAATCAAAGGTGAATTTACTATTGTTCTGGGTGGGTTATCTAAACAACCAGTTATAGAGAAAGATAAAACTGAATTACTAATAGAAATCAACTCACTAATAAGTCAAGGTACTAGTAAAAGTGAAGCAATTAAGAAAGTTTCAGAAGAGAATAACTATTCTAGAAGAGTACTTTATTCTCTTCTTCATGAACAATCAGGATAATAATTTTTTTACCATTTAAACCCACTCAACCAACCAATCAAATGCTTCCAAAGCTTCGATTACTATCAATTACTCTAACCAGTGGATGCTTACTACTTTTAGTCTTATGCATAGGCTCTCAAAATCATATTAATCGCTACAAACTTAACCTAGGTATAGCCTCATTACCACCATTTCAAAATGGATTCCTTATTGGCCTTTCAATTACTTTAGGAGTTGTAAGTGGAGGAATTTCTAAAACTCTTATGATCGCTGAGAAGTCTAATGAAGACTTAAGTATTTAACTATCATTTTCATCGATAGAAATCAATAAATCATCAAGAACTATTCTTGTAATGCCTTTTAACAACAAGAAAGAACTTGTAGTAATAAATACTTTAGAATCTGGAATTTTAATTACCCTCTGCCCCCTTGCACAAGCTCTTTTGGCAGACTTAGGATTTTCAAATAGTGTAATTGCATTACGCTCTTTCTCTTCAATTGGCAAAAATGACCACTCCGTAAATTCACTTAATGGCTTTATGTCTAACTCTATATTTTGCTTAACTAACATATAAACTATCTCAGGCAAAATTTCTTTCTGCAATGGTTTTAATGAAACCTTTTGCTTATTATTTTCAAATCCAAAGTCAGAAATTAATGGTATAACTTCGTTAAAAACAAAGGAATCAGTTTGACCAGTGCCTGAATTTGAACTATCTATTTCAAGAGATTCATCAATTGAATTATCATCAAAATCTCCAGTAAAATCTAATTTTGAGACTTCACCCGAAGAAGTCTCTGAAACTTTATTTATATCTGCTGAATCTTCAATTATATTGTTAGTCGTATTAAATACCTTACTATTTGAAGAATTGGTTTCTATTCTATCTTCTGTAAGTTGATTATTTTTCGACGAATCTTTGTCACTATTAATATTTACATCTAATTCTTTAAGTTCTTTCAACGAATTCCCCTTAGATCTAGATTCTTTCAATTCCAAGTATTCATCCTTAGCTATCATTCCCTTTACAATTCTATTTACGGTATTACTACTACAGCCAAATTCCTTTGCCATGGTTATAGAGGATTTCCCCATTCGGTAACCCTCTACTAGTTTTAGTTTTTGGCTTTCAGTAAGCCTTCTTGCCACTATCAGATTAGATTTACACAATCTAACCCTAATAGGTTACGGGGCACTTACTACAATTGTACTGATGCTCCCTTAGCTCAGCTGGATAGAGCAACTGCCTTCTAAGCAGTGGGCCGCAGGTTCGAATCCTGCAGGGAGCGTTTCTTTATCGTCTTATCAACATCAAATTTTTTTGAAGACCGGTCCAATTTTTCATAGCGAACACCAATTCAAAAAGACTTTTAGATTAAAAAGTGAAAAGCCTAACTCTTCTTGGAAATAAGAATAATTCCACTTCCTCAAAAATTTTACTTACAAAAAAATTCAACGTACAGAAAAAGAATTAACTAAGAGCACAGTATGTATAAGAAATTCAAGCTCTATTTCATAAATAGAAAAACATAGTGCCTATTAATAAGTAATTTGTCACGAATCACTTAGCAAAGTGTTTACATCAAAAGCACCACTTAAATCTTCTGTTTAAAATAAAAAAATAAGGTTCCAAAGTCTATCCATTCTCTTTTTACATATTTCTCATAAACAAATCTAAGTAACCATGCCTGCGACAAATAAAAGAGCAATTATTACAGGTATTACAGGCCAGGATGGGAGTTATCTGGCAGAGTTTCTATTAAAAAAAGGGTATGAAGTGCATGGAATCAAAAGAAGGTCAAGCAGCTTTAATACGACTCGTATTGATCATCTCTACCAGGATCCCCATGAAAATGATCCTAAAATAATTCTCCACTATGGGGACTTAACTGATAGCACTAATCTAATTAGAATAGTTCAACAAGTTCAACCTGATGAAATATATAATTTAGGCGCACAAAGCCATGTCGCAGTTAGCTTTGAGACTCCAGAATATACTGCAAACAGTGATGCCCTTGGCACATTAAGGATTCTGGAATCAGTAAGGATATTAGGTTTAACAAATAAGACAAGGATATATCAAGCAAGTACAAGTGAACTCTATGGCCTAATACAGGAATCCCCTCAAAAAGAAACAACTCCTTTTTACCCCAGAAGCCCTTATGGAGTAGCAAAGCTATATGCATATTGGATAACAGTTAATTATCGCGAGGCTTATGGAATGTATGCATGTAACGGTATTCTTTTTAATCACGAAAGTCCAAGACGAGGAGAGACTTTTGTAACCAGAAAAATAACTAGAGGTTTATCAAGAATTGATGTTGGTCTGGACTCATGTATATATATGGGTAATCTTGATTCCAAAAGAGACTGGGGACATGCAAGAGATTATATTGAAATGCAATGGTTAATGCTTCAGCAAGAAAAGCCTAATGATTTCGTAATTGCCTCTGGGCGAATGGAAAGTGTTCGGAAATTTATAGAATTAACTGGTTCCAAACTAGGCTGGTCAAAAACTCCTGAAAGCCCCTCTATTCTTTGGGAAGGAGAAAACTTAAAGGAAGTTGGCAGAAGGGCAGATACTGGAGAGATTGTCATAAGAATTGATTCTCGCTATTTCAGGCCAACAGAAGTAGATCAATTACTTGGCGATACAACAAAAGCAAAACAACAATTAGGTTGGGAACCAACGACAAGTCTTGAAGAATTAGTTGCAGAGATGGTTGAATCAGACAAAGAAGAAGCTTTAAAGGAATATCACTTAAAAAAACAAGGTTTCACTATTCAAGGCTCTATGGAATCACCTCCTACAAATAATTTAAATGCTCAAAGAAGCCTTGAATGACTAAACACATCACATTAAATGATCGAATTTTCATCGCAGGCGCCAGTGGAATGGCGGGAAATTCTATTTATAGAAAACTATCCCAGGCAGGTTATGGCAAACCTAAACTTGGGGGACACATATATACGCCATCAAGTAAAGAGTTAAATCTTTTGAATACGGAAGAAGTTAATAATTGGTTTAAAAGAAACACTCCTTCAGTAGTAATACACGCTGCAGCAAAGGTAGGTGGAATTTATGCAAATTCCTGTCAGCCTGCAGACTTCATATTAGAAAATATAAAAATTCAGACAAATGTAATTGAAGCAGCTTGGAAAAATAAAGTAAAACGACTTTTGTTTCTTGGGAGTAGTTGTATTTACCCTAAATTTGCTAATCAACCTATCAAAGAAGAATCTCTGCTTCAAGGGGAATTAGAGTCTACAAACGAAATGTATGCCATATCAAAAATAGCTGGCTTAAAACTCTGCAAAGCACTTCGTCTTCAATATGACTTTGATGCAATTTGTCTAATGCCTACGAATCTATATGGTCCTGGAGATAATTATCATCCTAAAGAAAGTCATGTTTTCCCAGCCTTAATAAGAAGATTTTATGAAGCGGTCAAGCAATCATCTCCATCAGTAACTTGTTGGGGTTCAGGTGATCCCCTTAGAGAGTTTTTGCATGTTGATGATTTTGCCGAAGCTTGTCTTTTCACATTAGAGAATTGGGATCCTTCAGGGGCAGATGCTCCAAGAGACAAAGATGGTAATCCTCTTTATCACTTGAATGTGGGCACTGGTAAAGACATTTCCATAAAAGATTTAACCAATAAAATAGCTTCTGAAACTGGCTTCTCTGGGAAAATATTCTGGGATAAGAGCAAGCCTGATGGAACTCCTAAGAAACAGTTAGATATAACTCAAATCAAAAGATTAGGATGGGAATCTAAAATAAGTCTTAATGAAGGTATTAAAAGTGTAGTTAAATTATTTCAAGAAGAAATAAATAAAAATTCAATTAGAATTTAAACCTTTTGGTACTCTAATGCATAATTTAATTCTTCTATTTTTAATCCCAATAGGTTCAATACTTGGAGCCTCTATAGATAAGCCAACTCAAGACAATTCAAAAGATATAAATATATTAAAAATGAGCATAAACGCAGTTAAAATTATAGATGGGAAGAAAAATATTAATAATCATCAGAAGAAAAGTAATCTAAATTACAATCTAATTAGCAATGATAGAATAAAATGGGATATTATAGAT
Source organism: Prochlorococcus sp. AG-402-N21 (assembly GCA_003216435.1). GTDB lineage: Bacteria > Cyanobacteriota > Cyanobacteriia > PCC-6307 > Cyanobiaceae > AG-402-N21. The sequence continues at coordinate 212,850 of QCIW01000001.1, forward strand.
TCTCAGAATACAAGAAATCAATCACCTCTAATATGGGAAAAAATAAAAGAAGAAGATTTCGATTTAGATCTATACAAAGAAACGGAGCCTAAAAAACCAATTAATATAAAAGAGGGTTTATACACATTGTGGGATATTAATTATAGAGAACAAATTGATGCTTCTTTACTCAAGATAGGCAATGCTATCCCTACAGCAAATACTCTTAAAGAAGGAGATCTAAAAATATCATTTGGTCAAATTTCCCCAATTAAAGCTGGCTATGCAGGAGGAACTGGTAATCAAAATTATCTAGGGTTAATCGATTATGGAATTACAGATAAAATAACTATCTCAGGATTCTATACGCATAGTGATGACCCTTTACACAAAAAGATTAATAATTTAGATGTTCAACCTAGTAACCTCTGGGTTAGCTATGGAGCTGAATTAAAATTAAAAACCAAATTAAGTGAAAACGTAAATATTGCCCTGCAAGGCTCTATAGAAAAATGGGATGTTAAAAGTGGTGGGTGCAACTTATATCGGTGTACTTCCAAGTCAAACAATATATTTAACTCTAGTAAAAATGAAGTTAAAAACAGTAATCTAATAGGCTCATTATCTTCACCAATAACATGGAATATAACTAACCCATTAGAAATAACTTTAGTACCTAAAGCAGTATTCTTGCCCGATAAGCAAGGTAATAATGATGGTGAGGGCTCTTTCTACGGTAATAATTTTGGAATAGGCCTCGGAATTGCTTACAAACCGCTTCCAAAATTAAAATCATTTAGTTCAGTGTATTTACCAATTGCTGGGGAAAATAGCTTTGATGAAAACCTTAATTTTAAAAAAGTTGGAATTTATACTACTGGAATAAGGTACTCTTTAGATCCTAGAATTACCTTTGAAAGTTATATTAGCAATGGTTTTGGGAAAACTTCCAGTACCGGAATATTGTCAATACCAAGTGCAAATGATGTCCTTTATGGTGGACGTATAATTTATACCCCTACCAATGTAGCAAGTCGTAAAATTAAGAGAAAGTACGAAAATTTAAATGTATTTAGTGGTTTAAGTGTTTCAAGTCCTTCAATAATAAATACAGGAAAGAGAAGAATAAGATCTAGTTTAAATGGAATGGGTTCATGGTGGAATCGGCTAGATATAAATGTCTCAAATCTATTTAGTTTCGATTTCTCAGTTAATACAGTCAATCAGAATTCCCAGAACACAAATGTATTATCAACCAAATATCATAATCCTTACGAAGCAATGGCGAGAGCTGGTGGCACAGCCCTTTTATTTTCTCAGGATCGTGGAGATTTTCTAACATCAAGTTTCAGGCTTAGCGCAGGAAGAGCAAGAGGTTGGGGTTGGTTATTTGCTGAAAGTTTAAATTCTTATGAAATCAATAATCATTTAAAAATGAATCTAAATCCCAAATATGCATGGAGCGGATTTGGAGATGCAGCATCATTGGGAGCAAGCTTAAATATAGTTTTAACACCTGGTATTGTATTCATCCCGGAAACCAATATCCCTCTAAAGGAATCAGATCAAAACTGGACGATTGCAATACGTTTTATACCATTTAAAAATAAGCATATTGATATCTATACAACAAATAGTCTAAGCTTTATGGATATAGGGCAATTCTTTAAATCAGAAGATCAATCATTTGGGTTAAGCGTAGGTAGCATCTTTTAAAGATTATCAAGAAGCTCTTAAAAAATGCTTAACTATATCCTCCAAGCATTTATTTCCTTTGGAATCATGCCTTGAATATCAACAAATAAACCTCTAGGAACTAAAAGTTCCTTCCACTTCTCTACTGTTATTTGAGTAAACTGCAAATGAGAAACAGCCCCAATTACTAAAGTATATTTCTTTGATTTAGGGATTTCAGAAAATACAGGGAAAGAACAATTGCGATTAGTTTCATCAATATCAATAATTGGATCAACACCTGTGATATTCATTCCATATGTTTGTAAAACATCAACCAATCTAAGCGCACCTGAATTACGAAGATCAGGGCAATTAGGTTTAAAAGTAAGACCTAGTACCAAGACATCTGCGTCTCTAATATCAATATTTAATTTAGTCATCTCTAATATTGCTTGATCAACTATCCATTTTCCCATTCCATCATTAATTCTCCTTCCAGAAAGAACAACTTCTGGCCTATATCCTAATTGTTCAGACCTATAAGTTAAATAGTAAGGATCAACTCCAATACAATGACCACCAACCAAACCTGGGCGGAAAGGTAAAAAATTCCATTTTGTTCCAGCAGCTTGAAGAACATCAGTTGTATCTATATCCATTCTTTTAAAAATCATTGCTAATTCATTTATCAAAGCAATATTTAAATCTCGTTGAGTATTCTCTATAACCTTTGCGGCCTCTGCAACCTTAATACTTGGTGCAAGGTGAGTTCCTACCTCAATAATACTACGATAAAAATTATCTATCCACGTTGCAGCTAATGAATTAGATCCACTCGTAACTTTAATAATTTTTCTTAGGTTATGTTTCTTATCTCCAGGATTTATTCTCTCAGGACTATAACCACAAACAAATCCTCGTAAATATGATTGATTATTTAATTCCAAGCCAGATTCTTTTTCCAAAATAGGAACACATATTTCCTCTGTTGCTCCAGGAAATACAGTACTTTCATAAATAACTACCGGGAGACTTTTTGCACCTAGCAAAACACGTGCTTTTAATGCTTTCCCCACCGTAATACTAGCCTTTTTAAGTGGAGATAAATCAGGTCTTTTATATTCATCTATAGGGGTAGGAACTGTTATTATAAATACATCTGCTTTCGCTAAAGTATCTGTATTAGAAGTAAACTCAAGCGAATTAGCTTCTAATATTTCCTCAACTAAAACCTCATTAGTACTATCCAAACCTTTCCTTAATTGATCTAATCTTTTTTCATTGATATCAAACCCTATTACGCGCCTAGAGTAAGCGAGCTTCCCGTCTTCAAGAGTTTGTGGCTTGGAAAATTCCAATGCGAGAGGTAAGCCTACATAACCAAGACCAATTATTGCCAAAGGAGCTTTTCCTAAATCAGGTAATTCCATTAATTAAAAGCAATAAATTTCATGTTGGATTAAGAAAAACTTACCAATCATGTTCCATAAAATTCTCTATACCAATTTACAAAATTAGCCACACCTTCTTTAACCGAAGTATTTGGCTTGAAATCTATCCATTTTTCTAACAAAGTTGCATCAGAAGCTGTTGCTGCCACATCTCCTGCTTGCATTGGTAAGAATTCTTTCTTAGCCTGAATTCCAAGCGCATCCTCAATTGCTAAAATATATTCCATTAAAGGAGTCGGATTAGAATTACCTATATTAAAGACTCTATAAGGAGCCCAGCTGCAACTTGGATCCGACTTCTTAGTATCAAATTGCAAATTTGGAGTCGCAGGTTTGTTTATTATCCTCATCAAGCTTTCAACTATGTCATCAATATAGGTAAAGTCACGAATCATCTTCCCCTGATTAAAAACCTTTATTGGCTCTCCTGACAGAATTGCTTTTGTAAATAAAAATAAAGCCATATCAGGTCTACCCCAAGGTCCATAAACTGTAAAAAACCTCAATCCAGTAGTCGGCAGAGAATAAAGATGACTATAAGAATGTGCCATCAATTCATTTGCCTTCTTACTTGCCGCATAGAAACTAACAGGATGATCTACTGAATGAGATTCAGAAAAAGGAAGGTTTGTATTTCCTCCATAGACAGAGCTACTGCTTGCATAAATCAAATGATCAACTTTTATATGCCTACAAGACTCAAGAATATTTCCAAAACCTACGATATTAGATTGAACATACGCTGAAGGGTTTTCGATTGAATATCTAACCCCAGCCTGAGCAGCTAGGTGTACTACCACATTTGGTTTATATTCTGCAAAAGATTCCTTCATTAAAACAGGATCTTCTAAATTTGCCCTAACAAATACAAAACTTGGAGGAAGAAGTCTATTTATTTCATTCAACTTAGAGAGACGAGCCTCTTTCAATGAAGGATCATAATAGCCATTAACATTGTCATATCCAATAACATCAATTCCTTCTTCAAGTAATCTTTTGGCTAAGTGGAAACCAATAAAACCAGCAACACCAGTAACAAGAACCTTCATTTTATTTAGATACAGAGTTTAATTTAAATGTAACTAGAGATTAATATTAAATCTATTAGTCTAATCAGAGGGAAAAGATGGGGCAGTGAAAAAATGGTATTTCATTATAATTCTTCTTCCCATATTAGTGCACTGATCATTTCTCAAATGAAAAAGTGATCAATTCGAAATACTTGTTAAAAAGCCGCAAGCTAAACCAAAATTTGGATCTAAAATTTTTAATCAATTGCTCTAGTCTTTATATCTTTATTTTTTATAAATCTGCAACAAAACTATTAATCAAAGAAAAGTAATTTGAATAAAAAAAATGCAACCTAAATTCAGCACAAACTCAATCCTGTTAAATGCATATAATTACTTATGACAAATAGAAAATAATTCGATATAAAAGGTAAAGAGCTCGGCAAGAATCCATGTCCGTCTTTGCCCGAATGAGTAGGTCTGAATTAATACATGGGCGTATTTCAATGCTTTTAATAGCCATCATTATATTCTCGAAGGTTATTAGGCTGGAATGATTAAATTTTTAAAGAATATAAATAAATGGTTTTTCTCTTTAATTGAGGATGCCCTAGGACCTAATACTATGAAAAAGTATAGAAAAGAAGAAGATAACAAACGACGGTCTTAAAAAATTAAAAAGTCTTATGATACCTTAACTTACAGGGGATTTAAAATATATAAATTAATAAATTAGCTTAAATAAATAATTAGTCCTATTAACTTGAAGAAAACTACAATATCCCTAAATTATTTAAAATGGAGCCAAGCGGACTCGAACCGCTGACCCCCTGCATGCCATGCAGGTGCTCTACCAGCTGAGCTATGGCCCCATTCTTAAATTTTACTACTCCTTACTTCTAGTTTAGGCTTTTCTCCAAACAGCCAAAAGTCGTCCCTGTACTTGAACAAGTGTCGCATCAATTTCAATAGGCTCATAAGACTCATTAGCAGCCTCCAGCCTAACCACGGGACCCTCACGATAAAAATGCTTCAGCGTAGTTCCTGAGCCTGGGACCATTGCGCTAACAATAGTTCCATTTCTTATTCTAGAAGGATCTTGAACGGGTTCCATCAAGACCTGATCACCATCAGCAATATAAGAATCCACCATAGAGTCTCCATTTACGGTCAAAGCAAATAAGCCTCTTGTTTGCAAAATTGAACTCAAATCAAGTGTCTCTTGAACATCGTCAAAAGTTTCTATCAATCCTCCAGCAGCTACCGCACCTAGAACAGGGACCCCTGAAAACATATCTCCCAATAATTGCAAAGTCCTTGCCTGCCCTTCTTTCCATGTAATCCAACCTTTTTCTTGGAGATGCTTTAAGCGACTTTGAATAGGTGCAGGAGAACGCAACCCCATAGCCTGCATCATTTGCCTAATTGAAGGGCTGTGATGATTTTCACCAATGTAATCAGACAACCAGCTATAAAGCTCTTCTTGTGCTGGGGTTAAAGATTCTTCAGGCATTGCAAGTAAAGAATTCATTTGCTCTCCAATACATATGTACCTACCAAATATGATTTATGCAACCTTTACAAGCCACCTAGTAAGGTTGCCAAAAGCGCCTGTTGGACATGAAGGCGATTTTCAGCTTGCTGAAAAATCCGACTACTTTTACTCTCTATAACAGTTTCACTAATCTCTTCGCCTCTATGAGCAGGAAGACAATGAAGAACTATTGCCTCTTTATGAGCTGCCGCAAGTAACTCCTCATTAAGGCAAAACCCTTGAAAAGCTTTTTGCCTTTTCAATTGCTCATCCTCTTGCCCCATAGAAGCCCAAACATCTGTATAAACTGCATTTGATCCTTGTACAGACTCAAAAGGGTCATTTGATACTTCAATACTTGCATTAGAAAAAGCCAACGAACGAGCCTTATCAATAAAGTCTGAACTTGGTTCAAAACCTTTTGGAGTACTTATTCGAATATTTACCCCTAAAAGTACTCCACAGATCATCAAAGAATTTGCAACATTATTGCCATCTCCTATATAACTCAAAGTTTGCCCCTCAAGACTGCCAAGAGACTCCTTTAGAGTTAAAAAGTCCGCCAAAGCTTGGCAAGGATGTTCCAAATCTGTTAGTGCATTTATGACTGGTATTGAAGTCCAGTAGGCATAATCACTTAACTCTTGCTGAGCAAAAGTTCTAATTGCCAAAGCATCGCAATAACTACTAAGAACTCTTGCCGTATCTTTAAGAGGTTCTCCTCTACCAAGCTGAGTTAATTGTGGATTTAGATCTATTGTCTGACCACCTAACCTTGCCATTGCAACTTGAAAGCTAACTCTTGTTCTGGTAGAAGCTTTTGAAAAAATTAAGCCTAAAACCCTATTACCTAAATCTATTCGTCTATATCCATTTTTGAGTTGAATAGCCAACTCAAGGAGTGCAAGAGTTTGGTCACGAGAGAAGTCTGAAGAAGAAAGAAAGTCTTTCCCTTTAAGAGGACTTAATTCAGCAGCTACTCTATGGGAGACATTCTCCATTAGAGAAATTTTAAAGTTCCTTTATGGGACTTAAATATTACTCTAATCAAGTTGTAAAAATGAAAATAAATCTCAAGGCATTTTGGAAGATTCAAGTAGATTTTTTAAATCTTCACCTTCTATAACTTCTTTTTCTAAAATCTGCTGAGAAATACTTTCAAGGAGAGGTAAATTATTTCTGAGAATGCTTAAAGCATTTTCATGTGCTTCATCAACAATGCTCCTAACTTCCTTATCAATAGCCTGAGCCGTTGCATCACTAAGTTCACGCCTAGGATTGTTATTACCGCCAAGGAATCTTCCTCCTCCTTGTTTGTCATAGGCCAACGGTCCCAATATTTCACTCATTCCATATGTACCCACCATTTGTTCAGCCAAGTCAGTAGCTCTTTGCAAATCATTTGAGGCACCAGTAGTTATTTTGCCAAAGACGATTTCCTCTGCTGATCTTCCTCCTAGCAAAGTAGCTATTTGGCCTTGAAGTTCTTCTTTGGAATTAAGGAATCTTTCTTCAGTGGGGAGTTGAAGAGTATATCCAAGAGCACTCATTCCTCTAGGAACTATTGAGATCTTTGCCACCTTGCTTCCACCAGGCATTAAATGTCCAACAATTGCATGACCCACTTCGTGATAGGCAACAACTTTTTTCTCATCATCTTGAAGAACTCTACTTTTCTTCTCTAGACCCGCAACTACACGCTCAATTGCCTCATTCAAATCTTGCTGTTCTACTGAGCTCCTTTTAGCTCTTGCAGCAAGCAAAGCTGCCTCATTTACCATATTGGCTAAATCAGCACCCGCGAAGCCACTTGTTGCTTGCGCTATTTGATCTAAATCAATCTTTTCAGCAAGTTTTACTTTTTTAGTATAAATATCCAAAATGGTCTTCCTTCCAGATAGATCAGGTCGATCAACTAAAACCTGCCTGTCAAATCTTCCAGGCCTTAATAAAGCCGCATCAAGAACTTCTGGTTGATTGGTCGCAGCCAAAACTATTACAGGCTTATCAGTAGAAGCAAATCCATCCATCTCAGTCAAAAGCTGATTTAGAGTTTGCTCTCTTTCGTCATTCCCACCAACTACGCCCATTGAGCCAGATCGACTTTTCCCAATTGCATCCAATTCATCTATAAAGATTATGCAAGGTGCCTTTTTCTTAGCTTGTTCAAATAAATCCCTAACTCTTGCTGCACCTGCGCCAACAAATAATTCAACAAATTCAGATCCAGAAATAATAAAGAATGGAACTTCAGCTTCACCTGCTACAGCCTTAGATAACAGGGTCTTTCCGGTTCCTGGAGGCCCTACCAACAAAACCCCTTTAGGGATTCTCGCCCCTATGTCAGCATATCTTTCAGGTTTTTTGAGAAAATCTACGATCTCAGTTAGTTCTTCTTTAGCCTCATCAACTCCAGCGACATCATCAAATGTGACTCTTGACTCTTCATCTGGAACATATACTTTTGCCTTGCTCTTTGTGAAACTTAATGCCCCTTGAGCTCCTCCTCCACCCATACTTCTTCTAGCAAAAAATTGAAGGACGAGGATAAAAATTAATGGGGGTACAACCCAACTAAGAATAGTAGTAAATATATTGGGCTTCTTTGGAGGTGCTGCAGCAAATTCAACTCCCTTATTTTCCAACCTTTGAGGAAGATCCATATCAAAGATGGGAGTAGTTGCTAAAACCGAAGGAGCTCCGTCTTGAGGTGATGAAAGTTCATATCTAATTTGGTCTTGAGTTATATAAGCTCTTTTAACCTCTCCATCATTAACCTGGTTAATAAAAAGTGAATAAGGCACCCTTGGTACCTGCATATTTTGATTAGGGAAAAAACTACTAAAGAGCAATAAAGCCCCAAACCCAATTAAAATAAGGTTAATGATTCCAAACCGCCGATTCGGTTGATTTTCATCTTGGCGAATCGGCATAATCTCTCAAAAAATAATTGCTTACTAAATTAACTAACTTTTAAATAAAACGGTCAAAAAAAAAGACGTAAGAACCGAACGCAATAAACCTTTTAAGAATGATTCTCTGAGCAGTTTAACCGTAAATGCAAGTCATTACCTTGTTTTTGAAAAGAAAGAAAATTCATTGATAATACTTGCTCCATACTTGTAAATCCCAAATCTTCTAAAGGTGTCATTGCAAAATCACCTCCCAATAATTTTGGAGCTAAAACCACTAATAATTCTTGTATACATTCTTGCTTAAGGGCAGTTGTTGCTAATTTCGCCCCACATTCCCATAACACCCTATTACATCCTTTTTCAGCTAATTTCTTGGCTAATTCAATAGGTTCAGAAGGAGTCAGCGGTAAGAATTCCACATCTCCCTTAAAGCTATTAAGTTTCTCAGCTTCAAGACTAGCTCGATAAGCAACAAGCGTTTTCGCTATTGATGTATCAAAAATTTTGGCGTCTGCAGGAAGGTTCAAAGTATCGGTCAAAACGACTCTTAAAGGTTCTGGAATAGATAATCCTCTACTCGTAAGCAAAGGATTATCAGCCCGAACAGTTCCTCCTCCAACAATTACCGCATCACAATTTGCACGAAGTCGATGAACTTCCTTTCTAGATTCAGTTCCGCTTATCCACTTACTTTCTCCATTGCTCAATCCAATTCTTCCATCAAGACTTACCGCACACTTCAGAATTCCCCAAGGACGACCATTTTGAACGCGGAAAATGAAATCCCTATTTTGATAGGCAACCTGCTCAGCCAAAATCCCGCTAACCACATCTATTCCAGCGTCTTGAAGGAAAGATATCCCCCCACCGGAAACACGAGGGTCGGGATCTTTCAGCCCTACAACAACTCGTCTAATTTCAGATTTTAGAATCGCTTCAGTACAGGGAGGAGTCCGGCCGTAATGACAACACGGTTCAAGGGTTACAAATAAGGTCCCACCTTTAGCTCTGTCTCCAGCTTGAGCAAGAGCTTTGACCTCAGCATGACAACCTCCTGCATAAGCATGAAAACCATCTCCAACCAGTTGGCCATCTTCATTCAGCACAACAGCTCCAACACAAGGATTAGGACTTGTAGAACCTTTCCCAAGAGAAGCGAGTTGTAAGGCGCGTCTCATCCATACAAACAAATCATTGGATAAGAAATTACTAGAATTATTCAAAAGTCAACTCCTATATCTGCGAGTAAGTCCCAAAAAAAAAAAGACCAGCTGTCATCCATTCAAACAAAGAAAAGTAAATTATTAAAGTCTTCAGGCTAAGTGTTGAGCTAATCACCTCACTAATTACATTGATAAAAATGGATTTACTAAAAAAATTTAATTAAAACCTCTAGTTGAAAATAATTACCTTTTAAACTTAGCCTCGAATTAATATTTATTTTTATTCAGTTTGTTCGGAATCAAGAATCGCATCCAACGTTATTGCGGAACGAACTAAAGAATGATATTTGCCAAGAATACGCTTATTCCTCTCCAACCACCTTGCTGGATCGTGACCTTGAGAAAGTTGCGAAGTTGGATCCATAGAGTGAGATTGAGAATCCATTAACTCAAGATCATCCTGCCTCTGAATAAGAGCAATCAAAATTTCATGTAGACGTTGCCGTCTCATGGCCGACTTATTTTGGTCTTTATCCAAGGATTTCATTAATAGTCTATTAAGATTAAGGTCTAATGATAAAAAACAATCAAGAATCTATTTCATTAGATATTTTTCAACTTTCAAGAAATATTCAATGACTGAAAGAAAACATATAGTTCATGTTATTGGAATAGATGCATCAGGTCCCGAAAAGCTATCTACATACTTGCAAGAACTGATTATTTCAGCACAAAGGATTGCAGCTCCAACTAGGGTATTGGAAATACTTCAACAGTGGTGGGAAAAGAATAAGTTTGAATCTCCATTGCCAGAGCTAATTGCAAGTGAAAAAACTTCTAACTTAATTAAACAACTTAAATCAAGCAACAAAAAAACTGTTTTATTAGCTAGCGGTGATCCTTTATGGTTTGGCATAGGAAGAATTCTTATCGAAAATATTCCATCTGAGAAACTTTGTTTTCATCCTTCCCCGACTTCACTTCAAATTGCATTTTCTCGATTAGGTAGACCTTGGCAAGATGCAAGTTGGATAAGCTTACATGGAAGAGATCCTTTCCATCTGGCAAAATTATTACAAGAAAGACCAGCTGCAATAGGTGTTCTCACAGATCCAAATAAAGGTGGGGCAATAGAAGTCCAACAATTTCTTCGTTCTTCTGGTCTAGAAGAAGCATATGCCTTTTGGATTTTCGAATGTCTGGGACATCCAAATGAACGAATACATCGAGTAGTACCTGGAGAAGAAATATCTAATAACTTGCACCCGCTAAATCTCGTAATACTGGTTAGAGAAAGTGAGCCACAAATAGATCAACAACGTCTCCCTTTATTTGGCATTGAAGATGGTTTATTCAAGCAATATTCAGATCGACCTGGGCTTATGACAAAAAGAGAAACAAGAATTCAACTACTGGCAGATCTTGATCTACCAAAAAAAGGTGTTCTATGGGATATGTGCGCTGGAGTAGGCAGTATTGGTCTTGAAGCATTAAGAATCAGACCCGAGTTAAAACTCCTTGCCGTAGACAAAAGAATTGGATGCAAAGATCTTATTCAATCCAATGCCCAGAGACTTTCTGTAAAGCCAACTGCTATTTACGAATTAGATGTCTTAACTCTTTTCAAAAAGAAAACTCTTCCATCCTCGTTAATGCATCCAGACAGAGTTCTACTAGGTGGTGGCGGCTATAACAGGTTAGAAATTTTAAGCAAAATTCTTGAGTTTCTAAATCCAAATGGAATCGTTGTAATACCTCTTTCAAATGTACAAGCTTTGAATGAACTAGAAAATCTTTTAAGATCTAAAAATTATCTTTCTAAAATTAGTCAAATCCAAACATATAGGGGAGTTCCATTAGGAGATGGAACAAGACTATCCCCAATGAATCCCGTTTTTATTTTAAAAGGTAAGAAAAAGTAGATATTCGCAACTAAACGTCTCAATTGCTTTCAACTCTTACCTGGCTTAGCCACATGAGGAAGCCCCCAACCTAACTTATTGCGAAGAACTTGAAAAAATTCATTGTCAGATAATCTTACGAACCTAACAGGAGTATCACTTCTACGAATCAATACTCTATCTTCAGGCCAAACATAACAACCAGCACTTCCATCTACAACCATCATTAATCGTTCAGGTGTTGCTGGGAAGACTGTGACAGGTTCTTGATCACTAAAGACGAGAGCCCTAGAAGCTAAAGAATGCGGGGCAATTGGAGTCAATTGCATCACTGGACAATCAGGTGTTATTACTGGTCCCCCGGCGCTTAGTGAATATGCAGTAGAGCCAGTAGGGGTTGAGAGGATTACTCCATCTGCGGAAATATCTACAGGAGCATGCCTCCCTATTGAAACCTCAAAATGACACATACTTGTAAGTGGTTCTCGATGTAATGCCATTTCGTTCAAGCATAATGCCTCCCATCGTCGCTGTTCTCCCCTCATAACACTCACCACCAGGCTACTTCGTTCCTCTATTTCCCACTGTTTTAATAAAACCTGCTTAAGCGTTCTATCTAAGTCAACTAAATAAGCTTCAGTTAAGAATCCCAAGTGACCTGTATTAATTGTCAATATAGGCACCTGTACTGGCGCTGTTTGTCTAGCAGCAGATAGAACAGTACCATCGCCTCCTAGAACAATTGCAAACAACATAGAAGAATCAAATCCCTCCGGGACGCAAGCGTTATAACCAAGAATTCTCATATGTTGATCAGGATTAGCAAATCCGACCATCCCTCCTGAACTATTAGCTCTTATAACCTCATACCCTTCGGCTTCAAGTCTCTGCTGAATTGTAATTGCAGTCTCTACAGCAAGCTCCTTGCCGTCATTAACGATCAGACCTACTCGGGGCACTGATCCAAGGAAAGTAAATATTTCATTATTCTTACTTGATATAGGATTTTCATAAAAATGTCAATTCAATAAAAATTCATAGTAAGAATTCGACTTATTTCTAAAACTGCTGAAGGAAGCGAAGATCACTTGTAAAAAGCCTTCGGATATCATCTATTTCATGACGAACCATACAAAATCTTTCAACTCCAAGACCAGCCGCAAATCCAGTCCAACGTTCAGAATCAATTCCCAAGCCCTCTAAAACCGCAGGGTCAACCATTCCGCATCCCATTACCTCCAACCATTTACCTCGCCATTGAACATCTACTTCAGCTGAAGGTTCTGTAAAAGGGAAATAACTTGCGCGAAATCGAATAGGTAAATCACCAAAAAATTCTTTCAAAAAAGCCATGACAGTTCCCCGAAGATGACTAAAATCCAAACCCTCATCTATCGCTAAGACTTCAACTTGATGGAAAACCGGAGAATGTGTTGCATCAACTGCATCACGTCTATAAACCCTTCCTGGCGAAACAATTCGTACAGGGGGTGGGTTATTTTCTAGATATCTAATTTGAACAGGTGAGGTATGAGTTCGAAGAAGTAAATGATTTTCCAAATAAAAAGTATCTTGCATATCTCTAGCAGGATGATTTGCGGGAATATTCAATGCTTCAAAATTATAAAAATCATTTTCAACTTCAGGGCCTTCCACCACTCCATATCCCAAACCAGAGAAAATATCAATAATTTTTTCCTTTGTCATAATTAAAGGGTGCCTATTCCCTGGAGGAGTCCCAATAGGGGGAGCCGTTACATCTATAGTCTCAGTTTTAATTGCTTTTTCTAAGGAATCTAATCTCAGTGAATCTTGTCGTTTTGAGATCAATTCAAGTAAAGCACTCTTCAGCAAATTTGCTCTTTGCCCAATCGCTGGTCGCTCTTCTCCAGGAAGATTTCCCATAGATCCAAGGATCACTGACAAACGTCCTTTTTTTCCAAGAAATCCAACTCTTAAAGTTTCAAGTGATTCTTCATTCTTGGCTTCCTGAATGTTTTTCTCCGCTTCTTTCTCTAATAGCTCAATCTCATCTATTAACTTCTTAAGGGATACTGTCGAGCTCACGGCAAAAGTTTCTCTAAAAATTGAGTTTAGATCAGCTCTGAACACTTATTCCCACTAAAAGCTTCAAATTGACAATGAATCCTTTAAGAATTCTCATTAGCAATGACGATGGTGTGTTCGCAACGGGCATAAGAACCCTTGCGGCAGCTGCCGCTGAACGAGGTCATTCTGTAACAGTAGTTTGCCCTGATCAAGAACGTTCTGCCACTGGACATGGACTAACTTTGCAATCCCCAATAAGAGCAGAAAGAGTAGACGAATTATTTAGTGAAGGGATAACAGCTTGGGGATGCGATGGAACCCCTGCAGATTGTGTAAAGCTCGCTCTAAATGAACTTCTTCCTGCAAAACCAGATTTAATTCTTTCAGGAATCAATCATGGTCCTAACTTAGGAACAGATATATTTTGCTCTGGAACAGTTGCAGCTGCCCTTGAAGGAACTTTAGAAAAAATACCTTCTCTAGCTGTGAGTGTGGCTAGTTTTCAATGGCGTGAATTTTCATATGCAGCAAAACTAGCAATGGATATTGCTGAAACTTCTTTATCAAGTAATTGGCCTAAACACTTACTCCTGAATTTAAATATCCCTCCCTGCGAAATACATCAAATGGGATCTTTAGCCTGGACTCGCCTATCAATCAGACAATATCAAGAGCAATTTAGTAGAAGAATTGATCCCAGAGGTAATACATATTTCTGGATGGCAGGAGAAGCTGTAAAAGATCTTGAGACTGCAGGGGATGGTCCTAAAGAATGGCCAAGTGATGTAGCTCAAATAGAAGCAAGGTGTCCTTCTATTACACCAATCCAACCAGATCTATTTTGGCGCGGAAATATCTCAGACCTTCCGGAAATCACAAAATAACTTTTCAATTACTTCTATAAATCCTTTGAAGTAACCACAAAGAAAAAATCAACCCAATCAAATGCGCAAACAAAACCTGCGTATTACTCAAAACAGACAACATTTCCAATGAGGTAATAGGGTAATTTTCCATTGCGCGCATTCCTGTTCCTATTGATATACCAGGTGCCTGCATAGAAGCTTGGACAAAAAGAGCTCCTGCTAAGGATTGATATCCAACTGAAGAAAAAACCAGCCCCAAAAGATCTCCAATCAATCCTCGTTTCAAAAGTCGACTAGTTTCGCCTCTACTTGGTCGAACAGAGCTGTTAAGAGATCTACCAGTTTTAACTATTAGCCATCCTTGCCATAAGCTATATAGCAATAAAAAGAATGCCAAAGTAGTAAGCGAAAGCCCTGGGCCAAGCCCCAATGCTCTCTCAGAGTTTCGCGCCAAACTACTCCCAACATTATTGAAAAGTAAAACTCCTACAACTACTACCCCAAGGATTGTTTGGATCCAAAATCTAATCCATCCAATTCTTCGCATTCCCAAGGAAAGCAACTGGAAATTAACCGGATCTGCCATCAAGATATATTTGGCTGTAACTCAAACTTGCCACTTAAGCGAGACATTTGCACGTATATCTTGACTAAACTCTGTAACCCAAAGCAAGCAAAACTACCTACAGCAATAGCTCTAGGTAGTTTTGATGGACTGCATGCCGGTCATCGCAAAGTCATTGAATCAATCATTATTAATAGCAACGAAATTCCTACTGTTGTTAGTTTTTGGCCACATCCGCGTGAAGTCCTTTTTGGAGAGTCACGCCTAAGACTGGATCTTCCATCAGAAAAAACATCACTGTTAGAACCCTTGGGGGTTAAACAACTTGTACTTGTCCCATTTGATCTTGACCTAGCCTCACTCCCAGCAGAAACCTTCATAAAAGAAATTCTCCACAAAACTCTGCAAGCAAAATTTATAGGTATCGGAGAGAATTTTAGATTTGGCCGAAATCGAGAGGGAGATTCTAGTTTTTTACAAAAAACAGCCAAATCTCTAGGTATAAAAGTAAATATAATTCCGATTATTGAAGATCATGAGGGAAGAGTAAGCAGTAGCAGAATACGAGCTTCCCTAAAAGAAGGCGATCTACAAAAAGCTAAAGAGCTATTAAATCGGCCATACAATTTCAGAGGAATTGTAGTAAGAGGAAAAGGTCTAGGACGTCAATTAGGTTGGCCGACAGCAAATCTCCAAGTAAATGGACGAAAGTTCCTCCCTGGAGAAGGGGTTTATGCAGTTTTGGCAATAGATACTAAAACTAAAATCAAATATCCTGCTGTAATGAATTTAGGTCCTCAACCAACAATTGATCCATTATCTCCTTCCGCAGCTGAAGTTCACTTAATGAACACAAATATGGATCTACTTGGAAAGGAGTTAATCATTGAACCTGTCAAAAGACTTCGCGCTCAAAAAAGATTTGCAGACATAAAAGACCTAGTTAAACAAATTGGGGAAGACGCAGAAAGAGCAAGTTTAATTTTAAAAAATCTATGATTCATCTAGAGTCAAGAAATCTGAGGATAAGCGTTGGCCAACCCCCAAACAACAAAAAGAGCTATCCCTCCTAATAAGAAGACCCCCCAAATAAGCACATTCATTGTGCTATCAGAATTACTTTTATCCATTAATTCAAGGATAAGGCCATCCTGACAAGATTGGCACGAAACTAATGAAATTCACACCACCCCAAGATAAAAGAATTGCTCGACTCATAGATGCAAATCTCGATAGAGCTCGAGAAGGCTTACGAGTAATAGAAGATTGGTGCAGGTTTGGACTTGAACGAAGAGATCTTGTTTTAAGCCTGAAGGATTGGAGACATCAACTAAGTCAGCATCATCACGAGATTTATAAACAAGCTCGTTCCAGCTCAACAGATCAAGGTGCACTGATAAATCACCCTGCACAAGCCAAAAGAGATCTCCCTAATGATGTTGTATCTGCCAACTGCTCTCGGATTCAAGAAGCATTAAGAGTTTTAGAGGAATTCACCCGCAAATCAAATCCTGATCTGGCAAAAATAGCAGCTATTATTCGTTATGAAATTTATCAAGTTGAGATAAGCATCCTCCAAGTAAATAACAAAAAAAGGCGACAAAAACTTCTAGATTCATGTTCAATTTGCTTAATCACTTCTCCAAAAAAGGAAATAATTTCAATTATTTCCTCAGCATTAAAGTCTGGAGTAAAAATGGTTCAATACCGTTGCAAAGAATCCAAAACTAGTGACAAAAAGAAACTATCAGAAGCCAATGAATTAGCTTCTCTTTGCAAAAAGCACGAAGCTCTTTTTATAATTAATGATCGTGTGGACATAGCCTTAGCAACAGATGCTGATGGCGTACATTTAGGGCAAGATGATATTCCAACCCACATAGCAAGGCAATTGATTGGAGAAGAAAAGCTTATAGGGAGAAGTACACATAATATTGAGCAGATCAAAAGTGCTGAGAATGAAAATTGTGATTACATTGGACTCGGGCCGATTTTCTCTTCGAAAAGCAAGCATCAAGAAAAGGTTTTAGGTGTGAGCCTCTTAAAAGAGGCGTACAATGAAACAAAGCTACCTTTATTTGCTATTGGGGGAATCGATGCCTCAAACGTAAATGAAATAAACTCGACCGGAACAAACAAAATCGCCGTAATCAATGCAATTATCAATCAAGAGGACCCTGGCTTTGCAAGCCAACAACTGCTAAAGAAACTATTATGAGATTGACCGTAAATGGTGAAATAAAAATCATCAAAACTGATCTTGACTCTATTACTCTTGATTTAGTTTTAAAGAAATTAAATTATCAAACTCAACTAATAGTTGTTGAATTTAATGGATTGATAATTGAACCCAAAAAATGGGCTACTCAGAAGGTTACGGATGAGGATAAACTCGAAATTGTAACGATTGTTGGAGGAGGTTCCTACAGTTAAATCAATAGCACCTAAATAATTAGTGAAAAATTTCAAAGCCCGCTTTGGCCATTTCTTAAAAAAATCTCTTACTTATATTTTTCTACTTCCTCTCATCATCTCAGGAATACTTTTAATCACCCCCGAATCAAGTGAAGCTGCTAGCGGTGGCCGAATAGGTGGTGGAGAATTCAGAGCTCCTTCCATCCCAACCAATGGTTTTAGAAGAAACTATGGAGCATATGACCAAGGTTATAGATATAGAAACAATGGAATCGGGTTTCCATTTTTATTGCCCATTTTTGGCTTTGGCGGAGGCGGCTTATTTGGGTTCCTAATCCTTATGACAATTTCGGGAGTAATAGTTAATGCTATTAGAGGAGGATCCCTTGCCAACAACACGACACAATCAACCAACAAAGACTCTCCTACAACCAACTCTGTGACGATGGTTCAATTGCAGATTGGGCTTTTAGCGAGAGCACATAAACTCCAAGCAGAACTTCGCAAATTAGCAAAAGATTCAGACACATCAACTTCAAGTGGTTTAGAGATTGTCCTTCAAGAAACGACACTTGCATTATTAAGACAAACAGATCTATTGATATACGCCAACATTGAAAAAGGGATCGTTCCATTTAGCGCATCCGAATCTACTTTCAATCGACTATCAATTACAGAAAGAGGGAAATTAACAGCAGAGACATCATCAAACTTTTCCGGGAAAATTGGTACTTTTACAACCTTAGAAACCAAGCCTGGCGAAGCCGATAACACAAGCGAATTTATTGCAGTATCAATTCTAATAGCAACCACAATGGGAATTTCAATCAATGAAAAAATTAGCAGCGTAGCTCTGAGCGATAATTTAAGGGCTATTGGATCTATTCCTTCAAAAGAATTACTTGCTTTAGAAATCATCTGGCAACCGGATGGAGAAAATGAATCCCTGACTAGAGAAGACTTAGTAACCTCTTACCCAAATCTTAAGCATTTATAAAATCCCCGTCAAAACTCTATTCCGCAAGAGAATTCTTTATATTCTTTTTAGATAATTAGCCCAAAACGCCTGCAATAAATCCTTTAAAAGAGTTAGGGTATCCTCACAGTTTTTTATTTGAAGTGAAGAGTTCATCTCCATCAGAGCCAAGATCTTTGAAATGGGAAAGCACTGGCGAATTGGCTCAACGAGATCTTTCGGAACTAGTCAGTCGTCTGCTAGATGTCGAGTCAGATAATAATGGATGTGAACTCTCTCGTTTGAGTACTAAATATGACGAACAGGACTAACAATTTACTTTTACTCTTGCACTCGACCATCAAATAGCCCACCTTTTGCTAAATAGTAAAAATTGAATGGCAAAAAGGGAAATTCAATGGGTTAACACTCCCGTGTTAATGGAAGCTATAACACGTTATGAAAAGAATCTTTTAGCCAAACCTATGAGACTATGGATTGAGAAATTATTGGATATAAATACCAAGTCAGAGTCAAAACTTCCACCCAAAATTACATAACCACTCACTTTTGAGCTCTAAAAACAAGCTCTCAGAATTCTTAAAGCTGCCATTGCAGCACCATAACCATTATCTATATTCACAACTACCAATCCAGGGGCACAACTAGCAAGCATTCCTTCAAGAGCAGTCCTTCCTTTAGCACTTACACCATAACCAACTGATATAGGTACTCCAATGACTGGTTGTGAAGCTAACCCTGCAAGAACTGTTGGGAGAGCTCCTTCCATTCCCGCACAAGCAATCAAAACTTTTGCTTTTTCTAAGTTTTTAAGTTCGGAGAGAAGTCTGTGTAAACCAGCAACACCTACATCTAATAACAATTTTGTTTTAACACCGTGCAATTTCAATGCTAATTCCGCTTCAGAAGCAACTGATAGATCACTAGTTCCTCCACTTAAAATAACCACTTCACCTAAAGAAGAAATTTCATTGGGGGGGTCCCCCAAAGTTAAGCAACATGATTCTTTGTGAAAGACTGCTGATTTGAACCTTTCAAGCAATTTTTCTGCTTTTTGTTGCCCAACTCTTGTAACAAAAGCCAATTCTCCGGAAGCTTGAAGTTCAGTCAATATGGCACTAATTTGATCGCAAGTTTTGTGTTCCCCCCAAATAGCTTCAACCATTCCAAGTCGATATCTTCTATTTAGATCTAATCGGCTTTCTACATAACTCATTGAGGGAGTAGTTCCCCTTCAAATATAAGAGGGAATGGATTTCCTTCTACTTGGCCAATTGAATCTCTAGCTATCTTTTCGAAATTTTCTTGCACAAGTTCTATCTCGTCTTGAGAAATATCTTTCCATTTTTCACGTCCAGACCAATTGATAAGAATTGTAGCCTCTTCATTATTAGGGTCCCACAAAAGTTGTCGCCCAAGAAAACCATTTTTCTTTTCCAACCATTTCTCCCAACTACCTTTTTCCGCCAGCAACCATTCTTTAAGATATCCCTTAGGAACATGAAGACGAAGATGCTCAACAACTCTTCCTTCAGAATCACTTAAATGCATTACAGAAGCTGAATATATAGGCTGAGTTTGACAAGAAAGGAAACAAATAACTAGAAAAAATCCTAAAGCTAGCTTCCTAAATCTAATTAATAAAAATTTCATATTTTTTCCAACAAAACAACTGCATGGCTACTTATACCTTCTTCTCTTCCTTCTGCTCCTAGTTTTTCATTCGTAGTGGCCTTCACACCAATACATTCAATTTCCACGCCTATTACATTGGCAATGTTTTTCCGCATGCTATCAATATGAGGTTTCAACTTAGGTCTTTCGGCTACTAATACTGAATCAATATTGATAACCTTCCAACCAAGATCTTTTATAAGGTTCATAACCTGACCAAGTAACTCAACACTATCGGCTCCTTTCCATTTCGGATCTTCAGGAGGGAAATACTTCCCAATATCACCTAATGCTAGTGCACCCAGTAATGCATCCATAATTGCGTGTGTTAGAACATCTGCATCACTATGACCATCAAGACCTAAACCATCTGGATGTTTCAGATTTACACCGCCAAGAATCAATTCCCTCCCTTTAACCAAACGATGCATGTCATAACCGTTGCCGATGCGAAAGCCACTTTTAAGTTCAGTCATAGTAATGAATTACAGGGAAGGAATATTGGCTGAGACACAACTGGGCGTCACTAAGAACATTCAGTTAAGATTAAAGCTCTAGCATTTTTAGATATTTTCATTCTAGCGACGAGGCTTGACTGTGAAAGGTATTGAAAGAAAAATCCCTGCTTGCTAAACAGAGAAGCTTGGCTAGAAGAGCAAGTTCTATTACTTTCTGAACTTCCTCTGACTTCCTATTACCTTCCCTAACCTATTTATTAATAGTTTTTAAAAATTTAAAATCTTAAGATTCTTCTTTGTCTAGCCATTTTCTATAAAGATCAGGTCTTCTAGTTTTAGTTCTTTTTTTTCTTTGTTCTTCTCGCCAGTCAAGGATTGCTTGATGGTCACCACTTCTCAAAACTGATGGAACTTCCATACCTTGAAATTCTGCTGGTCTGGTGTAGTGAGGATGCTCTAATAAATAGTCAGTATGACTTTCTTCTATTAAAGATTCTGATGTACCTACTGTCCCAGGAATTAAGCGAACTACACCA
>QCIW01000002.1 GCA_003216435.1 Prochlorococcus sp. AG-402-N21
TCTATAGATCTTCCAATTCCTGCAATAGAAAACTTATCAGAACTTATCTGGGATAATCCAGACCGAGGAATTCATGGCTGGAATAATCCTTTCAATAAAGAAGATCCTAACTCCTTGCTTAGAATAATAATTACAACGGCAAATAAGGTCTGCAATTTTCACACAGGAAATCTGCTGATACCATCAATAGCAATAAAGTCCAATCAAATTGATGAAAATTCTGTTAACGAGGTCATCAAATCAGCTTTAGCATTAAATATAGATGTTGAACTAGATCAGTCAGGCTATATATCTCCAGATAAAATCATACACTCAATTACAGAAGATTCTACAAAAAGAATTTTGTATAAGATTTTTAAACAAGTTATTAAAAACAAATCGATTATAGTTTCTACAGAAGATAAATTTGAACCTGAGAAATTCGTTCTAACAGATGTCCCAAATCTTTCTGAATCTCCATGGAGCTTTCCTACTAATTCCTATATTGATATCCTTAATCAATATTTACTTGTTCTACTTCTCAGAGATGGGAAAAACAAACCCAAAAGTAAAAATGCAGAATCTATAGAGTTAGGAAACAACGGAAGCTCAAAGTACATAGATTGGTCTCTTTTTACTCCTACTATTAATAATCAAATCAATTCACTAGTAGATAACGAATCGATTCGCAATATTTATAAAATTGAGCAACGAACATCTTTTTTTAATGATAACCTCATCTCCATGACTAAGTCTAGAGAAGCTACTAAATTAATGAATCAGAAATTGGAAGCCCATATAACTGGTGTACAAAGCTATGGATTTTTTGCCGAAGTTACTAATCTCATGGTTGAAGGCTTAGTGCATGTAAGTACATTAAATGATGATTGGTATGAATACAGATCTAGGCAATCACTACTTATAGGTAGGAAAAATAAAAAAACCTATAAGTTAGGAGATCAAATAGAGGTAAAGATTACAAAAGTAGATTTATTAAGAAATCAAATAGATTTAGAGATTGGACATACAGAGCTTTCTGAAACTTCCCATAACGAATCTAAAACTCAAAAGGTAGAAACAAAATAAGTCATAGACAAATGAAACCAATAATTCTAGCAATAACAGGCGCCTCAGCAATCCAAATTGGCGAAAGAGCACTTCAACTACTACTGGCAAATGATAGAGAGGTATCGTTAATTCTTTCTCGTGGAGCTTATGAAGTCTTACGCTCAGAACGAGACATTAAAGTTCCCATAGATCCATTTAAGCAAGAACAGTTTTGGCGAGAACATTTGAATGAATTTAAAGGAGTTCTAAACTGTCATAAATGGAATGACCATGCAGCATCAATAGCAAGTGGAAGCTTTAAGACAGAAGCAATGGCAATTGTTCCATGTACAATGGGAACTCTAGGTAGGATTTCGTCAGGATATTCTTTAGACTTAATTGAAAGATGTGCAGATGTTCACTTGAAAGAAGGACGTCAACTATTAATTTCCCCACGAGAAACACCCTTTAGTTTAATTCATTTAAGAAATATGATTTCTCTAGTTGAAGCAGGAGCAAAGATAATTCCTCCAATTCCTGCATGGTATAGCAATCCAACAACATTGGACGACATGATTGATTTCATTGTCGTTAGATTATTTGACAACATCGGCATGGATCTTGCGCCGATAAATCGTTGGACAGGTGTTAAATGAATCTTAAAAATAATAAGGCATTACTTATACCACTCTTACCTTTAGCACTTATTTTAGTGATATCTAGTTTAAATTTAGGATACAAATCTAGACTTAAAATATTAATCTGGCAAACACCAGAATTAAGTTTAGGAATTTTTATGGGTGTAGGAACTACTATAGGATTTATATCATCTTTTATCATTTTAAATACCGGTAATAACACTTACACAAGATTTAACGCTCGGCGTAAGGTTCATAAAGGCTTTGATAATAATACGGAATTGAAAAATAAATATAATGAACAAGTTGAAATTGAAGAAGAAAACAACAATCAATATATTGAAAGAGATCTAAGAGATCCTTCGCCAACAATAGCAGTTCAATACAAGGTTGTAAAAAAAGCTAATGACTCTTCTTTTAATTATAGTAGCAACGATGACCTTAATACAACTAAAAATTATACCAAAAAATATAAATCATCCAATACCGATTCTATAGAAGATTGGAGTTATACAGATTTTGAGAATTGGTGATATTATAAAACAATAACATAATGACTAAATAGACTTATATCAGGTAAATTACAGAAAGAAATTATTATCAATTTTGACAGAAGATAAAAACTCACCATCAGATTCCAACAATGATGTTCAAAAACCTGTCAACTCTAATCAAATCCCAGAAACCACTCAACAGCCAAAACCATTAAAGCCAGAGGAAAAGCCTTTCGAAGAATTTATAAATGATCATTTAATATGCACTCTTTCTAAGACAATAGAAGCTAGAGGCGTGCAGGTACATTCATTAAAACTATCCGAGCAAGAACGCCCTGTTGTTGGAGGCAATTGTTGGGTATTCTATGGTGAAATATCTAATGGCAGAAGGTTTTGGCTATGTTTTTCAGAGAAGAAAATTACCTCTCAAAAAGTTATAGCCTTGGCTGAACCAGGTTCACAGCCTACCTTGTTGGAATCCTTTTTAATTGATGAAAGGAAAACAACATTAGCACTAATAGTATCAAGAATTATTCAGAGACTAAACGGTCAAAAATGGCTAAATGCTAATTAGATTAGACTTTTGTTTACTTCATTTATTTACTATTTATCAAAATAAAAACATATAACATTTTAGTTATATTAAGTTTATTTATAACATCTTTGTTTAACAAGAATTCTGATAATTATGTGATTATCACTTCAAATTCCTCAGAATTTACTTTCGAATGCCATAATATATACAAATAAGTATAAGATGACCTACACCTTAACTAAGAACCAAGACATCCTTGCTTCATCACAATTTACAGCAGATGTCGTACGGAGCCAACTTGAGGATCTAATTTCCTACGCATGCGCTTCAGGAGCAGATTTTATTGAAATATTTATTGAAGATTCAGATTTTATTGGCCTTTTATCAGAACAAGACACAATTACGTCTGTAAATCCATCATTCAGTAAAGGAGTAGGTATAAGAATCTTCAAAGGTAAGAAAGATGGTTTTGTAAGCACAAATGATCTAAGCAGAACTGGATTATTGTATGCAATCGATCAAGCTCTAGGAATGTTAGGTTTAATTAATAGCAAGATTAGTTCAGATAGATTCTCGGGATTAAAGGATCTTAAGAACTATTCCGGCAGCAAAGATCAATTAACTAGTATCACTCCAACTATAGATAATGTGGGAATTAAACTCTTAAAAGCCACATCATTACTTAATAAGGAAGGTAAACATGTTCAAACAAGAAGAGGTAATTATTCTCGCTCAATTCAAGAAGTCTTAATTGCTTCTTCAGATGGTACTTTTGCTAGAGATATTAGGCTTCATCAGACTTATGGACTTAATTTAATAGTCTCAGATAAATCTAATAGTTCAAGTATAGCTAGGCGCCTTGGTAGTTCCTCACAGCCAACTGATTTCCTAAATTGGAATATAGAAAAAACAGTTGACGAAATTGTTGAGAGTTCAGAAAAAATGCTATACGCGAATTATGTTGAAGCAGGTCAGTTTCCAGTAATTCTGGCTAACAAATTTGGAGGTGTTATTTTTCATGAGGCTTGTGGCCACTTGTTAGAAACAACTCAGATCGAAAGAGGCACTACTCCATTTATAAATAAATTAGGCGAACAAATCGCAAATACTGCTGTAACTGCAGTAGATGAAGGTTTTACTGAAGGCGCTTTTGGTTCACTTTCTATGGACGACGAAGGGATGGAACCCCAAGAAACAGTTTTAATTAAAGATGGTATTCTTAAACAATTCTTAAGTGATAGAGCTGGAGATTTACGAACAGGTAATCCAAGAACGGGAAGTGGTAGAAGACAAAACTATTCTTATCCAGCAGCTAGCAGAATGAGAAATACTTATATAAAAGCTGGTGAATTTACCCCTGAACAACTTATACAAAGTATAGATAAAGGTCTCTACTGTAAATCCATGGGTGGAGGTAGCGTAGGACCCACTGGTCAATTTAATTTTTCTGTAGAAGAAGGATATCTAATAGAAAATGGAGAGTTAAAACAACCAGTAAAAGGAGCTACTTTAATCGGCGAAGCTAAAGAAGTTATGCCAAAAATATCTATGTGTGCTAATGATCTTGATCTTGCCGCTGGATTCTGTGGCTCAGTCAGCGGAAGTGTAAACGTTACGGTTGGCCAACCGCATATAAAAGTAGATTCAATAACTGTAGGAGGAAGATAAATGAAATCCGAATCAACTTCTAATTCAACTGTTTTAAATGTTGATGAACTTAAGGACAGAGTACATTTAATATCGAAAGAAAACAAAATTAATAAATGGGATCTTGGTGCCTCATCAAGCAGAGATCTTTCGGTACAGGTTGATCAAGGAGAATCAAAACAATTAAAAGCATCACAACGTAACTCTATAACTATTAGAGTTTGGAATAAAGATGACTTGTTAGGTATTACATCTACTTCCGATTTATCAACAAAGGGTATTAGAAAAGCCTTTGAATTTGCTCACAATGCTAGCAATTATGGAAATAAAGATGAAATTCCGCAATTTTCTAAATTGTCAACAAGTGCATTACCCGGAGTAAGGAATATCCTCCGTAATTCCACTGGAATAGATCATTTGCTAGAAATATTAAAAGAAGCAGAATTGCAATTAATTAATTCTCATAAATCGATTACTTCTGTACCATATAACGGATTAGCAGAAGCGAATATCGAAAGACTTTATATCAACAGTCACGGAGCTCAAAGATATATGAATGTAACTCAAGCAAGCTTGTACTTATATGCTAAGGCTCAAGAAGATGGTAGAAAACCTAGAAGTTCAGGTTCAGTAAAAATAGGATACGGTGTAGAAGATCTCAACATCGAAGATTGTATAAATGAAGCTTCTGGTAAAACAATAAGCCATCTAAACTATGAACCAATTAAAACAGATAAATATCTGATTTGTTTTACTCCTGAAGCCTTTATAGAGTTAATAGGCTCTTTCAGTAGTATGTTTAATGCACGTTCTATCTTAGATGGCCTAAGTCTTACAAAAGTAAACACATTAGATCAGAATATCGCTGTTCCATTTTTATCTATATCAGATCAGGCTCTACATCCAAAAAACATAGCGAGTTTCACTTTTGATGGTGAAGGAACCCCTAAAAGAAATGTTGAACTTATAAAAGATGGAAAGATATTTAATCTGTTGCATTCTGAAAGCACAGCAAGAAGATTCAATGTCTCTCCAACAGGACATGCAGGTATGGGTTCCAAAGCATCAGTTTCACCCGATTGGTTAGTAATATCTAACCAAGATTCAAAACTAAATACTCGTGATCTGCATCACACTAAGACAAATCAAACTTATGTTCTAATCGAAGGATTAAATGCATTACATGCTGGAGTTAAAGCTAGTCAAGGCTCTTTTTCTCTCCCTTTTGACGGCTGGTTAGTAGAAAATGGTACAAAAAAATCAATAGAATCTGCAACTATTGCAGGAGATATTCGCTACTTATTAAAGAATATATTAGCCATAGAAAAAGAAGATATCGAGACTCCTAGTGGAATAAGTCCTCACGTATGGGTTGATAATTTATCGGTTACAGGTGAATAATGAAAGTAGTTTTTTGGGGAACTCCCGAATACGCCATTTCTAGTCTTAATTCAATTATTCAAGCAGGTCATGAGATAGTTGGCGTAGTAACTCAGCCCGACAAAAGAAGAAAGAGAGGCAGAGGCAGTCACCCTTCACCTGTAAAAGAAAGATCATTAGAATTAGGCTTGAGAGTCTTCACGCCAAAAAGAATTAAAGACGAATCAGATATCAAAAAACAGATACTATCTATCGAAGCAGATTTATACGTGGTTGTAGCGTTTGGACAAATTCTTCCTTCAGAGGTTTTATCAAAGCCAAGATACGGTTGTTGGAACAGTCACGCATCCTTATTGCCTCGATGGAGAGGCGCTGCACCAATTCAATGGAGTGTTCTTAGTGGAGACAAAGAAACAGGAGTAGGAATAATGTTCATGGAAGAAACATTAGACACTGGACCAATACTTCTTCAGGAAAGATTAACAATAAACGAGTCTGAAAATTGTGAGCAATTAGGAAAGCGATTAGAACGATTATCTGGGAAATTAATTGTCAAATCCATTGAATTATTAAATGAGAAAATCTCTAAATATAGCAATATCCAAGAATTAAAACCTGCCTTGAACCTTTTAGAACAACATAAAACAGGACTAAAAATCAATTATGCTAGAATGATTTATAAATCGGATTACTTAATTGACTGGAATAATACAAGTATCAATATTCAGCGGAAAGTATTAGGACTGTATCCCAATGTATATACAACTTTCAATTCTAAACGATTAATAATAAAAGAATGCGAAACTTATACTCAATATTATGTCAACCTTAATGAGCAACAATTATATACCCTAGAGTCAAGCATAAAGGATTTCTCATCACCCGGATACATTATATATATAGATAAAATATTTGGTTTTTTTGTTAGTACAGAAGATCAACCAATTCTTATTAGAATTACTCAATTAGAAGGTAAAAGGTCATCTTCTGGCATTACTATGATTCAACAGTTGAAAATAAATATTGGAGATAAATTAGGAGATATGTAAACTAGTTAATTGATTTTAATGCTTTATTTTTAGAGGAGAATCCCCAACTAAATAATCCTAACATAGTCAAAAATACAACATATTCTGGAATAGAGATAGAAGGAATTAAGATCTTAAGTATAAGCTTGATACCTACGAGACCTATAGCTAAATATCCTGCAGTCTCTAACCTAGAATAGAGTTCTAGCCATTTAATAAACAAGGAAGAAGTAAATCGCAATGCTATTACACCTATAATACCACCAGTGATAACAAGTAAAATCTGATCACTTATAGATACGGCCGCTGTTATACTGTCTATAGAGAATGCTAAATCTGTTATTGCTATAAGACATATAACCCTAAATAAGGAATTTGAAGTTTCTTTTTGATTATCTCTATTTCGGAAGCTATTTTCGTAGGTACTTGAATCAAATAATTTTTTTAAGGATAAGAAAATTAAATAAGATCCACATAGGATATTTATAAAATTAAATTTGAGCAAGATTTGCGAGAATATAATAAGGAATAACCGAAGAAATAAAGATATTAAGATACCATAATTAAGGGCCTTATTTTGATCCTCACTTGAGGATAAAGAACCCGTAATTGAAGCTAGCGCAACAGCATTATCAGCGGATAATACTAATTCAAGGGAGATAATTACTGGAAGTAAAGGAAGTAACTCAACCCATTGATCAATTCCGTCTAGAATCGGTATTAGAGAAGTGAGAGCTGCTGAATCCATTGAAACCAAAAGTTTTAATGAAGGATTTACTTCCTATTGGAATTTATGATCTTCATAGCTTGTAAAATAGGTTGACCAAAACAAAGCTATGAGAATTGAGTCGGAGCTCGTACATATAGATTCTACAAGAGTTGTTGTAAAGGTGACACTATGGTCAAATGAAGGCTCATTGGGAAGTTCACTAGGAGAAGCTAAAACAATAGACTTAGCGGAGACAACTGCTATAAATAAAGTATTAGCAAGAATCTCAAACAAAGAGGAAGTTCCTAAAGAGGATCCATTAAGATCAGAGGAAAGGCAAGAAAATCTTAGCGATAAAATTGATGGAATAGAAGAACATCAAGTCAAGCAATTAGATGAGGAGAACAAAAGTGGAAATATAAGTAATAAAATAAACCTACCGATTATGCCTGATGATTGGAGTACAGAACTATCTAATCTAGATGTTGAACTTAAAAGGATCTCTTGGACGAAACAGGATGAGAATTTCCTATTGCAAAAGATCTTTAATTATAATAATAGAAGTCGTATCACTAAATACATTGATTTAAAAGTACTTTTATTTATTCTGAGATCTCAGAGCAAAGGTCAAAAACCTCAAGATATCAATCTAGAGAAACAGCATCTAATAAACAAGACTACAGAGTTACTCAAAACCTTAAATTGGGACTCTAAAAAGGGAAGAGATTTTATAGAAAATCATTTCAATGTTAACACACGACAAAATTTAAATCGAATTCAACTGCTAGAATTCATTATGATATTAGATAATAATTTACTCACAAATAGTAATTATAAAGATGTTAACTCTATAACCTAATTATATAAATAAGCATGCAATTAAGTCCAATAGTAAATAAATTAAATAAATCAAATCTAATTCATGAATTAGTAGAGCGCTCACGAAGAGACAAGCCCTTAACTTTAACAGGAACTTCTAGACTTGCAAATTCATTAATAATCACTTCGCTTGCAAGACAATCAAATAGTACTTTGCTTCTTGTAGTTCCTTCTGTTGAGGAAGTTGGTCGCCTTTATCCTTTACTAGAACTTTTTGGTTGGAATAAAACATTTATATACCCAACTAGTGAATCATCACCATACAATACTTTACCGACATCTAACGAAATCTTATGGGGTCAATTACAGGTCTTAGGCGAACTAATAAATTCTGAAGCAAAAAATAACTTATGTATAATAACTACAGTTAAATCATTACAGCCCCACCTACCGCCATTCGATTATTTCAAGCAAAACAGCCTACATCTTATTAAAGGTAATGAATACAATTTATCTAGTCTTTCTACTATTTTATCAGAATTAGGATATAAGAGAGAAAATACTATTAATCAAGAAGGTACTTGGTCTAGAAGGGGTGATATTCTAGATCTCTATCCAGTAAACAGTGAATATCCAATTAGATTAGAATTTTTTGGAGATATTTTAGAAAAATTAAAGGAATTCGATCCAGTAACTCAAAGATCCTCTGACAATGTTAATGACGTACTCATCACACCCACATCGATAGATTATCTAATTTTAAAAAAATTTACAGAGAACAAAAAAGAACTATTGGAGCCTTATAAGAATACTGAATTTTATAATTCTATAAACGAAGAAGTCTTACCTATAGATATTAAAAAGTATTTATCATTAGCCTGGAACGAACCTTTCTCCCTAGCCGATTATCTCCCTGAAAATACTTTTGTAGCAATTGAAGATAGAGATCAATGTATTGCTCATGGCGACAATTGGGAAAGTCATGTAAAAGACGAATTTAGGGCAATACAAGACTCAACTTCAAATATAATGGATTTAAATTTGCCTTATTTTATTAAAAGTACTAAAACTAGCATTGATGAGTTAAATAAGAAATTCAATGCTCTACACCTTAATTCAATATCAAATTCTATTCAGGGTACTAATGCATTAAATATTTCCAATAAATACATCGATATTCAACCTAATCAATTCGGCAAACTAAGTCAACTCTTAAAGAATTATTTATCTGATAAGATTACAGTTTTTCTTATCTCAGCTCAACCAAGTAGAGCAGTAGCTCTTTTGCAAGAACATGAATGCCCAGCTGAATTTATATTAAATCATAAAGACCAGACAGCTATCTCTTCTCTAATAAGTAATAACATACCTGTGGCTCTTAAATGTTCCTCAGAAGCTCAAATTGAAGGCGTATTTCTACCTTCCTTCAAAATTGCTATACTTACAGATAAAGAATTCTTTGGGCAGCAGAGTTTAATTAATAACTCATATATAAGAAGGCGAAAAAAGGCTATAAGTAAAACTATTGATCCTAATAAATTACTCCCTGGTGATTATGTAGTTCATAGGAATCATGGCATAGGATTATTCATCAAAATGGAAAAAAATTCCATTGGAGGAGAGAGCAGAGACTATTTAGTACTGAAATATTTAGATGGAATATTGAGAGTTGCCGCTGATCAGTTAGGTAGTTTAGGCAGATATCGATCTTCTTCCGAAAAAAAGCCCAAGATTAATAAGCTTGGCGGAAATACTTGGATCAATGTTAAGGAAAGGGTGCGAAAAAGTTTAAAAAAGGTAGCAGTAGATTTGATTAAGCTATATGCACAAAGAGACCAACAAATTGGATATAAATATCCTCCAGATGGTCCCTGGCAAATTGAATTAGAAGATTCTTTTCCATATCAAGCTACTAAAGATCAATTGACAGCTGTTGTAGATGTAAAAAGAGATATGGAAAAAGAGAGACCGATGGATCGATTAGTTTGCGGCGATGTTGGTTTTGGCAAGACTGAAGTTGCCATTCGAGCAATTTTCAAGGCGATTACTTCTGGCAAGCAAATTGCTCTTCTAGCCCCTACTACTATATTAGCTCAACAACATTGGAGAACTCTTTCAGATAGATTTGCTCCATATCCAATTAAAGTATCTCTCCTTAATAGATATAAGACATCATCTGAAAAGCAAACAATTTTAGAAGGATTAGACAACGGAACGATAGATGCAATTGTTGGGACTCATTTGTTGCTTAATAAAAAAGTAAAGTTCTCCAAATTAGGCTTACTTGTTATAGACGAAGAACAACGTTTTGGAGTTAACCAAAAAGAACGTATTAAATCATTAAAAACATCTGTAGATGTTTTGACTCTCTCCGCCACCCCTATCCCAAGAACTCTCTACATGAGTCTATCTGGAGTAAGGGAAATGAGCCTGATATCTACTCCGCCACCATTGAGACGTTCGATAAAAACAAATTTATCTTTTATGGATGAAGAGATAATTAGGAGTGCAATTATTCAAGAAATGGATAGAGGAGGTCAAATCTTTTATGTGGTACCAAGAATTCACGGAATAGAAGAAGTTGCAAATAAATTAAAAATTATGATCCCTAGCCTTAAATTAATAATAGCTCATGGACAGATGTCAGAAGGCGAACTTGAAAATTCAATGGTTGCTTTTTATAACGGAGAAGCTGATTTAATGCTATGTACAACAATCGTTGAAAGTGGTCTCGATATTCCACGAGTCAATACAATACTAATAGAAGACTCTCACAAGTTTGGCTTAGCTCAATTATATCAACTTAGAGGGAGAGTAGGTAGAAGTGGCATCCAAGCTTATGCATGGTTATTTTATCCAAACAATCTAAAGTTAAGTGATTCAGCAAAACAAAGATTGAAAGCTATACAGGAATTTAGTTCCTTAGGGAGTGGTTACCAGTTGTCTATGAGAGACATGGAAATTAGAGGTGTAGGAAATCTTTTAGGAGTAGAACAAAGTGGACAAATGGATATTATCGGATTTGATATGTATATGGAATTATTAAAAGAAGAACTAGCTGAGATACAAGGTCAAAATATACCTAACGTCCAAGAAACTCAGGTCGACTTAAAAATAACGGCATTTATACCTGGTAACTATATAATTAACTCACAAGAGAAAATAGAAGCTTATAAAGAAGCATCAGAATGCAAGGATACAAGAGAATTGTTAACACTTGCCTCAAGCTGGATTGACAGATATGGTCCGGTTCCTAAAGCAGTAGAAACGCTAATAGAAATTATGAAGTTAAAATTAAAAGCTAAAAGATGTGGATTTACCAGAATAAGGTCTGTTCAACAAAATATAGAACTAGAAACACTAATGGACGAACCGGCATTTAGACTACTTAGAAAGGGTTTGCCAAAACATTTACACAGTAGAATAATCTACAAGAAAGAAGATAAATTATCTAAAGTTATATTCAGAGGGCTTGGATTAATTAACAACGATAAAATGATCGAACAGTTACTTAGCTGGTTAGATCTTATGATAAATCAAATAGTTGAATAAAGAAATAGAAATTCAACAATATGATTGTCAACTCTGATTCTTCGAGATTAACTCCTGTAGTTTGTCTCTAAATTCACCCTTAGAAACACCTCCTTTTAATTCCCCTAGTATTTCGTAATTTGAATCTGGATTTGTCACGAGTATGTATGTTGGCCAACCCATCCCGACTTTGTTGGGATATTTTGATAATAAAATATCTCTATATTTACGATATGTTTTAACATCTTGAAGCATAACATTTACAAATTGACAACCTAATTCATTTGTGACCTTCTGATCATAGAAACTCATTCTATGACAAGTTCCACAATCCTCTGAGCTGAATTTTATTAGACTTAAAGTCATAGTCGTTTATATTTCCACAATTATATTAAAGGAGATAGGAATGATCAGTCTCTGAAATATAAATTATGGATTATCAGGCTTTCTTGCGGTTACATTGAAAAAAGGGTCAGGAGAAGAAGTAATTAATCCGAATAAATTCTTTTTATTAAAATATTTTTTAGATATTTTGTCTATAATCCAGGAATCACTATGTAGAACTTGAGTTACATAATTAATGCGTTGATCGTCCGTAGAGTTTAGCCAAATATTTGGTGACTTTTGCCAAAATGCTCTGTTAGAGAATGAAATAACAAGTCTTCCATTTGGTTTAGTAACTCTATAGATTTCCCTTGAGATAGATTCCGGATATTGTAAATATTGCCATCCAGCTACAATAAGACAGTAATCTAAAGAGTTACTATCTAAAGGTATTGTCTTATTAATATTTAAATTCTGTAGCCAGTAAGAATCAAGTATAGGATTACGTTCCAATTCTAATTTATTCATTCCATGTCCAATAACTCTATGATATTTTCTTTTCGGCAGATGACTTACCCAGCTACTCATCAGATCCAAAATTGTGGATTCGAGAGGTATTAAGTCTTCATAAAATTTAGTCAGATGTAATCTAAAATTTTGATCTAAGTGGTGGACAAATCTAGGTTCTGAGTAGAACAATGAATCATCTTGTTCGTCAATTTTTTTTCTTTGGTAAGTATTTAACTGATATATCATTTAATAATAGAATCCTACTATTATTATAAAGTATCAATGCCAATATTGGTAATGGAGTTCAATCGTAGATCCAACAAACATTATCATAAGTAGTAATATAGGTATGTATAATTGAATATTGAACTGATCTCCTATAAAAGTTGTGATATTTATTAAGGCATAGGATGAGGTGATGAAATATATTAATGAATTAACGATGATTAAAAGTCTTCCTATTAGTATCGATTGAAAAATATTATAACATTTGGTTATGAATGAATGAACTCCACACTTTAATAAATAAAGTGTTAAAAAAAATGAGATAGAAATTATAGGCCAAAAGGCATTTTTCTCTAAATAGGATATTATTATAGATATAAATGACAAAGCAGTTGCTAAGTAAGTAATAAAATAAGAATAACTTTTATTGTAATAGTTATATAGATTAGGCACCAATACTAAAAAGCAAAACTAATTTCTTTGTTTATAAGTACTCTTATTTTTATTTATGGAGAAAGGTGATCTTATAACTGGTATCAATTTTAGTATTCGAGTTACTCCTCCTATTAATAGGAAAATACTAAGAAGCAGTAAGAAAATTACTGATGTTGCAGCACCTATTTGAAGTAATGCTTGAAACAGTTGAATAAAACCCAGTGACAAATTGGTCCAAGTATCATTAATAAAGTCTGTCCAGATAAATTTCTCAGGTATTGAATTTAGGAACAAAACAAGGCTCATTCCAACAAAAATCATAATTATAGCTTCTATAAATAGCCTTAGATCTGATCGTTTTTTTCTGTAGAGCCTACGTTGCGGCTTTTCTCTGTATGCTTTTTGCATAGAGTCATTATTATTAAAGGAACTCATAAAAAGCTAAATAACTCAACCAGATCTGTAACATGAGAGTTACAAACCTATGATAACTCGAACACAAGGAATTACAAATATATCTCCTAAATCACCTATATAAAATTTACGCTATTAGAATACAAGATCATTCAGGCTTAGAGATTAGGGGTTAGTCTCATTTGATTCAACGGCGGTTTTATTATGTAAATTAAGAATGTTATTCACAAAATTATTCTCGTTAGGTATCAATACAAACATTGCAGAAAACAAAATTATAGAAAAGGCTCCTAAAATAGATGGAACGAAGTTAGTTAATCTGAAGTCATTATCTAAGTTTAATTTAACAGGAGAATAATTAATAGATGGGTAAGGCCAGTTTAAAGAGACTCTAGGGTCCTTTATAAATTTATCTAGGCAGGTAACCAAGTCTACTAATTCAGCATCATCTAGAATGATCTTCAAGGGTTTAATATCCTTCTTACTACTTCTCAATATAATTTGATGGCCTTTATCATAGGGTGAAATATTTACTGATGAGCAACTATCGCCAAATGATCTTTTAGTTCCTGACAAGTAATATCTAATATAAGGATATATAACATCTAGAAGAGTTCTTAGATGCTCTTTCTTTCCCTCCAGCTGAGGGAATCCAGCTATTTGTAATTTCCATGAAGAGACAATGCCAACCATCTCGTTAGTCTGTGCTCTAGAAAAATCAGGCAATCCTTCCACTTGAAGTCTTGCTGAATTCTGGT
Source organism: Prochlorococcus sp. AG-402-N21 (assembly GCA_003216435.1). GTDB lineage: Bacteria > Cyanobacteriota > Cyanobacteriia > PCC-6307 > Cyanobiaceae > AG-402-N21. The sequence continues at coordinate 14,474 of QCIW01000002.1, forward strand.
CATATACGTAGACGAGATTTAACATTAATTTTTTATCTTATATCGTTTATATTTGTAGTTAATCTATTCATGCCATCTGGACCTGAAGAAAGGGCTAGTAATAGGACAAGTTCCCTAAGAAACGAATGAGTTTCATCATTTTGCAATAATTTTTGAACACTTCTTCTTCTCAAGTTCATACGTTCGCTGATTAGGTCCTTGAATCTAGTATCAAGATTAATCCATCTTTCATTAGTAATATGATATGGTTCTTTTTCAGATAAAAGCTGCCTTAACAAAGGATAGAGTCGATCTGCTGTTATAGATATAAGTTCTATAAGTGATTTCACTTCCTTTATTGAAGGATCGCCTCTTCGAGCTGACTTCCTTAAAGGGTTGTGAGTACGCGTTTTCCAAAGCTGTACTGAATCATTAAATTGATTTTCAATACCTAGACTTCTACTAGTATTCAACATCGTGCCAACTCCGTTAATTTGGATTGTCTCGATTAGTAGGAGTAAAAAATCAAGTCTCTCTAAACCTCGTCGACCTATACAAGGTTGGGTAGAAATAGATATATTGCTTTGATTTGGGGTTTCTATAGCCCTTAATGAATGCATCTATTAATTTTAACTGATTTATTACATTTCGCTATAAAAATAATCATTTAAACTTATTTTATATAGTTTCGAGAAATCCTGTTATCTACTAAAATTTAATTAAAAACTATTTAAAGCTTGCCATTTATAATTAGTACGGCTTACTTATCATTCGACCAATTTATTATCTCTTGATATTGTTCATTATTTACCAGACCGAAGCTCCATAAAGTTATAGCCAAGGGAGCATTCTCTATATGAGCTTGACGAATCCCTAGATCTAAGGCTTCCTTACTTAATTCGATTTTATTCTCAAGAAATGATCGAAATTCTTCTGATAATACAGTATTATTCTGAGGCTCTCTATTCATTTTAATTCTAATTATGTAATCTATAAAGACCTGATGTCATTAGATTAATGATTAATTTACGAACTATACTAAACATAGACATTAATTTAAATACAATTCTCCTTACCAAATAACCAAGGGAAGATTTGTTAGAAAATAATCTTACCAATGTGTCCGTAGAAATAGCGACGAAAATAACATCAAGAAATCTAGTGAGTGAGTAAATAGATAAATATAATTTTGAATATTTGGGCTTTGATTGAATCAAATTAATTGTTTTAGTAATTGAGTGAACGTCTCTCCAGCATAAATTAAGTCCTTGGCCACCTACGGGATGAAAACTATGAGCCGCCTCTCCCACTAAAATTAGTTTTCCTTTGTAAAAAGAACGTGCCATAAAAAATGATATAGGGAATGCATTTGGCATGCCTAATATGCTATCAGGTTCGTATCCCTCTGGAATAATTGATGCTATCCGATCTAACAATATTGACTTAGGTAGAGTTAATCGCTGAGAACATTTTTTACCAGAAGCGCTCCAAACGATCTGATAGAGATCATCTCCCATGGGCAGTATTGCAAAAGGTCCTTCTTCACGTAGCAGTTCATAAGCAGTATGAGAATTAGCGTTTCTAATTAAAATTTTTGTAGTAAGACATGATTGTTTATAATTGAACTTGATCTCTTTTATACCTGAAGACTTTCTTGTTTCTGAATGTATTCCATCTGCAGCTATTACTAAGTCGTAATCCTCTGAGTCCTGCACATTCTTCTGTCCTAAAATTAGCGTAATATTTGATATACTTTTTACTTTAGATAATAATAAATCCATTAAGTAATTATGATTTAAGATCCACCCAATAGATTTGGAATTACTATTTATAGATGAAATATCTTCCGAATCAAAACTAACCCTTCTTCTAAGTCTTGAATCTTGTACTATTAGTTTTTGGAATGAATTAATATTTTTTTCAATATCTAGACTCAAATCTAATTCTTTTAAAATTTTCATAGAAGAATGTGTTAGAGCGTAAGCTCTATCTCTGTCTACTATTTGCTTCTCATTCTTTACATCCAAAAGTGAAATCTGACATCCAATTCTGCTTAAAGCTATCCCTAATAATGATCCTGTGGGTCCAGCTCCAACTATTTTAATTTTAAGTATTTTATTCATTTTTATGGATATCTATTGAGAACTTGTGGAGCAGTGGCAGTAATGCGGTTAAAAAAATGAAATTAGTCATCTAGAAATCCTTAACCTACAAAGATCCTCAAAAGCCGGTCTTAATAAAAACGGATATTCACCTACCCATTGTCTAATTTGTGGTATCCAGGCATCACTTATATCTTGTATCGAAGAGTAATCATTTCTATTACTAAATACAAGACATCTTATAATCAAACCATTTCTTATATTCTGATGTTGTTGATTCATGGGAAAGCGTAATTGACCTAAGTAGCCGTCTTCATCTGCAAGTTCTAGTATCATCCATAATCTACGATTTTCAACTAATTCTAAATTTCCTTGTTTATTAGCTTGTTCATGACGGTCTTGTATAAGTTCTTTAGTAAATACATCAATAATTTTACCCTCAAATATTGCTGCTGAATTATATTTACGCAACTCAGCATTTTTTCTACTAGCTTCGTAAATGGGACTCCAAAGAATATAAAGAAGAAAAATTACTCCTAAAACTAACCATAAAGAATAAAATTGACTTGTTACTTGACTTTGACTAATTAATAAAGTTATAACTCCACCAATAGAAGAGATCATAATTTTCTGAAGTACATTGCGAGGATTGCCCATTGCAGCAGCAAATTGATTCCCCGTTGCCACTCCAGGTATTAAGCGTTGTAATTCTCCAGGTCTTAAAGGAACAAGCATTTTGCTCAAATAAGTCTTTCAAGACCGTAAACAAGGCCTTCTATGTTTCTAACTTTGCGAATCGTGTGAAGTACCCCGGGCATATATGCAGAGCGTTGAATGGTGTCATGTCTTAAAGAATAAGTCTCACCCGGAGCACCAAAAAGAACTTCCTGGTGAGCCACTAAACCTGGCAACCTTATTGAGTGAATACGTAGACCACTGGTTCTTAGAGATCCACGACATCCTGCTGCTGTTTCTTTTTCGGTAATATCAGTGTGATTAAATTCTTTACCCAAGTCTTCAATCAATTCTGCTGTCTTGATGCAAGTTCCACTTGGAGCATCAGCTTTTTGATTGTGATGCAGCTCTATTAGCTCTGCATGATCGTAAAAACTTGCAGCAGCAGCTGCTGCTTGTTGAAGTAAGACCATACCCACAGAGAAGTTTGGAATAATTGCACCACTTATAGATGCTTTTTTGGCAAATTCCTTAAGAGAGTTAATTTGATCTGAATCTAAGCCAGTAGTCCCAATTACAGGGTGGATTCCATAAGCAATAGATGCCCTTGTGTGCTCATACGCAACTGAAGGGTGGGTAAAATCGACCAATACTGCTGCGTTCTCAGGTCCAGAATCTCTAACAGATTGGCTAGCACTACATAAGGCACCTTCAAAGTCTGAAGTAATTGGGATATTTATCTCGTTAATTCCCAATGCAGTACCAATATCAAATCCTTCTTTGTCTGAATTTGTTTCTATTGCAGCAATTAATCGACAATCCGAGGAATGGTTCACCGCTTTAATAACCTCACTACCCATTCGACCTAAGGCACCAGCGACAAGAACATTTATAGGTTTTGGAGAGGAGGAGGTCATTTCAAATAAAGGAAATTAAATTGTTATGGAAAATTTCTTGTAACAGGGATTTGTTTTTATCCACAGTAATGGGCAAGATAAAAGTAGGCTTGGTGAAAATACTTAGATAAAAACATGTTTACACAGGTCCGCTCCGCCAATCGCAGAGTATCGCCTGTTGAGAACAATCAACATAAATCAGTCATGAAGGCTGTTTATGTGGTTCTTGAGCCTCAATACCAAAATGCTTTAACTCAAGCGGCGAAATCACTTAATTCGCAAAATGGTCCAATTGGCATTGAATTAAATGGATATCTTATCGAAGAGCTAAGAGATGAAACTAACTACAACAATTTTAAAGAAGACGTAGCACAGGCTGATCTATTTATAGCCTCTCTAATTTTCATAGAAGATTTAGCACAAAAAGTTGTCGACGCAGTAGAACCTCATAAAGACAAATTAAAGGCCTCAGTTGTATTCCCCTCCATGCCAGAGGTAATGCGTCTGAACAAATTGGGTACTTTTACTATGTCTCAACTAGGACAAAGTAAAAGTATAATTGGCGATTTCATGAAAAAGCGGAAGGAGGCTGGAGGTGCAGGCTTCCAAGACTCCATGCTCAAGTTATTAAATACGCTACCTTCCATTCTTAAATATTTACCTGTAGATAAAGCACAAGATGCCAGAAGCTTCATGCTTAGCTTCCAATATTGGCTTGGAGGTACACCTGATAATTTACGTAACTTTCTGTTGATGCTTGGGAATAAATACGTGTTCCCAAATATCGAACAATCAGAAGATAAAAAATTAGAAATTTCAGAACCCGAAGTATTTCCAGATCTTGGTATATGGCACCCTCTAGCCCCAACAATGTTTGAGGATATAAAAGAATATCTTAATTGGACATCTCAGAGAAAAGAATTATCTGAAAAAGCCAGGACAGGTCCCGTTATAGGCCTCGTACTTCAAAGAAGCCACATTGTTACTGGTGACGAAGCTCACTATGTCGCTGTAATTCAAGAATTAGAATTTAGGGGAGCAAGAGTTATACCAATATTTTGCGGCGGACTTGATTTCTCTAAACCAGTCAATGCATTCTTTTTTGATCCTCTAAATAAAGATCAACCAATAGTAGATGGAGTTGTATCACTAACAGGGTTTGCTTTGGTGGGAGGACCAGCCCGGCAAGATCATCCCAAAGCAATTGATTCACTAAAAAGACTCAATAGGCCTTACATGGTCGCCTTACCCTTGGTTTTTCAAACAACACAAGAATGGGAAGGCAGTGACCTTGGACTTCATCCGGTACAAGTCGCATTGCAAATAGCTATTCCAGAACTAGATGGAGCAATAGAACCAATAGTTTTATCTGGTCGTGACGACGCAACTGGTAAAGCTCATACACTTCAAGACAGAGTGGATGCAATAGCAGAAAGGGCAATCCGTTGGTCTTCTTTAAGGATCAAACCAAGAGCAGAAAAAAAATTAGCCATTACTGTATTTAGCTTTCCACCAGACAAAGGGAATGTGGGAACAGCAGCTTACTTGGATGTATTTGGTTCTATATATCGCGTTTTAGAAGAAATGAAATCTGAAGGTTACACAATAAAAGATATGCCTAGTAATCCCAAGGCATTAATGGAGGCTTTAATTAATGATCCAGAAGCATTGCAAGGTTCTCCAGAATTATCAATTGCCCATCGTATGAGCGTTAAAGAATACGAAACTCTTACTACATACTCTCACCGCCTTGAAGAAAATTGGGGAAAACCACCAGGGAACTTAAATAGTGATGGGCAGAACCTACTTATTTTCGGAAAACATTTTGGAAATATTTTCATAGGTGTTCAACCAACTTTTGGTTATGAAGGTGATCCAATGAGATTGCTTTATTCAAGGAGTGCAAGTCCTCATCATGGTTTTGCGGCTTACTACACGTATCTAGAAAAAGTCTGGAAGGCTGATGCCGTGCTTCACTTCGGCACACACGGCTCTCTTGAATTTATGCCTGGTAAGCAAATGGGCATGAGTGAAAGTTGTTATCCAGATTCATTAATTGGCGGCCTCCCCAATCTTTATTATTACGCTGCTAATAATCCATCTGAGGCAACAATCGCAAAAAGAAGAGGTTATGCTTCAACAATTAGTTATTTAACTCCTCCAGCTGAAAATGCTGGACTCTATAAAGGACTCAAGGAACTTGGAGAGTTGGTAGGCTCCTATCAACAACTAAGAGAGAGTGGTAGAGGAGTTCAAATCGTAAATGCCATAATAGAAACTTCAAAAAAATGTAATCTGGATCAAGATATTAAATTTCCTGATGGAGATGTATCAGAATTAGATATAGATAATAGAGACGAAATTGTAGGTAATGTATATAAACAATTGATGGAAATAGAGAGTCGTTTATTACCATGTGGTCTTCATACTATTGGTAAACCGCCAACAGCAGAAGAAGCGATAGCTACTCTTGTAAATATAGCTTCTCTAGAAAGGGAGGATGAAGGGATAAAATCTCTCCCTAATATACTTGCAGAATCAATTGGAAGGAGTATAGAAGACATATATAAAGGTAATAATAAAGGAATACTGAAAGACGTCGAATTAAATAAACAAATTATTGAAACTTCTCGTTTAGCAGTAAGTTCTATGGTCTTTTCTCTTACGGGAAGAGATGGAAGAGTTAATATGAAAAAGAATTTTATTGAAATTATTATTAGTTTCCTGATTAAGTTAGGTTTAAATATTCCTTCTTCGTGGGTAAGAGTATGTAACAAACAAGGTTTTAAAAATGTTGATACAAATTCACTAGATAAACTTTTTGATTATCTTCGTTTTTGTCTCGAGCAGATATGTGCCGATAAAGAGATGGATAGCCTTATCAAAGCATTGGATGGTGATTATGTTCTTCCAGGTCCTGGCGGAGATCCTATAAGAAATCCTGGAGTCCTTCCTAGTGGGAAAAATATACATGCGTTAGACCCACAATCCATACCTACTACAGCAGCTGTTGCAGCCGCAAAAGTGGTTGTAGATAAACTTATAGAGCGTCAAAAAGAGGAACAAGGTGATTGGCCAGAGACAATCGCTTGTGTCCTCTGGGGAACCGATAATATTAAAACCTACGGAGAATCTCTCGCTCAAATACTTTGGTTTGTCGGTGTTAGACCTAAGCCAGATTCTGTAGGACGAATTAACAAATTGGAATTAATCCCACTAGATGAATTAAAACGACCAAGAATTGACGTTGTGGTTAATTGTTCAGGTGTATTCAGAGATCTATTTATAAATCAAATGGCACTTATAGATCAGGCAGTAAAATTAGCAGCAGAGGCAGAAGAAGATATAAATATGAATTTTGTTAGAAAACATTCATTAGAGCAAGCAAAAGCGCAAGGATCAACAATAAGAGAGGCTGCAAGTAGAGTCTTTTCTAATGCAAGTGGAAGTTATAGTTCTAATGTCAATTTAGCCGTAGAAAATTCTACATGGGAAGAAGAAAATGAACTCCAGGAAATGTATCTTTCTAGAAAAACATACGCATTTAATGCAGATAATCCAGGAGAGATGAATCAAAACAGAGAAGTTTTCGAATCAGTTATGAAAACAGCAGATGCAACTTTCCAGAATCTTGATTCATCAGAAATTTCTCTTACAGATGTAAGTCATTATTTTGACTCGGACCCAACCAATCTTATTAAGAATCTTAGAGATGATGGCAAGGCACCAAGTAGTTATATAGCAGATACAACAACAGCAAATGCTCAAGTTCGTTCCTTAAGTGAAACCATCAGGCTTGATTCAAGAACTAAACTTCTTAACCCAAAATGGTACGAGGGTATGCTGAAATCAGGATATGAAGGGGTTAGAGAAGTATCCAATAGACTTAATTACACCCTTGGCTGGAGTGCAACAAGTGGTCAAGTAGATAATTTCGTATATGAAGAATCAAATGAAACTTTTATAAATGATCCAGAAATGAGAGATAGGTTAATGAAATTGAATCCACATAGTTTTCGAAGAATAGTTGGCACTTTGTTAGAAGTTAATGGTAGAGGTTATTGGGAAACATCAGATGAAAATATTGAACGTTTAAAAGAACTCTATCAAGAAGCTGAAGATAGAATAGAAGGAGTTAAAACAGACGAATAAATCAAATTCAAGGCCATAGCTCTCTTCCCATCTTAATTACTTTGGATACTTCTTCGACATCATGAACTCTAATAATATCAACATTTTGTTCTATACATTTACAAACCACAGCTAAAGTTCCCCAAACCCTTCTACTTGTATCTATTTCATTAGTAATATCTCCAATAAATCTCTTCCTAGATGGTCCAACAAGTAAAGGATATCCTTCACCTTTGAACTCTCTTAAATTTCTTAGTAAGATAATATTTTGTTCAGTATTTTTGGCAAAACCTATTCCAGGATCCCAAATAATTTGTTTTCTATCCACTCCAACATCTAAAGCCTTTCTGGTGAGAATCTGAAGCTCTTTATATACATCTTTAAGAACATCTCCATAGGTTGTCAAATCATTCATATTTTTACTATTACCTCTACTATGAGTAATCACATAAGGGCATTTTGAACGGTATATAAGATGCAATAATTTCGGATCATGTCTTCCGCCAGAAATATCATTAATCCAATCCGCTCCTAGATCTAAAGCTATTTTTGCAACTTCGGACTGATAGGTATCGATAGAAATAATAATATTCGGAAACTTTTGTCTAATAGAAGTCAAAACTGGAATAAGCCTATTTAGTTCTATCTCTACACCAACTTCTGTAGCACCTGGTCTTGTACTTTGAGCACCTAAATCTAAGATATCTGCTCCATTGGCAACAAAATAGGCAGCTTTATTGATAGCTTTTTCTGGATTAAGGTAAAGTCCTCCATCACTAAATGAATCAGGAGTTATATTAATCACACCCATGAGAAGAGTTTTAGAACCTATCTCATTGAGCCAGATAGATTGTTTATTCAATTTGATAATTAGCTATTCTTGCAAAACCCTCTGCCTCAAGAGAAGCTCCTCCAACAAGAACTCCATCAATATCACTCATAGACATTATTTCATCAATATTTGCAGGTTTTACAGAGCCGCCATATTGAATAATTAATTCATTTGATCCAGCCCATTTTCTAATAAGACTACATATTCGATTTGCTTCTTTAGCCTCACAAGTTTTCCCTGTCCCAATTGCCCAAATAGGTTCATAAGCAATTATTAATTTTTGAAGGTTTGTGTTTTCTAACCCCTGTTCAACCTGTCTTCTAATAACTCTTTCTGCCTCCCCTCTTTCTCGTTGCTCAAAACTTTCTCCTACACATACGATAGGTATCAGTCCATGAGACTGGGCTGAAATAGCTCTAAGATTTATTTGTTCGTCGCTCTCACTGAAATATTTTCTCGGTTCACTATGTCCGACAATTGCATACTGAACCTTATGTTCAATAAGCATCATAGGTGATATCTCAGCTGTAAATGCGCCACTATCTTCCCAATGGACATTTTGACTTGATAGTTGGACAGATGAGTTATCTATTAATGCAGAAAGAGTTGATAGAGCGGTAAAAGGGGGCGCGAGAACAATATTCCTATCGTGAGGTACGTCACTTATAAGTGGTAAAAACTCTGACATATATCTCTGAGCCTGAGAACATGTCATATTCATCTTCCAATTTCCGGCGATAACAGGTTTTCGCACAATTAATGCACTCATGAGCAATAAGATTCAAGCTAACTACTTATGACTCAGTATGAGACACGATGTAGTCTTGATTGTCAAAACATACGAGATCACCTGGGCATAATTTCCTTCCCCGTCTAGTCTCGACAAGACCGTTAACAGTTATTAACCCAGAGTTAATAAGCTGCTTAGCATTGCCCCCTGTGGATACAAGACCTTTGTATTTTAAAAATTGATCCAATTTCATTTCAAAAATTTGTATTCACAATGTTGTTTTTTTAATTGAATGGTTAAAAACGGATTATTTGAATTTCAATCCCTTATGGGACTTATAAAGCCACATTTTAAAGGCTTAATTTTGGGTGGAATAGCAATGATAATCTATGTTGGTTGCTGGCCGTTACTAGCATGGCTAGCAGGAAGATTAATACCCGCAATTGGAGATGGTAATTTAAAACTAGTAATAACAGTTATAGGTCAGGCACTTTTAGTTTTTCTAATTCAAAAACTTGCTCAATTTGCCCAAGATGTGCTTTTTGCAAAACCAGCACTTTCTGTAAGCCAACAATTAAGAACAAGTTTATTCAGAAAACTCCAAAAGATAGATCTTATATCTCTTGAAAAGCTTTCATCAGGAGACATAACCTACAGGCTTACAGAAGATGCCGATCGCGTTGGCGAAGTTATTTATAAGACAATTCAAGATACAACACCATCAATATTTCAATTAATAGCTGTACTTATTTATATGATCTATCTAGATTGGCAACTTTCCATAGCAACATTTCTACTTGCCCCGGTCATAACTTTGATCATAAGTAAGTTTGGAGAACGAGTTATGATTACAGCAGAAAAGAGTCAACAAAAAGTTAGCGAACTAGCAAGTCTATTAGGCGAAGCAATACAGGGTCTGCCTATAATCAAGGCATTTGCAGTAGAAAGTTGGATGCAACAAAGGTTTGATATTCAAGTTATTAATCATAGAGAAGCGAGATACAAAACAATGAAATTATTAGCCTTGCAACATCCTGTTATCGGATTTATTGAAGCAGCTGGAATACTTTCTATATTAGCAATTGGTACATTACGTATTCAAAATGGAGCACTAGATTCACAACAATTCAGTAGTTACTTTGCGGCAATTCTAATGTTAATTGACCCAATAAGTCACTTAACTACAAATTTTAATGAATTACAACAGGGGCAGGCTTCCTTAAAACGATTAAAAGAAATAGAGCTAGAAAACGAAGAAAAAAGTAATTACAGAGGGGATTTAATAAATACCAAACCTAGAGGATCTATCCAATTTAGAAATATAGATTTCGCTTATAAGTCAAATAAGAAAGTTATTAAAGATTTATCGCTAGAGATAAATGCAGGAGAAGTTGTAGCCATAGTTGGGCCATCAGGAGGTGGCAAGAGCACATTATTTTCTTTGCTTTTAGGATTTATAAAGCCTCAAAATGGCGGTATTTTTATTGATGATATCCCTTTAGAAACCTATAATACTCATTCAATTCGCAAACAAATGGGCCTAGTTCCCCAATCTATGACAATATTCTCTGGTTCAATTAAGCAAGCAATTAATTTCGGAAGAAACTACACAGATAAAGAAATTATTCATTCAGCAAAACTTGCAAATGCTCATGATTTCATAAGTGAAACTAAATTTGGATATAATACATTTCTAGAAGAGCGCGGTACAAACCTATCAGGAGGTCAAATACAACGTATTTCAATCGCTAGAGCATTACTTGGAAATCCTTCAATATTATTATTAGATGAAGCTACAAGTGCGCTCGACGCAGAGGCAGAAAGAGAAGTGCAGATTGCTCTAAAAAAAGCAAAGGAGGCCAGAACAGTAATCATTATTGCTCATAGACTCTCTACAGTCCAAGAAGCCGACAAAATAATCTTATTAGAAGATGGAAATGTATTAGAGATAGGTAAACATCAAGAGCTCATAAGTCAATCAGGTAGATACAGAGAACTATGTGAAAAACAATTCATAAAAGGTATGGTTCCGAATATTTAAGATTTTGAATTTCTCATTAACAATATTATATAATTTAAATATCATTCAACTTATCAAATGACGGAGTCACCAGCCAATCAAAATGAGCCTGTTCTTACCTTTGAAGATAAACAGTACGATTTAAAAACTCTTCCAGATGACGTAAAGGAACTTGTAAGAGGAATGCAAGTAGCAGATGCACAATTAAGAATGCACGAAGATACTTTAAAAGTACTTTCTATTGGAAGACAATCACTTTCAATGAAACTAAAAGAAAGATTACAGAATATAAAATCTCTATAATTGTCAATAGAGATTTAACTAGTAATGAACCATTCCAATTAATTATTTAAGCTATAAAGATCTTGTAAGGCGTAAACTTCAATAGATTGAGATTGTAAGGCGATAATCGCCTCAATTGCAGCACAAGCTCCAGCTAAGGTTGTTAATGTAGGTACTGAGTAATCCAAAGCGGCTCTTCTTAAATATTTATCATCATGAACTGCTTGTGTACCGATAGGAGTATTTATAACTAATTGAATTTTATGAGAACGAATAAAATCCTCTATATTTGGACGACCTTCGTGGACTTTTAATACCGTTTGAACATTAATACCATGATTAGTTAAGAATGCTGCAGTACCAGAAGTTGCAATTAAACCAAAACCTAATTGAACAAGTTTGTTTGCTATGGCTATAAGAGAAGGCTTATCTCGATCATGCGTTGATAAGAAAACAACTCCTGAAATGGGTAAAGCTTCTCCGGCGGCTATTTCTGATTTAGCGTAAGCCATTCCAAAATTGGAGGAAGTTCCCATCACTTCGCCAGTTGAACGCATTTCAGGACCCAGAACAGTATCTGTCCCAGGAAAACGTCTAAAAGGCATAACTGCCTCTTTGATGGCTTGCAAGGGGGGGACTGGTTCACTAAACAGGCCAATTTCTTTAAGTGTTTTACCCGCCATTAAAGAAGTGGCATGACTAGCCAGAGGTACCCCAGTAGCTTTAGAAACAAAAGGAACAGTTCTAGAAGCTCTAGGATTAGCTTCTATAATAAAAACCTTTTCTTGTTTGCTTGAATACTTTTGAACTGCAAATTGTATATTAATCAAGCCAATTACTTTTAAGGCTCGAGAAATTAAGACAGTCCAATTTCGAATTGTATTAAGAGACTCATCGCTTAAAGAAACAGAGGGTAAACAGCATGCAGAATCTCCAGAATGAATCCCCGCGGGCTCAATATGTTCCATAAGACCGCCAATTATCACGTTACCTTTCTTGTCACACAAGGCATCTACATCTACTTCAACTGCGTTGATTAAATATTGATCAATAAGTACAGGGTGATCTGGCTCAACATTAACTGCTTGTTTAATATATTGTTTCAATTCTTTCTCGTCATAAACTATTTCCATTGCTCTACCTCCTAGAACATAAGAAGGACGAACAACTACTGGATAAGAAATTGTATTTGCTACATTTATTGCCTCTTCTGATGTACGAGCTATGCCATTTTTCGGTTGACGAATGTTCAATTCATCTAAAATTAGGTTAAATTGTTCTCTATCTTCTGCTGTATCAATTGAAGATGGAGAAGTTCCCCAGATCTTAGATTGCGTTAATAGACCTTCTTTACTATTTAGCCAATTAAATAGTTTTAGTGATAATTTTAATGGAGTTTGTCCTCCAAATTGAACTATTATTCCTTTGGGTTTCTCTGTTTCTATTATATTAATTAGGTCCTCAAAAAATATTGGCTCGAAATAAAGGACATCACTTGTATCATAGTCTGTGGATACTGTCTCAGGATTGCTATTAACCATTATTGTTGAATAATTCTCCTTTTGTGATTGGAATGAGGCATGGCAACAACAATAATCAAATTCGATTCCTTGACCTATTCGATTTGGACCTGCTCCCAAGATCATTACCTTTTCTGAATCTTTTGATGTAGTTTCACTAGTATCTTTAACTATTAAATTACCACTATCATCTAAAGTTTTAAGAGGTCTTTCATATGTTGAATAATGATATGGAGTGGAAGAAACAAATTCGGCTGCACATGTATCTACAGTTTTATATGTTGGAAGAATATTTAATTGCTTTCGATAAGCTCTTACATCACATTCAGAGGATTTTGTAGCCCATGCTATTTGATTATCTGAAAAGCCATTTCTTTTTAATTCGAAGAATTCCTCGGCGTTTATATTAGTAAGATTATTATCTATTAATAACTGGTTTTCTAAGTTTATTATATTTCTCAATTTAGAAAGGAACCAAATATCTACCTTAGAAATATTATTAATCTCTTCATCTGTATTACCATTCTTCATTGCTAACCTAATTGCAAAAATACGTTCAGGAGAAGGTGATCGAAGTAATCTATTGATATCAGATAAATTAAGCTCTGGTTCATTTCCATCGCACGCCCACCCTGAGTAGCCTAATTCAAGAGATCTAATTGCCTTTTGAAAGGATTCCTCAAATGATCTACCTATTGCCATAGATTCTCCAACTGATTTCATTGAAGTATTTAAAACAGAGGAACTTCCTGCAAATTTTTCAAATGCAAATCGAGGAATCTTAGTAACTACATAATCAATAGTGGGTTCAAAACAAGCCGGTGTTTTTCCTGTTATATCATTAATTATCTCATCCAAGTTATAACCTACTGCCAATAAAGCAGCTATTTTAGCTATAGGGAAACCTGTAGCCTTACTTGCAAGAGCTGACGACCTACTAACACGAGGATTCATTTCTATAACTACAACTTCTCCATCATTTGGGTTTACTGCAAATTGAATATTACTTCCACCTGTCGCAACACCTATTTCTCTAATTATTTGAATTGATTGATCGCGTAAACGTTGAAATTCTTTGTCAGTTAATGTTTGAGCAGGGGCTACAGTTATCGAATCTCCTGTATGAACTCCCATTGGATCAAGGTTCTCGATACTACAAATGATCACAACATTATCTGCCAAATCTCTCATAACTTCTAATTCAAATTCCTTCCATCCTATTAAGGATTTTTCTATCAAAATCTGAGAAACGGGACTAGCTTCTAAGCCCTCTTTGCATACAGATAAATACTCTTCTTCGTTATAAGCAATACCTCCTCCACTACCTCCAAGAGTAAATGCTGGTCTAATAATTCTCGGAAAAGTTTTAATTTCCTCTCCTACAACCCTCGATTCTTCGAGACTTGAAGCTATACCTGAGGGACAGACTTTTACTCCAATTCTTTTCATAGAATCTTTAAACAGTTGCCTATCTTCTGCTTTTTGTATTGAATCTAAATCTGCTCCTATTAGTTCTATTCCGTATTTAGCTAGTGTTCCTTCTTGGGCTAATGAAACTGCAATATTCAATGCTGTTTGACCGCCCATTGTTGGTAATAATGCCTGGGGTCGTTCTTTTTGAATTATGGAGCGAACAAATTCTGGGGTTAATGGCTCTATATAAGTTCTGTCTGCAAGATCTGGGTCAGTCATTATTGAGGCTGGGTTTGAATTAATCAAAACAACCTCAAAGCCCTCATCTCTTAAAGCTTTACAAGCCTGAGTTCCTGAATAATCAAATTCACATGCTTGGCCTATAACTATCGGACCAGAGCCAAGAATAAGTATTCGACTTATATCCTCACGCCGGGGCATAATAACTAGAAGATAACTCCATTAAAAATCTTGGATGGTATAGCTAATTTGCATTAGCTGATCAAAATCACCATCTACAATGACACACTAGCTAAATTGGAGTAGAAAAATTCAAATTATGAGCGAACTCCAGCGCCTAAAAGGGTTGCTGCCTCCAGAAAACCAGAGCTGGGTGTTCGTGGAGGCAGCAGCAGCTATTGATCCTCCCTTGATAACCCTAGAGGAGATCGGTAGAGATGAGGTCGAAATTCAAATTGATCTTGAACAATGGGATGATCTAGCACAAGATCACAAGAATTTACTCTTTTGGCATGAGGTTGGCAGGATACAAAACGACACAATTCCTAGAGATGGATGGGAAATGGCTGCTCTTGCAATTGGACTTGGAGGCGCTATAGGAGAGTTGTGGGTACAAGATGGATTACTGCTTTTAATGGCCTTGGGTTTATCGGGCTTTGCAGGATATCGACTTTATCTAAAAAATAACTCAGAAAAAAGACTCGTAGATGCAATCTCAGCTGATGAAAGAGCAATAGATCTTGCCTGTAGATTTGGTTACAGTGTTCCTAACGCTTATAAAAGTCTTGGAGGAGCACTTAAAGAACTAATTGAGAAATCTCGCAAGAAAAAGAAAAGAACCTTTTATGAAGATAGATTAGAAGCACTAAGAAAGAGTGCAGAAAAAGCTAGAGCAGAAATGGCCGATCAAGAAGGCTCTAGAACATCAGTAACTAGTGAAAATGTTTATGGATAGCAAATTTCTTGCTGAACTAGCAGCAGAAGCCTGCGAAGAAAAAAAAGCATTAAACATAAACCTCATCAAGATAGAAGATGTATCCTCCTTATCTGACTGGATACTTGTAACTAATGGTCTATCAGATGTCCAAGTTAGATCGATAATCAATTCTGTGGAAAAACGTCTAAAAAATGATTTAAATATAATTCCTTTGAGAAAAGAAGGTATTCAAGAAGCTAAATGGGCATTATTAGATTATGGAGATTTAATAGTAAATGTTTTTCAACCAGAAGAAAGAAATTACTACAATTTGGAAGATTTCTGGAGTAACGGTGAAACAACACTATATTAAGAATTAAATGCCTAAAGATAACTCTTCTTGTCCAGTACCTTTAGATCAAATCCCAATAAATGAATATAAGAAATTGCAACAATCGATATTTCTAAATTGGCCATTGATAAGTAAATCAAATTTCTACCGAAAACTCTTCTATAGCTGGCTTATTGCGTTACCACTAATAACTATAATATCTTCAGGAAGCATAGAATTAATAAACCTACCTCTAAAATTAATTACGGTTAGCTTAATATGGTCATTAATCATTCCTATAATTATAACAATTAGATATTCTCTAAGCTGGAATTATATTTATAAAAGACTACGATCTGAAAAAATAGAATATGAAGAGTCAGGATGGTATGATGGACAAATCTGGGAAAAAAATATAGAAATGAGACAAAAAGATATCCTCACAGCAGAATATGAAATCAAACCTATTTTAAACATCTTGAGACAATCATTGGTTAATATTTTGATCACTTTTTCTATTGGTCTAATTCTTATCACCTAAAAAATTAAGAATCAAATTTATGCAAAACAAAGATACCCTAATGAAAGTTTTTCTTCCTAGAGATTCTTCACTTAAAGTCTATCTTAGAAGAGGATCATCTGTTGAATCTATTCATCAAGTTCATGCAGTAGTGTCTGACACTAAAGGCAGAGTATTGATGTCTGCAGGAAACCCAACATATTCAAGTTTTATTAGATCAGCCTTTAAACCATTTCAGGTACTTCCCTTTCTTAGTAGCGGAGCCTCAGATACTTTATCGACTGGCAACAAAGGCTTAGCGATAGCGTGTGGTTCCCATCAAGGAACTGCACAGCAAGCACGACAAGTATTCAAATTATTATGGAATTCTGAAATAGAAGTAGATGAACTTCAATGTCCAATCCCAGAAAAGAAAAAGAGTAGGTTAGAACATAATTGTTCTGGCAAGCATGCAGCTTTTCTAGCTACATGCAAAAAAATGAATTGGCCAAGAGAGAATTATCTAGATAAAAATCATCCGCTTCAAAAGGAAATTCTAAGGAGAGTTTCAGAAATATTAAAAATACATAGCGAAGAACTAGTCACAGCCAATGATGATTGCGGTGCTCCAACAGTCCTTATCCCAATAAGCCAAATGGCAAATCTATACGCATATCTAAGTAGCTCAGATCATCCTGAAATTGAACAAATTCTAAGAGCAATGATCAATTATCCAGATTTAATTTCTGGTACAGGAGGTTTTGACACAGAATTAATGCAAAGGGCTCATGGTCAAATAGTTAGCAAAGGCGGATCAGAGGGTATTCAATGCATAGGTAGAGTTGGTGAGGGATTGGGCTTAGCAATAAAAGTGGAAGATGGGTCAAAAAGAGCTAAACATGCCGTGGCAATGCATTTACTGGAACAACTAGATTGGATAACCCCAACAGGACTAGAAGAGCTCAGAAAAAAAATTATCAACCTGAGGAATGGAGTAGAACTAGAAGTTAAAGGAGAATTGAAATTCCAAGAAATTTAGATAAAACCTCATAATAATTCTTTTAGCATGTATGCTTAAGAGGCCAACGCGGGGTAGAGCAGTCTGGTAGCTCGTCGGGCTCATAACCCGAAGGTCGGAAGTTCAAATCTTCCCCCCGCCACCAAATGAACGCCAGTCTATGACTGGCATTTTTAATGCTAATCTTTACATATAGAAAGGGGAAAAACATATAGAAGCAAAACGGGCATATCTCTGTCATAACTTAATTCTTTATTTTTCACGGACAATTTCATGGACACTGGTGGTATAAGGTCATAACCCGAATTATATGGACAGTAATATGGACAGTCAGATATAAAACGTTGTCATACCAAGAGGTTGCAAGTGCAACCTTGCCCCTCATAACGCGAAGGTCGGAAGTTCAATATTCCCCCTGCCGCAAAGAAAGGGCCTCTAGAACGGCTGTTGTTATGGTGTAGTTTTAAAATTATTTGTTTACTCAATGGCCTGTTGGACGAAAACTAACAAATAGCTCTCAATTTAATTAAAATTTTCATAGAGCGAGAATCTGTGTATAGGAATAATGAAACTACGTTAGAAATTCACAATCGAGATGATACTGCTTATGAATTTTCAGAGGCAGAGACATTCAAAACATAAATAGGAGATAGTGTGGTTAAAATTATTAAATATATAATTTGTCGAAATAGCATAATATTTCTGCTAAATCGTGAATTAAATATTAGAATTTAATTGAGAATCTTTTACAAGATATGATGATATCAGAGATAGTACTCTATCTAAAATATCTTATGTACTAATATAAAAATAATGTTCATCTCATACAAGCATCTCTTAATTCTATCAATCATGGGAATGAGTATCTATGGATCAACATCGATTGAAGAAGTCAAGAGCAAAAACAACAGAAATAACCCATATATAATATCAACTAATCGAAATCAAAACAAAGTGGGATCAATCGCCTATGAAGAAACGTTCAATACATATTTCTATCCGTGTATCTCCAAGCACAAGGAAGGCAGTTTTGAAAGGGAATTAGATTGTCACAAGAATGAGATCGAAAAAAATATCATTAATGGAAAAGCTATCGCCAGTTGTGCCATTAGAAGTGGGACATTAAATATAAAAGAAGAAAATCTTTTCGTAGTAACCTATGCCTTTTCCAAGTCCAGATTTGCCAAAAAATATCCATACCTTAAAGAATATATATATAAAAGATACTTACAAGAACTGACTAGTGGGTCGCAATATAAATACAATAAGATCTCCAGGAAAAGAGTCAATTATGTAGGCGGTTGTGTGCAATTACTACGAGCTTATTATCCTGCCTTATTGAAGCCTGACAAAACCAGAAGAACTAATGAAGTCGTCGAAAATAAAGAATCGATTATAAAAAAATATCATGATAAAATATTCTTTTGAGGTATCTAAATCATAATTTTGATAAATTATCTATGCAAAATAAAAAACAATAATAAGAATAATAGAATCTTAATTGCACGAGAAAATTAATTAAGCTGAAAGAAATCAACAAAAGCACCTTTATATATTTAACTGGAAAATTATTAAAGATTCAGAATTATCCTAAAAAATGCAAACCAAATAAATGCTTGGTATTATTACCTATTGCACCAAACTAATAAAGGAAGCATTTTAGAAAAAATATTTTTTATAATGAGTCCTTTACCAGAACTTGTTGAAGCCACCCCTAGAGGTGGGACAATTCACAAATACAACCTTACTGGAGGAAAGAGCAACTTTCTGAGATATCTAGGTTGTTATATGGGATCTTGTAAATTCTGCAATGATCTAGAAGAAGCCTCAAAATATGTAGAAAGCAGAGAATCCCTCCAGCCCATCAATTAATCCATATACACGAATAAGAGACTTTTCCTGTCTTAAATTCATCTACTCTAATATATTGTCACAAGTTAAGTAACGTTGTAATAAAAGAACTTGTGGAAGAAAACCAGGTAATGCTAGATATTGTTATGCTGTAAAAGCTAATGCTTCCAGGCTTCTTGGTTCATTTGAATGAATTTAATTAACCAAAATCCTAGTAGAGCAGGATCTAATCTATGAGTAATGAAAGATTCCAAAAATTAGAAAAACTAAAGTTTGCTAATAAAGCTACTGTCGATAAGGATTTGAATGAAAAAAGCAATTTAAACATATCTAAAAAAACATCTAAAAGACCCTCAAATCAACTAAAGGGTTCTCTCCTCGGCTGGTATTCAGTTCTTAGCACACAATCATTGAAGCAAAACCAATTATATTTCTTTTCAATGTTCAATGAGCCTCTTGTTATTTATAAAGATAAAGACTCAGTAGTCAAGTGTATTAAAGACTTATGCCCTCATAGGGGAGCATCTTTTAGAGGAGGAAAGATAACAAATGAAGGCGAGTTAGTTTGTCCTTATCATGGAGCGAGATATACATCAAAAGGAGAATGCTCTAATCTTGATAGAATTACCTGTAATCATATAGTAGATACTAACTATGATAACTATGCTAAAAAGATTCATCTCTATCAATATCCCTGCATAGAAAAAGGTGATTACATTTATATTTACTACACAGGTAAGGCTAAAACAAATCTTACAGAATTTAATATCGACTCGAAAATAGAAGAAACAGTACCTGAATCATATGGTTTTAGTACTTCAGAATATGCATATGAAGAAGTAACTGTAGATTTTAAAGCTGACTGGTCCAGAATAATAGAAAATCATTTAGATATCCTTCACATATTCTGGGTTCACGGCGATACAATACCTGACAAAGATGTAAGTAAAAATGTAATCACCAGCTTTGATCAGGAAATAATAAGAGAACAATCTCAAATAGAAAGTAAATATAATCATAAAGACAAATCCAAAGGAGAGTTTATAACCATTAAATTCATCCCACCAGGAAGGGTAGTTATTTACAAAGGTACTCCAGAAACAGCTCGCTATGTTCAAATACTTGACCATATACCCTTAGCTAATAATCGAGCGAGAGTGATAGTAAGGCATTATAGAAAATTCCTGAAGAACAAATTAATAACAAAATTAATAATGTTCAAACAATTACAACATAAAATATTTTATAAAGTATTTAAAGAGGATTATTTAATTTTAAGAACACAAACGTTTAACCAGCAGATGGGATATATCGAGAAAGATAACGTAAAACTATTGGGTGAAGATAAAATGGTTCAATATTATTGGGATTGGCTTCAAAATGCTCTTAACAAAGATAAGCCATGGGATCTACATCCTATGAAAGTAAACACTAACTCTATCCATGAGGATAGTGATATGCTTTATCCTCCAGAGAATCCCAAATTAGCTAAAAAAAATATTAGATCAATTCAATTCAACCTTTTATTGAGATCGCTATTCCCTATAGGAGGGATACTTCTAATACTTTTATAATATATTCAATAAAATAAGATTGGAATATATTAAAGATTGTTGGTTACAATTAAGAAATATAGATGTAATCAAAGGAGAAAGTTATATTTTAAATAAAATTAATCTAAATCTATATAAAGGAGAAATTGTTACAATATTAGGTCCAAATGGTTCTGGAAAGTCAACACTAATAAATCTCATCGCAAAAAATATCTATCCAAAATTTAAAGACGATTCCAGATTTTTAATTTATGGCAAAGAAAACATTAATATATGGGATCTTAGAAAGAAGATTAGTTTCGTAAACCGTGACTTACACGAAAGAATGGATAATGGCTTAACTGTAAAAGAGTTAGTGGGATCTGGAATATATGGAAGCATAGGATTAACAAAAGGTCAGTTATTTACAGATGATGATGAACATTCTATAAACAATATAATGAATATTTTTGATTTGGAAAGTTTTCAATCTTCTAAGTATAAAGAACTTTCAGATGGACAAAGAAGATCGGTACTAATCGCTAGGGCAATAATAAGTAATCCAGAGGTCTTAGTATTAGATGAACCTTTAATAAATCTAGATTTTAAAGCATATTATAGATTAGTGGAGTTATTGAATAAACTAACATCTACAGGAATAAGTATGTTAATGGCCACAAATAAAATAGAGAACATACTCAAAGATACAAATAAATTAATCTTGCTTAAAAACGGTCGAATCTATCAAAATGGTGATCCTAATAAAATACTCAACGTTTCAACATTAAAAGAATTATTTGGAATAGAGATGAAAATTTTGAAATCAAATGGTTATTGGAGAAGTGTACCAATATGAACTAACCGATCAAGATTACCAAAACAACAATTAAAAAAATAATAGCAAGATACTTATAGTTTCTATTCTTGTTTAGCTTTACTTGATTAAATAATATATATTGTTTTTTATTGGAAACAGTCTTACCACAATTGCTGCATATAAGTTTGCCACCCAATGATCTATCTGCTCTAAGACGTTTGCTTCCACAATAATTGCAAATTGAAAGATTCATCCTTCAGAAGAAATACTTGATGGGATATGTTTTTCTATAAAGGCTAATGGATTCCACATTGTCTCTGAGAAGGATAAAAGAGAATTAGATCTATAGGAATATACTAACTTATCTTTCTCGTCAAAAATATAGGTAGCTCCTCTTTGTACTATATATTTTTCGATTGGTATATAAGTAGGCCAATTACTTAATATCTCCAACATGTTTGTTAGACGTAGAGTGGCTAATTCTAAAGGCTTTAAATGATTAAATGATCCAATATTTTTAAACAAGGATGCTTTAAAAGAGAAAAAAGTTCCTATGTGAATGATTTCGTCTAAACTATAAATACTAGAAGATCTCTTGTCGCCAATATAACCTCTTAAGACTTCTTTTAAAGTACCAGGAGAATTTACTCCAGAACACATGAATAATAAATTGATAATTGGTGGTAAATTGAAATAATTGCCATCTGATAAGGATAGATGGTTATGTATTTCATTGTTATGAACAAATTCTATTGTGGTTAATGGCAAATTGGTATATTTTGCAAACTTTTTGCGAGAATTAGAGTTGCCTATACCTAATACAAAAATATTAATATCTTTTTTATTTAATAGTTGTAAATTTTTAGCGAGTATTTGGCAGTATTCAATACTATCAAAATCACCAAAGCTACCCAATATGATAATTAAGTATTTGCCTTTCGATAATAGTGAATTATTTTGGGGGAATTGACTTCTTAAATAGTTAATTATATTTACCGACTTTTCTGTCATCATTAATAAATAGCAGTTTTTATACTAACAACATTAATAACTAAGGGAGGCTTACTAACAGTAATACCTCTCTGCATATAGCAGATAAGTCTAGGATATTTTATTTTTGTTACAACAATTTAAGTAACGAATGACCACGAAATATGTACAAAATCTACAAATTTAATAAGCATTGTGAAGGTATCTCGAACTTTAGGAACTATGAAATAACCTCATTAGGTCCTTTTACGTTCTTTTTCTCGTGCAGACCTACGGGAACCCAAACGTTACCTATGATTGGTACGCGGGTAATTCAGGAACGACCAACCGCTCAGGGAAATTTATCGCCGCGCATGCTGCCCATGCTGGCTTGATGATGTTCTGGGCAGGTGCGTTCACCCTTTTTGAGCTAGCTCGTTACGATGCTTCTGTCCCTATGGGGAATCAGAATCTAATTTGCTTGCCTCACCTTGCAACACTTGGAATTGGTGGAATTGAAAACGGCGTAATTACTGAGCCTTATGGCTGCACAGTTATTGCCGTATTACACCTAATTTTCTCTGGAGTACTAGGTGCCGGTGGAATCCTTCACTCAACACGATATGACGGAGACCTTGGTAACTACCCAGCTGGAAGTCGTCCTAGAAAGTTTGACTTTGAATGGGATGATCCAGACAGATTGACCTTTATCCTTGGTCATCACTTGATCTTCCTTGGTCTTGCAAACGTTCAATTCGTTGAATGGGCAAGAATCCATGGAATTTGGGATAGTGCTCAAGGAGTAACTCGCACTGTTCAATACAACCTAGACTTGGGAATGGTTTGGAATCACCAGGCTGATTTCCTACAAATTTCAAGTCTTGAAGATGTTATGGGTGGCCATGCTTTCCTAGCTTTCTTCTTAATGATTGGTGGAGTATTCCACATAATTACTAAGCAATTCGGTGAATACACTGAATTCAAAGGCAAAGGCCTACTTTCTGCAGAGTCAGTACTTTCTTACTCTCTAGCAGGGGTTGGCTATATGGCTATTGTTGCTGCTTTCTGGAGCTCAACAAATACAACAGTATATCCAACTGAATTCTTTGGAGATGTTCTAAAGCTTCAGTTTGATTTTGCTCCTTACTTTATTGACACTGATTCTTCTCTAGCAGCAGATGCTCATACAGCTCGTGCTTGGCTAGCTAATGTTCATTTCTACCTTGGCTTCTTCTTCATTCAGGGACATCTCTGGCATGCACTAAGAGGAATGGGATTTGACTTTAAGCGTGTCGGTAAAGCGTTCGACAACATGGAGAACGCAAAGATTACTGGAGGCTAAAAGTTCTAACCAACTTTTAACTTCTTTTAAGGAGTCCCACTATGGGGCTCCTTTTTTTTTATCTACTACCACAACAACCTTCAAAAAAAACGCGAAGTAATTAATAATATCTTCAAAGACTTACCTGAATGACCTTATTTGGTAACTTTTATCACCTTTAAAAGACACATTACGTGGAAAACTCGCAACAACCTTATTGTTATTGAGAATCGCTTGCAAAAAGGGAGTTGGGATGTGTAAGTTAACTGAGTAAATAAAGCTCTTATTAACAGATAAATGAGCTTCCGCTTTTTAACTGATACATCTATTTCTGCAGTAAGAATGGCTACAGGCCAATCTGTATTGATAGATCCTTCTGCTAGATCAGGAAATGCATGCCTTGAAGTACTCGAAGGTATAGCAAGAGTTTATTGCCCATGCGAAGAAACCGAAGGAATGACACTTGCTTTTTTGCAAGCTGGAGATCAACTAAGAACCGACAGGCTTTGCAGTGAAGGTGTATGCGTTGAAGCCCTTACTTCACTCTGTTTTAGAAGCGATGCTGAAATAAATGAATCTAGCGGTTTTGATGCCGTTAATGAATGGACTCTTCAATTACTCCGAATAAGGCATTTAGGCAATGCAGAACAAAGACTTCAAGCTTTATTTGCTTTATTAGTAAATCGCTTAGGTCGTAGATGCGGGAACTGGTGCCAACTCCCCTTTAGGCTTACACATGAACGTATCGGAGAATTAATAGGATCCACAAGAGTCACCTCAACAAGATTGATATCAAGACTTCGAACAGCAAACTTATTAGTTGCTCCTTCTGGAGAGCAAACCTTAAGTCTTGCTCCAACATTTATAGAGACATCACCTTTATCTGCCTAGATTTATGTATACAGGAACTTCAATTTCCAACTCACTTATTACCGATCTTTGCAGAGAAGTGGACTATATTAAAGTACGTTCACAATGCATAATAAATTCACTTGCTAATTGTCAAAGTAAAAAGCTAATTGTTCGGTTAAAGAATGAATTGGAGCAACTTAAATTAAGAAGAAACTGTATTAAAGGGCTTTCTAAGGACCTCAGTAATGAGAAAAATATTGACAGTTTATCCATAGATCTTCTTAATGAGCTAATCGGAAGAAGCCTTATTCAGGTATAATAAAAATCTAATTTTATATAATATTTGGTAAGTTCTTATTAACTATCCTAAAAGTTATTCCTTATAAAGTCTGTCATTATATAAATCACTATCAATAATAAGCAAAGCAGAAGGATCATCTTCAGCTAGCTGAACTTTGCCTATTAAATATGAAGCATCATCCTCTGCAGATATCTGATTATCTATTATGGGATCAAGAAAAACTGTGGTTCTAGTGTCATTTGAACGTTCAGCAGCTGCATATAGCTGTTGAAGAGAAGAAGTTACATCAGCTTCTAATTGAAAAGTTTCCTTTACTAGATCCAATACAGAATAATAGGTCTGCTTAGGTTTTAAAATGTCGTCTAATATTACTGTTTGGCCTCTAGCTATTAAGTAATTAACAAATTTAGAAGCATGTTCCTGTTCGGCTTTTGACTCTTTATCAAAAAATCGAGAGAAACCTCTTAGCTCTCTTTCTGAAAACCATATTGACATCGCAAAATACTGAGCACTTGCACTCCTCTCTATTGTGATGTGTTCGTAAAGAGCCTGTAATAGAGAAGGGTCAATTGGATGCGCAATCGCCCTGCCTGATGGGCCCTTATTTATTTGAATAGAATTTTGAGTTGCTTGAGACATTGATTTGGTGAAATGCCAGACAAGCCGAGAGGCTTTTCTCTTGTGCTAAATGATACATGACAAAAGGATTTTACTTGCTATTTGTTTATAAATGTCTCGATTGAGATTGAATCTCAATAGCGTTTAAATAACTTTTTTATGAAATAAAACATTTAATTCCACTCGGAAATAGTGAAATCATTTTACTGGATTTAAATTTGACATGACAAGAGTCTCCTATGCTGAGATCATTAATTGGCGAATGATTAACCCTCAATAGAAAGTGTGAGGTCTTAAGGGTGATAACTGAGTGCATAAGATGGATCTCTCGAGATTTAACTACTGCATTGGAAGTTAAAGATGTGTCAATTTCCAATGAATCAGAGTCAAACATAATATGATCAGCTACTAAATCAGCCAAAGTATTCTTAAGTGAGATAGTTCCAATCGGAGTAGAAATTCTTTCTCCTAAAACTTTTACTGGAAGGATATTCTTCTGAAAAACAAATTCACCTACAAAAGAGGTGGATGGGTTGTTAATTAGTTCATCAGGAGAAGCACATTGGTGCAATTGACCATCTCGCATGACTGCAACACGATCACATATGGATAACGCTTCTTGAGAATCATGTGTGACAAAAATAGCTGTCGCAGAACAAGTTTTCAAGACTTCTGAAAGTTCGTTCCTAAGCCTATGTCGAACTTGAAAATCAAGACTATTAAATGGCTCATCCAATAGAACTATAGAAGAGCCAGGTGCCAAAGCCCTGGCTAAAGCTAATCTCTGTCTTTGGCCACCAGAAAGTTCATGAGGATATCTAGTAGTAAGTTCAGAAAGTCCTAATAGATCGAGCAACCATTTGGGTCTATCAAAATCAGACCCTCTAGATAAACCAAAGCAAACATTTTTCCAGACATTTAGGTGAGGAAATAGGGCATAATCCTGGAAAACCATACCTATGCCTCTTTTTTCAGGAGGAACAATTCTTTTCCTATTAGAAATTTCCACTCCTGACATGACAATTTGTCCATCGGATGGAGACTCAAAGCCTGCAATAAGTCTAAGTAAAGTAGTTTTTCCACAACCAGAAGGACCTACTAATCCAATAAGTTCACCCCTTCTTAGATTTAGATTTATAGATTTTAATGTGTAATTAGATGTTCTGTGAGATCCGTATCGATGTGAAAGATCAATTATTTTTAGATGCTCTTCATTCACAACAAAAAATAAAGTTGGGCATTATGATACTTATGTTATGTTTTATGCATATGAAGAAGAACAAATTTGTATAACTCTTGATGGTAATGTGATTAATGATACCTAGAGATTCTGCCTAAGGATTTCCTGTGAATAAAAAAGAACGTGCACTTCTTATAACAAATAGACTAGAAGAATTTTATCCTGTAGTACCGATACCTTTAAATCATAAAAATAATTTCACTTTGTTAGTAGCTGTTGTATTAAGTGCACAAACAACAGATAAAAAAGTAAACGAAGTAAGTAAAGATTTCTTTGAAGCTGCTAGCAATCCTTTAGAGATGATAGAACTAGGTGAAAACAGGATATATAAACATATAAATAAATTAGGTCTTAGTAAAACAAAGGCTAAAAATATATATAACCTATCAATAATTCTAAAAGAGAAGTTTAATTCAATAGTACCTAATACCTATATTGATTTGGAATCACTTCCAGGGGTTGGACACAAAACAGCCAGTGTAGTAATGGCACAATGCTTCAATATTCCTGCATTTCCAGTTGACACTCACATACATAGACTAGCACAAAGATGGGGATTAACTAATGGGCTAAATGTAAAACAGACGGAAAAAGACTTAAAAGCATTATTTCCTAAAACCAAATGGAATAAATTACATCTGCAAATTATATTTTACGGAAGAGAGTTTTGTTCTGCTCGTGGATGTAATGGAACTATTTGTATTTTATGCAGAGAGTTGTATCCAAAGAGAAAGAAACCAATCATATGCAAAAAAGCTTAAAATAATTAATTTTTTCAATCCAAATCACATTTATAGTAATTTTACGCTAAAACTATTATAAAAAATTATTTAAATGAAGATAGCAATTACAGGTGCTTCTGGAAAGACTGGATTTCGTATCGCAGAGGAAGCAATTGCAAAAGGTCATTCGGTAAAATTAATTGTAAGAGAGAATTCAATTATTCCTCAAAGTCTCAGTTTATGCTCAATATTAAAGCTTTCTTTATTTGACTCAGATTCTTTAGATAATGCTCTTAAAGGAGTTGATGCTTTACTAATAGCAACTGGAGCTAGACCATCAGTAGACTTAACAGGTCCTGCCAGAATTGATGCTCAAGGAGTAAATTCACAGGTGCAGAGCTGCAAACGTGTCGGTGTTAAAAGAGTTATTCTGGTAAGTTCACTCTGTGCTGGCAAGTTTTTTCACCCATTAAATTTTTTTGGATTAATTCTGATATGGAAAAGGATAGGCGAAAGTTTTCTTGAGAAGAGTGGACTTGATTGGACAATAATTAGACCAGGAGGACTTAACGAACAAGAAAAGAATATTAACTCTCAAGGTGTTATCTATACGAGCGAAAATACTCAGGTAGATGGTTCTATACCAAGGAGACTTGTAGCAAGATGTTGTGTAGAAGCTCTTGAGGTTAAAAAGTCAATTGGCCGCATTATCGAAATAACAAGTAGTAGCGAACAAAGAAGAATAAACTTAAAAAACGCAATTTAAAGTATACTGTTAAGATAATATTTAAGTAGTCAATGGATACCAACGCTAAAATCGATGCGTTGCAATTAATGCTAACTGATCTAAGAACTAGAAATGAGTCAGTCAGACATAAAGCTGCCTTTAGAGGTTGTCAACCAGAATTTCAATCGCTAGTCACTGATTTGATAACACAACTTGAGACTGAATTGCAAAAGCAAAAAGAGAATATCAGACAAATAAATTGATAAAATAGAATAAGAAAACTACTTGAAGTTAAGCTAAATAATAAACATTAACCTAATTCTAGGCACGCTAATCCATATACCTGATTCAAACTTTGCTGTGGTTGATAACCTTTATACATCCGAAATGTTTTTGAAATCTCCTTAAATCCTAAGCGCTCTAACAGATATGGTGAATATGGATTTGAACCAGGTGAATCAAGGAACACAGAACCTGAGTGACGACTAACAAGATTTCTTAAGAGAACTTCTGCCAAAGGTGGGGTATCCGCTAAAAGAGGTCCTATTCTCCAACCCTGCCCTGATTTAAGTAGGCATGGCCTGATACGTCCAAAGCCATGACAGTTCAGATTTTTATCCACCAAGACTGAAACATTTCCCTCTTTGCGATCTAACCAATCAGATAAGAAATGTGGCCTTGGACTAGCCTCTCTATTTGCATCATATAACTGTACATATTCAGAAGGAATAGATCTACCCTCATGTATTTGTAATTTCTCTAATTCTTCATCTAAGTATAATTGTGGAACTAGAAAGTTATTAGAACCTTCCCACTGCCATCTCGTAGTGGTAGAAGCAATTTTAAATCCCCAATTCTCATAATCCTTAACCCTATTTGAGGCTGCTTCCAATCCAATTAAAGGAATATTAGCGAGATATTTCAGGGCATGTTTCCATAGTAAAACTCCATAGCCGTTACCTCTATATTTTTCTAAAACAATAAATAAACCTATAAAACCATAATTTGAATTATATCTGATGCCTGCTATACACCCAATAGGCTTATCCCCTAAGTAACCTATCCATATTCCTTGGTTGTCTGTGTTTTTGTAAATACTTACATCTCCTATACCAGGTGTAAATCCTTCTATCCTAGCCCATTCGGTGAGCAGTGAAATATGATCTGAATCTAGAGGCCTTATATTAAAAGAATGGATCATTAAGTGAAAAATATGAAATATCTTAAGTTGGTAAATGAACAGTTAATCATTAGGGTAATTTATTGGTGCTAGAAATAAGAATAAAAACCACCAAAGTGTAATAAGGATAAGAGAAGAAATGCGTAAAACTAGATTTCCAGATATAAAATATATAAAAGAGAGGAATAATACTCCAGTAAAAATAATTGTAAAAGGTTGGCACCAAAAAGGTTTTAACTTCCAGTACTTTGTTGATGCCTCAATAAAAGAAGTGAAATTCATTTTAGAAATAGTTTTTTATCGATAAAATAGAGTCATACCCTCCTACAAATTTGTCATCGATAAAGATTTGTGGGAAAGTATTTGAGTTACTAATTGATCTCAAATTCTCAAATTGTTCGTCATTGCCGATAATAATTAAATCGTATTCTATATCTAATGTTTTTAAGAGCCTTATAGCTCTTTTCGACCAGGGACAGCCATTTAATGCATAAACTTTCAGACGGGTGGTTGATTTTGTCTGATTAGTTGATTGTTGAATATTATTTTTGCCAGGATTGTCAATGAAGCCTACAAGAATATCAAGAGCTTTAAAGACAATAGTTCCTCTATTCAAGTGACCTCCCCATACTTTACAGTCACCATCCGAAAAACTCAAATGAAGATGTGAATGATTTGGTTTAACTATCCCACTTAATGTAATAACTTCTAAATGACCATTTATTTTCGACGGCTCTGATTTTCCTGGACATTGAATAACCACTGTAGAAAGATCTCCAACAACGCTGAGAATATACCCCGTAGAATTCTGTTTAAAAGAGAACTCTTCTAAGCTATCTATAACATCACTATTCGAACTTAATTTTAATGAGAGTTCTCGCATTTAATAAGGATTTTATGAATGTAGTGTGTAAAGGCTTGGAGTAGCCAATAACAATAAGAGTAAAACTAGTATCATTTATCCTCTAATCTACGAACTATAAAACCCATTGCAACTAGTGAACCTAACAAAACCAATAATAGGAAGTATGTCATCAATGATAAAATAACTGTAATAATAATATATCCTAACTTTTATCATAGAAAACATTGTATATAATTAATAAAATTTTATACTACATTGCTTTATATATTGAACAGATATATTAATTCAGCACTCTATTAAACCATGAGTAGACCTCTAATTAATCGTATAAACAAACACATCCTTTACAGGAAAATAGCCAATTGCCTTACAATCTATAGATTTATTATTGGTCTACCCATAATTATATATCTTAGTAACGGTAAAATCTTAACAGCGTGGATATTAATAGTCTCAGGAGGTATAACTGATTTCTTAGATGGAATAATCGCTAGAAGATCTAATATAATGAGCATATGGGGATCACGTTTTGACCCTTTAGCAGATAAATTTCTAATTCTTTCGCCTATAATTTGGTTAACTCAAAACAATATTTTACCAATTTGGTCCGTATGGTTACTTATAGTTCGAGAATTTCTAGTCTCAAGTTGGAGATCTAATCAATCGACTGGAGCACCAGCATCTAAAGGGGCAAAATTGAAAACTTTTTTACAGTTTTCAAGTATTCTGCTTATGCTATGGCCTATTCAGTTTGGCGGCGAATTAGTAATGATTAAATTAAATATTATTGGATTCTGGCTATTTTGGCCCTCTCTTTCTCTTGCTCTAATTTCTTGTATAGGTTATTTTTCTAACCAATTAACTGTTCGTCAGAGGTGAAATCAATATTATCCTGAGGATTAATTAAATAATCATTTTTAAAGCTATCATTAAAACCACTTTGAAGATCAAAAGTTTCCTTCCAATCTAATTCTAATTCTGCTAAAGATATATCAGTAAAAAAGTTTTCTATTCTCAGAGGGAAAGACTTCCTTGCTTTAGAATCTACGGAATTTGGATTAAAAGATTTTAATTCAACCTCATTTGGATCCTTTTGACATGCTTTAGCTGCAACAGATGCTAGTCCTCTAAAAGTAATCGACTTTTTACCTGAACAATTATATATTTTATTTATAGCAATATCAGATTGTAGACTTCGAATCATTGCTCTAGTCAAATCATAGACATGGCCTAATTGTGTAATTGTGTCACCTGAATCAGGAATAGGGATTGGTCTGTTATGGATTATTCGATCAAAGAACCATCTTTCGATTGGATTGTAATTACCTGGTCCATAAATATATGTAGGCCGAAACGAGGTAAATTTAATGCCTTCTTCTCTAAGCCAATTTTCTGTTAAAGCTTTGCCTATATGTCTACTTTGATCATCAATAGGGAAATCCTCTTCAATTGGAAGAATTTCTGATTTCTGATAAACACCAGCAGAGCTTATATATAGAAATCGTGATAACGGCTTCCCAGTCTGAGCAATGACCCTTTGAGTATCCTGTAAATTTCTACCTGAGGTGTCAATAATGACATCATATTTTCGGCCAGAAAGTTTCTTCAAATCAATATCATTCTTTCTGTCACCAACAACGTGTTCAACTCCAATAGGTACAGAATGGAGGCCTCGAGTGAACAACGTGAGTTGATGTCCTTGCTCTTTCAACATTCTCACCAAAGACTTTCCTATAAATCGGGTCCCGCCCATTACGAGTGTTTTCAAAATAATTTGATCTAACTACACATCTATTCAAGCGCGTAAAGAGCTCCACAAATTAAACTTTGACATGCAATATGGATATAGGACTACATTAAGGCCCATGGAAATTATCCCGGCTATTGATTTATTGAACGGTACCTGTGTGAGACTTAATCAGGGAAATTATGCAAAAGTAACTCAATTTAATTCTGATCCCATAGCTCAAGCTCTGGAATGGGAAACAAAAGGAGCTAAAAGACTTCATTTAGTGGATTTAGATGGGGCAAAAACTGGTAATCCAGTAAATAACGACTCCATACGTGACATAGCAAGATCTATAAGAATACCTATACAAATTGGAGGGGGTGTAAGAAGCCTTGAAAGAGCTGAAGAATTATTGGATTATGGAGTTGATAAAGTGATCCTGGGAACAATCGCAATAGAAAAGCCCCTTATAGCTGAAGAATTAGCCAATAAGTATCCAGGGAAGATCATTATCGGGATAGATGCAAAAAATGGAAAAGTAGCAACTAGAGGATGGATAACCGAAAGTGATATTCGTGCCACTGATCTAGCAGCACAATTTTCGAATCCTAATTTTGCTTCAATCATTACAACTGACATCTCTACAGACGGGACGCTGAATGGGCCAAATTTACAAAGTCTCAAAGAGGTTGCTTCATCGACAAATCTTCCTGTAATTGCTTCAGGAGGTATTGGATCCATAGCTGATTTACTATCATTAATACCTCTCGAAGATTATGGAGTAACTGGGGTAATTGTCGGAAGAGCACTTTATGACGGCAAAATAGACCTAAATGAAGCGATAAAAGCAATGTCTAAACCAAGGTTAGAAGATCACAATCAAAAGGAAAATTATTTCGCGTAGCTTCATCCAAAAACATTCAAAATATTTTTATTCATATATGCCTTTAATACTGGATTATTCAAAATAACTAGTTACATTTTAAATACCAGTTGAATAGGTGATTTACTTGGAAGAAGAAAGAGCGAATCAAATACTACTAATTGCTCCAGATTTACTCGGTGAATCTCTCGCTTTACAGCTAAAGAATAAAAATGAAATTAAAGTAGCCTTATCAAAAGAAGATCTAACCTCTCACCCTAAACTTGTAATCTGGTGCATTGATAATGCTGAACTTCCGGGAAGTATAAGTATAGAACTAAATAGGCTTCAAGAAAGATGGAATCCCTCTCCTATTCTATTACTTCTTCCAGAGACACTCAATCTAACTACTCAAGAGCTATTAGATTTCAATTGCGCTGGCTTACTTCAGGAGCCTACTTTAGATATTTTAAATCAATCAATTATTACCCTTATAAAAGGAGGGAGAGTTGTAAAATTAAGAGAAAGACAGAAAGATATTACTTCCCAAAAGAATGTAACCCTAGGATTGGGCCAATGGTTACTCATTAGCGGCATACAAGAAATTAATAAAGACCTGCAACACTTAGAGAAGTTACTCAATCCTCCCCCAGACAATATTTTCGTTTCAATAATGATGTATGGACGTAAAAGGGAACTTAAGCAAGCCAAATCTCTTTTAAACTATCTTTGGGGACCCACTCTTGTATCAATCGAAAATATAATTCCAAACAAAATTCTTAAGGAAAAAGATATATCTTCCTATCAAACAAATATTATTCTAAATGATCGAAATCCTTACTCCGTTTGGAAAGAAATTACAGCAAGGGTGAAGCGCTCAGTAAATCAAGAACTTCTTAATTCATCAGGAGTGATTTTTGCTTTTGATGCAATTAAACCATCTTACAAAACAGAGCTTTTACTAGGTCTTCTAACTCAAATTGACTTACTTATAGACAAAATTAATGCTTCAAATGACCCTACTATTGAACCTTCAGATTTATGGGATGATTTTCAAATTGAACTTAGGAAACAAGCAATAAGGTCATTTATTGGCAGTTATGTAAGTCTATTATTTAAAGGTCAGAATACTATAGTTGTAGACAACTTAGTTAATACCATTGACCTAAGCGAGGTTGATAATGAGATGACTCCAGCAATTATGATTATTGACCCTATAATTAATAAAAAACCAATACTTGTTGATGGGAAGCTGCTACCATCAGATGATCCTAGAGCATTAATTCATATTGAAACACTTGTAAGTAACTGGATGATCAGAACCGCGGAAATTATATCTTCTGAATTATTAAATAAAAGCTATGAATGGCCAGAATTTCGAAATTACCTACTTAAAAAAGAACTTCGATCAACTAGAGAGCTTGAAAGGCTTCGTAATCAATTAAATAGTCAAAATAGATGGCAGGAATTTGTTCTAATGCCCATTAGATTGTATGAAAGTAAACGACTTCTATATAGGCTTAACAAAGGTCATATTCAATCCACATTTCTAACAGAGTCAAGAGACGAAGAACTTCAACACTTAGGGTGGTGGCAACAACAGGTGGCACTTATAGTTGAAGCAAGAGATGCTATCGCTCCTCAACTCCAATCTCTAGTAAAATCTATTGGTAACCTTATGGTTCTCATACTTACAAAGATCATAGGAAGAGCAATAGGTTTAGTAGGCAAGGGAATAGCCCAAGGAATGGGTAAAAGCCTAACTAAAGGATAATTTACAATAGTATAAACAACAAAAAGATTAGAATCCTTTCATTAAATAAACATCCATGAGGAATATCCAAACAAAAATAATAATTCTTTTAATAGCTATTTTTTGCTTTATCCCAACAGCATATTCAGCATTAGATAATGACAACTATGAAGGCAATATCTTTACTATTGTCACCGGTAATGGGGCTCTAGTCCCCCCTACAACTACTCTTGAGGAGTCCTTGCAAAACAAAAGGACATCTGTCTTAGTCTTTTACTTAGATGACAGTAGAACCAGCAAATCCTTCGCACCTGTTGTATCTGGAATCAAACTGCTTTGGCCATCTGAAATAGATTTAATTCCACTTACAATAGATGAACTACAAAACAAAAATACAAACAGCAAAAGTGATCCTGCATATTATTGGAACGGAAACATACCTCAAGTCGTAGTAATCAATGGTAAAGGTGATGTAATTTTAAATGAAGAGGGTCAAGTCCCTATAGAAAAAATCAACGATGCTATTAGTAAGGCTACTGGTTTAGAATCTCCAGAATTTACTGTAAGCATAAAAAGTTTTAATGAATATAATAGTGAAGCTGCTAAAGATGGTTATGCAGATCCACGTTAGTTAATAATTATATTCAGCTATATACATACTATATAAACAATGCTAATCACTATAATAATTACTCTAGTAATAACATTTATTATACTAGAGTTATTACATTTCTTTAAACCAACATCACCTCTTCAAATTCACCCAAAAGAATGGAGCGTAAATTTTACTGAAAATGAATTTTCAATTAATGGATATTTAGAAATAATCAATCCACACCCAAAGATGGAAGTTATGATTCCAGACTTAAAAGTAAAATCTAAATTGTTAGGAACAACCGCTAAGTTATGTATTGATACCAATATTAAAGTCATCTCTAGCAGTTTAGATAAGAAATCGAGAAAAGATAATTATTGGGAAGCTTATATTGTAAAAAGCAGAGAGAAAAGCTTGTTATATGTCCAAATAAGTATAAAAGAGAAACAAGGCAATCCTTTACTTTTGAATTTAGAATCCCTCTGGATTGATATATTCTGGATAAATTATGGCCCCTTTGGTCGGATAAAAAGGCATAATGGATTTGCTGTACCCATAGATAGACAACATAAAAATTTAAATTGGATAAATATAGATCAGAAAGTATTACTTCTTCCTATACCTACGCATATTCTTGGTTCTTTAGACAACCCACAGGAATTACTTCAAAAATATTGCTCCTGTATAATAAAGCCTGGAGATATAATAACTATTGGAGAAACACCCTTAGCAATAATGCAAGGGAGATATATTTTCCCAGATTCTATACAAATTTCATTTTTAGCGAGAATATTATGTAATTCTTTCCACCCAACAAGTAGTCTAGCTACAGCATGTGGAATGCAGTCACTAATTGATATTATTGGACCAAGTAGAGTATTGTTTTCTTGGTTTATTGCAGCATTATTTAAATTTTTCAAAATTAAAGGAATCTTCTATCGTCTTGCTGGCAGTCAAGCAAGACTAATTGATGATATAACTGGCACAACTCCTCCTTATGATCAAACCATTGTATTAGGTCCTACCGATCAAGAAAGATTTTGCAGAGAAGCCTCCAATCAATTAGGTATAGACGTTGCAATTGTTGATGTTAATGATCTTGGCAGAGTAAAAATTTTAGCAACATCAAACCAATCAAAGAATAACCTTCTTTATAAAGTTCTTACTAGCAACCCAGCTGGTAACGCAGATCAACATACTCCTTTAGTTTTAATTAGAACCCCTTAGATAAAAACCAGAGCTATATTATTAATCCAAAAATTAGTTAAAGTTCAAACGAGTAGATTCTCAATTCCAACCAAAAATATGCTTAAGGTTGAATCGCTAAAAGCAAAACATCTTCCAATGCTTGCGTTAAGCGAACAAACAGAACGAATTGGTTGGATGCAAATAATGCTTATAAAAACATGGTTAGCAGAAGCAGAAACAAAATTAAAAGGCTTAATCCCTAAAAGGCAACCCCGTTGCCTTGTAGCACTAGAAAATCATGATCTTATTTCACTTATAGTTCTTCAACCAAATAATCGTCGTGGAACTTGTTGGTCAATTTCCTTACCAATTTTTATAAAAGACCCTATAAATCAAGGCAAACAGGAAGTTTCGAAATTACTTTTAAAAGAAGCTCTTGAACAAGAAAAAAATATTGTTCAGAGTTGGATAATTAAATGCAAGAATTCAGATACCCAAAATCTGTCTTTACTAAGAGAAGTTGGTTTTCAACCGCTCAAACTCATTAAGAACTGGGCTTTTACTTCATCATCTACGAAAAATATATCTAAAGAGTTAAAACTCCCCTCAAGTCTTTCTTGGGAGTTTTTATCAAAAACGAATGCACAAATTCTGTGGAGGTTAAAAAATATTTCACAATCTGTTCAATTGAGAGAAATGCTCGATGGCCAATGGATTGATTTACTCGATAAAAACCAACCCGAGAATGGCATTCTTATAAATAACGATAAAAACCAAAGATCTGCGATACTTGGTGCAATTAATCCAATATATTCTGAAGATCTCTTATCTTTAGAACTTATAAGAGATTTAGCTTGGGATTCAAGGTTGGAAGAAGCAGTACCTCAAATATTGGATAAGCTAAGAAGCTCGCAGCAATATATTTCTATTGAAACATCTGTAAATGATCAAAAATTAAATGCGATTTTAAAAGATCTTGGGTGGGTAGAGAAAAATGAATCAATACTCTTAGGAAGGAGTCTATGGAAAAGGAAGTTAAATAACAGATCAATCTTGGGAGAGAGGGCTATTGAATCAATTCTAGGGAGTCTTAAGCCAAACCAAACTCCTCTTCCTTCCCCCATAATTGATACTGATTAAAAGTCCAATGGAAAAACCTTCTCCTAAATCTATCTTGAGTTTGGATTTAGGAAAAAAAAGAATCGGCCTAGCAGGTTGCGATCCTCTAGGTATAACAGTAACTAGACTTCCTGCCTTATTTAGAAAAACTTTTGAGAGCGATCTAAAAGTTTTAAAGTTCCATTGCCAAGAAAGAAATGTGCAAGGCCTTGTTATTGGATTACCTCTCGACAGTGAAGGGAAACA
This sequence comes from Prochlorococcus sp. AG-402-N21, assembly GCA_003216435.1. Taxonomy (GTDB): domain Bacteria; phylum Cyanobacteriota; class Cyanobacteriia; order PCC-6307; family Cyanobiaceae; genus AG-402-N21. Next base: position 52,545 of record QCIW01000002.1, read on the forward strand.
AACCAAGCAATCTATTTTCTCCAAAAGTTATGGAATTCAACTTGGGAAAGCTCTTAATTTGCCTATAGCTTGGGTAAATGAACACTCATCCACATTGGAAGCTATTGATAGATTAAACCTAACTAACGATCGATCAGGCAAAATAGATAGTGAAGTAGCTGCTCTGCTCCTAGAACAATGGCTCAATGAAGGTCCTGAACTGACAAAACACGAAAGGTCTAATCCTTCTTAGGCAATTAACTTCAAACCTAAAACAAGTCCCTTACTTAAAGAATGGAATCTATGTCTAATTTTGATTCAAATAATGATAGTCAAGTCCCAACTGTTTTGCTAAAAGACAGCAAAGGAAGCGAGCTCCTTTGCTTCCTTGAAGAAGTTGTCCCAATCAATGGACTCGAATATGGTCTTTTAACACCAGTAGACACTCCAGTTTCTTTATTTCGATTAGAAGAAGAAGGTGATCCAGAACTTATTGAAACCGTCGAAAAAAATGAGCCAATTCTAGAAGTTGCAGACATAGTATTACAAGAATATGATTTGAAACTAATAAGATCTGCCTTAACATTAACAGTTGTAGGTGAGCTAGAAGAACCTGAACCAGAAGAACTAGAAGAAGAAATAGAAGATGAATCAGAAACTTATGAATTACTAGTAAGCTTTAAGGTCAAAGAAGAAGAATTTGGACTTTATATACCACTAGACCCATTTTTTATTGTCGGTAAAATAAAAGAAAATCAAGCAGTACTTGTTGAAGGTGAAGAATTTGACAGGGTTCAGAAGCAAATTGAAAAAGAACTAGAAGACCGAGGCATTACAGATTAAGAATATGAAAAGAAATTTATTTAAACCTACAGAAGAAACAAATTTAACAATACAAAATCTAAGAATAGAAGATCTCTTGAATAAAAGTATTAGAGTGCTTTTATTAGATGTTGATGGAACACTTTTACCTAGAAGTGAGAGTAAATTACATCAATCAGTAAAGGAGTGGATTATAGAAGCAAAAAAATATTTACCTATTCATTTGTTAAGTAATAACCCTTCCAAAAAACGTATAGAATTGATAGCTAATGAATTAGATTTGGATTTCACACATAAAGCATATAAACCTAGAACAAAAAACACCTTAAAAGTAGTCAAAAGATTTGATTGCGATTTTTCTAATATCGCAATAATAGGAGATAGAATATTTACTGATATAATAATTGGGAATAGATTAGGTTTTCACACTATCCTTGTCTGCCCGGTAGATAAGAATGGCCTTTCATCCAGTAATAATTACATACAACAAATAGAGAAATACCTATTAAAGATTTTAGGAGAAAGTTAAAATGTCACTCTGGGTTATAAAAATAGGGACAAGTTTATTACGGGGTTCTCGGAATCTATCTACTGCGGAAATTATAGATCATTATTGTAGATGTATTGCTTCAGCTAAAAAAAATGGGCATAAAATTGTTATTGTTTCTAGCGGATCAGTAGGCCTGGGTTGTAATCGACTTGGAATAAAAGAGAGACCTGAAGAGATGGTATCTTTGCAAGCTGTTGCAGCGGTAGGCCAGGGCCATCTAATGAGTCTTTATGAAAAATCTATGAGCAAATATGGATACAAAGTAGCTCAAATACTTTTAACCCGAACAGAACTAGGCAACAGAAAGTCTTATGTAAATGCATCAAGAACTTTAAACAAGTTAATCGACTGGGAAGTAATACCAATAGTTAATGAAAATGACACTATTTCGAACGAAGAATTGAAGTATGGAGATAACGATACTCTCTCTGCACTTGTAGCAGGGGCTATCTCCGCAGATCAATTAATTCTTTTAACGGATATAGATCGTCTGTATGAAGATGATCCAAAAACCAATAAGCAAGCAAAAGCCATAACAGATATCCATCATCCAAAAGACTTAAAAAAGATCCAGTCAAAATCTACGGGAAGAAGTAATTGGGGAACTGGAGGAATTAAAACAAAGCTTGATGCTGCAATGATTGCAACAGAAAGAGGAATAACTGTTCATCTTGCTGATGGTAGGGATCCAAATATGCTCGATGAACTACTTAAAGGTGCCCGAGGAGGAACTGTCTTTCATCCTCACCCCAACCCAATGGTAAACAAGAAAAATTGGTTGGCCTATGCGCTCAAACCAGTTGGAACGCTTCACCTGGATCAAGGAGCTTGTGATGCAATTGAAAAGCAAGGTGCATCGCTATTGTTGGTAGGTGTTAAAAATGTGGATGGAAATTTTTCATCTAATCAACCTGTAAAAATCGTCAACACAAATAAAGAAGAAATTGGGCGAGGTGTATGTTCGATGAGTAGCGAGAAAATTAGGAAAGAAATCGAAAATCAACTACTCTCAAAGAAATCCCCTCTCCTAATCCACAGAGATGTACTTGTTTTAACTACCAAACTAGATAGCTAACTCAAGAGTGCCTCAACATTTTTTTTTATTAAAATGCTTTTTAGTCAATTACTTGAAACTTTAAAACTTGGAGATGCCATACTTAAAGAATATAAAATCAATGATGATCCTAATATTAATGAAGGGGCCTCTATAGAAAAAGCTATTGAAAATCAAATTAGTTTTTTAGAAAAAGGTAGTTACTTAACAAACAAACTAGAAGAAACAAAAGCTTCAGCTTTGTTACTCCCAAACGATGAAATGCTAATAAAACAAGCAACACAACTTAAATTTTCATGGGCTATATTCGAAGATCCAAGATTGGCTTTTGCAGAAACACTCGACCTTCTAAATCCAAAATTATCTCCTTATATTGGAGTGCACAAAACCGCAGTAATTGGAGAAAATGTAATCCTAGGAGAAGATGTCTCAATAGGAGCAAATGTCTTTATTGGAAATAATAGTAAAATAGGTAGCAAAAGTATTATTCATCCGGGTGTTGTAATTTACGAGAAAGTCAAAATTGGAAAAAACAATGAATTACATTCCAATTGTGTAATACACTCAAAATCAATTCTTAGGGATAATTGTATTGTTCATGCAAATGCTGTAATTGGATCAGAAGGCTTCGGTTTCGTTCCAACCAAAAAAGGTTGGAGAAAAATGCCTCAAACAGGTTCGGTAGTCATAGAACAAGATGTAGAAATAGGTTGTTCAACAACAATTGATAGGCCCGCAGTTGGTGAGACCCGTATAGGAGCTGGCACCAAGATTGACAATCTTGTTCAAGTTGGTCATGGCGTACATATCGGCAAAGGATGCGCTATGGCCTCACAAGTTGGTATTGCTGGAGGTGCAAAAATTGGAAATGGAGTAATCCTCGCAGGTCAAGTAGGAATAGCCAATCGAGTAAAAGTTGGTGATAATGTGATTGCAAGTTCTAAATGTGGAATCACCAAAGACGTACCATCAGGAACTGTAGTAAGTGGTTTTCCTGCAATTCCAAACAAATTATGGCTTAGATGTTATGCAAGCTTTAAAAAGCTCCCAGAACTTGTTAAATCCATCCAAGAAATGAAACCTAAAAAAGCAACATAAGCTTTGTACATATATAAACACCTAAAGAAATTCCCATGAATCAATACAAAATAGCCTTACTTCCAGGTGATGGTATTGGACCTGAAATTACTTATGTAACAAAAGAAATACTCCAATTAGTAAGCAAACAAAATTCATTCGATTTACAATTTAATGAATATTTAATTGGTGGACCTGCTATAGAAAAAACAGGTTCGCCTCTACCAGAGGCTACTTTAAATTCTTGTAGGGAAAGCGATGCTGTTTTAATGGCAGCCATAGGAAACCCTATATATGATGATCTACCTAGAGATAAACGACCAGAGACTGGATTACTTAAATTAAGGTCTGGGTTAAAACTCTTTGCAAATATTAGACCAGTCAAAATATTACCTTCATTAATAGAGGCAAGTAGTTTAAAACCTAAAATTATTAAGGATGTTGACTTAATGGTTGTAAGAGAGTTAACAGGAGGAATTTACTTTGGAGAACCTAAAGGTCGAATAAATATTAATGATCAAGAAAAAGCTTTTAATACAATGAGTTATACTTCAAAAGAGATAGATGCCATTGCAAAAATAGCATTTGAATTAGCAAAAGATAGGAGAAAAAAAATCTGTTCCGTTGACAAAGCAAATGTTCTTGATGTAAGTCAATTATGGAGAGAAAGAGTTAATCTATTATCTAATGATTATAAAGACATCGAATTAAATCATCTATACGTTGACAATGCTGCAATGCAATTAGTAAGAGAACCAAGTCAATTTGACGTAATTCTCACTGGAAATTTATTCGGAGACATCATTAGCGACGAAGCCGCAATGCTTACAGGCTCAATTGGAATGTTACCCTCAGCATCCCTTAGTACAAATGGTCCAGGTTTATTTGAACCTGTTCATGGTTCCGCACCTGATATTGCTGGAGAAAATAAAGCCAATCCAATTGCCATGATTCTCTCTGCTGCAATGATGCTTAAAGTAGGGCTCAATGAAACTTCAGCGGCTCAAAAAATTGAGGAAGCCGTAGAAAAGGTTCTTTCAGAAGGTTTTAGAACAATTGATCTAATGAGCGAGGGAAAAACCCAATTAGGCTGCAAAGAGATGGGTGAAAAGATTCTTAAATTTCTTAAGTAGGTTCACAAATAAACAAACTCATCTCTTTTTTCACCGAATTGGTCATTTGACCTGCGAAAATCTCAGAGTTTGAATTTAAATTAAAGAATAAATGTCGAAGACTCACCCAATTGTTGCAGTGACAGGCTCATCAGGAGCAGGGACAAGCACAGTAAAAAGAGCCTTCGAGCACATTTTCGCTCGAGAAGAAATTGTCCCTGCAGTAGTTGAAGGAGATAGCTATCACCGATTTGAGAGAATCCCTATGAAAAAGGCAATGGCAGATGCCTTAGATAAAGGTCAAAACTTTTCTCACTTTGGACCAGAAGCAAATTTATTTGACAAGTTAGAGGAACTTTTCCAAAGCTATGGTGAAACAGGACAAGGGCAGAAACGATACTATCTTCATAGCCCTGAAGAAGCTGCAGAACATAATTCAAGATTAGGAACATCACTAGAAGCTGGTCAATTCACGCCATGGGAAGACATCCCATCCGGAACAGATGTCCTTTTTTACGAAGGCCTTCATGGAGGAGTTGTTGGGGAAAATTATGATGTAGCTTCGTTAGCGGATCTCCTGGTTGGAGTTGTTCCAATAACCAATCTTGAATGGATTCAGAAAATTCACAGAGATAATGCAGAAAGAGGTTATTCAGCAGAAGCAATTGTGGATACAATTCTCAGAAGAATGCCTGACTATATAAACCATATATGCCCTCAATTCAGTAAGACAGACATAAATTTCCAAAGAGTTCCAACAGTAGATACCTCAAATCCATTTATTTGCAGAAATATTCCCACTCCTGATGAGAGTTTTGTCATCATTCATTTTAGAAAAGGTGCACGAGAGAAATGGGGAATAGAATTCCAACATCTACTGGGAATGATTCATGATTCATTCATGTCGAGTCCTACAAGTATTGTTGTAAATGGAGGAAAAATGGGCTTTGCCATGGAATTAATCCTTACACCAATAATCCATAAAATGATTGAAGACAAGAAGAGATCTTCCTAGTTTTTCACTCTATTTATATAACATCATTGAAGAAATCCTCTCATTTAATTCTTTCTGGACATTATTACTATTTATATTACTTATAATTATTTCTGTTAAAGATATAATTAACATGGTTATTCCTAGTAAAATATCTTTTGCAGGTTTAATACTTGGGCTTATTTATACTTCAACTAATATCTCCGATAAGATTTCTACTGATTCATTTTATTTACTAACTAAAAGTATTCTTGCATCTTTTCACGGTTTTATTATTTTGTATGTCTTAAAAAATATTTCCGAGAAAATAACTAAACGAAAATGTCTTGGAATTGGAGATGCAAAGTTATCCTCTATGGGAGCCGCTTGGATAGGGTTAAATGGAATAAATACAGCATTATTTCTTGCATTTATATCTGCAGGAACTTTTGCTTTTATAGCTAAAATATCCGGAAATTTAAGAAGTTTCCAAACTTTTCCTTTTGCTCCTTTTATTTCTGCTTCTATTTTTAGTGTATGGATATTAGGTGAAGATTGGTTTACAGAACATTGGTTGGCCCTTTGGGGAGTTTAATAGGTATAGGAAAGGATTCTTATCGTGTCTCTATTCGACTGGTTTGCAGATCGACGAAAAGGTCAATTTGTAGGAAAAGTCATACAAGAAAGTGAGGAAGGTGATGGTCTTTGGGTCAAATGTCCCGAATGTGGTCAAGTTGTCTATAGAAAAGATCTAGCAGAAAATTCAAATGTTTGTAGCAACTGTGGGCATCACAATCGAATTGACAGCAAAGAAAGAATAAAGCTGATAGCCGACGCAAATACCTTTGTTCAAATTGACAATAATTTGTCTCCTATTGACCCATTGGGCTTTAAAGATCGAAGAGCTTATGCCGATCGCCTACGAGAAAGTCAATCAAGCACAGGAATGAATGATGGCGTAGTTACTGGATTATGCAAAGTAGAAAATATACCAATCGCTCTAGCTGTAATGGATTTTAGGTTCATGGGAGGTTCTATGGGTTCTGTTGTTGGAGAGAAAATCACACGAATAACTGAAAGAGCAACAATAGAAAAACTTCCTTTATTAATTGTATGTGCATCTGGTGGAGCTCGTATGCAAGAAGGGATGCTAAGCCTGATGCAGATGGCAAAAATTTCAGGCGCTCTTGAGCGTCACAGAGAAGCGGAGCTCCTATACATGCCATTACTTACTCACCCAACCACAGGTGGTGTGACTGCAAGTTTTGCAATGTTAGGTGATTTAATCCTCGCAGAACCTAAGGCCCTTATTGGCTTCGCCGGAAGGAGAGTTATCGAACAAACCCTAAGAGAAAAATTACCAGAAAATTTTCAAACCGCTGAATACCTTCAGGAACATGGTTTCGTAGATACGATTATTCCAAGGACACAATTTAGGCAAACATTTAGCAAGATTCTCAAACTACATGGAAGCACTCCTATAGAAGAGTAGATTTTATTCAACATGCAATTAACAAGTTTGGCAAATAAACTAGAAATGCAAAACAAAAATAAAATAGGAATCGCTATAGCAGGACTTGGATTCGGAGAATCTGTTCACATCCCTGCATTAAGTACCAATAATTTATTGAAACCAGTTGCTTTATGGCATCCTAGAGAATCACGACTAAAACAAGCCTCAACTCAGCATGATCTGCCTGGCTTTAAAGACTGGAATAGGCTGCTGGAAAATCAAAATATAGAAGCCATAATTCTTGCTACTCCCCCTGGACCTAGATTTGAGTTAGCAAAACAAGCCCTTAATGCCAGAAAACATCTACTTCTTGAGAAACCTGTAGCTTTAAAAACTGAGCAAATCGAGGAACTTCAGAAGCTATCGATACAAAACAATTTGTCAGTTGCAGTCGATTTTGAATATCGCGCCGTTCCCTTATTTATGCAAGCAAAACGTATTCTCTCCCAGCAAACTCTCGGGAAGATATGGATGGTAAAACTAGATTGGGTAATGAGTAGTAGAGCAAATTTTGATAGGCAGTGGAATTGGTACTCAGATAAAGAACAAGGTGGAGGAGTAATTGGAGCTCTTGGTACACATGCATTTGACTTATTACATTGGCTATTTGGTCCAACCTATTCAGTGAATGGACTTGTTTCTACGTCAATAAAAGAAAGAAAATCGGGAGAACATAAAACTATCAAAACAGTAACAAGCGAGGATATATGCCTTGCTCAATTAGAACTCGAGAGTGAAGAAACTAACAGAAAAATACCCACCCAGGTAACCCTATCATCTGTGTCCTTAAAAGGAAGAGGCTGTTGGCTAGAAGTATATGGAAGCGATGGAACTTTAATTTTAGGCAGCGATAATCAACAAGATTATGTTCATGGCTTTGGACTTTGGTTAGCTGAAAGAAATAGCCCAATGAAAAGTATTTCAGCTGACAAAGATCTTATTTTTGCAAAAACATGGAAAGATGGACGCATAGCTCCCGTTGGAAGAATTCAAAAATGGTGGGGTGAAAGTATTCGTGATGAAAAGCCTATAATTCCAGGACTTTGCGAAGCTGTTCAGAGTCAAAAGGTATGCGACAAGATTAAAGAATCAGCCAAAACTGGAATAAAACTAATTCCTACGGTATAAAAACCTTCAACTCTAAAACTCTTCCCCTAAAAGGAATCAAACAACTAAAACATAGATAAATCCTGCACTGTTAATTACACCGTTACAATACGAAGTATAAATTGATACCTAAAATTGACCCATTGTATGGAAAAATCTTAAGGAAATTTTTCTGGCAGAAATGGCACTTAGTTACTACGCGGAAGAGCTGAAAAAAACAGCGGCTGCTATAGCGCGTCCTGGTAAAGGAATACTTGCAGTAGACGAATCAACTAAAACCGTAGGCAAAAGACTTGCTTCTATTGGTGTAGAAAATACAGAAGACAATCGCAAAGCTTATAGAGGAATGCTTTTCACCTCAAAAGGCTTGGGTGAATATATAAGTGGGGCAATTTTATTCGAAGAAACTCTTTTCCAGAATCACCCAGACGGTGAATCAATGGTCAACAAACTTGAAAAGCTAGGAATAATTCCAGGTATCAAGGTTGATAAAGGATTGAGACCTCTTGCAGGTGGTCATGATGTAGAAACCTTCTGCTCTGGCTTAGATGGCCTTGTTGAACGAGCAGCTGACTACTATGAGCAAGGCGCTCGCTTTGCAAAATGGCGTGCTGTTTTGCAAATAACAGATGATGGATGTCCAACAAATCTTTCTATACAAGAAAATGCTTGGGGACTAGCTAGGTACGCCAGATCAGTTCAGGAATCAGGACTGGTTCCAATTATTGAGCCTGAAATTCTTATGGATGGTGCTCATGACATAGCAAAAACTGCCGCTGTTCAAGAGCAAGTAATAAAAACTGTATATAAAGCCTGCCAAGAAAACGGTGTTCTTCTGGAGGGAACTTTACTAAAACCCTCAATGACTGTTCCAGGAGCTGATTTCACTCCTAAGGCAGATCCACAGCAAGTTGCTGAAATGACAATTAGGACAATGGAACGTTCTGTTCCTGCAAGTGTTCCTGGAATTGTCTTCCTTTCTGGTGGTCTAAGCGAAGAAGCAGCTTCTGTATACCTCAATCTTATGAATAAGATTGAAAGAAAAGCGAAATGGAACGTATCCTTCTCTTATGGACGGGCATTACAGCACTCTTGTCTAAAAGCATGGGGTGGTTCAAATATAGAAGGTGGTCAAAAGGCTCTATTAGCTAGAGCTCAAGCAAACTCTGAAGCCTCAACAGGATCTTACGTAACTGGTTCACAGCCTTCTTCTGATGAAGCTCTATTTGTGGCTGGGTACACTTACTAATAACATAAATATTTTCCAACAAAGATCTACTTAAAGGTGGGCTATCAATAGCTCACCTTTTTTATTTCAAAATTATTGAAGAAGGGATTTTAATATTTCCACTCCATCAACTGAGCCAAGCAAAGGGTCACATGCTCTTTCAGGATGAGGCATTAATCCAAAAATATTTTTTTCTTTATTTGTAATGCCAGCAATATCTGCTATTGAGCCATTGGGGTTATTCAAATATTGAAGTGCTATAGAACCTTCATCCTGAAGCTTTTTAAAAGTATCTTCACTGCATTGATATCTTCCCTCGCCATGAGCAATAGGAAGTTCAATAGATTTTTTATTTTTAATATTCTTCAACCAATCACTTTGAGAATTACTAATAGTTAAAGATGAAGACTGACAAATGAAATGCAGATTTTTATTTCTAGTCAGTGCTCCTGGAAGTAGACCAAGTTCGGTGAGAATTTGAAATCCATTGCAAATTCCTAAAACTTTTCCACCACAAGAAGCAAAATGACAGAGAGATTGAAGAACTGGAGCAAACCTAGCTATTGCTCCGCACCGTAAATAATCTCCATAACTAAATCCACCAGGAAGTACAAGTGCTTCCAATCCACTTAAATCTGTAGTTTCATGCCAAAGGAAGCGAGTAGGAATTTTTAAACATCCTTCAAGAGCCCAACGAACATCTCGATCACAATTGGAACCTGGAAAGACAACAATACCAATAGTCATGAGTTCTAAATCAGAGAGAATGTGCTTGGGTTAGCTCCAACGTCCAATCTTCAATTACTGGATTAGCTAATAATCGATCACTAAGTAATTCCAATCTTTTTTTAGCATCATTCTCGGAAGAGGCCTTAATTTCCAGATCAATAACTTTTCCAATACGCAACATGGAAATCCCTTCAATACCAAGCTTATTTGCTGCTGCTTTAGTTGCCTCACCAGCTGGATCTAAAACAGAAGGTCTAAGATGAACTAAGACTCTTGCATGAAACGTTGACACTATATTTAAAAAATATCTCTATTTTGATTATCAATGGAATTTAAAATTTATCAAAAAAGTTAGATTAAAACTTTAAGCTGATTGTGATTGATCCAATATTGATCCTTGCCCTAGACAGCTAAGACAAGTTTTGTAGCAATCAGGAGAGGTTTTTGTATACCCACTCCCTCCACACTTTGAGCAAGTTACTGCAACAGGTTTTACAGGACTCTCTAGTCTTGTCATAAGAGAGTTTTGGTACATTGATGAATTCACTAAAACACTAACAAGAGGGGTAGGAAAGGGAAGCCTGTTAGGAATTCCTAATTCAAAATATAGATTCGCTAGTAGATGCTAAAAAAACAACCCAAAGTTCATATAAATAACAATTTCTTTATCAATTTCATAAGTCAAACTCCTTGAAAGTCCTGAGAATCTCTTTTTCAGAGCAATGCTTAAAACTAATAATCACAAAATCAACTCCTCCATCTTTGGCTTTCCAGCTGGTTTCAGGGACCTTTTCAAACCAACTATCAAGTCTTGCTCCAACCATTTGAATCTGAAGTGGTAGAGACTTATCCGATAACCAACAGCGTCCTTTTAATCTAATAATTTCAAACTTAGATGCTAGATGGGTAAGAATTCGTTGAAGCTGAGTCTGTTCTACAGAACACTCATATCGAAAAGAAGTTGTATGAACCATCAAGTGGGAATGTTCTTCATCATTTTTATGAGGAATTCTTGTAATTTGAGAATGTTCGATATCACTTTGTATTCCAAGCACAATAGAAGGATCAATCTCCCCTTGACTAATAGGAACAATTGGAGTTGAGGATCTTACTTTTATCGAAATATCAGTTTGTATCTTTTCTATTGAATCAGTAGAAATTTTATCCAAACGAGTTATTAAGACCAAATCAGCAACTTCCAACTGATGAGAAAATAATTCATCTAAAGGTGTTAGATGTTCAATACTTCGATCTTCTTTTCTTTGTTGATCAATACCTTGAATATTTCCAATTGGATTGCCATTAGAAAAAGACTCACCATCTACAAGAGTAACAACTCCATTAACGAAAACTTTTGATCGTATCTCAGGCCATGCAAGGGCTTGGAGCAATGGTTTAGGTAATGCTAATCCACTTGTTTCTATAACTATTCCATCAATTTCTTTAGATCCTAAAAGCAAAGACTGTATGGCTGGAAGAAAATCATCTTGAACTGTGCAACAGAGGCATCCATTATTGAGTTCAACGACACGATCATTTAGGTCTTTTTCTTCACAAAATCCACAGCTTTTAAATAAATCACCATCCAATCCAATACTTCCGAATTCATTAACAATTACAGCAAGCTTTCTATTACCATTTTTCAGTAAATATCTCAAAAGAGTGGTTTTACCTGACCCAAGAAACCCTGTAACTATTGTGACGGGGATACGTTGTGAGGTAGACATCAACTAAAGAATTTGGGAACAGAAAAACTCAACATCCAAGGCTATAACTTGTATCTTCTCCAGTTGTAGGGTTTGTACCTTTAGCGAGATCGCAAAGTTGTTTCTGCTGGATTCGACTAATAACTGCATCAGTAAAGTCAGCGCCTTCAATGTTTGCATTGGTGAAAATGCTTTCCATTAAGAGTGCTCCATTAAAATTCACTCCACTCAAATCAGCATCTTCAAAATCACTTGCATAGGCAAGAGCATCTCGCATATCAGCATCGTGAAGATCTGCACCTTTTAGTTTGCTGTTATTAAAAACAGCTCCATTAAGATTGGAACCACTGAAATTAATCCCTCTCAGATCAAACTTTACAAATTCATTTCCGCTTAAATCCTGACCATGCATATCTTGCGAGATCTGTAGATCCTCTTGATTGCGAATTTCAGGAGGTCTCTTAGCAAAAGCTCGAGGGGCAGGAAAGATCAAAACAAACAACAGAAAAAAAGTAAAAAATAATGTTTGAAACCGAAATAAGAATGAATGTCTTTTAGTCATTGGTGATAAAAAGGCCAATAGCCAGTAGTTTGTTTATTCACGTTATGGCAAATAATTGCCCTTTGATGCTTTATGGCTATGACATTAAAAATAATAGTCCCACCTCATCCCTTAATAGCGCATTGGCTCACAATTCTCAGAGCAGAAGTAACTCCAAATGCTCTGTATGCAACCTCACTTGAACAATTAGGCAAATGGCTTACTTATGAAGCAATTAGAGATTGGCTGCCTTATAGAAAAGAGGAAGTCATTACCTCTAAAGGGAAAACTGAAGGGACCGTAATCGAAACCAGAGTACCCTTATTAGCTGTTCCTTCATTACCAGCTGGATTACAACTTTGGGAAGGAGCGAAAGATCTACTTCCTAATTCAATTTTGTGTCTTGGAGGATTACCAGATCAAATTGAAAAAACTGCAGGAGTAATTTTGTTTGTCGACCAAATAACAACTGGGAAGAAGCTTTTATCAGACCTCGAATCATTGAACTCAAAGGGAGTTGATTTTTCTAGAATCAAAATAATTACGGCTTTAGCAAGCAATTATGGCCTGAAAACAATTGGGGAAATATTTTCAGATCTTACTATTTATTCGGCATGTATAGACCCAGAACTAACAGAAGAAGGGGAAATTAGTCCAGGCATAGGAAATCCAAGCAAAAGAATTAACACAAGAATTACGACATCGAACTAGGATTTAAAAGTAATGATAAAAACTATGGGTCAATACAGGGACTCTGCAAGTAGCAGCTTTGCTTCATTAATCAGTGGGGCAATCTTGGGTGCCGCTGGTCTTGCATGGTGGCTCTTATCAGAAGCAGAGCGTCGCCAAGAGGGTCGAAAACAAAAAGCAATGCTTTATGCATCTCGAATACAAGATGGCTCCGAAGCATTAGAAACCTCAATCTCATCCAATGAAAATAAAAGCAGCGAAAAACTTGAACAACGTGTCGAGCAATTAAATGCTGCTATCGCGGACGTAAGGAAACAACTAGAAGACCTTGGTGAACAAAATTAACTCTTGAATTGATTTCTCTTTAATAACTCAAGACTAAAAACACATGCTTAGATCCAGTGCTATTACTCAAGGGATCCAAAGATCTCCCAATAGAGCAATGCTCCGTGCTGTAGGTTTTGGAGATAAAGATTTTAATAAACCAATAATTGGTATCGCAAATGGATACAGCACAATCACTCCATGCAACATGGGTTTGATGCACTTAGCAAGACGTTCAGAAGAAGCGGTAAAAACAGCAGGAGCAATGCCGCAGATTTTTGGAACTATCACCGTCAGCGATGGAATTTCAATGGGTACTGAAGGCATGAAATATTCTCTTGTTTCAAGAGAAGTTATTGCCGATTCTATTGAAACTGCCTGTAACGCTCAAAGTATGGATGGAGTTCTTGCTATTGGAGGTTGCGACAAAAATATGCCTGGAGCAATGATTTCTATAGCAAGAATGAACATTCCCTCAATATTTGTCTATGGAGGGACTATCAAACCAGGAAAATTAGAAGGTCGAGATTTAACAGTTGTTAGTGCATTTGAGGCAGTTGGTCAACTAACAAGCGGAAAAATCACTGAAGAAAAACTAAATGCTGTTGAAAAAAATGCTATCCCTGGTGCTGGAAGTTGTGGTGGAATGTTCACAGCTAACACAATGTCTGCAGCAATTGAAACTATGGGGTTAAGCCTGCCCTATAGCTCAACGATGGCTGCAGAAGACGAGGAAAAGGCTGAAAGTGCAGAACTAAGCGCAATAGCCCTTGTGGAAGCTGTAAAAAATGATATTAAACCATTAGATTTACTAACAAAGGAAGCCTTTGAAAATGCTATAAGTGTAGTTATGGCAGTGGGTGGTTCAACTAATTCTGTATTACATTTATTAGCAATAGCAAAAACAGCAGGTATAGAATTATGTATAGATGACTTTGAAAGAATAAGGCAAAATGTACCTGTTATTTGTGATTTAAAGCCGAGTGGCAAATATGTCACAGTAGACCTTCATAAAGCAGGTGGCATTCCTCAAGTAATGAAACTATTGCTAGATGCAGGCTTAATTCATGGAGATTGTCGCAATATCCAAGGAAAGACAATTAAAGAAATAGTTAAAGATGTTCCTTCTTCCCCACCTCCAAATCAAGATGTAATTAGGACAATTTCAAATCCAATTTATAAAAAAGGTCATCTAGCGATCTTGAAAGGAAACTTAGCTGTGGAAGGAAGTGTCGCAAAAATAAGTGGTGTGAAAACTCCAGTTCTTACTGGTCCTGCAAGAGTTTTTGAAAGTGAAGAAGATTGCCTTTCTGCCATTTTGAAAAATAAAGTCCAAGCGGGAGATGTAGTTGTAGTTCGTTATGAAGGTCCTGTTGGAGGACCTGGCATGAGAGAAATGCTTTCCCCAACGTCGGCGATAGTGGGTCAAGGTCTAGGTGAAAAAGTGGCTTTAATAACTGATGGCAGATTTAGTGGTGGTTCGTATGGCTTAGTAGTTGGACATGTCGCACCAGAGGCAGCTGTTGGTGGAAATATAGCTCTCGTAGAAGAAGGAGATAGCATTACCGTAGACGCACATAAAAAACTGATTCAATTAAACGTCAAGGAAGCAGAACTCGAAGATAGAAGAAAAAGATGGCAAAAACCTACTCCAAAATATACAACTGGAATACTTGGCAAATACTCCAGACTTGTTAGTAGTTCGAGTAAAGGAGCAGTTACTGATCAAGCCTAAATTAATCAATAATTAAAGATGAAACTGTTGCTCTCAATCTTCTAGCAAGAGATTCTATTTTCTCTCCATCTTCTGGACATGTAGAACGTTTCCCCGTAGAAGCATCCATCCATAGTGAATGTTTTCCTTGCCATAGTATGGGACGAAGTGGGAAAGAATTCCAGGCCAGAGTTATATTTAATTCCAAACCACTTCGAAAAATCTCAAGTTCCAAATCATGATCTTTGAATCTAATGCCATTAGAATCCCTACATAATATAAGAAGCATTAATTCAGAAAATTCTCTATCAATAAAGTTCTTACTACTAACATCATCCTGCTGAATTACAGAATGAATCCATGGTTTCATACATAAATCTGCTGACTTCGCAATTTCAGCTAGAAATTCATCAGAAGATTCAAAAGTATGCATTTATAGAGCGAAGACGGATTTTTATTAGGCCTGATTTAAACCCAGGATTCAATTTGCCTGGCTGGCCAAATTTAGAATGAAGAAGTTGAAATTGAGTAATAGAACTAGGATTGAATTTAATTGGCCAATTAACAGGTTTAGCTCGAATAGCGGGTTCTAAAGAGGAAAAAGGTATCTTAATTATTGTTAGTCCAGATTTATTTGTTGGTACAGATGAAACCCAACGAACCTTCGAACCAAGAAAATTATCAATACCAAAAGAAGGCTTCTTACAAGTAATCGCAAATTTCAAAGTTCGTCCTTGGCCTTCTAATTCAAGCTTAAGACCTGAATATTCTGACAAATTAATAGGAGGGCTAAATAGAGGGGAACGACAACTAACGAAACCACCTCCTTGTTCAATTAATTTGCCTTCAAGTAAAAGTCCATCAGAAGTAGCGTGACAAAAAGCACTGCTTTGACCTCCCATAATTGTGTCATTGAGAACAGTCCATTCTGCAAATTGATATTGGCTACTTAGGAGGTCATTAGTCGGAAGATCATTAAAGAAGGGGAACATAAATTTTTTTTAAATTAACTCAGCTGCTGCATGATCAGCCAAAATCAATATCTGGTTCAAAGGTTGAACTAACTTTGCAGGTGTTCTTTCAACACTTTCTGAAGAGTCTATCAATCTTTTTAAAGCAATTTGCTTAGATGAGCCACTAACCAAAAACATGACTTTGATAGCGGCACAAAGGACAGGAGCAGTAAGTGTTATCCGTTCTTGTCCTTTACCTCTTCCTACAGTTGTCCATCTATCAACAACTTTAAGGGAGTCTGTATATGGAAACAAAGAGGCAGTATGTCCATCTTCTCCAAGACCAAGAAGGATTAAATCAAAAACAGGAGGACTGCCTATGCATTGTTTGTTCAATAAGTTTTCAAAAGCTTTAGCACTCTCTTCAGGAGTGGATAATTCTGTTGTGGGGTAGCTATGGAACTTAGAGTGAGCACCGGGCTCCCTAGAAAGAAGAGTTCTTCTAATCATAAGAGCATTACTTGATGTGCTATTAGGTTCAACCCATCGTTCATCACCAAGAAAAATATCAACTCTATGCCAAGGAATATTTTCTCCAGAAAGCAACTCATAAACTTCTGCTGGGGTTGACCCTCCTGAAAGAGCAACTTGAACTCGCTCTTTCTTCTTGAGGGCATTGTTAATATCTTGAAGAATTATTTTTGAAGCAGATCTTGCTAATTCATTTTTGGTTTTAGATAATTCAATTCGATAATTATTCATAGTTAACTATCATTTAATCCAATCAGTGTGAAATTTCCCTTGATTATCTATTCTCTCGTAGGTATGAGAACCAAAGCAGTCTCTCATAGCTTGCACTAAGTTCTGAGGTAATCGGGAAGTTCGATAACTATTTATATAGTCAAGTGTGCTCGTAAAACAGGGAACTGGAATGCCTGCCTCAACCGCTCCCGCAACAACATGAGTTAATCCGGGTAATCTACTATTTATTTGATCAGCAAACCAAGGATCTAAAAGTAAATTTATTGGTTTAGGGTTGGCATTAAAAGCATTCTGAATTCTCTTGAGTAGACGTGATCTAATAATGCATCCACCCTTCCATATCTGAGCAATAGAAGGCATATCAAGATCATAATTATATTCATCAGAAGCAAGCCTTAATATCTCAATACCTTGCGCATATGAAGCTATGGATGACAAAACGACTGCATCCATAAGCTGAGGCATGCCCTTAGAAGGATCACCTAAGTCGAACTTGCTAAGAATCGGACCTTTGAGTATAGACTCTGCGACCTGCCTTTGAGCCTTAAGAGAACTCATTACTCTTGCATTTAAAGAGGCATAAATGGTAGGAACTGATGCTCCTAATTCAAGTGCGCTAATTACTGTCCATAAGCCTGTTCCTTTTTGACCTGCTTTATCCATAATTTTCTCTACTAAATCATTTCCATCAATTGAATCTTTAGTACGCAAACAAGCCTCTGTTATTTCTACTAAATAAGAAGAAAGTTCTTCAGTTTGATTCCAATAAGAAAATACATCAGCCATTTGATCGCCATTCATTCCAGAAACTCTCTTCATCAGGTCATAAGCTTCGGCCAGGATTTGTTCTATTCCATATTCAATACCGTTATGCACTGTCTTGACAAAATGGCCTGATCCTCCAGGACCGATATATGTAACACAAGGTCCATCTTCGACTTGGGCGGCCATCTTATTCAATAAGGATTCAATTGCGTCGTAGGAAGCTTTAGTGCCTCCAGGCATCATGCTTGGGCCCTCTAAAGCGCCTTTAGCACCTCCAGAAACACCCATTCCGATATAACCAAAACTTTTACTCTCAAGTTCTGCGACTCTCCTTTCTGTGTCAGAAAATAGTGAGTTTCCACCATCAATGAGCAAGTCACCTTCTTCTAAATAAGTAGAGATTTGTTGAATTACAGCATCCGTAGCAGACCCTGCTTTTACCATCATCAATATTCTGCGAGGTCGGTCTAATTTATCTACAAATTCTTGCAGCGTTTTTGCACCATCTATGTTTTTACCCGCACCACGCTGTAATAAGAACGCTTCTGTCTTTGAGAAAGTTCGATTATAAACAACACTTGAGAATCCATTTCTCTCAGCATTCAAGACAAGATTCTCGCCCATTACACCAAGACCAATCAAACCAAAATGCGCCTTGGTCATTAATTAAAAAAAGTTCTTCCGCCAGTTTGGCGATTGAATAATCTTTCCGCTGCTATTGAAAGCTCAATGTCAGGATTGAAAAATTGTTCAAAAAAAATAGTTAAGAAAAGTCGCTTTAATTCTAAGGAGAATAATTAGAAATATTTTTAAATTAGAGAGCCCTCAGGAATGGTTGAATTCTTAACCACCACTACTATTCCATTTCTTATATAGAAGCCTAAATCTGGCCTATCAGCCTCTTCAACACGGTCTTTATTGACAATTTTAACGTTATCACCAATTCGTGTGTTCTTATCCAAAATAGCTCTTTTTACTGTTGTGCCTTTGCCAACGCCAAGTGGGGTGCCTCCTGCTTGCCTTAAAGCGTTTCTTTCATCGAATGATTCGAAGAAATCTGAACCCATTACCAAGCAATCCTCAAGGACCACATCAGTTTCAATACGACTTCTTACACCTAAAACTGAATGATGAATGCTGCATGATTTAAGGATTGACCCTTCACAAACAATAGAATTAGTGATTTGTGCATCAACAAGTTTTGATGGAGGGAGATACCTTTGTCTTGTGTAAATAGGGAACTTCTCATCATAAAAACTAAATGGTGGCGAAGGCTGCTGGGTTAAAGCCAAATTCGATTCAAAAAATGCACCGATCGTCCCAATATCTTCCCAATAGTCATCAAAAACATAACTTTTCAACTTATCTCCACGACCCAGGGCTTCTGGAATAACTTCTTTGCCAAAATCAGTATGTGATGGATTCTTATTTAGTAAATCAAATAGTGTTTCACGACTAAACACATAAATACCCATTGAAGCCAAATATGGTCTTTCCTTAGCTGAATCCACTGACAAACCAAATTTCGAAGTATCCACAGCCATGGCCTTTAAGGACTCTCCAGAGGGCTTTTCTCGAAACTCCTTAATATTTCCATCTTGATCAGTACGCATTAATCCAAAACCTTCAGCTTGAGAAGTATCTACAGGCAATGCAGCCACTGTTAAATCAGCCCCGGTTGAACGATGGTGTTCAACGAATAAGCTGTAATCCATGCGATATAACTGATCTCCTGAGAGAATTAAATATTCGTCAACATCCCATTCTTGAAAAAGCCATTGATATTTTCTAACTGCATCAGCAGTTCCTTCAAACCAAGATGGACTTTCTGGGGTTTGCTGAGCAGCAAGTACCTCGACAAATCCTTGTCCAAAAGGAGAACTTAAATTATATGTCTGGGCAATATGTCTATTTAGAGAAGCACTATTGAATTGCGTTAAGACATACATCTTATTGATATCTGAATTAATGCAATTACTTATAGGAATATCGATTAATCGATATTTACCTGCCAATGGCACTGCTGGCTTTGCCCTCATTTTAGTAAGAGGGTAAAGGCGTGAACCTTGTCCACCCCCAAGAATAATCGCTAAAACACGCTTCATGCCGCAACTTTAAATCGGCTTTGCGGTGCAAACCTACTGGAAGATGTGTCAATAAGGCGAGGAAAGCATTGATACTTGTTAAGACTTATAAGAATTGGATTGAGAAAATTCATATAGCGGTGAGGTTGAATCATTTAAAAGACTACAAATCAAAAAGATTTTCAATGGTTTTGAGTGAATCAAGTCGATCTGCTCGAGCTTGAGGGGATCTCAATTTCGTTACAGGAGTATGCAAAATCTTATTAATAATTCCCTTACTTAAAGCCTCAACAACTTTTTTTTCTCGAGCGGAGAAATCTGGACCCATTCGACTCAAAGCTTTTTGGAGTTCGTCTTTTCTTATTGATTCCAAGGACGATCTCAAAGAATTAATCGTCGGAACAGCTTCTAAACTTTCCCACCATTCTAAGAAGAGCCTGCCTTCCTCTTTTATTAATGCTTCCGCCTGGAGGGCTAATTTTTGTCTGGCTTCTTGATTCCTTGAAACAACTTCTTGCAAATCATCAACATCATGAGATTCAACACCTGAAACATTCCTTACATCTGCAGCGATATTTCGAGGGACACCGATATCAATCAATCTCAAAGAATTTTGTAAGTTTAAATTTTGCAATCTGTTGGCATCAATTATTGGAGTTTCAGAAGCTGTACTTGTAAAAACAAGTGAAGAATGAGAGAGACAATTATCTAGTTGATTTAAAAGGCAGCATTTAATCTCAAGTGAAGAAAAGTCAGAAGCAAGTCCCTCTGCTCTATTAATTGTCCTATTGATTAAAGTAAGTTGTGAGCAACCCTTTGCTTGGAGATGTTGAATAAGTAATCGACTCATACGACCCGCCCCAACAACAGCTACGTTTTCAGAGTCAAGAGAAACTAATTCATCCCTTCCTAAAGATTGGCCCAATTTCAATTGAGCCAATTCCACTGCTGCAGAACTAATAGAGACTGCTCCTGTTCCCAAATTTGTCTCCGTACGAACTCTTTTTCCAGTACTTACTGCTTGGGTAAGAAGCCTATTAAGGATAGGTCCCATGGCTTTATTTTCCTGACCTAGTCTTACCATTTTTTTTACTTGAGAAAGGATTTGCCCTTCCCCTAAAACCAAACTATCCAAACCAGATGAAACCCTCATCAAATGAGCCACAGCCTCTTCTTGGTTGTAATTAAAAAGATGAGGAAATAGATCTTCTTCAGAAAGACCAGAGTAATCCTTCAGAAAATCTTTAATAGCCTGAACACCAGCGTCTGCTTTTTTAACCAAACTGTATATTTCAAGCCTATTACAAGTACTAAGAATCGAGACCTCAATAACTTGTTGACTTGATTTTAGAGAATTAAATGAATTCTCAATATTTTGCTCAGGGATACTGAGCTTTTCTCGGACTTCAACTGGTGCCGTCCGATGGCTTAGACCGACGACAGCAATATGCATAATTTTCTTTAAGTGTGTTAATACTCACCGTCAATTAAGAGAGATGCTCTTAGCACCATCCTTGATATGAATAGTATTGGTAAATCGGGCACTACTATCAAGAGTGCTTATTACGAGACTGCTTGTTCTCGTGCAATCTGCTTCGAACTTCACGCCATCGAACAAAAGACCATCGGTAATACCACTACCTGCAAAAACAACGTTTTCACCTGAGGCCAATTCATTAGCTTCATAAATTTTATCGACTTCTGTAATACCCATCTCATTTAATCGAGCAATATTTCCCTCTTTTGTGTAATCAGCCCATTCTTGTGTTTGAGCAACAGCTGGATCGTAAACCAATTGACCTTGAAAATGACCGCCTAAGGCCCTCATAGCAGCGGCAGAGATGACTCCCTCTGGGGCAGCTCCAATCCCCATCAAGCAATGAGTTCCTGTTCCAGCAAAACCACATGCAATAGCAGCTTGTACATCTCCATCTGATATTGGTTGAACTCTTGCTCCTGTAGATCGAATTTCAGCGATTAAATCCTTATGCCTAGCTCTATCCATAACAACAAGGGTCAAATCAGATATTGCGATTCCTAGGCAATCACTAAGAATTTGAATGTTTTCCGTTGGAGATTTACGAATATCAACTTTTCCTTTTGCCGCAGGTGGTGCAGCAAGTTTCTTCATATAGAAATCAGGAGCGTTAAATAAACCACCACGATCAGAAGCCGCCAAAACTGCCATTGAACCTCTTTGGCTATTTGCACAAAGATTTGTTCCTTCACAAGGATCCACGGCAAAGTCAACACCTGGCCCGGATCCTGTACCGACCTCTTCTCCGATATAAAGCATCGGAGCTTCATCTCTTTCCCCTTCACCAATAACTATCCGTCCTTGCATCTGTATTAGACCCATTCGTTTGCGCATGGCCTCTACAGCTGCAGCATCTGCTTCATCCTTCTTACCTAAACCTGTTAGATGGGCGGAAGCAATTGCTGCTTGTTCTACGACCTCGAGAATTTCTTGAATAAGAGTGCGATCCACGTTTAAGGAGGTTTAAATAAGGTACAGCCTCAAAAGAAATTAAATAGTACGCTCTTGATTAAACAAATTAATTTGGATAATCAAAAGAATCTACTTAAATTCAAAAAGAACTATCGGTTGAGGCGGGGACAACTTTATCAGTGCAGCCTCTCAGAACATGAAGGTCCGTCAGATTTATAGAATCATTAGATAGATTTTTATTTCCGATGAGCTCGCAAAATCATTCTTCAGCCACAGCTGAAAATCGTCCAATTCAAATAATCCCTTCTGTCCTCCCAGCTGACTGGGCGAACATGGGCAAATGCGTCAAAGACCTTGAAGAAGCAGGAGTTGACAGAATTCAATTCGATGTAATGGATGGCAATTTTGTTCCAAATTTAACTTTTGGTCCTGAAATGATTTCGGCCTGCAGAAAATACTGCAACGTTCCTTTCGAGACTCAACTAATGGTTAGTCAATACAACTGTGAAACAATGCTCGAAGCATATGTAGAGGCATCAAAAGGACCGAATGGTGAACCTGGAGTTGTAATTGCTCACGTAGAAGCAAATGTTCACTTACATCGAATTCTCGGAAAAATAAGACAGCTAGGAGGATCTCCCTCAGTAGCAATGAACCCCCATACACCAATGGAGATGGTTAAAAATATTCTTGACATGGTTGATCATGTACTCGTTATGACAGTCAATCCAGGGTTTGGAGGACAAGCTTATATACCAACAATGCTTTCTAAAATAAAAGAATTAAGAGAAGCTATTGTCTCAAATAATTACGATATTGATATCGAAGTAGATGGAGGAATCAAAGCAGATTGGACACTTTCTCAATGCTGTGCTGCCGGAGCAAATTGTTTTATTGCTGGGAGTGGAATGTTTGCATACCCGTCTCTCAAAGAAGGATGTGATGCACTCAGAAAAATTGCACTTGACGCACAATCTGGAACAGTTCTAAGTAAACCTTCAAAAAGCTAATCAAAAAACCAACCATAGCTATGTAGGCCAACTCCTAAAAGATTTACCCCGATATAACAAATAGTTATAACAAAAAGGCCCGTAACTGAAACCAGTGCGGGCCTTTTGCCCTGCCAACCTTTGACAAGACGCACATGCAAATAAGCGGCATAAACCAACCAACATATGAGCGCCCATGTTTCCTTTGGATCCCAGCTCCACCAACTACCCCATGCTTCGTTAGCCCATACAGCTCCACTGATTAAGCCAATAGTTAACAACATAAAACCGAAAGTAATAGTTCTATAACTAAATGAATCAAGTTGTTCAGCTTTGCTTATTTCAATCGATTGAATAAAATTGGATGGAATCTTTGAATAAATATTTGCTTCAGAATTTGCTTCAGTAGATAGATTCCTAAAAGCTCCCACACCAACTGAACTGCTTCTTATTTGCAATTCATTACCTCTATCTATTATCAAGACCCCAAGTGAAAGCAACGATCCTATAATTAAGGCAGCGTAACTACACATAATTACACTTACATGCATAACTAACCAACTAGATCTAAGAGCAGGTACTAAAGGAGCAGGGAGCCTTAATTGCTCAGGAAGAGCAAAACTTGCGAAAGATATTGTTAACAATGAGAAAGGAATAGAAAAAGCAGAAATAAAAGGTGTACTCCACGATCTTTCGATCAACAATTGAACAAGAGTGCTAGCCCAAGCAAGAAAACATAGTGATTCGTATAAATTACTTATCGGGAAATGACTGGATTGCCACCACCTGATAACAAGTTGAGAAGCAAGGAAAAGATTTGCTATAGCTACTAAAGTAGTTACTGTGGCTGATTTTTTATTTCCAGATAAAGACCAGAAAGATAACGGCAAAGCGATCAGTAATAAGGAAAAGGATATGAACCCAAAAAGGAAAACTGGGTCTCCTAAGTCAGTTAGAAATGTATAAGTATTCATATAAAACGTAAGTAATAATTACTGATCAACTTTTAGGAGCAAAAGACCTCCTGCAGACAAAGATATAAGAACAGGGGACCAAGCTGCAATCAATGGGTTAAGGGTACCTGTAACACCGAGGGAGCTAAAGCTAAAACTTAATACATAATAAGAAAGAATTAACAATATACTCAATCCAAAGCCTTGTCCCTGGCTGGTTCTAGAATTTGGCTTTGAGCCAAGGCTACTGCCAATTAATCCAAATACAATACACGCCATTGGTAATGTAAATTTCTCTTGAATTCTGACTTTGATTCTTCTCTCCTCTTTCAAATTACCAGTTTGCTTATAAAGTCTTTGAGCTTTCCTTGCTTGAGAAATGGTCATATTGTTTGCATCTTTTGGCAACTTTGCTATATCTCTAGGTCCTGAATCAAGTGGATAAATATAACTGTCAAACCCAACAGAAGTTGAAGTGCTATTAGGCGCAAGAGTAAGAATATTGCCTTCTCTAAATTCCCATTTAGCTTCAACTTCCCTCCAGAAAGCTTTTTTAGCAACCAACATTTGCGTATAACCAACTGTAGAAAAATCAAGTAAAGTAATGTCAATCATTTCATTATTTTGAAATTGCTTTGCATAAAATAAATGTGTTAATCCATCTTTAGAATTGTTGTTTTTAGGATTAACTATTTTACCAAATCTTGAATACATGATGTCTGAACCGTAATCAGAATGCATTGCCACTCTTAGTCCTTTTCTCAGTGTCGATTCTGCTGCTCGATTAGATTTAGGGACAACAACATCATTAAAAATAAAAGTTAAACCTGTCATAAATACTCCTAAAATTAAAGCTGAACAAACTAATCGCTTAGAAGAAACACCGATACTTCTTAATGCCTTAATCTCACTATTTGACGAAAGTCTACTGAAAGCAAGTAATGAGGCCATCAACATGGCCATAGGAAAAGAAATTACAAGAAAACTAGGCAAACGGAGCATTAAAACCTTAAAAGCCATCTCAAAAGGAAGACCTGATTCGACAATCTTTCGAACCAGATCAAACATCACTCCGAGAGAGAGAGAGACTGTAGAGAGAGCTGCTATCGAAAATAAAAGTGGCGGAATGAGTTCAGAAAGAAGCCATCTATCTAAAAGAGGAATTGAACGTAATAAAGGTATGGATCGTAGAAAAGAGAGAATCCAATGAATAAATTTCCTGATAAAACTATTTTTTATCACAACAAGTCTAAAAATGCTTTTCAAAGCTGAAAGCCCTCCCCTAGGTAGTTTGTCTTAACAAGTGGATCGTTTGCCACTTCATTTGGAAGACCGGAGGCAAGTATCTTGCCTTCACTAAGAATGTAAGAGTTGTCTGTTATTGCAAGAGTTTCCCTTACATTGTGATCTGTAATTAAAATACCCATTCCCCGGTCTCTGAGTTTATGAATCAAATGCTGCAAGTCAGCAACAGCTATTGGATCCACACCAGCAAAAGGTTCATCTAATAATAGATATTTAGGGCCTATAGAACCAACTGCTAAGGCTCGAGCAATCTCACACCGTCTTCGTTCACCTCCAGAAAGTTGATAACCAGGTCTGTCAATAAATCTTCCAAGATTAAATTCTTCAATAAGCTCTTCCTTCCTCAATCTTGAGAGAGGCTTCGAAAGAAAACTTTGTGAAAGTGCTATATCTAAGTTTTGCCTTACAGTTAATCGTCTGAAAACACTTGGTTCTTGAGGAAGGTAACCAATTCCCAACCTTGCTCGATGAGGCATTGAAAAATTCCCAATTTGTTGAGAACCCAATGCAACATGCCCTGAATCAGGACGCAGTAGTCCTATAAACAAATTGAACGTTGATGTTTTACCTGCTCCATTAGGTCCCAACAATCCGACAACTTCACCAGGACCGATTGCCAAAGAAACATTTTTTACGATCGAACACCCTCCTAGCTCTAAGGAGACATTGTTTAAGCTAAGCCTCATGATTAATCTTTTCTCTGATCATGTTCTTATAGATAAAAAATGATTTGTTGAGATTGTTAGGTCAATTTCAAAATTTAAAACCAGTCTATTTTCATCTATTGATAAAACAACTTATTGATAAGCAAAATAATCAAAAGCTAATTGATAAAAATTAATGAGTTCATATCAATTTATGTCACTATTTATTTTTCAACAAAGGAACAGGAGAATTTTTAATTTCTATTTCTTGTTGTAAAAGATTTAATCGAGACCCAACTATTTCACATAATTCCTCAAGGTCCAATCCTAAATCTGGCGTATTAAATCCCTTTAACCTTCCCAAACCTTCCCCAAAAAGAATCATTGCTCCATTCTTATTACCACTCTCTAAATGGATTTGAGCCACTGCTATTTGAAGAATACCTTGAATTGTTTGCCTTTCTGGGCCAATAGTTTCATGCCAAAGTTCTTCAAACAAATCATGAGCTTGATACCAATTTTCGGAATTAAAAAGTGCCCTACCTTGTGTAAATCGAGGATCATTAACTACTAGATAAGATTCTCTTTCTAATTGATTGCTCATTTTTTATGATTTTTCTTATTAAAAATCTTTCTCAAACGAATGGACTCTGGAGTAACTTCTAGCATTTCATCAGAACCAATATATTCCAAAGCTCTCTCAAGTGTCATTTCTATAGGCGATTGAAGGGTATCTAATTCCTCAGCACCCGCAGAGCGCATATTAGTCAACTGCTTTGTCTTGCAAATATTTAATTCCAAATCCTGTGGGCGATTATTTTCTCCAATAATCATGCCTTTATAAACTCTAACGCCAGGTTTTATAAAGAATTGACCGCGATCTTCAGCGTTCTTCAAAGAGTAAAAAGTTGAGACACCTTGTTCAAAAGCTATCAACACTCCATTTCGGCGAGCTTCAAACTCCCCGATAGTTTTACGATACTCAAAAAAGGAATGACTCATTATCCCTTCACCTCTGGTAGCCCTAACAAATTCACCTCGAAAACCAATAAGCCCTCTAGAAGGGACAAGGAATTCTAATTGGGTACGACCATCACTTCCTGTTTCCATATTTTGCATTTCGCCTTTCCTTGCTCCCAATTTTTCTATGCATGCACCTATACACTCCGCAGGAGCATCTATTACCAGTGTCTCTACTGGTTCGCATAAGATCTCATCAATAGTTCTAAAAATTACTTGGGGCTGAGATACCTGAAACTCATATCCCTCTCTTCTCATGGTTTCTATCAATATACCCAAATGCAACTCCCCTCTTCCACTTACGGCAAAACGATCAGGAGAATCAGTTTCTTCTACTCTTAAAGCGACGTTGGTAAGTAATTCTTTATAGAGTCGATCTCTTAATTGTCTGCTAGTAACGAACTTGCCTTCCTGACCTGCAAAAGGAGAGTCATTTACAACAAAGGTCATTTGCAAAGTAGGCTCATCGACTTTTATTAAAGGAAGAGCAGTTGGCTCATCAGGACATGCAATTGTTTCCCCAATGTTCACCTCATCAAAACCTGACAAAGCGACAAGATCTCCGGCTATGGCTTGATCTATTTCTATTCTTTGTAAACCTTCAAAACCTAATAGTTTACTAATTCTTCCTTTCTTTACAGTCCCATCCTCTTTTATCAAGCAAGCACTTTGACCATTACGAATGATCCCGTTATGAACTCTTCCTATAACTATCCTTCCTAAAAAATCTGAGTAATCTAATGTCGTAACTTGTAATTGCAATGGTTTAGTTTGGTCACCAACGGGGGGTGGGACATGTCGAAGAATCGCATCAAATAAAGGCTGCATATTCTCACTTTCTTTAGACATTTCTGATTTAGCAAACCCACCTAAACCACTCCCAAAAAGATATGGAAAATCACACTGATCATCATCTGCACCAAGCTCTAAAAAAAGATCTAGAACCTTGTCAACGGCTGTCTCAGGGTCGACTCGTGCTCTATCTATTTTGTTAACAAAAACTATTGGTCTCAAACCTTGTTCAAGTGCCTTCTTCAAGACAAATCTAGTTTGAGGCATTGGTCCTTCATTCGCATCAACAATCAAAAGACATCCATCGACCATTCCTAAAACTCTTTCAACTTCTCCTCCAAAATCAGCGTGACCTGGTGTATCAACAATATTTACCCTTGTATCTTTGTAAGTGACAGCTGTATTTTTAGAAAGAATAGTTATACCTCTTTCTCTCTCTAAATCATTAGAGTCCAATACACATGTAGGGACTGCTTCATTATCACGGAAAATACCTGATTGACTAAGTAGAGCATCTACCAAAGTAGTCTTACCGTGATCGACATGAGCGACGATTGCAATATTCCTGATCGATTGAGTTTTAGAACTCATTGGTTACTTATTTTTAAGAACTAGAAACGTACTAAGACGCAATTGCGAAAGAATATCTCAATACGAGCTCTTTTACTTCTTTTGTCAGAAAGAAAGGTTCAGATGTGGCAAAAAATCATCTGCAATTCACTAAAAAAATCATTTAGGAAGTTCTTTATCAATTGCACTTCTATTAGCGGCTTCGAACTGCCTTAAGGCTTCAACAGTTCCCTCAAATCTCCAATGCCACGGCTCATAACTGACTTTCTGGATATTATCCTTGGGAAAAGAAAGAACAAAATGATATTTTGCGGCATTTTTAAGTAGCCAACGAAAAGCAGGAGTTGACTCAAATGAAGTCTCAAAATCTGTTTTTCTCATATCTCTATCTCCAATATCAACAGCAAAACCTGTGGCATGCTCTGAATATCCAGGAGGAGCAGAAACTTTTGCTCTTTCAATGGCTATTTGATTTCTTATAGATTTATTCTCATAAAATATTTCTCTTTGCAAATCAACTGAGCGAAATCCGCTTAAGAAAACCAGATAAACACCATCCTTAGCGGCTGCAGACCTCATCTTCAGAAGGGCACTTAAAGTATCTTTATGAACCTTAAATCCAGGATATAAGTCAATTAAATATTCATCTGAGACTTCTGGGTATGGAAAATGTCCAAGCAAAAGAGCATCTTTAGATGAATTTGAGCCATCAATGGTGGTTAACTTGGAGGAAAATTGTGAGAAAAAAGGGCTAAGAAAAAGAAAGATCGCTGAACTAGAAATAATAAATAAAAAAATAGTTAAATAAATCCTTGTTGCTGAAATAAAATTTCGAGGGCGTATCTTCCTATGTGCAAAAGGAATTTCATCTGTATTTTCAATTCGAGCTTCCTTTGCTCGATTCACAAATTTCATGCAATTGATGTTTCGATCGTAACGACCTAAGCAAGTCTTTATGAAGTTACACTAATGCCGATGTAAGTTTTAGATACGAATACCTAGTTCAGAAAGAAAAATGTTGCGTGTAGCAGTGATTGGTGGTGGACCAAGCGGTTCATGTGCCGCTGAAATTCTTGCCAAAGCAGGCATTAAGACATGGTTGTTCGAAAGGAAACTGGACAATGCAAAGCCTTGTGGGGGTGCAATCCCACTTTGCATGGTTTCTGAATTCGATCTTCCAGAATCTATAATCGATAGAAAAGTCCGAAATATGAGGATGATATCCCCCTCAAATAGAGAGGTGGATATTCGTTTAGACAAGATTTACGGCGAAAGCGAAAAAGAATTTATTGGTATGTGCAGGAGAGAGGTTATGGACGCATTTATGCGAAATCGTGCCTCTGAGCTTGGTGCAAACCTAATTAATGGTCTAGTTAGCAATATTGATACTGGAAACAATAAACAGGGACCTTATACCCTTACTTACTCTGATTACACAAATGAAGATTCAAACGGAGAGTCAAAGACACTAGAAGTGGATTTAATAATTGGTGCAGATGGAGCCACAAGTCGAGTCGCAAAAGTTATGGATGCCGGGGATTACAACTATGCAGTGGCTATTCAAGAACGTATAAAACTTCCCGAAGAAGAAATGAAATATTATGAAGATCGTGCTGAAATGTATGTAGGGACTGACGTCTCGCCTGACTTCTATGGGTGGGTATTTCCAAAATATGACCATGTCGCGGCTGGAACCGGCACAATGAAAGAAAATGGAGGTCTAATAAAAAGTCTCCAACAAGGAGTAAGAGAAAGAGCAAAAAAAAGGCTTGTAAATGGCGAAGTAATCAAAATCGAAGCGCACCCAATTCCTGAACATCCTCGCCCCAGAAGAGTTGTAGGAAGGATGGCATTGGTTGGTGATGCGGCAGGGTATGTAACGAAAAGCTCAGGAGAAGGAATTTATTTTGCCGCCAAAAGTGGCCGAATGTGTGCAGAGCAAATTGTTGAATCAAGTCAAGGTGGTAAAACAATCCCTACAGAGAAAGATCTGAAAAAATATCTTTCCAAATGGGACAAAAAATATGGGGCAACCTACAAAGTTCTAGATATTCTTCAAAGGATTTTTTATACAAGTGACTCAGCAAGAGAGGCATTTGTTGAGATGTGTGATGATATAGATGTACAAAGAATGACATTTGATAGTTATCTATATAAGACAGTGGTGGCAATGAAACCTCTTCAACAACTTAAGCTAACCTTCTTGACAATAGGATCCGTTTTAAGAGGACGAGCACTAGCACCTAAAACATATAAACCAGTCCCAAGTGCTGTGAGAAATGAGCAAGAAATCAACAAAATGCTTGCTGCGAGTACAATTAAAACAGGGTTAAAGTCAAAAAAAGATAAGTTAACCGAAAAAGTTTAGATATATATTTTGTCAGCCTGATATCTTGCTGAAGTCAGCAAGTATATATGCTTGATTTCTTATTATTGCAAGAAGATTTAATCTATTTGTTCTTACCAATAAATCATCAGACATAACCATCACACTTTGATCTCCATCAAAAAATCTGGATAGAATTTCTGCGCCATTTATTAAATAATCGACTAAGAGAGAATAACGCTCATTTGAATCTTGATTGACGATAGGTTCAATCGAAGTTATCAGGTCTAGAAGTTCCTTCTCACTGTTTCTTTCAAAAAGAGAATCATTAATAACTTCAGATGGTCCAAAGATTTTTGTTGATATTAAACTCTTATCAGCTAATCGAGATGCCCTAATAACAACAGATTGAAGGGTTGAAAGTTTCTCGGACTTCCTCATATTAGAGAGCAATTCAGCACGCAAAAGAATATCCGCTGGATCAGAAAGTAAACTTGAGATAGAGATCGATGGTCCTGCCACAGCTTCAACAAGGTCAGGGTCTATTCCTTCTTCTTCTAATTGACTTATGATACGTTGCCTAAAAAACTCAAATAAGTCATTTGATAAATTATCAACATTAATATTGAAATTAGGGAACATATTAAACCAATACTCTAAGAAGATACGTAAAGTTTGCTTAATATCAATCTTCCATTTTTTTGAAAATAAAATTTGAATAATACCGTTACCAGCTCTTCTAAGTGCGAAAGGATCAGAAGAACCAGTTGGACGCTCACCTTTTGCAAATATACTAACCAACAGTTCAAATCTCTCGGCAAGTGCAAGAATAGAACCTGAATCAGAAGTAGGGACAGAATCCTTAGATCCACGAGGTAAATAATGTTCTAAAACAGCTAGAGCTACTTCTCTTGACTCTCCTTCTTTTAAAAGATATTTCCCACCAATAATTCCTTCTAACTCTGGGAACTCGCCAACCATCTTACTAACTAAGTCGTGCTTACACAATAGAGCTGCTCTTTTCGTATTTTCAGGATTATTATTAGGACCTACTAAATTTTGAGTAAGGACTTCAACAATCCAAACAATTCTCATAACACGATCATATAAGGAACCTAATCCTTCTGAAAAAGAAACAGCTTTCAGCAAATTTAATCTTTCTTCGCTGGTTAACGAAAGATCAGATTCTATAAAGAAGTTAGCATCAGAAAGTCTAGCTTTAAGAACCCTTTGATTACCTTTTCTTACTGTTTCATTTGATTTGATTAAGCCATTGCTTATACATAAAAATACTGGTAATAATGTGGTCCTTGATTCTAATAAAAGGGGATCTATATTTGATTTATTATTAAAATATAGAGGAATATACCTTTGGTGAACCCTCATCACAGTAGTCAATACTTCTGGTGGAAGATTTAAGTATGAATCTTCAAAGCTACCTTTAATCAAAGAAGGCGACTCTACAAGATCTGTAAGTTCATTAAGTAAAGATTCTGGGAGATCTGGTGAAGCCTTAAGTTCATTAGAAGCTTCATTAATTAAATTATCAATGAGTGATCTTCTTTCTTCGCGGTCTACTATAACTCCTGCATTCGCTAATAGTTTTAAATATTCTTTTGCGGAATTTACAGACAAATTATTTTCATAAAGTCTATGGCCTCTTGTGAAAGTATTAGATTTAACATGAGGGGCACAACCGTCAACATTAACAGTTACTAATTTTTCATCTAGCAAAGAAACTAACCATCTAATAGGGCGAGAGAATCTTCTTTCCCCTGTCCCCCAGCGCATGAAACGTCTCCCTTGAATATGTGCTATCCAATTAGGTATTAATTCCGAAAATAAATCATACGCCGACTTACCTTTTTTTATTATTTTTGCATAAACAAATGGTCCTTTAGGTGTTTCTCTTACCTCAAGATCATCTGTTGAGATTCCACATCTTTTTGAAAAGCCCAAAGCTGCTTTGGTCGGCTGCCCATCGGCAAAAGCCTGCTCAGAAGGAGGACCTTTAAGTACCTCAAGAGAATCATTAGCAAATTCAGCTACGTCATTAATAAGCAAAACGATGCGTCTAGGAGTTGTAGAGCATTTAATTTCACCAAATTTTAAAGATGTAGAATTTAGATCATCACAGACTTTGCCAGAAAGTTGAGCTATTACATGCTCAGCAAAATCAGCTGGCAATTCCTCAGTTCCTATTTCAAGAAGAAAAGTTTTCACAAATAAAGATTACCGAGCTTATGCTTATTATTCAGTTTACTTTTCGCTACGGTAGATTAGGAAAAAGATGACACCGTGTTAGAAGGAGAGAAAGAATTACCTCCAATTAAAAACGAACGAATTTCTCCTTGCATAGCAAATGGTGCAAAAAGAGTAAAATTCGAACAGTTTAAAGCTGACAGCAATTATTTACAAGAACCACTTGCAACTGAATTAGCTAATAGTAGTGATCACTTCACAAATGATGCCGTTCAATTACTGAAATTTCACGGTAGCTATCAACAAGACAACAGGGAAACAAAAGAGAAAGAGTGGCAAATGATGTTGAGGCTTAGGAGTCCTGGAGGAAAGATTCATCCTTCTTTATTTGTAGCTTTAGATGATCTTGCCAACAGACTTGGGAATGGAACTCTTAGAGCTACTACAAGACAAGCTTTTCAAATGCATGGGATTCGCAAAGATAATCTTAAAGAGGTGATAAAAACAATTGTCACCTCGATGGGATCTACTCTCGCTGCCTGCGGAGATATCAATCGAAATGTCATGGCCCCAGCAGCACCTTATGAAACTGGCTCCTACCCTGCCGCAAGAAAATTAGCGAATGATATAGCTGATGTTCTAAGTCCAGTAACCGCAGAAAATACTTATCTTGAACTTTGGGCTGATGGTGATCTCAGCTACAAAATCAAACCATCCGATCAAGTAAAGAAAGCAAGGCAAAGACAAATCAAAGGAAATGTATTTAGTGGAGATACAAAAGAGCCCCTTTATGGAACAACCTACATGCCGAGAAAGTTTAAATGTGCTGTCACTGTTCCTGGAGACAACTCAGTAGACCTTCTCACTCATGATATAGGCTTGGTTGCTTTCACAAATAAGACTGGAGACTTAAAAGGATGTAACGTCTATGTGGGAGGAGGAATGGGAAGGACACACAATCTCGAAACCACATTTGCAAGAATAGCTGATCCCCTCGGTTACGTGGATGGCAAAAATATTTTCGATCTAGTCCAAAGTATTCTTGCTCTACAAAGAGATTATGGAGATCGCAAGACGAGAAGGTTAGCTCGAATGAAATATGTATTAAACGACATGGGGATCGAATGGTTCACCAAAGAACTAACAACAAAATACTTCTTTAAGTCTATTCATTCTCTCAAGCCAGAAATAAAAATGAAATTAGAAGACTATCTTGGCTGGAAGAGACAGTCAAAGGGACTATGGTTTGTAGGTATACCTCTTTTATCTGGTCGCTTATCAGGTCAGACAAAAACTGGACTTAAAAAAATTGTCCAAAAATTTCAACTTGAAATTCGACTAACTCCTAATCAAGATATTTTGTTATGCAATATTGGTGACTACCAAAAATCCAGTGTCAGTGATGCGCTTCATGAAATTGGGATCGACAATCCAGGTAAAACTAAACCATTAGCAAAACATGCTCTTGCATGTCCCGCCCTTCCTCTATGCGGTCTTGCAATGACTGAAGCTGAAAGAACATTACCGGACATTCTTGAGAGAATTAATACCCAACTAAAGAGTATGAAAATTATGAAATCTATTCTTATAAGAGTTACTGGATGCCCTAATGGATGTGCTCGTCCGTATATGGCTGAGTTAGCACTTGTTGGTAGTGGTAAAGATCAGTACCAATTGTGGTTAGGAGGAACAGACAACCTTCAAAGACTTGCTAAACCTTTTTTGCAACGCATGCATATAAACGATTTAGAAAAAACTCTTCACCCTTTATTTATTAGTTGGAAAAATTCAGAAAATAATCTTAACTTTGGAGATCATATTCAGAGTATGGATGATCAGGCAATCATAGATTTATTATCTTCATCCCAAGCTCCGTAGATAGCCTGGGATACACAATTTGTCCACGCCCATAATTGATCACCAAAACTATAATGCCACCATTCATGTGGATGTTGAACAAAACCCGCCTTAGACATAACCTTCAACAATAATTTGCGCCTAGTGTCATAAAGAGAAGAAGATGGTTGAGCACCATATTGTGCATAATAATTTGGCTCAGAAATAGCACCAATTGCATCAATTGGACCTCCCATGTCTATTGGTAGACCATTAACATCCGCGAGAGTTAAATCGATAGCAGCTCCTGTGGAATGAGGAGGTGGAGTACATGGATCAAGACTAGGTTGAGCCCAATATTTATTAACAAGTTTCATGACATCATTAAGTTGAGATAAATTTTCTTTTAATTCAGGATTAATACCTCTTTGGCGACATTCTTGTTCAATTGTGTAGTGAACCATAAATGATTGAACAGGAATAGGTCTCCATGCATCAAAAACTGCAAATTTCAAATTAGAATGATCAGAAAATAGGTATTCCTGAGCAATCAACAATCGTCGTACAACATCAATCCTCAATCTCCAGGGATCAACCCCCTCTCCATAGGGAGCACCTAGAGATAAATAGGGATGAGGGTTAAGACAATGAATCGAAGAAGGCAAGGAAACAAGAGGCTCCTTACAGTCGATAATTTTCACTTCGTTCCATGGTCTCATAAGTAAATATTTGACAAGAAGTTAATTAAGATGAGGAGTTAAAGTAAAAAAATCAGAATGTTGATTAATCCAATTTCTTAAAGAAATATGATTTGTCAAATCAGGATCTTCTTGTAATAGTTGTTTCGCTTGAGTACGAGCTAATTCAAGAACTTCTGCATCATCAATCAAGCTAGCTAATGCAAAATCAGGCAAGCCTGATTGTTTTGTGCCAAGAACCTGTCCTGGGCCTCTAAGTCGTAAATCAATCTCCGATATCTCAAAACCATCAGTAGTGCTAGAGAGTACTTCAAGTCGGTGTTTCGAACTTCGCTGATGTCCATCGTAAATAAGAGCACAATGAGATTTCAATGCGCCCCGTCCAACACGTCCTCTTAGCTGATGCAGTTGAGACAATCCAAACCTATCGGCATTATCTATGACCATAACAGTAGCATTCGGGACATCTACTCCAACCTCAACAACAGTTGTGGAGACAAGAATTTGAAATTCTTTTGAAAGAAATTTTTGAATTACTAGCTGCTTTTCATTACCATTCAATCTGCCATGTAATAATCCAATTTGCAAATCAGGGAAAATATCATTAGACAATTCATTATGAACTTTTATAGCCGAACGTAAGGACAGTTTTTGCGAATCATCTACCAAAGGCAAAACGAAATAAGCTTGTTGTCCTCGCCTTACTTCTTCTCTTATAAGATCGTAAACTTTATCTATCTGCTGACGTGTAAATAATCTTGTATCAACAGGAGTTCTACCTGGAGGCAATTCATCAATTTGACTAACATCAAGATCTCCGTGGAGAGAAAGAGCTAAGGTCCTTGGTATTGGTGTTGCAGTCATTGTCAAAAGATGAGGTTGTAACCCTTTATTTAAAAGAAGGTTCCGCTGCCTGACGCCAAAGCGATGTTGTTCATCAACAACAACAAGACCAAGTCTTAGAAAAGTAACAGGTTCTTCTAAGAGAGCATGAGTCCCAACTAATATTTTTAGAGTGCCATTAGCTAAATTGTCCAAAAGTTCTCGGCGCCTTGCTCTAGTTGTCGATCCAGTTAACAAGTCAACAGTTACATGTATTTGAGGCAACCATTTGCATAAGTTTCGATAATGTTGCTCAGCTAAAACCTCTGTTGGGGCCATTAATGCTCCTTGCCATCCTGCTTCAACAGCATTTAGCAATGCGGTTGTAGCAACTACTGTCTTCCCACTACCAACGTCTCCTTGCAAAAGACGAGACATAGGTTCTATTTTATTTAAATCAATCTCAATCTCATGAAGAACTCTCCTCTGAGCATTCGTCAAAGGGAAAGGCAAAGATGAAAGAAAAAGACCTGCCAATCCAATTTGATTATTAGTATTGGCTATAGCAGGAGCAGACTTCTTTTTAAGTGCACTCCTTCTTAGTAATAAACCTAGTTGAAAAGCAAAAAACTCATCGAAAACAAGCCTTCTTCTTGCATTCTTTAGAGATTCCTGGTTACAAGGTGAATGGATCAGAAAAAGAGCCTTTCCTTTGTCAAAAAGGGAAAGCGATTTAATAATCTTTTTTGGAATTGGATCAGGGCATGATTTCAACAACGGCAGAATAAGTTCATAAAAACCTCGGAAACGATCAGCTGTTATGCCCTCCGCTAGTGAATAGATAGGAAGCAGTCGACCAATTGCCTTAGACCTTAGATTTGAGGTTGGATTATCAAGAACCTCGATAATAGGATCAGTAAAAGACTTCCCAAAAGAGCTTTCCTTAACAAGCCCACTTACGGCAATAGTCGATCCCAAAGGATACAAACGCTCTTGACTCTTTAGATAGGCAAACTTACTAAAACGGCGGCCTGCGAAAAATTTTGTAACCTTTAGACGTCCAGTTATGTCTTGAATATGGATATCAAGAATTGCCAAATTTGTATTCTTGGGACTTATGAATGAACTACATCTCCTAACAGTCGCTACTACGGTAGAAGTTTGTCCCTCCACTAATTCATTAATTCTTTTTAGGCAGGAGTAATCTACATAATCTCTTGGGTAATAGTGGAAAAAATCGTTAACGAAGGAAATGCCTATAGAAGATAGTTTTGCCTCTAACTTTTCACCAATACCAGGTATTTCAGCAACCGGGCTGTCGAAATTGAGGTAATTATTATCTGAAGCTGATACATTTTCAAATAATTGATTCTCAACCTTCAAATAAGGTGGTTTCAAAGTTGGATTACTTGCACAAGAACTAGAAACTCTATGGAGAAGTTGCCGTAGATCAATTACACGTCGACGCCTAGCCGATTCGTCATGAAGTTGATAATCCTTAAAAACATTTGCAAATTGAATTAATTTAGTAGTTTGCTCTGCCCCAAGAAAATCAGGAGCCTTCTTAAGTTCTCGTGCTATAAATTCATTAAAGTTTTCTTTTCTACCCTCAACATTTATAAACCCACTCTCAGCTTCTAATGTCAACGCCTTTTGTAATGGCCTCTTCCAATTCTGAAAGACACTGAGTTCCTTCTCAGTTAATCTATTGATTTTTTTATTCTGTTTGTTTTTAAAGGAGTCTTCAACCATTGTTGACTTACTTCATCAGCCAATGAACGGTTTTGCCAATGACGATGTTGTCTTACCATTTTGCCCAAAATACTACGATATTGCTTAAGAGAGGATCTAGATTTCCTAAGACTAGGGGAATCAAATTCAAGCTCAGAAGGCCTCAATAATAGACAAGACACTTCTATCCCTTCATCAGGGTAAGTATTATCAATAGGCAAATTTATTTTCAATAGATTTGAAGGTGCATCTTCATAATTAATTTGACCATTAATAGCGGCATCAAGCAGTGTGACTGGCATTAAGTTATTTATAAAGCCTGCTGTGAGAAGTTCTACATTTATTGAATTTGATAGATTGCGCAAACTCCTTATAAGAGCAATTTCCAAGGAAGCCATCCATTTATAAAGATCCAATGGATTATCTGGGAGAAAGTTGCTATCAGAGAAGTCTTCTGAAAAGTTAGTTTCAGAGTTTCTCTTCTCCTTTGTTTTGTCAGTCAATGTTTCTTCAGATTGGTTAAGAATATCTTCTTTGGGAAATTTCGAAAATATTGATTCACTTGACAAAAAGAAAAATCTTTTAAGGTTGTCTAGAGTTTTGTTCTCTTGAGTTTTCGAAGATTCTTGTAATGTATCCTGATTGTCAGGAGTCAAATTTTCATCAAAATTACTATTACTAGAGAAATTAAATTTACCTGCTAAGTCAATATCTGAAGATAAGAATCCTCGTTCTATACGTGATGGATCTTCAAGTGGAGGTTCATAAGTTAAATCTATTGAATCTATATAATTATTATTTAATCCTATTGATTGATCGCTCCTTCCCATTAAACCATTGATTAAGTTTCGTTGGGTTTCCTTCAATTTACTATTTTGCTCCTTCTCCAAACTATTTGCTACATTCATTAAGTGTTCAATAGTTATTAAGGGAAGAGCCTTTGATACGAGTTTGTCTATCTTATTTAAACTTATAGTCTTAGACCCTAAAGAAGAGATTCCCTCTTGATATTCCTTTTGATCTGTTATTAAATGAAAAACAGCTTGTCGAACAGCATTAGGCAACTCAGAGCGAATTCGTTGAAGATATAAAGCATTATTTTCATATAATTTAGGGGAAAGTTCTTTACACTGCAGCCTTAATAAGGCTAGCTGTTGTTTAGGATTATATTTTGAAGAATTCTTCTTTGGGATAGTCAAAGTATTGTTTATTTCATAGAGGCAACTTCACTAGCAAAGTCTACTTGTTGGACATCAATCCCTTCTCCTAAAGTGTATCTAGTGAATCTACGAACCTGGATATTTTCACCTAATTTGCCAGCAACTTCTTTAACAAGCTGACCAACTGTTTTAGAACTATCACGGATAAAAGGTTGTTCTAACAAGGCAAGTTCTTTAAGCCTCTTACCTATTCTTCCTTCAACAATTTTCGATTTTATTTGTTCTGGTTTCCCTGCTAAATCATCTCTTCCCATCTCTATAGATTTCTCCTTATCTGAAACATCTTGAGGAATTTCCTGAACAGTTACATATTCAATATTGGGACAAGCAGCTATTTGCATAGCTAAATCCTTTAAAAGTGTTTGAAATTTTTCTCCACGAGCTACAAAATCTGTTTCACAATTCAATTCCAAGAGAACTCCGACCCTTGATCCAGTATGGATATAACTACCAACAGCTCCTTCTGCGGCTACTCGTCCTGATTTCTTTTCTGCACTTGCTATACCTTTCTGCCTAAGCCACTCAACAGCCTTTTCGATATCTCCTGAGCTCTCTGCCAAGGCTTTTTTGCAATCCATCATTCCTGCGCCTGTTTTATCGCGCAGGTCTTTGACGAGCTTCGCTGTTATTGCCACCATTGTGTTTTAGAAATTGGAATTAATGAGAATTACCAAGTGAACTATAAATAAGTACTTGGCATTTAAAAGATTTAAAGAAGAATACTATCTTCGACCACCATCCCCTCCTCTTGACTCATTTGAGCCATGCCTACCTTCATTAATTGCATCTGCGAGCCTTCCTAGAATTAACTGTACTGAACGAACAGCATCGTCATTACAAGGAATCGGCACTTCGCAAAGATCTGGATCACAATTAGTGTCTAGCATTGAAATTAAGGGTATATCTAATTTTCTAGCTTCTAGAACAGCATTTGTCTCTCTCCTCTGATCTACTAGAACTACAACATCTGGAAGCCTTTTCATGTTTTTTAATCCTCCTAGATATTTCTGTAGCCTTTCAAGCTCACGACGTAAAACAGCCCCTTCTTTCTTAGGCCTCATTGCAATTGCGCCACTAGATTCCATTCTTTCTAAATCTTTTAAGCGGTCGATTCTTGCTTTCATAGTGGTCCAGTTAGTAAGCATTCCTCCCAGCCATCGCTGGTTTACATATGAAGCTCCGCATCTCATAGCTTCCTGAGCGATAACATCAGAGGCCTGTTTTTTTGTCCCAACAAAAAGAAATCGTTTTCCACCTTTAGCCGCAGACCGAGTCCACTTATAAGCACTGTTCATACAGACAGCTGTTTTAACAAGATCAATTATGTGAACTCCATTACGAGCACAATATATGTAGCGGGACATTTTAGGATTCCATCTGCGAGTCTGATGCCCAAAGTGAGCACCCGCCTCCATCATTTCCGAGAGAGTTACTACTGCCATAAGTTTTTAGGGTTTCGGGTTGGCCTCCACCTGACAGGGATATATTGAATAAAGATCAATAATCACCCGAAACAGTCAAGTGTGTGTTTTTTGTTTGCTCTTATAATTTAACAAAAAACGGCTCAACGAAGTCCAATTAATGTAGCTTCTCTATATATCTCTCTAACTCCTATGAGATTTAAAGGTATACGTAAAATTTCCATTGCAATAGCCGAATGACCTCTTCGAATAAGAAAAGCCATTAAAGGCCGCAAACTCTTCTCATTAATAACTCCACCTAGAGTTAAAAATTCCCATAAAAATCTATGTAGGAAAGTGTACTGAATAATAAATCGAACCCTAATAGTTGGATGTTTTTGATAAAAAATTAAACCCATCTTCGCTCGTTCCCTTTCAACTCGAATTAGGTCAGGTATTTTTTCTAATGTTAAAGAAGGATGCCAATGATATCCAACAGCTTTAGGGCACTTTATAAGTTCCACTCCCATCAGCCTAAGTCTTTCTCCTAGCTCTAAATCCTCCCATCCATATAAACGGAAAGAAGTATCAAAAAGTCCAGATCTCAATAGAACTTGTTTATCAATAGCTACATTTCCTGTTGCAAAATAAGCCCACGACAAATCACTAAGTTTGTGTGGTTCAGAGACTGGATTATCAAAATTAGATGTATTAATAACGGCTCCATATGTAAAACAAAGACGATCCTTTTTCCTATTCCATCTTGTAAGTAAAGTATGAGCATGGGATATTAAGAATGTATTGGTTACGACTAAATCACTATCTATAAATATTATTAATTCACCTTTACTCTTCATAACTCCTCTATTTCTAGCTTCAGCTGGTCCGCCATGATCCTGCTGAATTAATAGGACATGAGGGAATTCAGTGCTTCTCTGTTGTAACCAGAGTGGGGTCCCATCAATTGACCCGTCATCAACTACAACCACCTCATATCCAGAAATAGCATTGGAAAGTATCTGATTCTCAAGTGCTCTTAAG
This sequence comes from Prochlorococcus sp. AG-402-N21, assembly GCA_003216435.1. Classification (GTDB taxonomy): domain Bacteria; phylum Cyanobacteriota; class Cyanobacteriia; order PCC-6307; family Cyanobiaceae; genus AG-402-N21. Next base: position 94,226 of record QCIW01000002.1, read on the forward strand.
CACTTTTCAAGAATAGGCCTCCTATTAAAGGTAGGTATAACGACACTTATAAACATCAAAAATGACCTTTGATAAGTAAATTTTTATTGTTAAGAAGCATCCTTCAAGAACACTAATCGGCGGCACCTCCATTATTAGCCGTTCCTGTAACTCCGTTGCCAGCACCTTCTCCACGGCCGTCATTACGGAGTTTACGCTTTTTGAATTTTCTAGCGTATAAACGATTACGCTCTTGTTTTTCTTTCTTTAGATTTCTTCTCTTAGCCATACCGAAATAAGTCCTACATAAATATTCTCTTCTAATTTACTCAATCGAGGAGATCAATCTTCCATCTTCCATTTTTACAATGCGATCTGCAATATCTAAGATTCTTGGATCATGAGTAACCATAAGTACTGAACAAGCCTGTTCTAAGGCTAATCTTTTTAATAAATCAACAATTTCCCTTCCTGTAACACTGTCAAGAGCTGAGGTTGGTTCATCTGCAAGTAATAATTTAGGAGAGGCTGCAAGAGCTCTAGCTATAGCGACTCTTTGCTTTTGCCCCCCTGATAGATCATGAGGAAGTTTTTGCATTTCATGCTCTAGTCCAACTGCACGTAACCACTCTCGAGCTTTATCTCTTCTCACTTTATAACTAAGGTCAGAGAGCAAATCAGATCCCATTTGAACATTTTGCTCTGCCGTGAGACAACGGAGAAGATTATGCCCTTGAAAAATCATTCCAATTTTTTTTCTAATTTTTTGTCTTGTTTTACGAGTAGCACCATAAAGTTGCTCTCCAAAAACAGACAAATGTCCTTCTTGGATTTTGCGGAGGGTTCCTATAAGTGTCAAAAGTGTTGTTTTCCCGCATCCAGAAGGCCCTGTTAAAAGAACAACTTCTCCTGGTTCAATTTTCATTGATACTGACTGAAGCACCTGACGTCTCGTTGAGTCTTTCCCATACCAATGACTCAATGAATCAATTTCAACTGATGATTCATCAATCATTCGAAAACATCCATAAATCTGATACTAAAAAGTGTGAAAAATATTTCCATCAAAATATCTCCGCTGGATCTGCATCCACTAGACGTTTCATAGCTACAAGGGCTGAGCCCATACACATTATCAATATCAAACTAAAGACAAGAGAGGCTCGCTGATAAGTCATAACTACTGGCAGCTTTGTGGAATTTCTCACAAGTAAATAAAGTGCTTGCCCCGAAAGGTATGCAGGAATATATCCCATAAAGGAAAGTAAAATTCCTTCCCGACCAACAACTCCAAGTAAAGTCCTTATTTGATAGCCCATCGCCATTAAAGTCGCATATTCCGCAAGGTGATCACTCACATCGCTATATAGAATTTGATATACAATCACACATCCAACAACAAAACCCATTGCTGCACCGAGTGTGAAAATAAAACCTATAGAAGTGCTATTTCTCCAATAATTCTTTTCAAACTGAATAAATTCTTCTGTAGTTAAGACTTTCACATCATTAGGGAGACTTAACTGAAGAGACTTCGCTACTTTCTCAGAATCAGCATCTCTCCTTAATCTCACCAAGCCAATCTCGATACTCCCACTAGGTGTGTTGGGTAATAACTTGAGAAAAGTTTCTCTACTAGTTATCAAGTTGCCATCAGCACCAAAAGAAGGACCAAGACTAACAAGACCAGTAACCCTAACCCTTTTACCAGCAACTTCAGTTTCAACAACCCGACCTTGACGAAACCACTTAGAAATTGGGCCAAATTCATCTCGAGAGAGTTCATCGAACAAAACGCGGCCAGGGTTTGTTAAAGATTTAGCCTTCGACGAAAATTCTTTATCTGTAAGCAGAGGGTCAGTTGGCTCAAACCCAAGCGCAAGTATTGATCTGGTGGAAAGAGTCTTAGGATTTCTCCATAAAACAAAAGTCCAGTTAACAGGTGTTGTCCCTATAACATCCTCGTGAGCCATTGATTGGATAAGTCGCCTTCTTGGAAAACCACTCATACTTATTGAACTTTTAGATCTAGGACTAATAAGGACAATATCGGCATCAAACAATTTATGAACAGTTACGCTTGTATCAAAAAGACCATCTCTAAAACCTAATTGCATGAACATCAGAATACCCGCAAAACATATGCCCGCAATTGCAACAAAAAGTCTTAAAGGTTGTCTTGTTAACAACAACCAAGAAAGAGGTATTTTTCTAGTATTCCAAACGTTTAAATTCACTTTGGTTGAAAACGAGCAATTACCTTGATACCTGTAAGATTTCGAACCAATTCAACAGATTCCTTCGTAAGTTTTACTTGTACTTCTATTATTCTGGCATCTGCATCTCCAGTTGGATCAGTAGATAAGACTAGTCTTTGCCTTACTTGAGGGCTAATTCGACTAACAGTGCCATTCAAAGTTTCTTTAAAACCTCCATTCTCACTTGTCAAAGAAACTGATTGTCCAATATAAATTCTTGAAATATCTGATTCATAAACTTCTATCAATGCTTGCATAATTTGATTGGCTCCTACTGATAAAACGCCGTCAGGTCCTGGCCTCTCTCCTACACGAGAATTTATTTGAAGTATAACTCCATCAACTGGGCTAATTAATTGACTATCATTAAAATCAACTTCTAATCCTTTTATTTCTGCCAAAACTTCATTTTTCTGACCATCTAGTTCAATTAACTCTTGTTTTTTTGTGTCTAAAAGAACTTGTGAAGTAGCACCTTCAATTGCAGTAATCTCATAACGTGATATCTCTTTTTGTTGAATAGATATCTTTTTAACTAGTGTCTGGAGTCGAGCTCGGCTTATATCCAAATCTGCAAGAACACGTTTCTGGTTGTCAAAAACAGCAAGTATTTGTCCTTTATCTACAAGATCACCGTCTTCAACTAAAAGTTCTGAAACTCTAGGAGTACCGCCAAAACCACTAACGGGTGCAGCTAGTTGTCTTATCTGACCATAAGGAGACAATTGTCCTAAAGCTGCTACAGACTCTACAGGCTTTGCATTTATTACTTCTATTTGGGGAATTTCTGAGGTTTCAGGTCCTTTAATGCATCCAGTTAAACCTAGAAAACATAAGCAACCAACAGCTGTAAGAGTTGAGGATCTGAACAATACTATGTTTTGGGTAAAGGTGGGCATTCAAATAAAATTATGTCGATATAACGTTCAGCCCATTGAGGACTAAATGTCCTTGCCAAAACATTTCGGGTTTTATCGTTTTGTTTTTGTTGATGGCAATATTTTAATTGATGACGATGCCTTTCGATAGTAAGAGGAGAATCAAAAGAATTAGGTGTCACTGTATCCGTGTAAGAAATAAGGGCTGTTAAATAATCGTCAGTTAATTGAAGAAATTTTTTCTCCTCATCAATTGATGCTGGTTTTATAAAGCAAACCTTAGAAGAAAAAATATTTCCCCAATCGGGTAATTCTCTAATCAACTTAAAATCAAAATCATTTCTCAATTTAAATTTTTCCGTGAGATTTATAGGCAAATCTGTACCTACGGGAGAAAGATCAACTATCGCTGCAGATACACCATTAACACCTGCTACCAAATCAACACCAAAAATAGGAAGATCAAATCTAGGATCAGGAAAGAAAACACAATGAAGTATCTGTAAAGACGAACCAATTCTTGCCAATTCCAAATGAAGCTTTCTAAAACCTCTTGCTTGATGTAATTCATTAACTATAAATAAGTCATCACCATCTACCTTCTTATAAATGTTTCTTAATTCAGGATCCAAGTCCAGCAAAGCCAAATCAATAAGTCTCTCTCTAGAGTCCCTTATTAAATCTGCGGTCAAATCCAAAAGAGGATGAAGACCTTGTCCACTTATAAAGGAAGAAAGCAGCACAACTGAGAGAATAAATGGATTAAATCGTTGAGAAAAAAACTGACCAGCTCAATCCAAGAACCAAGTCTTAGTCTTTGGTCTCTTCAAAACGACACACTCTGTGTAAGTGCAGAGATGTCTAATGCAACACTAACCTGCATAGATCTTTGGATTAAAGCAGGAAGCTTATACGAAGAAAATGGAGAAGAAGGAATTGCACATTTTCTGGAGCACATGGTATTTAAAGGTGGAAGCCATCTAAAAGAAGGAGATTTCGACAGGAAGATTGAAGCTCTTGGTGGAAGTAGTAATGCAGCGACAGGTTTTGATGATGTACATTTCCACGTACTGGTTCCTGCAGAATCTGTAGAACCCGCGATTAATCTTTTACTTAATCTAGTTCTAGAACCCACTTTTGATTCAAATGCATTTGAAATAGAAAGGCAAGTAGTGTTAGAAGAAATTGCCCAACATAAAGATCAACCAGACGAACAAATATTTCAACAATTACTTGAGATATGTTGGGAAGGTCACCCTTATAGCCGACCAATACTGGGTTTCAAGAAAAGTCTTCTAGCAATATCACCATTCAACATGAAATCATTTCATAAGCGGTTATATACAGGAGGTAATTGCACAATCTCAATTGCTGGAATAATCCCGGATAACATTCAAACTATTATAAATAAAAGTATTCTCTCAAACTTAAATAAAACACCTATAGAAGAAAAACTCTCTCCAAGAAAAAAAATAAACCTTTGCTTTAAAAAAGAATATCGAGAAATATCACTACCAAGAATCGAATCCTCACGTCTAATTATGGCTTGGCCGATTCCTCCTGCAAAAAAACAATCTTTTCTAATAGGAGCAGATATTGCCACATCTCTACTTGCAGAAGGGCGAAGAAGTCGCTTAGTTAAACATTTACGAGAAGATCTACAAATAGTTGAATCTATTGAAATGGATATAACTATCCTAGAAGAAGGTGGCTTAGTTTTACTTGAAGCTTTATGTCAAGAAAAAAATTTAAAACAAGTCGAAGAGGAAATTCATTTAGTTTTAAAAAATTCTTTAAATGATCAGATAGAAGTTCAAGAAATAATGCGTGCTCATCAACTAGTGAAGAATAGTATTTACTTTAACCTAGAAGCAAGTAGTAATGTCGCATCTGCAATTGGGGCACAAACTCTTTGGGGTAGACATCAAAGTTTATTAGAGCCCTTAAAACATATTGAGACATGGTCAATAGAAAAACTAAAGCAAGAAATTCTAGTAAATCTTCAACCAGAAAAAAGCTCAACATTAATTGTAAAACCTAAGAAATAACAAATGAATTTATTAGATATTTACTTTGAAGATTACAACTCATTTGGAATAATGGCAGCAAAAATGTGGATTAGGGATGGAAGTCGTTGTGATCCCAAAGGACAAAAAGGGGCTCATCAATTGCTTGGTTCATTACTAAATAGAGGTTGTGGTCCGTATGACTATCATAAGGTTGGAGATCTTATAGAAGGTTGTGGAGCATCATTAAATTGCGAAACATATGAAGATGGTCTACTTATAAGTCTTAAATGTATGGAACAAGATGCGTATCAACTTACCCCTTTAATTGGCTGGATGATTGAAGAGCCGCATCTAAAAGCTAGTCAAATAGCCCTCGAAAAGGAACTTAGTATTCAAGCTTTAATTAGACAAAATGAGAACCCATTTTATGTTGCATTTGACAGCTGGAGACGAATAGCTTTTAGTGCTGGTCCATATGAGCATGACCCACTAGGTTCAATTAAAGATCTTGAAACAATAGGAAAAAATGAACTACAAGCTATTTCTAAAAAACTCTCTTTAAGAAAAAAAGTCCTTGTCTTCTCAGGGTCATATCCTAAAAAATTAATCGAGGATATAACCCAAATGAAACCATTTAATTTACTTAATAACTATAAAATTGAAAATTCGACTAAGCCTTCTTTCTTACCACATAACCATTCAAAACGAGAATGCTCTATCAATATTGAATTCAAAGAAACCAATCAGGTCGTTTTAATGCTCGGTCAGCCTACAACAAGCTATTGCCATAAAGATGACCTATGCCTACGCCTACTTAGTTGCCATCTAGGAGTTGGCATGTCAAGCGAATTGTTTCTCGAATTAAGAGAGAAATACGGCGTTGCCTATGATGTTGGAGTGCATCATCCCATAAGAGAAACAGATTGCCCATTCATTGTTCATGCCTCAACAAGCGAAGAGAAATCAGGACTTACCTTGAAACTGCTTCAGAAAGTGCTCAATGATATAAAAAAACACCCTCTTACAACTGAACAACTTTCGTTGGCAAAGGTTAAATACAAAAGTCTAATAGCACATAGCACTCAAACCGTTTCACAATGTGCTGAGAGAAAAGCTCATTTACTAGGCCTCGGATTAGCCTCAGATCAAGATAAATTTAATCTAAAAAAAATTGAATCCATAACCAGCGATGAGCTTATTGCGGCTGCAACCAAATACCTAAGCTCTCCAATACTAAGCTTATGCGGACCAAAAAGGAGTGTGAAAAAGCTTGCTGATCAATGGCTTAACTAAGCTTGTGCATCCTCAGAATCCTGCAAAGAAAGGTTTGCCAAAGGAATCACAAATGTACCTCTCCTGAATCTAACCTCAGCACTCTTCATAGGTTTTAATCCAACAATTTCACCTAATTCGTCGAGTGAAACTAGATCTGGAGGTCGAAGTATAGGCATTGGATCATTGGTTTTTAAATATTGCAATGGAGAATTTAATGAAACTTTGGCGCCGAGGTATAAATCCATGATAATTCGAATGAGAAAATTAATTGCTAATCAAACCTCTTAAAAGAAGTCATAGGATTACCTATTAAAGGAGAAAACCTTCTTTTATATTTCAAAAAAAGTAGCGCTTGACAAGCATATGCATCAGGATGGGAGGAAATTGAAACACATTTGTGAGAGGTCTGAAAATCTTCACTGGGACACTTGCCGGATTAATGATAATAATCATTGGGGCCTTAACTCCTGCTGCAATTTTAATTCCAGACTTTAGTTTTATCCCGAATATTCTACCTTTAAAAATTTCCTGGCAGCTTCCATCTGTTCTGCTATGCGCAATAGTTTGTGGACCAAAACCTGCCGCAATTGCTTCTATATCCTATTTAACAATAGGGATTTTCTACCTCCCAATATTTCATGGTGGTGGAAGTATTGGCTATTTATTAACTCCTGAGATTGGATATCTAATTGGATTTACACCAGCTTCCATACTTACTGGTGCATTAGCAAAGAATGAAAAAACAAATCGATTAATACGTCTAACACTAATCTCAATGCTAGGGATGATAGTGATTCATATTACTGGCATAATAAACTTGCTTTGGGGGGGATTAACAGATAGATGGTCAGAATCAACTATCGATCTTTTGATTTCTTATAGCCTAATTCCAATAGCCAGTCAATTCCTGATTTGTCCATCAATAGCCTTAATTTCACTCGCAATAAAACAAATTCTATTTATAAAATGAATAAGCAATTAATCACCTTTAAGTCAATCATACTTATCGCAGTTATCATTGCAACAATTGATCAGTATACAAAATACTTAATTATAGAGAAACTTAAAATAAGCAACATTCCTGTAAATTTAGCCTACATATTTCAATTAAGACTAGTTAAGAATACAGGTGCAGCATTTAATTTGTTAAGCAACAATACCACCTTTCTCAGCTTTTTAAGTTTAATAGTAGGAATATCTATTATCTTTTGGCTATGGTACAATCAACCCTTGATTTTAATTAGAGGCTTAGGGATGGGATTCCTCTTGGGTGGGACAATTGGAAATGGTCTTGATAGATTTAGACTTGGCTTTGTAATTGACTTTATTGAAATAAAAGCTATAAACTTTCCCATATTTAACCTTGCTGATATATCTATTAACCTCGCAATTTTTTTACTTTTGCTAGACAACCTAAGGAGCAAGAAATGAAATCAATTTATTCGCTTAAATTCTACAGTTAATATCAATAATGACTCGCAAAAGACTAATTTTTTTAATTCTAGTTAGCCTGCCATTTTTGATTATAGTCTCATCTCTAATTGGATTATTAATACGTCTGATTAACTTTCAAACAATCATCATAAGTATTATTCTAATAACATTATTTTCTAGATATGCTCGATCTCCTTTAGCAAATAAAATAATTAATAAGATTTTCAAGAAAAAATTAAACTATAAATATTTCAATTCATCTATTAAAAGTAAAAAGGACGCGGCAAAACAAAGCCTAGAAAGCCTCGACTACTTAATTAAAAGGATACAAAACAACGTAGAGGTAGAAGCCTTAAAGCAAGAACGAGAACGAGTTGAAGATGAATTATCTCGAGGTGATCTAGAAGTAGTTATCTTTGGAACTGGTTCCAGTGGGAAGACCTCTTTAATCAGAGCCCTCTTAAATGAAATAGTAGGAGATATTGCCCCCTCATTTGGATCCACGATTATCAGTGAGTCTTATAGACTCCGGTTAAGAGGGATCAACAGAGGGATTCAATTAATTGATACACCTGGAATTCTAGAAGGAGGAGAAGCTGGACGTTTAAGAGAAAAAGATGCACTAACAAAAGCCAGTCGAGCAGATCTAATGATTGTTGTTGTAGATAGAGATCTAAGAAAAACGGAATTTAAAATGATTAAAAGCCTTGCGATGGTAGGGAAAAGACTCTTTTTAGTTTTAAATAAAGTTGATCTCTTGGGGATAGAAGAAGAAAGACGATTGTTATCAGTCCTTAGAAGACGTACACAAGAGCTAATTCAGCCTGAAGATGTTATTACCACCACAGCATCGCCTCAAACAATTCCACAGGTAGGAACTAATCCTTATCAACCGCTACCAGAAATAGATGATCTAGTTAGAAGATTGGCAAAGGTTCTATACGATGAAGGAGAAGAACTGCTTTCAGATAACATCCTTCTTCAATGTCGAAACCTAGGAAAAGTAGGGAAAAATATTCTAAATAGCCAAAGAGCAAAATTAGCCAAGAAGGCTGTAGATAGATATGGGTGGATAAGCAGTGGTGTAGTGGCAATAAATCCACTGCCAGGAGTAGAACTACTTGGCACAGCAGTTGTTAACGCACAGATGGTAATTGAAATCGCAAAAGTATATGGCGTTCAATTGACAAGGGCCAGAGCGAAAGAACTAGCCTTATCCGTAGGCAAAACAATTACAGGATTAGGATTAGTGCAAGGCGGCTTAACCATAGTAAGTACTTCACTTGCAATGACCCTACCAGGCTTAGTTGTGGGTCGAGCAGTTCAAAGTGTTACTGCGGCGTGGTTGACACGTCTTGCAGGAGCAAGCTTTATTACATATTTCAAACAAGATCAAGATTGGGGAGATGGAGGGATGCAAGAAGTAATTCAACGTCAATATGATATTGATCGCAGGGAGGAAAGCTTAAGAAAATTCATAGACAAAGCACTCGAAAGAATAGTCGAGCCATTGAAAAGAAATCAACGTAGGCAGCTCCCACCGCGCCAAAGGCCTCGGGGGGAGGTGGAGTCATAGAACCTCTTGAATCTAAAATTACTATCAAAATCAAATAAAGGACTCCGATTAAGACTGAAATTCCACCAGTAATTATTGCCAAAGCTTTTTTACGTGAGAATGGATCTGACATTGTCTATGAATTCACTGACTGGTTTATAAGCATTGCAAGTTTATCTAAGTGACTGAATTGTGTATGAGGATTACCTAAAACTACTTTCAAATAATATTTTCCATTATAGAAAGGCCTAGAAACCATAAAATTCTGATCTAGTAAATGTTGACGTGTTGTATTAGACCATGAATATGAAATCGATTTATCAGCATTTTTGGGGGTTAAGGCAATCAAGTGCAATGGGCCAGAGGCAATAAAGAATTTCGATGCGTCAATATGCTTTTGAAGATATTCGCGACGCTCAATAGCTTGTTCTAGCAAAAGCTGAATGCCCTTGTCACCCAGCTGTCTTAACCCTAACCAAAGCTTAAAGATGTCAGCAGGGCGAGTTCCCTGTATACCAATTTCACCTCCATGAAAATCATCCCCAACAACAGGTTCTAGATAAGGAATATCAGTGCCAAAGCAAGAATTCAGTTCAGTCCTATTTGCAACAAGTAGTAAAGAAGAAGTCTTAGCTACTCCTAATATTTTCTGAGGATTAATTGAAACTGAATTAGCCAAAGAAATCCCATCTACCAAATGAGAAGTATCTTTTATTAAGCCAAAAACTCCTCCGATTGCGCCGTCAATATGAAACCAAATATCCTCACGAAGACAGAATTCAGCAATTTCCTTTAATGGATCAATCGCCCCTCGAATAGTTGTCCCAGCAGTTGCAACAACTGCAAAACATTTAAGTCCATTAGCTCGCAATTGTTTTAGTTCATCAAATAAAGTATCAACCAAAATCTGACCTTCTTCATTTGTAGAAACTCTACGCAAAGAATTTGGGGAGAGGCCCATTATGCCTACAGCCTTTAGAAGAGAAGTATGTGCATCTGAACTCGCAAGAATTACGACATTAGGATTACTTTGAAGATTCGCTTGCTTACGGGCTAAAACCAATGCCATTAAATTACTTATTGTTCCGCCACTTGCAAGAACGCCTCCACTTCCTGAAGACATTCCAATCCTATGAGCAATCCAATCGCATACCTTTTTTTCTAGCTTGGTAAAACCTGGAGATAATTCATTAGCTAATAAATTATTATTAAGACCAGCAGAAACAAGATCTGCAACAATCGAGGAGGTAAGAGGAGGGGGATCTAAATGAGCAAGAGATCCTGGATGAGAAGGTCTATATGCTCCATTCATTAAGATCTGAATATCTTTTAATAATGCTTCATTAGAAAGTCCTTCTAAACTAGGAGGAATATCAGGCAAATAGCTTGAAGTTGGTAATGGAGCAGCATCTCCTGTTTCCGCAAACCAATTACAGAGTTTGCCAGAAGCTTCCTCTAAAAAGGATCTCAATTTAGGATCAAGCTGATCGGGTGAAGCAAAAGGTTCCAAAGACAAAGATGATTTTATATAAAGGATTTCATTTGATCATCAGAAAAACTTTATTCCTTTTTGTTCCATTCTTAGTCTTATTTATTGAGAATCAAACTACTAAATCAAACCTTGTCAAAAACAATCAAACTTAGCAGCATTAAAATAGAAGAGTGGATGAAGATACTTCTTGATAGAGCTCAAGCAAATGGAGAAGAAGGTGAAGTCCCTGTGAGTGCAGTAGTCCTAGATAGTGACGGACGATGTATTGGACATGGAAGAAATCAAAGAATGAAAAAAAATGACCCTATCGGCCATGCAGAAATAATTGCAATTAGACAAGCTGCTTGGATTAAAAACGATTGGAGGCTTAACGATTGCACATTAATTGTGACTTTAGAGCCATGCCCAATGTGCGCTGCAGCACTTATTCAAGCAAGGGTTGGGCAAGTAATTTATGCAGCCTCAGATTTCAAAAGAGGAGCTTTGGGCGGAACTATTGATTTATCAAAGCATGAAAGTGCCCACCATAAAATGGCAATCAAAAAAGGTGTTTTAAAAGAGCAAGCAAGTCTTCAATTGGGAGAATGGTTTAAAAAAAGAAGATCATTTAATTCCTAAACTTAGGAAGTTCAGATTCAAATAAATTCAAAATCTTTTCGACATTCTCCTGCCTTGAGTTATATCCCATTAAGCCAATTCTCCAAACTTTACCCGCTAAATCTCCCAAACCCCCTCCAATTTCCACTCCAAATTTGTTTAACAAATGAAGACTAAATTCTTTCCCATTAACCCCTGGAGGAATGCAAACTGTGCTTAAAGTTGGCAATCGCAAATCGATGGGGACATGAAGTTCTAAACCTAAACTCTGAAGACCATCCCAAAGTGCTTCGGCATTAGATCTATGACGAGCCCATGAATTTTCCAATCCTTCCTCTGCTAACAAACGGAGCGCTTCTCTAATACCGAAATTCATGTTTACTGGTGCAGTATGGTGATAAACCCTGTCACTGCCCCAATACTTGTTTAACAAAGAAACGTCTAAATACCAATTAGGTACTTTTCCTTTCCTGTTATTTAGTTTTTTCTCAGCACGTTCATTAATACTAAAAGGTCCTAGCCCTGGAGGACAACTCAGACCTTTTTGACTGCAACTATAAGCAAGATCGATCTTCCAATCGTCAAGATAAAGAGGAACACCGCCAAGAGAAGTTACCGTATCAAGCAGCAACAAACAGTCATGCTTTCGGCAAAGATCTCCGATTCCATTCATAGGCTGGCAAACACCTGTTGAAGTTTCAGCATGAACTATTCCAAAAAGAGACGGTTTGTATTTTTCAAAAGCATTTTCAATCTCTTCTAAAGAAAATGCTTCTCCCCAATTTTTCTCAATAGTACAAACCTTTGCCTTATATCTATCAGCCATATCTGCCAATCTATGTCCAAAATAACCTTTAATTGCAATTAAGACTGTATCTCCAGGTTCAACAATGTTGGCAATAGTTGCCTCCATGGCTGCGCTTCCTGTCCCACTCATTGGGAGAGTCAAACGGTTATCAGTTTGCCACGCATATCTAAGAAGCTCTTGGACTTCACCCATTAAAGAAACATAAAAAGGGTCTAAGTGTCCTACAGGATTCAAAGCGAGAGCTTTTAGAACCGAAGGGTCCGAATTAGAAGGTCCTGGCCCAAGTAAAAGCCTTTCAGGAACTGAAATTGCTCCAAAGCCTTTTTTATGCCGATTATCTACTGAAGAAAGAATTTCGGTTGACAACAAGATTCGTCATTTATCTACTTAAGAGCCTATACAGCAAAGGTGTTATTACGGAAAAATTTTATAGTTTTTGCAATAGCCAATAAAAATAATTAAGTGGAGATCCTAAAAAGTATCAAGAAAGGTACCCGTTGATACAAAACGAGAGAGAAGCTCTTATTATTTTCTGTTAAGGAAATTAAGTTCAAGGAAAGCCATGGTTAAATCATCTCAAGACGTTTTACGCCAAATCAAGGATGAAGGTATAGAGCTGGTTGATCTTAAATTTACTGATTTGCATGGCAAGTGGCAGCATCTAACCCTAACCAGCGAAATGATAGAGGAAGAATCTTTCTCCGAAGGATTAGCTTTTGATGGATCTTCTATTAGAGGTTGGAAAGCAATAAATGAATCAGATATGGCTATGGTTCCTGATCCAAGTACAGCATGGATAGACCCTTTCTATAAGCACAAGACCCTTAGTTTAATTTGTTCCATTCAAGAGCCAAGGACTGGGGAACCCTATGCAAGATGTCCACGAGCTCTAGCCCAAAAAGCCCTAAATCATCTATCTAATACAACCCTCGCCGATAAGGCATATTTTGGGCCCGAGCCTGAGTTCTTTATTTTTGACGATGTTAGATATGACTCAAGTGAAGGAAGCAGCTCATATAGCGTTGACACAATTGAAGCCCCATGGAATACATCGCGAGTTGAAGAGGGAGGAAACCTTGCTTACAAAATTCAATACAAAGAAGGTTATTTTCCTGTAGCGCCAAATGACACAGCCCAGGATATTCGTTCTGAGATGCTCCTCTTAATGGGTCAATTGGGTATACCAATTGAAAAGCATCATCACGAGGTCGCTGGAGCTAGTCAACACGAGTTGGGAATGAAATTTGCACCATTAATCAACGCAGCCGATAATGTGATGATCTATAAATATGTAGTGAGGAACGTAGCTAGAAAATATGGGAAAACTGCAACATTCATGCCAAAACCAGTCTTCAATGACAATGGTACTGGAATGCATGTTCACCAGAGTTTATGGAAAGGTGATCAACCTTTATTTTTTGGAGAAGGAACCTATGCAAATCTTTCTCAAACAGCAAAATGGTATATAGGTGGGATTCTCAAGCACGCTCCATCATTTTTAGCTTTTACCAACCCCACAACAAACAGCTATAAGCGACTTGTACCTGGATTTGAAGCCCCTGTAAACTTAGTTTATTCTCAAGGAAATAGATCGGCAGCAGTCCGAATCCCTCTAACTGGACCAAGCCCTAAAGCTAAAAGATTAGAATTTAGGTCTGGAGACGCATTGGCTAATCCTTATATCGCATTCTCCGCAATGATGATGGCTGGATTAGATGGAATTAAGAACCAAATAGATCCAGGAGAAGGATTTGACGATGATCTGTTCGAATTACCAGCAGAACAACTTGCAAATATAAAAACAGTTCCATCATCTTTAAATGGTGCCCTAGATGCACTCAAAGCAGACAATGGTTATCTAAAAGAAGGTGGCGTATTCACTGATGACTTCATTGACAATTGGATCTCTATAAAATACGAAGAGGTACAACAACTTCGCCAGAGACCCCATCCTCATGAATTTTTCATGTACTACGATGCCTAAAGATAAAATACTATTGCGGTAGAATTTTTGATTTAATAAATTCAAAGAAGAAACTTCTTATTTACCAAACAAAAACTATAACTTAAATATCACAAAATCGACTATCTCTAATAGTATATAATTAAGCTATAATTAATTCGATAATATAGTTATATTTAAATTTAAAAAATATTTCAAGAAAACTATTTAAATTTTGAGTAAACCTTTTAAGCCTTAGAAAGATTTATCTATAACAAATAATCTAAAATAAATTCAAAATTGTTAGTAAATAGAGGATTTACCTGCGACGAAGAGATATTTCTGTTCAAATGGTATCAGCTTGTATAGGTAAATGGCTTCGCCGAACCTGACTAAATTTGCTTATCAGACTCTTCAACAGGGGAAGAGCCTTGCTGGACTAGCCCATAAAGGTATTAGTTCAAAATTAATGGAATTAATATCACAAGATAATTCTCCAGATTTTCCTCTCCAACGAGAATTATTTAATGAGTTGAGGGATTCTATGAGTGAATTAGCTGAAATTGATTGGGAGGAAGCGGATGAAGGCCTTTACCCAAAAACCCAGCTCTTCGAGGCCCCTTGGCTTGAATGGGCAAGGAAATATCCTTGGGTTTGGTTAGATATGCCCTCTACCTGGAATAGACGTAAAAAAAGAAAAACAAGAGATTTACCAAAAGATATTGACAGAGACTCATACCCTGACTATTACCTTCAAAATTTTCACCACCAAACAGATGGTTATCTAAGTGAACATTCAGCGGAACTTTATGACATTCAAGTAGAAATTCTTTTTAATGGAACAGCCGATTCAATGAGAAGAAGAATAATTTCTCCACTTAAGAAAGGTTTAGAGAAATTTAATCACAGAAATAGTCGTAAATTGCGAGTTCTTGATGTAGCAACTGGGACAGGAAGATCACTCCAACAAATCAGAAGTGCTTTACCTGAGATTGAACTTTTCGGAATGGATCTGTCAGGCTCTTACTTGAAGCAAGCAAGCAAATATTTGAGTGCCAGGAAAGGGAAAATGGTTGAATTGTCAAAAGGGAATGCAGAGAAATTATCATTCCAAAGTAATACTCTACAGGGTGTGACGTGCGTCTTTCTTCTACATGAATTACCTCCTCAAGCAAGGCAAAATGTTATCAATGATTGCCTAAGAGTACTTGAGCCAGGAGGTGTTTTTGTTTTAGCAGACTCTATTCAACTATCTGATTCACCAAAATTCAAACCTGTTATGGATAACTTTCATAGGGCTTTTCATGAACCTTTCTACCGAGATTATATAAATGATGATATTGAAGCAAGACTTAAAGAAGCTGGTTTTGAGAATATTTCAGCCAACTCATATTTCATGACAAGAGTGTGGACTTCTAGCAAGCCATATTAAGTATAATACTATATATTTAATATAAAAAATTAGAATATAGAATTCTATAAAAATAAGTAATCATCCAATTAATGCTATATGCTTTAGTTAATTACTTTTACAATAAATATGGATGTAAAATTATCAAAATGGAATGAAAATTCAAAACTACTACTAAAAAAGCTTCACGGTGAACTTTCCATTAACAACAAAAACTGGCATCAACAAAAATCAGACAAGCAAATAAGAGCAGCAGAACTTTTAGTTGGGGCATTATCTCAATTAATAAATGAAGGTGATGAAACTAATGTCAAAGAATTACTAAGGCAAGCATTAAAATGGCTTGACAATGAAATCAAAGATCCTGGTTGTCCTAGTCATTAAGAATCAGCGTTTGCATGCAAGTTGTACTCTGTTACCTCTTTGACTCCACCTAACATCATCAAAACACTCATGAATGAGGAAGAGGCCTCTCCCGTTCTCAGCATCTAAGTTAGATGGCAGAGTACTAATTCGTGCATTCAAAGGAATGCCAATCCCTTCATCTTGTATTTGAAGAACAAACCAATGTGGAGTGAGAATTCTTCTTACTCGTAAAAATTTATTCGGGTCGGACGAATTTCCATGCCTAACAGCATTTACGAGCGCTTCATGAAGTCCCAATTCAACTTGATTAACAGATCCATGATCTTCTAAAGGTTCTAATAAAATCCTTACAAAAGGGGATAAATGAAGAGTTGAAGGAGAAACAAATTCAGCCCATGTATAAGTAGGTCTTTTAATTGGACCTATAAATTGATAAAGATGATTTTTTAAAAATACCCAGCTAATAATCCTCATAAACAAATCGACCTTTTTCTTAAAATAAATCTTGTTTGATAATTATTTTTCACAAAAAAGAAGATTTATTGCCTGGATTTTATTCCAGGGTGATTAAGTATCGAATTTATCAATCGAACCCCTCTTAATTGGTTTACCAAAGGCATATGTCCTTCAGGAGCTTTTATAGACCAATCAAATGAACTTGGATATCTTGTCCATACACCATCTTTTTTCCAACCTATTCTAGGCCAAAGTAATTCATACCTGCCACCAAGGGAATTTAAAAGCCTGGCCTGCACCGAAAAACCAAATCGACCTTGAGAATAAGCTATCCATAACCTATCAAGCGTTTTGAGATCTTCGGAAGGGAATTCTTCAACCTCACTGAAGTAAACGTATCCTCTTTTTACAGCTCCCTCTCCTGCTAATTCTCTTAAACAAGAACTTGTAAATCTGTCAGCTTCCTCAAAATTCTCTTCAAGAAGAGACTTTTGAAGAGAACCATAATCAATTCCACTAGATGAATAAACTTTAAACCAACCTTCAGAATGATTCTCCAGAAAAGTTGAAAGAAATGTAGGCTGATGTCTATTTAATACTTGCAATATCCAACCTGCAGCCCAATCATCGCCTTCTGGATCAAAAAGTTTCAACCCAGCACTATCAAGATTTACTAATTCATCTGATTTATCTTCAATAGAAGGAATCAGAGTCTTACGTTTTCGCTCAGAGCTACTAGAAAATTGTTCCAGCAACTCTTCAATGCTTAAACTATTTGAATTGGATTGTTCAGAAGGCATAATTCACAAGGATCCTCCCAAATAAAGATTCAACACCATGCAAGGGATTAGTAAAGTTCCCGTTCTTTCTTTGGAGAGATTTCGAAGTATCAATGGTCCCATAATAGATATAAGAAGCCCAAAAGAATTTACTCAAGGTCATTGGCCTGGATCTAGAAACATACCTATTTTCAACGACAAAGAGAGAGAGCTAATAGGTATTACCTATAAACAAAAAGGAAAAATCGAAGCGACTTCAATAGGGATTGAATGCATTTTAGCAAAACTCTCATTTATAAAAGACTCGTTGGAGGATTCTGTTAATAGAGCAAAGGAAAATTATCCTTCGGGAAATAATTTAATTCTTCGAATTTATTGCTGGAGAGGAGGTATGAGGTCAACAAGCTTAGTTTGGCTAGCCAATAAATTAGGAATTAAATCAGTTCAACTTTTAGGAGGATACAAATCCTATAGGCAATGGGTACTTAATCAATTTCAAAAGGATTGGCCTATATCGCTAATAGGTGGACGAACTGGTACAGGAAAAACAAAACTTATAATCTCTCTCGCACAAAAAAATATACGCACTATAGATTTAGAAGGCTTGGCAAATCATAGAGGTAGTAGTTTTGGAAGCCTTGGGATGCCTTCACAGCCCACATCCGAACATTATGAGAATTTAATAGGTGAATCCCTGGAGACCTATTCTAATAATTTAAATCAAACTATCTGGATGGAAGATGAAAGCCCAAACCTAGGAAAATGTCGAATACCAAAAGGCTTATTAGAACAAATGAATAAAGCCACAGTAGTAGAAATTAGAAAATCCAGGGATGAAAGAATTACAGAACTTGTAGGTGTCTATGGTAAATACACTCAGAAAGACTTAACAGAAGCAACTCTACGAATAAAGAAACGATTGGGATCTGAACGGACGAAGTTAGCTCTGGATGCGATCTCAAAAAAAGATTGGCCCTCTGTTTGTGAGATTGTGCTTGATTATTACGATAAGTGTTATGATTTTCAGCTTGAGAAAGTTAAAATCAAAAAGCCTATAGATCTTTCAGGCTTAGACCATGAAGAAGCTGCAACAATCTTAATCGAAAAAGGTATTGTCTCTTAATAGGAAATTAGAATATTAAACATGTTTTTATTCCTGATATTAAATATTGTCTAAACTATGACAGAAAAGAAAATCAAAGCTTGCATTCAGTTCATAAGAGGTATCAATGAGAGTGAGAAACCTGAAATAAAAATAAACCGCGCCAGAAATGGTAGGGAAGGTTTTGCTTTATTTACTTTTAAGCAATACAATTGTTTATCTGATAAAAAATGTGAGGGTATTAATAAAATGCTACTAATTGACGAAGAAGGAGAATTACTTTCAAAAGATGTGTCTATTCACTATAAGAATGATAAAGATGGTTATGTTAAAGCAATATTTAAATGGAAATCTCAAGAAGAATTCAAAAGATTCATTCGTTTTGCCCAGAATCTAAAGAAATCTCAAGAATTACCCTCTATTAAAGAATTTGAGGCTGATTAATTGAAATTTTCAAACTGGATTTCATTAACGCTTCTGATAATATCAATTATATTATTGTGGAACTTACGGGAGATAATAATACAAATATTTGCAAGTATTATACTAGCTATGTCCCTTTGCTCAATGGTAGGAAAAGTCAGGTCTTCCCTTTTGATTCCTAGAATAATTGCTTTATTTATAACACTGGTAACAATATTATTTATTCTAACAATTACTACTATTATCATAGTTCCTCAATTTTCAAATGAATTTCAACAATTGATAACCCAATTACCTTCAGCAGCAAATGGTATCTGGGAACTCTTTATTAAAACGATTAATGATATTTCTCTAGTAATTTATGGTGAAGAAAGAATCAATTTAGTTGAGGAAGGCATCCTTCAAAAGGCTATTTTAGCGATACCAGATGGAGCTACACTTGCCAATGGAGTAGCAGACAGTTTAAGCAAAATAGTTGGTTTAGCAAGCAACCTGGGAATAGGAATAATACAGTTGATATTCATAATTTCAGTAAGTTTGATGATTACAGTACAACCATTGGCATACAAAGAAGTTTTAATACTATTAATACCATCATTTTACAGAAGAAGAACTAGAGAAATATTACTTATTTGTGGTAACGCTTTAACCAATTGGATGTTTGGAGTACTGATTAGTTCAACCATTGTTGCTCTATTAGCAGGCATTGGACTCTATCTAATAGGGGTAAAACTTGTTATTGCAAATGCTCTTATTGCAGGACTATTAAATATCATTCCAAATGTTGGACCGACAATAAGTACAATATTCCCGATGTCAATAGCCTTTTTAGATGCACCCTGGAAATCGTTAGCCGTATTAGGAATATATATATTAATTCAAAATATAGAGAGCTATTTAATTACACCATCGGTTATGCATAAACAAGTAAAATTACTACCGGGATTAGCTCTGACCGCTCAATTTATATTTACAATAATATTTGGACCGATTGGATTAATTTTAGCATTGCCACTAGCTGTAGTAATACAAGTCCTTGTAAAAGAAATACTGATAAATGACATTCTAGAGCAGGGAAATAAATATCAAATAGAGTAATCCTCGCCTAAAAAATATAGTAAAAGAAAGCTGTTAAATCTTTTACGAGGAGTGTTCCAAATAAGATTTGAGTATTCAGACGCATGCAAAATTCGAACCTATGAGCTTTGATTTGTATGAAGTAATGACTTGACTGCTAATGCTTAAACTACTTTTCCGAGGTCTATTGCAAGCATCGAGCGCATACTATGGTGATGCTATAGGGCTTGCTCCAATAAAGATGACTGGCACTCAGAAAGTAAAAGGCCACAAAAATGACAACTTTTGGATTAAAGATTGCGAAGAGCACCCCACTAGAATTGCTTGTTTAAATTATGAATCCTGACTTAATTGTGGATTCTCTTTAATCATCAAATTCTGGCTTTGGTTTTTTCTTAATCTTTCCAGCTAGCAACTGGTAAAGAGCATCAAGAGAATTGTATATTTCTTTTAACTCAGTTAGTTCTGGCATAAGACCATCTTCACTAAGCATTTGGTCTAAGTCTCTAAGCTCTTGGCGGATATAACGCAAGTGAGAGCTGACTTCTTCTCTCTTACTGGTTGACATTAACTCAAGTATAAAAGTGTTGGGCCCTTCATTGAAAGAAATTTTCTAAGCTAAGCTTTTCACTTATCAAAGAGTTAATCTCTTTACCTCTATCTAGTTATTAGTCCAGATAGTAAGTGATGTCTCTTCAATTTATAGAGGAGATGATTGTAGAAGGCTATATTTACATATTACTGCACTAGCAACCCGTAATCCAAAAAGTTATTACTTTAAAGACAAAGCAGTGTAGAGATAAACTAATGTATACAAACAATATTAATTAGAAATGGCATATAAAAAACAACAGGAGCTGGCTCAATGTGCAATAACTACCAATTGTTTACTTATTGAATGGAAATTCCAAAGTATAAATAATGCCTATGAAGAGATCATACATATATGTAACTCTCTTCCAAGAACTCAGGTTTTAGAACAAACTGATTATTACTGGCATGGCGTCTGCAGAAGCCTAATATTTAGATTCCCAGATGATCTAGAAGTTTTAAAAATATCTAATAGAGGAACAATTCAAATCAAATCTGCCTCAAGGATTGGAGCATCAGACCTAGGAGTTAACAGAATGAGAATAAATTCAATTTACAAAGAATTAATGAAGAACAATAAAAACAAGCCGGTATTAATATAAATTCTATTATTAATACAAGGTAAGTAACCTTCTAACTAATTCATGGCGATTTCGAAGAAAAAAGATCTTCAATTGAAATTAGGGAATCTCTTATTGGCAATATGGCTATCAACGGTGCCAACAGCCATTACATATGGAGCATTAAGCCTGCATGGACTTAATATTTGCAATAATCTAAATAATAAGCTTGAAATAGAAAATAAACCGCAGGTAAAACAATATTGTCAACAGGCATCTTGGGATACCTCCAAAAACTACATTGTTCTGATTGGATTTTTCATAACATTACCAACCTGGCTATGGTTCTATCTATCTGTAAAGAAAAAAAAATATCAATAATAAAATTCCTAGGCACTCCTCAAACTCAATCTTCAGCAAAAACTATAAAAATAGTTACTGCATGAAAAGAAAACCACAAAAGCAGAGCACTATGTCTTAAGATTTTCTTAATATTTCCATTTCAATCATGATGGGCGCTTCCCTTTTGGCAGCTACCGCCGCAGTTGGGCTAATTCTTGTCGCAACACCAGCTCTGGTTATGACTCTAATCAACTAGAGTAGATTAGAGATAATATTTGCTTATTAAATAAGCTGAATGTTAAGGAGTATATAATCAAAAGTTATACATTTCAACATAGTCTTAGGCTAAGACCCATTTAAAATACAACTTCAGATAAATAATAAATATGCTCTAACGTAAAAGATGGTCAACATTTTATAAGAAAGAAAGAATAATATTAACTAAATTATAAACTAATTAATTTTAATAAGCTAAGGTATTTGAGACTTGGTGAATTTACTGCATATATTACCTATCTCTATGGCATATTCGGACTCGTCAATATTGGAAGAAATGGAATCAATTGGAGCAAAAGAGTCCCTTTCATGGCTTTGAATACTTAGATCTTCCTTTCTTGTCGAAATTGAATGAGAATGTTCAAATAATATATCCTTTAAAAGCAACAAAAATAATTTAAAGGTAGCTAAGACTATTATTTTAACTGAATTATAAATCTCAAATATTAAAGATCTAATTTGCTTAGTGTTAGACCCTTTAATTAAAATCACTATCCAAGACCATAAACCTATTGAGACAAAAAGCCAGAAAATAATACCAAGCATAATATAGATATAATCCTATTAAGTTATTCTCTATATGGTTCTCCCATATAATCCATAATCAATATTTCAACATCAGTTATAGAAGAGGTAAGCCATTCCTTATATTCGCTCAACAATGCTTGCTGGTCGCCATCCTTGAGTAAATACATCCTGTCCATTGCATTGTCAATGGCAAACTCTACACATGTTTCTGCATTACTGGACTTTGTATCCATCCGATATATTTTCTATTACCTATAGCTTCATTGATTTTCAAAATAATGCAATATAAATGAGTAATTAGACTCCTTAGATTATTAAAGTTCGTAACTTTCTATATAAAGATATTCGTTACTGAAAATAGTTCTTTCTTATTAAATTTCCTATAAATTGGGAAATTTATATTATTTATACCCATCCAATTAAGCTTGGAAAATTTATTTTCAATTTATATAGCAAATATTTTAATTATCTTGAAAATAATTAGTTTAAATTTTCAGGCCTAATAAATATAGAATATAACTTCAGGGCAACAGTTGCTAATACGAAGATATTTGAAACTTCTATCAATAGGCTATTGATGTAAGTTTCAAAAAATACTCTTGTGCTATAGGGTTTGTTACGTAAAGAATATAACCTATAGCACTTGCTGAAGCTAAAGAACTTATTAAAGCACCAAAAACAAATGCCTGTTTAACTTTACCCTTTGAGATGCTAGTGAGTTGATCAATTTTGGATCCGCTCCTTGCCTTTGCTACTGTCATTTTTAAAATACATCTATTAAATTAATAGCTTATTCTCGCTATAAACGGCTAAGTATAAGTACTTGATATCAAGAAAGGATACTTGGCTCTATCAAAGGCTCTCTACTCAAATAACAAATATCGCATAACCAGCTATTTCAACTAAAGCAAGAACCTAGCTATTAAGGCTTCAAATGCTATACCAAAACTAAAATTAACGATTTTATAAACTTTTACTAGTAAGCATCTCAACAATGCCATTAATTCCTTTAAATATAAATGTTGTGAAACTAATCATTGGATCCGCAATTAAACCCAAAAAACCAAAGGATCTCTTTGCTCAATTTAGAGCGCCTAGATTTACAGTTCCTACTTCCATTCCTGATAATTGTAATTATATTTCTAATTAATCAAGTATTCTGGGGATCTAACAAGTTAACAGTTGCTTTCATACCGGAATTGCTGTTTATAGAACCATATAGAATAGTAACTAGTCACTTTATTCATGCTGATTTTAATCATCTCCTAGCAAATAGCTTTGGAATAGTCGTTTCTAGATATTTCTTTAAAAATCTAGGTCTGACAAATAATTACTTATTTATCCTCCTAGTTATTATATTGATCCCTTCTCAAACTCTCTTTCATTGGTTTAGTTCTCTTTTGTTTTATAATGATCAACCTTATATTGCATATGGTTTTAGTGGGATAATTTATGGAGTATATTCGTTTATATTAATCTGTGCCTCGTATGGTAAGGAAAGTTTGATTGGTATGAAAATAGATTTAAAACGTAACCCAAAAGTCAAGAAAGCAATTTCTATTATTATTACACTGGGGGTTTTTTATTCTTTATTACCTGGGATAAGCCTTTGGGGGCATCTATCAGGGGTTATTGCAGGTTTTACAATCTTCTATTTATGAATCAAACTGTAGTAAATATATATTTGAATTAAAATAATCTATTATCATTGTCTGCCAAATAATTTAATTCTAGAAATAGGATTAGAGTGAATTACAACATTTGCTAATTTTTCAATATTCCAAAATGATTCATCAATTACTACTTGATTATTTGATTTACTTGCAGAAAAAATATTCCAATCAATTTCTTCTAACGCAGAAAAAAGATATAAGAATGCTATAAAAAAGTTTAAAACCACTTTATTACTTATTGCTTCAAAGCTATCAATACTTATCTCATGATTACTCATTCTAGAAGAATAATCAACAATCTTATTCCCAATATTTCTCTTTGAAGCCGAATCAAGTTTCTTCAATCCAATGCGATTAGGCATGAAAAAGTACGATTAGATATGTATCCCATAATTACATGTACCAAGAGGTATTTTCCAGTTTAAAAGTGCAAATGAAGATCAAATCCTAAACTTTTAAAATAAGCGTCATTAAATATACAAAAATATTTTCAACTCTTTCTTGTATAAGCCTATACAATACGATTTCATTAAGGTAACTTGAATTAAATACATTTTATAAATGCACAGCATCCAGAGAATTGAAGACTCAATAGCTGAAACCTTAGTTAATGTCCTCAAAAGAGCCGAAGAATTAAAAGGCAAAGACCAATTAGCCCTAGCTAAAGAATATAAAGAATGGATTCAGGGACCTCCCTTCGATGAAGAAATACTTATTATTGATGAGTTTACTTTTAATGACTGTAACTTCTAAGTAATTTGCTGTAGTAATTATCATTAAATTAATCACCCCTACTTCTGCTAATAGTCTAATTTTTCTCGCCCAAAATCATTCATTGTTATTTCCCTCTATAAAAATCCTTCTAACAAGGTCAGCATTAATATATTTAATCTCTCCTGTATCAATATCTGCTACTTGAAAAATACTATTAACACATGGATCGCGTGCGCCACCTACGACATGCAGTACTTGACCCATCCACCATTTATCTATATTTTTATGCCTCAATTCTAAATCGTCTTCAACGATAACGATATCACCTGGCTTTACGCGAAGAAACTCCGGTGTAACTCTATCAATACCTACACACACAACTACAACTGATCAGTACATTTGTACTATCATACTAGCTGTGTCATTGTCAAGTATTCATAAAGCTAAAACGAGTGATAGTGAGCCCTATGTCTGGTTAGTAAGGCTCTCCTCAAAAGAACTTGCTTGATTTCATTTTTGTCGCATATTTGGCTTATCTATTTAATTGAAATGGAGAAATCTCCTAATCCGATCCATGATTCAAGTGCTAAGGGATGTACAACGAAACGAAAGTTTTCTCATTCAAGAAAATATGAAGAGATTATCAACTTAAATGCTTCAAATATTATTCAAGGTCTAATCGAATCCATTGACGAGGATTTAAATTGTAATTGCCAACAAAATTAACCGAAGAAATCAGGGCAAGAATCTTTCGAACAATGGTTTCTTTCTCCAGAATTTGAAGTTATAAATAGTTCGTTTGCAAGGATAGGAAAATGTCTTCACTTGGAGAGCAGTTCAAGAAGATGCCTATATCAATCAAGAGTCCTCACTTGAAAGCTAATTTCTTTGACGAATGTCTCAATGCATTCCTTTTTGGTTCTAACTTCAATGAAGTTGAATCAGCCTACCAATGCTTCGTAAACAGTAGAGAACTTCGCGACTCTGAATTAGATGTGTTAGCAAAAATCGACTGGGTGAAAATGTCAGAAAAATTCGAATCAATCGCCGTCCAAAAATATATGAGAAAAAGAAGCAACTGTAAAAATTTAGAAAAAGAAAATATAAAGCCTATACCCATAAGGAGTCATACAAGCTCTGACCAAGCAGCCTAAATACGCTACTCAGGAATCTCGTCAAGTGTTGACAATAAAAGTAGAACGTAAGTACTGGGAGAGGTAAGTCCAGTGAGAGGGTTTGCACCTCTCAGCCCGCTTGGACGGATCTGGTATTAGCAACTATTAAGAGTTTTCTGCAGTAGCTGCTTTAGCTGCTGCAGATTTTCTAGCACGTCTTGCTGGCCTAGGAGTTGTTGCTTTAGCCATTCGTTTTGCAACGGATGAGCTTCCTTTAGCTGTTGCTGCTTTTTTAGCAGTTACTTTCTTAGGGGTAGCTTTCTTGGCTGAAGCTGATTTCTTAGTAGCCTTACTTTTGGCAGTAGAGGCTTTTTTAGCAGGAACCTTTTTGACAGGGGTTCCTTTACGGTTGCGATGAGAAAGGATTAAAGCCCATTCTTCAGCGCTGATATTAGTGGGTTTGTTGCCATGTACTTCGGAGATCTTGGCGGCCTTCTCGATATCCTTTATGAGATTCTTCCAAGATGTCGCAAATCTTTTGTCAGATTGAGATTTAGCACCACTCTCTACAAGCGTTTCTACAACACCTTGAGCAGTTACTTTTTTACGACGACGGTTAAAGATTTCTTTTTGAAGATGAGCAATTAAGGCATCTGCCTTAGCGCTCAGCTTGATAGTTAGTTGAGACATTCAGTAGAAATTACCTATATAATATGTAGCATATTTTGGGTTTATCGTACAAATAACAGTAGGGTTTCCCACCTTTATTAGCGGTCATTAATAGGGTAGATCCAAGATTTTTGGAGTATTCAATCAGACTTATAAAGACGTCTAAAGCTCAGAAGAAGGCGATAAGAAGGAATAAAAATGGTCTATGTGATTTACAAGACACTACATTACGAAGCAATTAAACTATCTAAATATCGAGTTATATCAGGCGTTTAGAGGAAAAGAAAAAACGGAATCAATTATCTCAGCTCAGTAGGCAAAAAGTAGACAATTCAAAAATTCACAGCCTCGGGTATCAATTCTATTGAAAGCAAAAGAAACTTATCATCCCTTAAATTAGTGAGCATTCGTCGTCATCCATAAAGTTAAAGAGTAACTAAAAAATAAATAGGCTTGAACTACATACCAAACAAGAAGACGAAACCATTGGGTCGTAGTAATACATTAATACTACTCTGAGTGGGATTACGGCAGGAAGTAATTTAATCTATTAATTTAGTCAATAACTTCTATTAACAAATGATTTTGCTCAAAATTACGAATGCATCAGAAGTCGTTAGGGCAAAGGCGGGAAAACTCCTTGAAAAAATGACCCCTGAGCAAATTGATCAAAAGTTAGTAGAATCACAAGTAATTCAAACAATGATCGAACAACTTAAGGTAGAAGGCCTTAAAGGCGAAATAACAAGTGTTAAGGGTCTAGAAATTAATGAAGATACATTAATAACAAAAAATGGCTTTTCGATTAAAGAGACTAAAACGTTCTAGAGATATCACGTAAAAGTAGTTGCATTGACCTTAGGTCATCTCCTGAGAACCTCTGCTACGAAGGAGAGACAAAGATTGAATTAGGTCCTAAAATTAATTAGTGAGGTAAGAGGATGGATTGGCTACTTGGTAGGAATAACTGAGAGCATCCTATAGAAGATTAAATACAGCATATTTTGTATAAGCCAAAATATTAGTCTAGTTTTTAAAGATATGCCAACTCGTAAAGGTAATACAAACCAAACAGATTCCCGTAATAAGAGCCTTAGTTAGATAAAAGGAAAATCTAACGAAAGGTACTTAGATAATGAGAATTGGAAAAAAGTCTGAATGTGAAATATAGCGGTGAAATAATCCTAATAACCAGGAATGAAACTAAAATTCTAATTATAGATGATAAAAGAAAAAATCACATTGCATAAAATACTAACTAAAATAGAAGAAAACATCGTTAGGATTGACTGATGGAAATGGATATTAGTTTATTTTGGTAGGAAATTGTTTTAAAATAGAAATGGCTTCTACAAAATCATTAATTCTAACAATAAAATGACAGCTGGAATAAAGTATCTTCTTAAAAACTACAAGCCTTATCCATTTGATATTGAAGAAATCTATCTTAATTTCTCTATCTATGAAGAATTTATAGACACTTTTTCTAGAATGAAGATAACACCTAAATTTAATGATAATAATGACCTTGAACTACAGGGTAAAAATATTAACTTAAAAGAAATTAGATTAAATAATAAAAAATTATCGAAAGGGTCATATAAAATAGAAAATGGTGTCTTAAAAATATCCAATATACCTAAAGAAACTTTTATAATTGAGATATATGGAAGTATTAATCCATACACGAATATGACATTAGAAGGCTTTTATTCTAGTGGAGGTATAATAACTACACAATGTGAGGCTGAAGGTTTTAGAAGAATATGTTTTCATCCAGATAGACCAGATGTACTTAGTAAATATAAAGTTAGGCTAGAGTCAGATAGAAATAAATATCCAGTATTACTATCAAATGGAAATAAATTAGAGGAATCAATAATCTCCTCAGATAATTCCAGACATTATGTTATATGGGAAGATCCATTCCCCAAGCCTTCCTACTTATTTGCAGTTGTGGCAGGCAAGCTTAAGAATGTTACTGACACTTATGAAAGCTTATCAGGTAAGACTATAGGAATAAATCTATACGTAGAAGAAGGCGATGAGCATTACACATCTCATGCCATAGAATCTTTAAAAAGAGCAATGCGATGGGATGAAAATGTATATAATCTAGAATATGACCTGAATATATATAATATTGTCGCCATACGCCACTTTAATATGGGGGCAATGGAAAATAAAGGACTTAATATTTTTAATTCTAAATTAATTCTAGCCAATGCAAATATAACAACTGACGCAGAACTTGAAAGAATTGAAAGTGTTATCGCACATGAATATTTTCACAATTGGACTGGGAACAGGATTACTTGTCGAGATTGGTTTCAATTATCCTTAAAAGAAGGTTTAACAGTTTATAGAGATCAATCATTTACTTCTGATCTACATTCTTCATCACTGAAAAGAATAGAAGATGTTTCATTTTTACGAAGTATCCAATTTAAGGAAGATGCAGGTCCTACATCTCATCCAGTAAAGCCTTTAGAATATACAGCTATAGATAATTTTTATACAACAACTATTTATGAAAAAGGAGCAGAGATAATTCGAATGTTAAATACATTACTCAGTCCTAAATATTTTATGCTTGGCATTAAGAAATATGTGAATGATTTCGATGGATGCGCTGCTACTACAGAAGATTTCGTAGAAGCAGTTATAAAAGGTGCTATCCAAAATGGTTATGAACTTAACTTTAATGTGGAACAATTCATACGTTGGTATTATCAGGCGGGAACTCCTTTTATTTCAATAAAAAGAAAATGGGATGAAAAGAATAATGTATTAAAGCTAACTCTTAATCAAAGTCTTCAAACTACAAGCCTTGACTCAGAATATCAACCATTAGTAATTCCCATAGTTCTTTCTATACTTAATCAATCAAATAAAAAAGAAGAAAGAACAATAATCTTTGATAAAATTTCACAAGAACTGGAATTCCCGAATATTCAAATAGATGGGAAAGTTCCCATTATTTCTGTCTTTAGAAATTTTTCCGCACCAGTAAATTGGGAATCTGATTTGTCGACAAAAGAATTATTTTATTTACTAGAAAATGAAGATGATGAGTTCTCTCGTTGGGATGCAATGCAAACTCTAAGTAGGAATATCTTAATATCTAGAGCATCTAAAGAGCCTCTCCAGGAGATAGAAAATTTGTTAATTGACTCGCTAAGAAGCAATATATTAAAATTTAAAGATAAAAATAAAGGCTTGTTATCTTCCCTATTAAAAATTCCCTCAGTTTCAGAGTTAGAGTCATATCAAGAACCTATTGATCCCATAAGTTTAGAAGAGTCTTATTTATATTTAAATTCCTTTATTGGTAAGTCATTAATTAATCCTCTTAAGGATCTATTAATAGAATGCGATACGGAGTCGCACAATGAATGGCCACAGGGACAAGAAGAACGACAGCTTATAGAAGTTATCTGGAAACTGCTTATAGCGAACGGGAATCAAGAGGTTAGGCAGGATGCGCTTAACGCTGTTAAAGGTTCCTCAATGTCACTCTCTAGAGCTGCTCTGAATGCTTTCTTACCAGTCAAATGCATCGAAAGAGAAGAAGCTTTGAGAATCTTCTATGAGAAATGGAAAGATAGTCCTGTTATTTTGGATTCTTGGTTCAATTTACAGGCTTCTCTTCCAAATCCTGACTCTTATAAAACTATTAAAGACTTGTTGTCTCATCCAAAATTTGATCCAATAGCCCCAAATTCAATTAGAGCAGTATTAGGAGGTTTCGCCAAGAATACAGTGGCGTTTCATTCATCTAATGGAAATGGTTACATGTTTATGGCAGATCAAATCATAGATGTTGATAAAAGAAATCCAATAACAGCATCTAGATTATCCAAAATTTTCAGTCGATGGCAAAGTTATATTGAACCGAATAGTAAGCATATGTTGCTAGCTATTCAAAAGCTTAGCAATGGTGAATTGTCCTCAAATACAAGAGAGATTGTAGAGATGATGCTCAAATAAAAAATATCAATTTGGCATTAAGGTAACTGTACGTATACCACCTCTATTGCATATCATTTCGAGTGCATCTTTGTCTCCAATACCGTTGTATACATTTCTAGTTAAACCATCACTTTTTATCTGTTTAATGGATTTATAACCATAAGAATTTATAATTTTGGTACCACTTGAAGATGAGGAACCTACATAGCCTATTTTATAACCTAATTCAAACATTTTCTTTAAAATATCACTGAAATTATGATTGGTATCATATTTGGTTATGTGGGTTTCAAAAATAATTATAGGCCTAAGCTCTTTAGCTTCAATAGATGGGATCAAGCCTTTTATTATCTCTACTTCATGACCTTCGACATCCATCCTAATCAAATCTAATTTCCTTCCAGACATAATTTCTTGAACTGTCATAGTTTTAACATCTATAGTTTCTCCTGAAAGATGTTCTATTCCTGTTCCTACATTATGGAATGTATTTAAATTAGACTGTAATGATAAGTGAAACTTTTTTACACAAGACTGGTCAGAAACTGCTGCCTGATGAATCTCTACATTGTTATAATTATTTAATTTAAGGTTCCTTCTAAGTAAATCTATATTACTGGGAGAGGGTTCTACTGCTATTAAATTTCCTTTATCTCCTATTAATTCGAGTTCCATTAACGCATAATAACCAATATTGGCCCCTATATCTAAGATGGTCATACCCTCCTGAGTAATATTTTCCAAGATATACTTGTGTTCTAATTCTCTTTTACCAAAAAGGAGTAATGATCTTGATATACCTCTATCATTGAGATCTAAAAACATCTTATACGTAAAGATATTCTTTTTTAAATATCTCCCCCTTAGTTTCCTATGAAATAGTCCTAATATATGACCATAGACTGAGGATATCGTTTCAGATATACCCCTATCTTTAAGTGTAAGAATAAAATTCCCAGCAAGTGACATAGGAATAACCTTAAAATAAAACGCCATAAACACTAATTAAAGCACGACGTTCATCTTCATTTCTCTTTTAACCGGGAAACAGGTCTACTGAGCTATCAAGGCGAGATCATAAGAGCTATAAGGCAAATCGCGTAGACTGCTGTCTAAAAGCACTAATCCCAATGCTTTAAAGAGTAAAAGCAAAATCTTTGAGGGTTTGATGAATAGAAATATATGGATAATTTAACGAATGATGAATCTTCATTCTTCTGGAAGATAGATATGGGTCTAAGGAAATTATTTAACACGCCTTAAGAGAACTAACAAATGGTTATTATCATCACATTTACGAATTTTATCCAATAAATCCAGAGATGATTTGGATCTAAAAAAAGTACTATATTCTAGTATCTTAGTAATTCTTTTTACTTCCTCATTTAATTCAGGTATATTAATATAATCTATTGAGGCATCTTCAATGAATATTTGCCATTGATTACGATAATGTAAATAGAGGTTTCGTTCATGTGAATTAAGTTGAGATTGTTCCAATTGGCGATCTTCTAAGATTTTATTTGTATTCTCCCAAGCAGTCTTTCTTCTTGAAATCTGATAATTAACGAAAGAAAATACTTCTGCAATCACAACATTAAGAACCAATGCTGTAATTAAAGATAAGCATGTATAAGTAGAATTCCATTCTGTACTAGTAAAATAAGCTAATATAGAAAAACTCGAGATTAATAGGAATGAACCCAAAGTATATGTAGTACCAAATTTTACGATAAATCCTTCTCTTTTGTTAAGAAGGAGTAATTGAAATTGCAAGAGCAGAAGAAAGGAAACAATCAGATAGAGTATTAATGGAATAATTTGATCTATCTTTGTTATCTCTACCTTAGTCTGAAGTACTAACAGAAAAGTCCAGTAAGCTACAAGCGGCAACCATAAAACTGGCAAGGAAGTCTTTATCTTCATGTTCTATTATGAAATATATTAATAACTAAATTTTACCCAAAAGTTTAATCCTTTTGTTCTGATATTCATGTTCTGATATTAATCCCGAATTTAATAACTCCTTCAATTCTAATAATTTCTTCTTGGTTTCTGAATTTGGCTCGTTTATAACATTTGATCCAATTTGTATCTCACCTAGACTTTGTGAAATTAACTTACTTCCGACAGAAGTATCTTTAGCGACGACTTTATCAATTGCATCAAGAGTCCTCTCTTGTTGGTAAAAACCTTCTGTATCTGATGCTGCTTTTGCTCTAATCCTTAAACTAGCTGCATCTCCAAGTGCTTCTTTAATTTTCAAATATTCAGGGTTATCACCTATAACTTCTATTCCTTGTATATAAAAGTCAAGTAGATTCATCCCGAATCGTTCAAGAGTTGAAGAAAGAGATGACTTGGCATGATTTGATGCTTCTACTAAAACAGAATCGATGTTAAAGATATCAAGGCTTCCTTTACCAATCTTTTCCGCGATATAGTCCTTAAGACTACGCTCAATACTTGGAAGTATGAAAGATCTTAGATCCTTCTTTGTTAATAAAAGATCCTTACCTACAACTTGTATGAGAAATGATGCGGGGTCGTCAATTCTAAGCATCATTGATCCATAAGCACCAACAGGAACAATTAATTGATGATTAGTATCTTTAACTTTCAATTGAACGCCCCACTTATAGTCTGAGGATGATGTTTTGGTTACAAACCAAATATCGATCTTTAAGGGAGAATTATTACCCAGAGTTCTTCTCAATACACCATCAAGACCTGGGATATTTCCGGATTCAATAAGATGTCTTCCTGCGGATAAGACGTGAATCAACTTACCATTTTCAAAAAGTAATGCCTGCTCACTTTCGTTAACAATAACCTGAGAACCAAGGGTTACTTCTCTCTTAGGATACCTCCACGCTAAATAATCACTTGACGCAATGCTTTCTATTGTGAGAGTAGCCAATTTATTAGTCTAATTTAATCTAATTATATACAAAAGTAGAGTAAGTAAAGAACACTATAATTATTTTTATATATTCATAGTCAGGAGTCATCAGTTTCTTTACTTTTCATTACTATATAAAAAATTACAATCAAGAAAACAGGAAGAAGTATATAGGATTTTTTAATGAGATAGAGGGAATTCTCAAGTATAAGCTCTGACCTAGTATTTGCCTTAACTCTCTGTATCTTTTCACTATTAATAGGCCTGCAATCGTCAATAAATGAATAATAGCTACTGTCTTTTGCTCCAAGTGAGCGGCCTTTAAAAAGGTCATTGCAAGCGGAATCTCTCTTCATCCAGTAATTTTCTTTACCTCTAGCGATATAAGCAAGAGCATTGGTCGGATTATTATTGATTTCCTGATCAAAGTCTTTAATTGCCCCCTTAACATCGGAGAGTTCACTTCTAGCTATACCCCTGCGATAATAAATATCGCTAAATTGAGAATCTATTTCCTCTAATTTAGTTGCAATATTAACCTCTGCTATTCCATAAAAAGATTCAAAACTACTTAATGAGGAAGTATGCCATTTACCAGAAGAAAATTTATTATCTTCTGATATAGAGTAAAGTGTAATCTTTACAGCAGAGGAGAAATCAGAATAATTAGAGGGACTACCGACATCCCAATTTTGATATGTAGTTAACTCGGTAGAGTTTTTTGATAGATAATTAGAAAAGTATTGAGAACCTATCCAATAACTAGTTTCTAATTGTTTATTATAGTTGAGATTCGAACTGGCAAAAGTCCTAGTTATCCATTCATTTTCTTTGTTGTCATTAATAATAACCAATCTGCCTCCGATTTTTTTTGCGTTTTGTTTCGCTTGATTCCAAGTCGGCCCATCAACAAGTAAATATGCAAAGCGACCTCTCCTGTTAAATGGCAAATCAGAAAGGTTCTCAAGATTATTCCTACCTTCCTGATTTATAGTTTCTAACAGTTTAATTAAAGTGGTCAGATCTTTGATTTCCCCTTGGTAATCATTTAGCTGGTGACGAATAAGACTTCGCAAATTGTAAGAGTAAAGAAATTCAGGTGAAAGCTCTATTGCCTTATTAATATCCTTTAAAGAACCCACAAAGTCGTTAATTTTATACTTGGATAAAGCTCTAAAGTAATAGATTTCATTTGTATCGGATACAGCAATGTGTTTATTAAAATCATCAATAGAATCTAACCAGTTACCAAATTCCTGACTTTTTATTCCCTGATCATAATAATATTCTTTTGGTCTGATCCCAATAATACTTTTAGTACATTCGTCAGTTGGCAGATATTTCCTTCTATCCACTTTCTTAGATTTGCAAGAAAATCGCAATAGCTGATCGTCAAAAATAGTATAAATAGTCGTCTTAGATTTAGACTGTATTCTATCCTGATCTAAATCAAATGGATAATTCGAGATATTTTTTTTAATTTTAATTTCTTTATCAATAAATATTTTTTCTTTTAGTATATTTCCTGTAGAATCCATCTTGTGAATACGACCATTTTCTTGAATACAATATCTATAGGTTAGATCCTGAGGTGTAATAAAATTATAGTTATTCCAACAATTTAGTTGAGTACGATATTTATCAGCTGGATCAGCTACAGAGCTCGGCGGCAAGAATGTATTCGAACCAAAAAGGAGGGTGAAATAAAAAAGTCGTAAAAAATATTTCTTCAATTAATTAGTAATTAATTCTATAATGATTACACAATTAATCAACGATTAAACTAAGCTGTAAAAATTCTTTAGGTTTAGGACTATTATGTAAAAAACTATACTAAAAGAGACTCAGCACAAAAATAAATTATTCCTATTTAATGTTGTAAAATTATTTCTCCTAATGGTAATCATCTAAATTGAATCGTAGAATAGGATTATGAACCGATGTAGCAATTGCGGTGCTCCAATAATTAGGAGCAGATCCGCATCCAACCAGGAATGTGATTATTGTGGTCAACCTCTAGGTTATGGGAAAAACAACTCACTTTTAAAGTTCATACCAGAGACAATTACTACTGTGAGCAGAGGAGTAAATAATAGCTTCAAGTTAATAGGAAAAAGTATAAATAAATCCTCTCGAAATAGTAGGCTTATAGCAGATAATGTAGTTTCCAATAGTCTTAAAAATAACAATACTAGATTAAGGAATTTCTTCAAAAGATCTAGTTCAAAGTATTTAATTTCACTATTAACATTGACAAGTATTGCTATCGCTACAGGAACAGTTTATTTTAAAAATTCCAATCGGATCAACAGTGGGATAGTCACAACAACCGAACAAGTAAAAGATAGGATTTTCTCTTTCAACTCCTGTAAAGGTAATTATTCAATAAAAGAATTAATTAGGCGTTCTAGGCCAGGTGTTGCAAGAGTATTTGAAGAAGAAGGAAGATATGGCAGTGGTTTCGTTGTTAAGCATTATAAGAATAAAACATACATTTTAACAAATAGTCATGTTGTCAAAAACAATTCTTCCCTATATATTATTTGGTCTGATGGGAAAGAAGATTTTGCAAATGTAGTAGCAAACGCTGGAGGAGCAGACTATCGAGATTTAGCCCTATTAGAAGTCATCGGAAGAGAAGGCAAAGTATTAAAAATACAAACAAAAGGAGTAGAGATTGGTGATGATGTTATTGCCATAGGTCAACCTGAGGGTTATGAGTATTCCTTCAATAAAGGAATAGTTAGTGCTTTCAGAAAAGAAGGTAAGATGATCCAGACAGATGCGTTAATTAATAGAGGTAGTTCAGGGGGGCCTTTAATAGGAAAATCAGGTTGCGTTATTGGGGTAAATACATCTGGAGCCGCAACACAAGTGAAACAAGATGATGGTACTTTTATTAAAGCAGATGCTCCAGGAATAAATTTTGCAATCTCAGGACAAACATCACAAAGGTTTATAGATAAATATTTTTTAAGTTTAAATCAACCGAAATCTAATCAATCAATCTCAACACTAACCAATGAAGACCAGAATAAACGAGCTAACAAAAAACAAGCACTAGTATATATAGATCAAGTACGAGATATTTATAATATAAAAGGACAAGAAAAGACGGCAATTAAAATCATAAAGAAATCTTTATCTCTTTATGAGACCTCAGAAGCCTACTTATATCTAGGATATCTATATAGTTCTTTAGGTAATACAATAGAAGGAATTACGTCTTACACAAAATCAATAGGGTTAAATAGAGAATGGGGCAATCCCAAAAACAATCAAATAGCTCACTTCAATAGAGGTTTACTAAACTACAGTATCAAAAATTATCAATCATCTATAGATGATTATAATTTTGCCATTAGAGAAGATCCTAATAATGATAATTATTTAAATGCTAGATGTAATGCACATAAAAATATAGGTAACAATAAAAAAGCTCTTAAGGATTGTTTAAAAGCAATTAATCTAAATCCCATTCATCCGGATGCTTATAACAATCTAGGACTTTTAAAAGTAGACATCAATGATTTCAGAGGAGCGATTAATGCCTATACAAAACAATTAGTAATCTCTCCTAATAATAAATGGTCTCACTACTATCGAGCTGATGCTTATTATCTAAGTGGTGATATAAAAAAAGCATGTTCAGACTGGCTAAAAGCATCAACACTTCATGGTCATAAAAATGCAGCTAGGCTTTTATCTGAAAATTGCTATGACTTCACATCCAATGACAACAAAACTAATAATTCCAAAATTCGGAACAACAATGACATTAATGCTCTTATAGAAGAAGAACTAAGAAACTGTAATGGTGAAGTCTCATTATTTTGTAAAAACTTAAGAAGAGGTAAGTTTCAGCTAAAGAAATAATAATTCAGAGAACTTCTGAATTGTTTTTAATTAAAAAAAAACCCCACTGCTAGTAGGGGTTTTTTAGAGATTGCTTAAGCAAGCTAATGCTTAAAATTGAACCTAGAATTCGAAAGTAGTTTCAAATCCAAAAATTGTCTCGCTTACCCAGGTTGTCGTACCTGATGTATCACCATCAAAAACCATAACCATTGGCTTGATCGTTATTCCATCAGCCACCTCATAAGAGTAATAGAGTTCATAGGCCATACCTGCATCATCCTGCTCACCAGTAGCAGTGTCATATCCAGGGACTGTAGCTACGCCCGCACTTAATGTTCCGCCATTAAGATCTAAATCTGCACCAAGAGAAAATGAGGAGCTATGTTCATAGTTACTGTAGTCAAAATCAGTAATATCCCAACCAAAAGATATGTCAAATCTATCGGTAGCTTGGTAATAAAATCCGAAGCCTAAGATCGAAGGACTTCCTAAATCTTCCGCATCAATGCTTGTCCCATCTGTTTCATATACATTACTGAAAAGAGAAGATAGGTCGTCATACCGCGTAAAGATAATTCCTCCGCCAAAGTTCTCTGCGTCATAACCAAGTGAAAATGTAGAGATTTCAAAACTCTCATCACTTGCAATACCTTTATCAGGATCCGAGCCATTTACAGCCAAAAGACTAAAAGCAGCATTTATTCCGTTGTCGTTGACGTATGAGGCTCCAAAACCTGGGGCTCCTGAGTATTGATCATTGGAGTAACCATTAGGTCCATACCAAAAACCATTAAAAATTCCGTCATAGCTGTAGGTAGACGTTGTTGTGCCAACCAAAGCAGATTTCTCAAACAAAGGCCCAGCTGCGACAATAAAGTTGCCAACCGGTCTTGCGTAATAAGCAGTTGCAACTTCTAACTTTCCATCACCTATAACTTCACTCTCAGTTGCGAGGCGGGTATCAGCTGTTGCATTACCAGCTTCAAGGCCAATTTTCAACGAATCACTACCTGTGAAACTGGAATTAGTATTGATTTTATAACCATAAAGTGCGTGGAGCTTATGGTCGTCGAAACCTAAGCCTTCTTCAACAGTACGTGAACCAACTTGAACGCTTAATTCTCCGCTTACTTTTGTTGATGGTGAGAATGCAGCTGCATATGTTCCAAAAGAAGACCCTTCAGAGCCATCAATATCTGTACCCCTTATCTGAGCCAATTCTTCGCCAAATTCTTCTACTAGTCTTTGTTCTTGCACATTGAGACTAGTGGCTTGAGCCAAGCAAGCATTGAGGACTGAAGCAGCTTCAAACCTAGTAATAGTTCCCTTTGGCATAACGGCCTTGCAGCCATACCTTTGGTGAATACTCTTTAAAGCTTGAAAACTCCAATCTCCTGGCTGGATATCAGCAAATTTAGAAGCAGCCTGCAACTGATGGGAAGTTA
Organism: Prochlorococcus sp. AG-402-N21; assembly: GCA_003216435.1. Classification (GTDB taxonomy): domain Bacteria; phylum Cyanobacteriota; class Cyanobacteriia; order PCC-6307; family Cyanobiaceae; genus AG-402-N21. Next base: position 132,712 of record QCIW01000002.1, read on the forward strand.
TAGGTGCATATTCAGAAATGCCCTTCACATCAACCTCAGTAGCATTAGCTGACATGGGGGCTAATAAGCCCAAGGCAGCAGGAGCCACAAGTAATGGCCGGAAAAATTTCATTTAATGTTCCTCACACGAACATAATTAATCTTTTTTTTTATAGCCATTGATTACGACCTGAGGAACCATACGTTACATTTGTATATACAAAATATAGTAACTAGTTTTTGAATTTTAGAGCGGGGCTAAAAGCTAAAACATCGAAAGATTGCTAAAGATTCAAGAACTAGTTATTAGATTATTTTCGTTTAAATAAAAATTCTTAATAAATCTCTTCCTCTTGAAATTTAAATAATTTACTTTGTAGGCCAAAGACATTGATCTGAATATCTATCATAAATCTGAACATGCCCTTTGGAAAGAAGAGATTGTTGTACATTTTCTCCATTTATATACAACTCCGCAAAAGTTCTTCCATACCTGTCTTTACCAATTCGTCGGATAACAGCCTCATTCATAATAACTAATTTGTTAAGGTAATTCCTAGCTGCTTTAGCAGGAATTTCATCTGCTCGTTTTCCTCTTAGGTCAGGACTATCTATGCAAGCAAGCCTAATTTTTTCGCCTTCTATACTTGTGCAGGTATCTGCGTCATAGCAATCTTCAATAATAATTATCGGTTGAGGTATGGTTTTTTCTGAATGACTAATAGTGTTTGAAATAATGCTATAAAGGCTCCTATTAAAACAATAAATAAGGTAGAGACGAATCCTATAAGCAAGTTCCTCACAAATTTCCTTTCGGCTTACAAGTTTGTCTTCTCCATGACTATATTTTATTAGTTATTTTTAGTCTTTATAAGAAATATGATTTAAAGAGTTTTTGGTGGCTTAATCCTTTCTTAATTTCCTACATCTATAATACTTAACTGGTGTAGTGGAGAACAAAATATAAGGTTTTGCTAAAAAGAAAAACATCTAGACAACAGTTTTAACATCAATCTCTTTAATAGTTGAACCACCTTGCCGTGACAACCTCAGCGTTCGACCTGGTAATACCAGAAGGGGAATCAAAGCGGGGCTTCGTTTCCAGTCAAGCTGGTCTACGTTACCTTCGCGACAGTTTCCCCGAATCGAAAAAGAGTCAGATCAGAGCACTAGAAAGGTCTTCACCAACAAAGCAGTTCATAAACAATTTAAACCAAATGGCTATTCAATGGGCCAAATAGAACGGATTTTTTCCAATGCAATCAAAGCTTCATTTCTTCTTGATAGAGATTCCTTCCCCTTAAGAAGGAATGTCACATGTCCTAATTTTCTTCCTGGTTTTTCAACTTCCTTTCCATACCAATGAAGATTTGAACCTTCTATTTTGCGAATTTTTTCCAATCTTTCTTCTAAGGAGCCACTGCTCTCCCCAGCAAGGCCAAGCAAATTTATCATCAATGCTCCAGGGGCAAGCATTTCTGGGAAGGGAACTGTAATTCCTGCTGCTATGCAAACCTGCTGATCAAACTGACTACTTTTACAAGCCTCAATAGAGTAATGAGCTGAGTTATGAGTCCTGGGGGCAATCTCATTAACAAGTAAGCCGTCTTCTCCATAAAAAAATTCAATCGCTATGACCCCAACGTAATTGAGTCTTGTAACCAAAGAAGCTGCAATGTTATATGCCATCATTTCCACGTCATGATTTACATCTGCTGGGGCTAAAACCCAATCACATATTTGATTGGTTTGACTAGTTTCTACCAATGGGAAAGCTCTAAAATTACCTTCAAGATCTCTACTTCCAACTAATGAATATTCTTTTTTATAATTTACCCATTTTTCTAGAAACCAAGTTTCATTATCTACTGATCTAATTAGTTCATTAAGTTGGTGAAAATCATTAATAACAAGAGTACCCTTTCCATCATAACCACCTGTAGAAGCCTTCGCCATCACAGGGAAGTCCCAGTCAACTGGTAATTTACTATTACTCTTAATAGAAGATAAAGGCAACCAATCAGTTCCAGGAATATTTAAATCTCTAAGAAGTTTTCTTTGTGAAATCTTATCAACTAAGTAAGA
>QCIW01000003.1 GCA_003216435.1 Prochlorococcus sp. AG-402-N21
GTTAGGTCCAATTATTTCGTTGGTTTCTTTGTTTGTTGTTGGAGCAATAGGTTACCGAATTACTGAAGGTTGGGATTGGGGAGATTGTCTTTGGATGGTTCTCATAACCATTACTACAATTGGCTTTGGTGAGGTAGAACCACTTAGTGCAACTGGAAGAATAGTAACTTTTTTGATAATTGGTGGCGGGTTGGTAATAGTCCAATTAACACTTCAGAGATTATTAGGTCTTTCTGAATCTGGTTACTTTCGCAGGATGAGCGAGTTAAGGTTGCGGAGGATGCTTAGACGTATGCGAAATCATGTAATTATTTGCGGCTATGGCCGAATTGGGAGAGAAATTGCGCAGCAACTCCAAGTTGAGGATGTGCCTATTCTTATTGTGGAGTTAGATAGCGCTCTGAAAGTTGAAGCTGAAAAGGAAGGTTTAAATGTTCTATGTGCAGATGCAACTTTGGATGAGACATTGTTATTGGCTGGAATACAAAATTGCAGGAGTTTGGTAGTTGCTCTGTCTAACGATGCGGCAAACCTTTACGTTGTTTTAAGTGCACGAGGATTGAGTGGAAAATGTCGTTTAATTTCAAGAGCTGAAAGTGAAGAGGCAGCTAATAAACTTAGGCTAGCAGGGGCGACAGTCGTGGTTAGCCCATATGTTGCGGCGGGTAAAACCATGGCAGCAACTGCTTTGCGACCAATAGCAGTTAATTTTATGGAATTGTTAGCTGGATCACAATGTGAAATAGAAGAATTTCTTCTTACTAGTGATGTCGCAAAATTTGATCAAATAAGGAATCGTACTTTGTCTGAACTTAATTTAGGTCGTCAAAGTGGTGCAATGATATTAGCCATACGAGATGGAGCGGATTTGATAACTAATCCTGGTGGCGATTTTGTGATTGCCCCAGGACAACTACTTATTGCTTTAGGTAATAAAGAACAATTAGCTCTTTTAAAGGAATTAATATGTGAGATTTTACTTAACGTTGAGAAGATCAATTGCTAACTTGCTTTGATCTCTTTTAATACAAATATCAAAAACCATCTTTTACTGTCAATAGTTAGATTGTCTATATTATTGTTGTTTGCGAAGCTTGAATGACTTGGTCCATTAATTCTATACCTAGCCAAGAAGATAGAATCGTTTTTATCACCGGTGCAAATAGTGGATTAGGTTTCGATACGGCTCAAACTTTATTGCAAAAGGGTGCAACTGTAATTCTTGGCTGTCGTTCTATAGAAAAAGCTGAACAAGCACGAAAGAAACTTTTTGATGAGAACGATGGCGGAAATATTGAAGTGTTAGAGATGGATCTTGCTGACTTAGAAAAAGTAGATGAGGCTGTTGATCAAATGATTGCTAAATATGAAAAATTAGATTTACTGATTAACAATGCAGGAGTCATGGCTCCTCCACAAATATTTAGTCAACAAGGTTTTGAACTTCAATTTGCAGTGAATCATCTTAGTCATATGGCATTAACTATTAAGTTGCTGCCATTATTATCTAAACAACGTAGAGGACGTGTTGTAACAGTTTCTTCTGGTGCTCAATACCTCGGCAAAATTAATTGGGATGACCTTCAAGGGAAAGAATATTATGATCGTTGGGCATCTTATTCTCAAAGCAAACTTGCTAATGTTATGTTTGCTTTGGAATTGAGCCAGAGATTAAGGGCTTGCAATATAGATCTTGCTTCGCTTTGTGCACACCCTGGTTTGGCTAGGACTAATTTACAAGCAACCTCAGTCAAGGCTACTGGATCTTGGCAGGAGGCTATAGCTTATAGATTAATGGATCCGATGTTTCAAACGTCTTGGATGGGATCTCTCCCCCAATTACGCGCGGCAACGGATTTAAAGGCGAATAATGGTGAGCAATATGGTCCTAGGTTTAATTTCAGAGGTTATCCCACACTTTGTCGTATAGCTCCCATGGCCCTGAATAATGAGAAAAGAGAACGTCTGTGGGAGACGAGCTGTAAACTCATTGGAGATTTTGTTGATCTAAGTAGAGGTAATCAACTTCTTAGTAAAAAGAAATAGCTATTACTTATATTTATGTCCTTATTTGATCGTTTTTTTTATTGACCGCCTTAAAACAGAGACATCTTCATCGTGATAGCCTTCCTTCATTAACTCTTCCTCTAGTTCCTTTACTTTGGATGTTATAGGAAGCTGTAACCCTGACTCTTCGGCTGTTTTTAATGCAATAGATAAATCTTTGTGGTGTAGCTGTAATTTAAACCCTAAGGGGTAGTAGTCATTCAACATTGCTTGAGAGCGGTTGGTAAGCGCCCATGAACTGGCAGCTCCTTTTTGAAGACCTTCGATAACTTTGTTCATTGGTAAGTTGAGAGCTTCTCCTAAGGCAATTGCTTCTGCAACTGCTGCATAACTTCCAGCGACGAGTATTTGATTAATGGCTTTGACTTCTTGCCCTTTGCCAACATGGTCAAAACCATAAAAAGAATCTCCTATTACATTGAGAATAGGAGTGATTTCTCGGAGCCAATTATTATCTGCACCGACGAAAATTGTAAGACTTCCTTGCTTTGCTCCTTCTGTGCCCCCAGTTACTGGAGCATCGACATACTTCACATCTTTCTCGGCTAATTGAGTTGCAAATAATTTCGCTTTTGAAGGACTAATTGTTGATAAGTCAATTACGATTTGACCTGGAGTCAAGCTTCCTGCTGCTCCTCTGGGGCCAAATAGAACCTCCTTTACAGCATTGTCATCACTTACACAAATGAGCAAAACCTTGCAGCCCTTGGCAGTCTCTTTAGGCGTAGCACAATGCTTGCTACCTTGCAGTTCTCTATGCTCTTCCGCTTTCCTACTGCGTGTATGAACTTTTAGGGGAAAACCTGCTCTAAATAAGTTGATTGCTATTGGGAGACCGATTGCCCCAAGTCCAATAAATCCCAAAGGTGTTTTTTCACTTAGATTGAGCTTAGGCATTACAAGTTTTTTTTCGCTCTACATAAATTACTTATTGATTGGAGAAAACAATTCATGTGTCTCTATGATTAGGATTTAATTTCTCTTCAAATGGATTTTTCTGGACCTGATGCGATTGATAAAGCTATTGAGGCAGGTTTGGACTTAGATGGGAGCCCAATACCCTCAGAGATGCTAAATCTTTATAATGAAGTTATGGAAAAAGAAGGTGCGCGAAAACGAAGTGGAGTAAAGAAATCAATGCGAAATAGAATTGTCCGATCTGGGGCAAAACATTTTGATCAAAATACTCTTAATCAACGACTACTTAAGGCTGGATGGAAAGGGTTGAATCTAAAGGAAATAGAGTTCTTTTTTAATTGAGGTATAGCTTTATAACAGTTTTATAAGAACGAACTCAGATAATAAAAACTTACAATCTTTAGCATGATTCTTTAATAACCAGACTTGCTAACAATTTGCAAACTGTACTTATTAGAGTGGCGGCCTACCACCCATTTGATCTATAAAGGTAGCCTTATTTGGGGCTTAGCCATGCAGTCACAAAGTGGTATGCGTTTGAATGAATCCATACAACAGTTCGCAGGGAGTAGATGGGAGAGTCTTACTGATCGTCAAAAAACTTATGCCAAAAAGGTATGGGGAGTGATTACTTACAAATGGCGGTGGCAAATAGCTATGAATATTCCATATTTTGCAATTTTTCTTTTGGATAGAACTATTCCAGCAGTTCATCAATTTGACATGGCTTTATTGGCAACGATTACTTCTAAACTTCCAGTACCAGCATTTATTTCTTCATGGATAGGAATGGGCTAATTTTATCTATCTGATAAGGCAAAGCATATTTTCATATTCGTGACGGAGTAGAGATTTCATTGAACTTCCAAGCCTTTTAAAGGAATAGATTTTATATTTCACTAGATATTCGAAACTAATTTTTGGAGCATAAAATACTGTAATGGTCCTATATCTTCCTAGCTCTCAATTAATTTGCAAAACAATTACTCTTCACCTGAAAATAATATTTTGATTAACCTATCAATTATGAAATTAGTAAATGGTGCAGTCTTTATAGTCCCATTGCTCTTCTAAGTTTTGTTGCTTCATCCATCCCCTCCATGATTGTGAAGGTTGCATTTTTAGTCGCAGCATTTCTGAGTTTTGATAATTCTTGATACTCACTCGATTCATAAGCTTCAACTGCTGCACGCATAGAAGGAAACTCACAAATTACCGCTAAGTTTGCATTCTCTGTCCGTTCTTTGCCTTGAGGCTCTGTGTCTTTAGCAAAGATCTCGCCACCGACTTCTTTTAGCCAAGGACCTACTTTCTTTACATATTCAGAAAATAACTCTTGATTCACAACTGTTGAGGTTGAAATCCAATAACCTTTTGCACCTTTTTTATCCATATGAAGAATGACTGGGAGATAAAATACATCTTATGACGAACCTTGTTGATAATAATAAATTGGTTAGTTCGGGAATCGCCTAAAAGTTTTTAGTAAATAATGCGGATGGTAGATATTTCTACAAGGACTATATTGTTTTTAACAATTAGAGGGATTTTGTATGATTAAAACTGATATTACTATTAGAAGTGAAGAGCAAACAGACCCTATCGATGATTATCTCGAATGTGTAACTTATTGTTCAGTTGAAAACCTTGCCGAAGGGAATGATTGTCAAACCATTTGTATGGAACGACATCTTAAGGGCAATTATTTTTAATAAATAATCTAAATCTAAAGGTGAATTTAGTGTAGATAACTAATATATCTTAAATGAGAGTAGAAGTAATTATTAAGATCACTATCCCTAGGATATTTATTTGACCAGATTTTTTTATGATCATCATTCAGGTATCTAGATTGTATTACTTGAGTTTGCATCGGAGTACTGCTAGAGCTTCATTAGGAAGCCCAAGAAAAAGATCAAGTATTTTGTTGCCCGTTGCTGGAATTAGTGCAACACCTACAAGAGTCGCTTCACCATTAGACTTTAGACTATGACCTTGTTCTTGGTAGAGATTACTTTTGACTTTACTCGTTTCAAGAGATGTTTTGACAATTAAATCCGGGAAGTAAAGTATAGAAGCAATACTAAAAATAAATCTTGCTTCGAACTCCAAGATAATCTCTCCAGAATTTTTATTGACACTTCCCTGAAGTTTATCCATAGACATTTCGACTTTTAATCCTGGAGGCAATGGAAGAGATAAGAACTTTGTTGTTTGCGAAGTAAGAGGAGGGATTGAAAATGTTTGAGATGAAAAGCTTAAGTGCAGTAAATTTTCTTTCTCAGAAGGCTCTAATTTTGCTTCTCCTCCTCCTCCTCTGGCGTCATATTCAAAAGTTGGATACGAGCCAATTGCTAATCGGCATCCCTTCAGACTTTGGAGATGCATAGAATAAAAGCCTTACCATTATTTTTAGTTTAGCGGAGTTAATTTAATTTCAATGAAGAAGTAAGTGGAATATTTAAATAGATTTTTGACCGATGAATCCATTTGATGCCAGTCTATCTCAGAAAAAATGGATAAGAATCAAGAGCTTAAATTTGATTAAACATTAATCGCGTCTCATTCGTTCACGATCTGCTTTAGCCCTTTGGTCAAGGAGTTTTACATCTTTTCTAGCTCTTTGGTCAAGGAGTTTTACATCTTTTCTAGCTCTTTGGTCAACACGCTCTAAATCTTGCTTAGCTCTTTGATCTACACGTTCTAAATCTTGTTTAGCTCTTTGGACCATACTGGCCATTGAGTCCACCATCATTGACAATGCACTAGGTACTTCTTTACCTGTAGGCGTCAAAGATAACTTCTGACTCGATTGATTATTTGAAGCTGGGATATTTGGCGTCATGCATTTTATTATGCATCTTTTTAGGATAGTAAATCGATTAGCACTATATATCCATTACTTTTGAAACTTTTAATCGAATAACTATGAACAATCAAACGTTTATCCATCGCTATAAAAAGACAACTATTTACTTTGTGAATAAGCAGTATTTTGGCAATGAAGTTCTTGATGGATAGGTTCTTATTATCGAAAATTAATTGAAGTTATTTTTCTGTTAATCTTTTATTAATAGATTGGTCGCTGTTTGCATACTCATAATCGATATTTCTTATGACAATGGATAAGAGACTTGAAAGGAAGAATGGCTATTTTTGATACTGCAAATCTGATCTCAATAACCTTTGGTAAGAGTTTTTTTTAGGTATTCAGAATACTTACAAAAGATAGGAAATAGCTCCCTTTTCTATTGATCTAGAATCTTGAGCAGTATCTTTCACTTGCCAGCGGATTTAATAGCTATAAGGTAGGACTTATTTACTCGGCTTCTACAACCATTTCAATAGGTGCTAAGCGCTTTAAGTTCAAGACATTTTATTTAGGATTGAAATTTTATAGCTAGTTCATTTAATTTCAATATCAATAACAGCATCAAGCATCATGTATTAAAGATGACTATAAATAAGATAAATAAGACATTACATTTATGGGAGAGGCTAAAAGACGTAAAGAAGCTGGTTTACCCCCTAAGAGCAAAAAAGAAAATAAGAAATCTGAGTCGCTAACTCTTTTTCAAAAATTCCGAAGAAATCAAATCTTGCCGGTTATCTTTGCAGTAGGTTTTGTGATTTTTCTAATTTATGATTTGGTTAAGTACTACAACGAGAGCTAGATGCAATATGAATTTTAGTTTTCGTCTGTTAGGCAAGCTAAGAAAATTTTCTTTTCATTTCACTTGATATACCTTTGAACGGCCATTGCATTTTCTAACTGCCCATGCAATAGGTGCTTTGCTACTCTCTTGCTCAACGCATGTATTTTGATTTTCTGCCCAGTGAGCGACAGTACTGAGACTAATAGCAATAAATACAAGACTTATAGTACATAAGAAAATTGCAACACCAGTCAGAATTTTTGCTAAATCAAATTTTTTGTTTGTTGTGCTTTCAGTCATCAATATTTAAAGCATTAGTATTAGTGGATTTAGGTTTCATTTGATTGTCCCGAACTAGATTTTTAGTTCTCTTGATCTGACTTTAAGATGAAATCTAACTCACTTAACTTACTTACTTTCTTAAGAGATATCTTTTTTTTTCTTAGCTAACTTGATAAATAAATATAAAAAGCTAGAAACTTGTGTATATAGGAGAATTGACTTAAATGCCTTCTTTTGTGAATTTATTGCTATACACACTTGCTGGGGCAAGTGTTGGTTCGCTTCTGATTCTAAGTGGTATACCTGCGGCCCCACTATTAGGAGCAATATTGGGTTCAGGAATTTTAAGTGTTAGTGGCCAATTAGATGTTGCATCATGGCCTATAGGCACAAAAACAGTGCTTGGGATAGGAATAGGAACAGTTATTGGAACTGGAATTAATAGAGAAACATTAGCTGAATTGCAAGTAATTTGGAAACCAGCATTAGTGATAACTTTTACTCTTCTACTAACAGGAATTATTGTTGGATTATTAATTCATAGATTTCTTGGAGTAGATAAAATCGTAGCCCTATTAGGAGCAGCTCCAGGAGGAACTATTGGAATGACTTTAGTTGGAGCTGAATTTGGTGTTGGAGCAGCTGTTGCCGCTTTGCATGCAGTCAGATTAATTACTGTTCTATTTTTGATACCTCCAATAGTTAATCTACTTACATCTAGTGGAAGCATTGACATTCCTAAATAAGATTATTGACGATTTTTAGTCGGCTTTAGATCCTAAATTTTTTTTAATAGAATTGATGCAAATAATTGGACAAATTGATATCTAGAAATTTAATTCTGGTTGTGATCCAACTACTTGATTCCATTTCTTAAATGAGGTTTTCATTTCAGATAATAATGGCTGGAGAATTTCAGCTTTAAAGCACCTAGCTGGATTGATTAGTTCAATATTAATCCACTTTGCAAGAGGATTGATAACATAACTGTTGCCTTGATCTCTACTACTCTTGCCAATGATTAAAACCAAAGCACCTGCCCACCCAGCAACTACGATAGTAAGCACATAAAAAGCCAGGCATAAATTAGTTGTGCACATAATTTTTGAGAAACTTAGCTAAAATGTATCAATTAATTCTTATATAGCAATAGGTAAAAGTATGGCTGATAATTCGCTTAGCTGATTAAGCCTTAAGATGATATGTTCTAGGCTTTAAAATTTTTGATGCTTTTACCTAATACTTAAATTTTAATTTTTCTATAAAGCTTAATATCACAACAGGAAAAATCGATATAGTTTGATCTACTTTCTTTGAGAATCAGGTATTAGCGTAATTCAATAATTTCATAATACGGTCGGTCTTCGTAGTCTGCATCTGAACAGCAGAGGTCTCCGTAGATTTCTTCGAGGAAGTCATATGCATCATCATAGTTTTCGAAAACCTCGAATGTAACAGAGTCTTCAATTCCATCGTGTCTTTTTATGCGATACTTCATCGTAAAGAATATGCAAATGGTAAATTAAGTAAACGAAAAAAAAGTTACTTCCAATTACTCCTTAATCTAATTTAGATATTAGGTTGGAATTATTCTTAGGACAGTCCTTGGATTTAGATTTAGCTTGATTTGATGAGGATCATATTCTTAATTGCCTAATATGAAGAGTTAATACTAAACTATTTTTTCTACTTATTATCAATATGTGAATGTTATTAAAATGAAACGATCTTTATTTCTTTTTTTTGCAGCTTTAGTTTTTCCTCCTTCTACTAATGCTGACACAGTTTGGCTCGTATATGGAGCTCAGCATAGCTCTGTTCATAGAGGATCTGTAATTGATAAGATCGCCATGAAAAATGAAGAACAATGCTTAGCGGAAGGACCTAAATTGGAATTTCTTATAAGACCTTCTTTCATGAGTAATGATGATTATAGGAGAAAAGTCTTTGATGATGTTTCCTGGGGATGCATTAAGGGTAAATAAATTTTTACTTTTTAAATACGATTATACTTTCGTTTAGATATAGATTGAACTATTGAATTAACTAAGAGTATTCAGTGTCTTCATTTAGATCTGAATAACCATCAGTGTAGAATTCCTTAACTGCAGATTTAGATTCTTTTTTGGCGCCCCCTTCTATGTAAGGAATCATCATATTTAATAGCCATTTTTTTAATGAGTTGATAGGTGGCATTAACTTTGTGCTGTGATCGGATGTTTTATTTTTAGCGTTTTTTTGAATACATGCATACTCTGGACAAGACTTTTCTTAACTATTTTTAAGTTTATCTAAAAGAATAGTCTCTTATTTTGGATAGATTTAGCTATATTATTGCCAAAACACATAGACTTATGTATTTATTAGGAGTTGGTTTGTTGGTTTTAAGTACTTGGTACCTTTTGAAACTGTTGGATAATTTCAATGATGATCCATTGGCAAAGAAAGAAATAAGTCAAGCATGGGAAGAGGCGAAAAAAAGTGTAAAAGGTAAAAATCCTTTTGCTTCCGGAAGAATAAGCACGGCCATCAATTCTTACAAGTCTGATATGGAACAGAAAAAATCAAAATAAAAATTAATTATCTCTTTAAGATTAGTTAATTTCTTACATATAGCAAATTATTATTAATTAATAAATTCTATACATAATTAGCTTAATTTTTCCATCAAGGAATGAGAAAATCTATATATAATAATCAGTTGCTATTATTAACTGCTTGCAAACTATTTGTTTTTCCTACCTATAATTACAAAAAAACCTCCTTCTTCTATTTGTGTCTTATCAAAGATCATAAACAATTCTTTCAGAAAAGATAATGATGGTTTTGCTTGTTTTTTTAATAAGGGCTCTTTCCTAATATCAAAATGAGGAATTAGATTAAGAAACTCGATATTTTCTTCTTCGAACCACTTCATTGTTTCCTTTGGTGTATGAAGAGTTTCATGAGGATTTAAAAATTGATCTGTAACCCATGCATTCCTTTTGTCTTTGCTTTTTATTCTCCTTGAAGTTTTATCTAGAAAAAATATTTTCTTACCAATAATCTTGGCTAGTTTTTGCTTTATCCTAGTAAAAAATCTTCCGTATTTGTGGTAAAGGCCAATGATTATAAAACCCCCAGGTTTAGTAACTTGAACTAATTTCTTAAAAGCTGCTTTTGCATCTTTAGTATGATGAAGAACACCATTACTAATAGTACAATCAAAAATATTTTCCTTGAACTTTAAGTCAAAAACATCCATCTTCATAAAATAGGTATTTGTTATATCATGTTTACTCCTAAATGTTTCTCCGAGTAGTAATGAACCATTAGATATATCCACACCATAGATCTCCCTATTTCCGCGAGCAAGAAAAAGTGACAATTGTCCTGTGCCACATCCAAGCTCTAAAACTTTAATCCCATAATCTAATTCTTGGTCTAGTTTCTTTATAAACAAATTATTCATTCCTTTATCATAGAGTGATGCATAATCTTCACAATCATCATAATTTGGGAATCTAACTTCATTATAAAATGAAGACATCTTCCCTGTTATTTCGTCTAAGTCATTAACTATAAAATTTGGTACCTTGCCATCAATATTGTTTAATTTAATATTATCAATTGATATTTCACTCTCAGTGCATCGAAGCTCACCAAGGAATGAATCTTTTATTGATTCATATCTTTTCATTTAAGTTGTTTTAAAAGGAATGTATTTTATCTTCTAACTTTACTACTTAAATGATTTGCTCAAGTAGTTTAATAGGATTTACTTAATAATTAATTTCATTCAGGTTAATTGAGAATCTTTTCTTTTATTAATATTCTTTCCTGTAGGGGGAAAAAATAAGATTCTTAACTATCACCAGAGTGTATTGTATAGTTAGAAACTAAGACTATCTCTTCAAGTACCACCTTTTTTCAGCAATTGTCTTCATACATCCTAGGTATATCTTGCTTTTATCATGACAGTGCTGCTGCCTTGCTGAAGGAAGGCGAAATCGTTGCTGCGGCTCAAGAAGAACGTTTTTCACGCAAAAAACATGATTCTGGATTCCCTATTAATGCAATTAAATACTGTCTAGAATCCCAAAATATCAATTTAAAAGACATCCAATCTATTGTTTATTACGAAAAACCTCTTCTTACCTTTGAACGACTGTTGGAAACTTATCTTGGCACAGCACCAAGAGGAGTAAGGTCATTTATTGCTGCAATGCAGGTTTGGATAAAGGAAAAATTATTTTTAAAGTCTGAGTTGAAGAGGCAATTTAGTTTAATACAGGAAGAATTCTCTTCGAATACTGATCCTTATTTTCCAGAACTTCTTTTTTCCGAACATCACTTATCTCACGCAGCTGCTGCATTCTACCCAAGTCCCTTTGAAGAATCAGTAATCCTTTGTATGGATGGTGTTGGTGAGTGGGCAACAACTTCTACATGGATAGGAAAAGGAAGTGAAATTTCCTCTTTGTGGGAAATCAGCTTCCCTCATTCTCTTGGCCTTCTTTACTCGGCCTTTACTTATTATTGTGGATTTAAGGTAAATTCTGGTGAATATAAATTGATGGGATTAGCTCCTTATGGTGAGCCTAAGTATGTTGACAAAATAAAAGAAAATCTAATTGATATTAAGGAAGATGGAACTTTTAGATTAAATATCAAATATTTTAAATATCATCGTGGATTTCGAATGACCAATCGAAAATTCCATGAGTTATTTGGTCAAATGCCTAGAACAAGAGAAGAAGATTTATCTCAATTTCATATGGATATAGCTGCTTCAATCCAAGTCGTGACAGAAGAAGTTGTCATAAAACTTGCCAAAGCCTTACGACAAGAAACGGGAATGAAGAATTTATGTCTAGCTGGTGGAGTCGCTTTGAATTGTGTGGCGAATGGCAAATTATTAAAGGAAAAAATTTTTGAAAATATATGGATTCAACCTGCCAGTGGTGATGCTGGTTCAGCACTAGGTGCAGCACTTTTTGCTTGGTATGAAAAATCAAGCAAAGTTAGATCTGTAAATAGTCAAGATTCGATGAAAGGGACTTACTTGGGCCCCAATTTTTCCAATAAGGAGATAATTAATTATTTAACCCAGATAAAAGCTCCTTTTGAAACATTTCCAGACCAAGAATTATTTGAAAAACTTGCAGAGAATCTTGATCAGGGAAAGGTTATTGGTTGGTTTAATGGACCCATGGAATTTGGTCCAAGAGCATTAGGTGCAAGATCGATCATTGGGGATCCTCGGAATAAGAAAATGCAAAGTGTGATGAATTTGAAGATTAAATATAGAGAAAGTTTTAGACCTTTTGCTCCATCAGTTTTAGAAGAAGATGTTTCTAATCAATTTGAAATTGACACCAAGAGTCCATATATGCTTATTGTTGGAGCAGTAAAAAAAGAACTCTGTGAAGAATTAAAAGAAGAAGATAAAAATCTATTTGGAATAGAAAAACTTAATATTCCACGATCATCAATTCCTGCAATTACACATGTCGACTATTCAGCTAGAATTCAAACTGTAAGTAAACAAACAAATCCTCGTTATTATGATCTAATAAATGCGTTTAAAACAAAAACAGGATGCCCTACTATAGTAAATACATCTTTTAATGTTCGTGGAGAACCAATAGTATGTACTCCGAAAGATGCTTATCGTTGTTTCATGAGAACTGAAATGGATATTCTTGTTTTACAGAATCAGATATTACTTAAGTCCGCTCAGAAGAATGTCAAAACAGATGAATTCTGGATGCAGGAGTTTGAATTAGATTAATTATGAATTCTAATTTATCTAAAAAGCAATTACGTGACTTTGGATTTTTAATTGGGATTGGTTTCCCATTCTTAATTGGTTTTGTTATACCTGGATTATTTGGGCATTCCTTTAGAGTTTGGACTCTTTTTGTTGGCATACCTATATTATTCTTAGGTATTTTACAGCCATTAAAATTAAAATTTATCTATAAGATATGGATATCTATAGGTAATGTTCTTGGACAGATAAATAGTAGAATTATTCTAGGTATTATCTTTTTTTTACTTCTTCAACCCATCTCTCTATTGATGAAACTTTTTGGATATGACCCATTAAGAAAAAAGAAGGTTAATGTTTTTACTTATCGGGAGGTTCGTCCCAATGCCAAGATAGACTTAAGGAAAATCTTTTAACAATGGAAGCTTTTATTGATCTTATTAAGGACATTTGGGATTATATGCAAGTAAGGAAGAAATATTGGCTTGCCCCTCTTATCATTACCATTATCTTAATGGGAGCTTTAATAGTGGTAAGTCAAGGATCTGTTATCGCGCCATTTATTTATTCTATTTTCTAAAGAAATGAAAGGCTGGAAAAAACTTTATAAGATATTTTTATTAGCTTTTATATATATAATTCCCATTTCTATTGGATTGAACTTATTTATTTTACTTAAGTATAAAAATAACAGTAATTCAGCTGAGAAGATTACAAGAAAATTATACGAACTTGAATATTATAGAGAGAATGCAGGACCTGATCCGTATAAAGGATCAAAAATAATGTACTTGCACCCAACTAATTATTTTTCTTTTGCACTTAAATCTAAAGATAGAAACAATATAAGTAATAAAATATTCTCATTAAATGATTATGGATATAGGAATAATCCTTTCTTTGATAATTCTAGTAATCCAAAAAAATGTATTCTTTATTTAGGAGGTTCTACAGCATTTGGACTTGGTGCATCTAGTGATGCACAAACTCTTCCAGCATTGTTAAATAAGCAATTAGGGTCTGAATATAGAGTTTACAATCTGGCAGTTTCATCCTGGAATAGTAGGCAAGAGCTAAATTCTTTAATTAGTTTCTTTTATAATGGTAAAAATATTCACTGCAAAACTATAGATTCTATTTCTTTAACAAGTTCTAATGATGTTTACACCATTAATAATTCAATGCAAAGCCCAATATTTGAGGATCAATCATCGAGAAGAGAACTTATAGGTGCTCCTGAGAATTTTGATTCTCTCAAGCAAAAAGTAGATTCCGGAACAAAAGCTGGAGAGCCAATCTATCATTTTAGAATGCTATTTAAATCCATCGTAAATCTATTCTTTGGAGAAATTATATATTTTGCTAATGATATATATCAGTATAAGTTTAAAGGAGGAGTTTCAAGTAGAGATAATTTAAGTCTAGATCAAAAGAAGTTTATAGAAGATGGTATTTCTAGCTTATTTGTAAATCAGAAATTAATAAATGATTTGGTAGTTAGTTCTGGTGGTAAGCATTTAGTAGTGTTTCAACCTAATATGCTAAATCATAAGCCTAAATATATTTGGTGGGATTATGGTCATAAGCAAATTACAAAAGAGATTAAGAATAACTCTTGCCTATCAATACTGGACTTAAGATTTTCACTAATTGAACAACAACCTAATTATCAAGTTAATACTAATGTAATTCCATTAACACTAGAAGAGTCAATTTTATCAGGTCAATTAAAAAGGGAAGAAGTAAGCCAGCATCTATTTTTTGATGGAGCTCACTTTACAGATTTAGGCCATCTTAAATTATCTGATTATATACTTCAAAAATATAGAAATCTATCCAGTAGTCAAAAATGTTTAACAGAATTCCTTACCAATCAATAATTAGAAAAAACTTATTTATCTAATCCACTTAAGTATATGAATAACAAACATAAGTCAATAACAACAAGCTTGCTATTAGACAACATACTTATATTTTCACCACTCTGGTTCCCATTTATTTATATTGGACTTGCAGTAAACTTTGATTCTTTAACTAAATTATTATTCATTTTATCATTATTCCTTTTCGCTGAAACCCATTTTGGTTCAACTTGGCTGTTTTTCTTTGATAAAAGAAATTGGAATTGGATCCAGAAAAATAGTTATAACATTGTTATTCTTCCCTTATATTTTGCTCTAATTACAATCTTTGCTTGGAAATTTAATCCTACTGCAGTAATTCTGATCCATTATCTAGCATCTGGTTGGCATGTGACAAAACAAAGTATAGGCATTTTAAAGCTAGATAGATCAAGTAGACATATCTACAATTTCTTTATATATCTCATATCATTCATTTGTTTGGCTATTGGATTGATAAATCCAGGAATTCTTTCTCTTAACTTTAGTCAAACTTCTTTAAACTTAATTTTATTGATATTATTAATTGTATATATAAACATACTGTTTCTAAGTCATTCTTCCAGGTTCTCAAGGATATTAAATAATTTATTACCCGTTTCCACAGGAATTTTTATTTACTTGCCGATATTATTTTTTAAAGACATCGCCACAGCAACTGTTGTTGGTGTTGGAATGCATTGGTGTCAGTATATAGCGATTATGTGGTCAATAGAGTTAAGAAAGAATCAATATAAGAATTCTTTAAGGCCTGAAATTATCTTGGCTAAAAAATCTACCTTTATCAAGGTATCATTTGTTTTGTTATATGCACTTATAATGACCTCTTTTGCATTAATGGGAATGCCTAATCTAGAAATTGGAAAGGATTACTATTCAATGATTTATCTTATTCCATTAATGTTTCAACTTTATCATTTCTATATAGACGGTTTTATATGGAAATTTTCCGATCCCCATATTCGCTCTTCCGTAAAAAATTATTTATTTTCGCAATAAATTACCAATAGCATCTTAAATTTTTAATCAAAAATTCCAATTAGTTAAATTATCCGCGAATATTTTTAAGAGCTTCGCCTTTTCTATATAGCCTTTAAAGAACTTGCTTAAATTCTTTCTCTTTCAGAAATTAAACACAAGAATCGTCTATTTTTGTTATCAATTTTAGCTAAAGATGTCCAAACTGAGCAATATATATTTAATACTTATATTTCAATGCAGTTTTCAAGGGAAGGTCTTCAAAAAACTTTAGGTCCAGGAATTCTTTTAGCAGGGGCATGTATTGGAGGTTCTCATTTAATGTCCTCTACTCAGGCTGGTGCCAAATTTGCCTTCGGCTTGGTGGGGTTGATATTACTTACAAATTTATTCAAATATCCTTTTCTTTTAGTTGGCACTCGTTTTACAGCCTCAACTGGTTTGTCTTTATTAGAAGGCTTTCAAGTCCGAAACAGGCTTTACTTGCCTATTTATTTAATAGTTAGCTTGATAACGGGTACATTTACTATTGCAGCCGTAAGTTTTGTTTCTGGACTGCTCTTAACAAATATTTCTCCTTTTTCAGATTTCCCTCCAATGGATTTATCTATTGGAGTCCTTATCTTAAGTGGATTTATTTTACTCTTAGGTCGTTACAAGGCTTTGGATAAGATATCCAAAATCTTAGTGTCTCTATTAACCTTACTAACTTTTTTTGCGGTCATATCTTTATTCACAAGTGGATCCTTTAATAATGTCGATATTAGTTGGATTAATCCTCAGCCAAATCCGTGGTCATTGGATAATTTGTCTTTTTTAATTCCATTAATGGGATGGATGCCTGGACCAGTTGAATTATGTGTTTGGCCTTCTCTTTGGATGTTCTCAAGGGCACAAGATAGTAATTATAAGCCAAATATTAAAGAAGCTCAATTTGACTTCAATATTGGATATGCACTTACTGTTATCACTGCCATTTTCTTTGTAACTCTTGGTGCTTTAACCATGTACGGAACTGGTAATGCGATGCTTTCAGGTAGTGGTGTCTCTTTCGCTCAGAACCTTATTAAGCTTTACACCCAAGCTATAGGAGGGTGGGCTAGTTGGATTATTGTCCCAGCTTCTTTTGCTGCAATGTTCAGTACCACATTGACTTGCTTAGATGCTTACCCTAGAAGTATTTCTGCGATTCAAGGGCTTTTGATTGGAACTGACAAAGGCCACATTCAGTCAGCTTCTGAGCAAAGAAGGTTACAGATTTGGATCGTATTGCACATTTTTGCTGCATTAATTGCACTTTTGATTGCTCGTTCTGGTGGTATTAGTGTTAAGGATTTTGTATTTGGAGCAATGACTGGAAGTTTCCTGACAGCTCCTTTATTTGCTTGGATGGCAATGGATACAATTAATAGTCCTTTGGTCCCTAGACAATTTCGATATGGACCTTTAATGAAATTATTATGTTGGTTTGGATTAGCTTTCCTTATAAGCTTTAGCTTCTTGTTTATTGCCAATTCCTTCTTTGGACTTGGTTCAGTCAACTAGAGATAAGATGATATTAAATCTTTAAATAAAATTTATATATTCTACTTTTATTTTTCTCTTAAGCTGCCTTTTTATTAGTTGTATTTTTAAACTTTTCAATCATTGTAGGATTATTTTTAGTTAGTTTCTTGATAGTAATTTCTTGTGCTTTATCATTTGCTAGTCGAAGATTTCTATCTGCACCAATAAGAGCATCTTTTGTTTTTTGTAGATGCTGGATGGACTTATCAATTTCCTGAATAGCAGTTTCGAACCTTCTAGATGCAAGAGAATAATTTTTGCCAAAGGCATTTTTAAAGATTTCAAGACTATTCTCGAAATTTGTAATATCTATATTTTGTGACTTAATAAGGGCTAGTTCAGATTTATATATTAGTGACTTCATTGCGGCATTCCTTAGAAGAGTAATCATTGGGATGAAGCATTGTGGACGAACAACATACATTTTGGGATAACGATGGGACAGATCAACAATGCCGGTATTATAAAAATCACTATCGGGTTCTAGTAAAGAAACCAAGACTGCATACTCGCAATTTTTTTCATTACGGTCTTTATTTAGCTCTTTTAAGAAATCTTCGTTCTTTTTCTTAGTTGATGTTGTATCACTTTCATTTTTCATTTCAAACATAATTGAAACTATCTCTGTCCCAGAATTGTCAGAGTCACGAAAAATATAATCACCTTTACTGCCAGTGCTTATGTCATTATCTTTTTCAAAATAGGCATTAGGGAATGCGGTTGCTCTGATGCGATTAAACTCTGTTTCGCAATGCTGCTCTAATGATTCTCCAATCATTTTTGTGGATAGTCGAAATTTCATATCTCTAAGTCTGTTAATTGCATCATCACGATCTTTTATTTGGATAGAGTATTTTTCTTGCAATGACTTTTCAGATAATTGTTTTTCAATTTCTGCCTTCTCAAGTTTTGTTTTGTATTCATCTCGTTCTTTTTGAAATTGATTTACTGCTTCAGTAATTGCAATCTTCTGAGAAAATTCGTTTTGTTCTTTCATTCTTTCAAATTTGTGGGCAATAGAGTCGCGTTCTTTTTCTGCAATACTTTTCGCCTCTTTGACTGCCAAGCTTGTTTTAATTTCAGACATATCTAGTTTTGAGGTTAATTCTTGTATCCTTTTATCTTTGACTTGTGTAAATTCTTGCATCTCCAATTTGATATTTTTTTTAGCAATTTCAATTGCCTGATTTTTACTTTCTTCGGCTAATAAAATTCTCTTATTTAATTCTATTTCAAATTCTTCATCTCGAACTTGCTTTAGAATATTTGCATAACCAGTATCATCTATTTTGAAAGTATTGCCACACTCTGGGCATTTAATATTATGCATATCAGATTGGATTAATGATAGAAAATAAGGATTAAAGTGACTGGCGAGGTCATATATTGGAGTAAACCTTCATCTAAAGTTAGATGTGATAAACCCCTATCAAATGAAAGCCAGCACTTCATTAGTATGTATATATTACCGAGCTTCTGAACTTAAGGTAGTCATCTTTATGAAGAATTCTTAGAAAAGCTTTTGGAAAGTAGATTTTCCATCACCAGGACCGATAAAAAGTTCTCCCTAATAACTCTCTCAATGCTTTTGAGCTTAAATCTAGACTTTGAGAATTTGGAATCCAGTTATAAGGATCTTTCCAATTAGTCCTTCTGAGGTGGCTACTAGTTTGAAAATCGACAGGAAATGGTTGAACAATGAACCCTCTCTTCTCAAATTGTTGTTTTGCTCTTTGCATATGAAAAGCACTCGTTACAAGAATAATTTTTGGCCTGGAGTATTGTCTGCCAAATATTTTCCTTATTGCTTTAGATTCTTCATATGTATTCAAAACGGGACCAGTGGTAAATAATGCTTTAGAGGGAATTCCAAGACCTATTGCTTCTTGAATATAAAGATCTCCTTCTTGATGAATATTGCCAGCAAAAGGACTATACCCTCCTGTAAAAAATAATTTTGGAGCTTTACCTAACTTAAAAAGTTTGATACCAGATAGGAATCTGTCTGGTTCGGTCCATTCAATTATTTTTTCTGCTCCTCTAGATTGATGGATACCATTATTACTAAGAACAACAATCGCGTCAGAGTTGGTGGCTTGGCTTTCATCTTTTCTTTGCCATGGGTATTCGACTAATCTCCAAAGTATTTGAGAGGTGAAACTTAAACTAAAAAACCACAAAAAAACAATAGCTATTCTAGATACAAAAAAGTATTTTCTTTTTTGTGCAAACAGAAGAATTAAAATACTTACCCCTAGAGGTAGAATTAGAAGAGGCAATACTTTACTTAGTAAGAACGTGGCAATGCAAAATAACTGAAAAATACTTTACCCTTAATAAGAAAAAGAATCGATAGAGATTTAAAAGTTATACAATTTCTTTATTGATTTATACAAATAGTGAATTAATTTTCAATAGAATCACTTAACTTTTAATTTAATTTGATTTTTCAATCGATTTAGTCCATCTTTTTCTAAAAAAAAGGATTGCGTAGAGGCGAATTCTATATAAAACTTGCATATGGCTAGAAATAGTCTTTTATTAGAAGGGTTGAAAAAGTCTTATGGAAATAGCAGATCAAATACCTTCAGGATGGCTTGTCGATCCAACAGGCGAAAGAATGGTTCTTTTTATTAAAGATCCAATGTCTGAAAGGCAATATCCGAAATTTTATATTGATAAATGGTCAGCTGATAATGGAATCAGAACTAGGTTTAAGAAAAGAAAGATAGCAGTAAAAGAAGAAGCTGTGAGAATATGGATTAGTTTAATTGAAAATGGTTGGAATAAAGTAGAACCTTTAGTGGGTGAGGTGGCCTAAATTAACAGATAATTTCCTAAGAGAGCATCTAAGTTTTGATGAAAAATCTAGCCTAATGTTTTCTATTAGCTTAGAGCTCTTCTATAACATTTAAGAATATATCAGAAACCCTTTCTATACATTCAATTGTAAAGTGTATCGGTAATCTAAGATCAAATACTTCTTCTAAATGTTTCTTAGTATTAGGAAGGTTGCTGTTTTTGCTATCAAGGAATTTCCAGTTTTGGTAAAGACGGGCATTACTATTATTAACCCCACCAAAATAACTAATTGGTACTCCTGATTGATTTAGTTTTATTTTCAACTCATTGCGGCAGGACTCATTCAACATAATTCTCATTTGAGCCGAATCTCTAACTGCCCTTACTTCATAAGGCTTAATAGGAAATATAACCAAATCAGGCCTATTTAGCTTTGTAACTAGTGTATCGTAATTTTTATTTAATCGACTAATCGTTGATTCAATATTGAGTAACTGAGGGATTGCTAATGCTGCTGTTAAATTATTCATTCGCACATTAAATACAGGTAACTTATTCTTATACTTTTCAGCAATATTTAAATCTTCAGAAGAATGCAGTTGATAATTATTCTCATAAGAACCTGACATAAATACAGATTTCCAAAAAACATCAGGATCATTTGTGACTAACATTCCCCCTTCTCCAGCGTTGATAATTTTATAAGATTGCAAAGAGTAAATGCCAGCCAAGCCAAATGTTCCAGCATGCTTGCCATTCCATGTAACTCCTAACGCATGCGCCGCATCTTCAATCAAAATAACAGAATGTTTTTCACAAATTCTTACGACTTCTGGCATATCGCATAAATGTCCTCGCATATGAGAAATTAAGAAGTATTTAGCACCTGTAGCAATAATTTTCAATTCAAGATCTATAAGATCCACTACATAATTTTCAGTTATATCAACCAATACAGGTTCTGCTCCGCATTGAATAACAGCACTTGGGACAGCAGTAAATGTGAATGCTGGGATAAGTACTTTTGACGTTGATTTAATACCAGCGGACTTAAGAGCGAGGAATATAGCGTTGGTTGCAGAAGATACTCCTAGTGAAAATTTAGTTTTTACATAGTTATTTATGGCTTTTTCAAGAATATTTACAGAGCTTTCTGATTTTTTAAATTGATAACGAAAAAGTTTTTTGGTATTTATTGCTTCATGAATTGAATCTAACACGATATTGAGATCTAACTCTGCTTCCCAGGAAATATCGCTTATTTTCATTTTTAGATTAATCTTATTTTTCACATTACTTACTTATTGTAAAAATACTTGAATTTTGTAATAGTTCCAAGGGTTAATTAAGAGTTAGGTTGGGACTTTTATTTTTAGTCATATCAATAGCTTACAAAGAATAGAATTGAAAAAAATAGTAATTTTGGACCTTTAAGAGCGATTGAAAAATTTTACAAAGATATTTTCTGGTTATACTCAAGAAATAGAGACAAAATTTTCAAGACAATTATTTTTCTATGCGATCCTTTCTTCTTTTTCCTGTTTGCTTACTTTTGTTAACAGCTTGTGTCAAGAATACTGATGTGAGGACTAAAGAAAATGCCGATCAAAAAGAAAATATTCAGGGAGTTATAGATATAGACGAAAAAACTATAGATGAAGCGTTGGATATTCTAGAAAATAATCTTAATGTAATAGAATCAGAGAAGATAAAATTAGAGCAGCAAATTGATAGTAAAGCTAAATCAGCACTTCAAGTTGTAGATGAATGCATAGATTCTCAAGAAAGTAAGGGATTACCTATATACGAATGTACAAATTTACTTAAGCCATAAATCTATGGTTATAATACTATAATATATAACAACTCTTATAAATGAATTAAATTAATTCGACACCAAATAAATATTTGAGATAATAGTATATAAACGCATATTAACTTTGACAAAGGAATTAGCCAATAGAGTCAGAGAACTCCAATTGATTGGTTGGTCTGAAGATAATTCAAAACTTTATGCAGAAAAATTCTCGGAAAAAGGAAATTATAACTTTGAGTTAAGTTTTGATTTTATTTTCCTTTTGACTTTATTTATTTTTCTCATTTTGATAATAATCTATTTAATTAATTATCGGATTAAAACGAAGAGTAATATTATATTAAAGCAAAAAGAAAATTTAGTTCTCGATAAATTAGATTTTGATTCCTTTTCTATTCAAGAATCATTCCAATCCTCTCAAAAATCTTTAGCAGAGGCTAAAACTAGAAATCCAAAAGAACCTATTGTTAAATACATTATAGATAATTTTAAGGATACTTCAGTTGATACACACCTTACACTTGAGTACATCTTGTTAATATTTATGCTTTCATTTGAGGCTTTGATAAATGTTGCTAATTTATTTAACCGCCAATCAAATTTATTAGAATATTCTGGTATTGCTAATTCTTCTGAAAAAATAAATTCTGATTTTGAAAAGAGGAAGGAAGCATTAATGAAAAAGAAAAATACAGATCTTAGGTTTCTCTTAGGCAGTATGCCGAGAGTTTCAAGATTAAACAAGGCAGAATTGGTTGAACGGATTCTACAATTGGAATTTAAAAGTTAAAATAATGATAAAGAATGATTTTAAACATCTAAGTAATAATTTAATTCGAGTTAATAATGATTTCTTATTGGGTAATTCATTTAATCTAGAGAAACTTCCTGGAATAGGAAAGAAAAATTATAATGATTGGTTACATTTAGACCTTTTGCCAAACACTAGAATAATTATTGAACCAAGTATTTATGGGTTTTCTTTAGTATTGGAATTCGATGATGGATCTTTAAAAAGAGCAATTAGCAAATATGGAAAGGATACTAGAAATCTTATTGATTTAATAGATAATATACCGCAACGAATCCCCTTGGATAAAAATATTTATATAAGAGGTTTAGTTTATATCCCACAGTCAAAAGTAGGATCAAATCTTTCCTTTAAGGATTATTTCATTAAGCAAAAAGAATTAATATACTGTGCTTTTCAAATTATAAATGCTGACTTAAATCATTTTTCTGAGCTCTCACAGCTTCACAAATTAGGCTTTATTATTCCAGAGAATGAATGCACAAAATACAATGTAAATGAAATCGAGCTTTTCATTTCACTTTGGCGAAATGGAAAGCTTTTTGCTCAGTATCCAACAAATGGAATTATATTTAAGGTCAATTCAAGAAAACTCCAAAAAATTCTTGGAGAAACAAACAATCATTTTAATTGGGCTACTGCTATTCGCTCCTAATTTGATCTATAAACTCATTAAGAATATAATTCTGGAATAATACTACTTAGTTAAACTGCATTCTTTTCTCTAGATCATCAATTCTCTTTTTATTCACACCATTATCTCCTATACCCACTCTTGACTCAGACCTGATTTGAACAATATTAGTTTCTGGTAAACGCATTATTTCTAGATCATCAATGTATCTCATCCATCTCGTGGTTGCTTCAGCATGAGCATACAAAGTACTTTTTTCAATAATCTTGGTTCTTGGAGTTTCAGCTATCAGTTTCAAGGCTTTGTTAAAAGCTTTCTCAGGATCTCTTACTTCCCAATCTCTTTTAACACAATGAGTCTTGACAATACACTTATCAAGTTCTCTATTTAAACCTTCTGCTCCTAATACAGGTTTCTCATATTCAGAGAATATTATTAATAAAGAAATAGCTATAATTAAAAGATGCTTCATGGCTGAGAGGTTATACATTATCTATAATATCTTTCATTGCCTGAATATAGTGTTATTAATCCATTAAAATATCTATAAATCCTTATCTAGTTATTACTCTTGCTAGCATTTCTCATTACATAAAAATTATAAATCTCCTTAAAATAGGCCTGTTGTTCTTTATGGGCAACAATGGGTTCAGGATATCCTCTTCTTTCTAGAGGAGAAATTTCTCCATTAAGTAAATCTTTTGTATTTACATTTTTTAATTCAGGGACCCAATATCTAATATAGATTCCTTCAGGATCAAATTTCTTCGCTTGAGTATAGGGATTGAAAATCCTTAAAGGCTTTGCATCCATTCCACTACTTGCACTCCATTGCCAACCTCCATTATTAGCGGCGAGGTCACCATCAACTAGTTTGCTCATAAATACTTCTTCACCCAATTGCCAGTTACAAATCAAATCTTTCACAAGAAAAGAAGCAACAATCATTCTGCATCGATTATGCATCCAACCACTTGAATTAAGTTCTCTTATTGCAGCATCAATGATTGGAACCCCAGTTAAACCTTCTTTCCATGATTTCAAAAATAGAGGATTATTTTCCCATGGAAAATTATCCCATTTTCTTCTAAATGGTCCCTTTTCTAATTCTGGAAAATTGTATATAGCATTATTATAAAATTCTCTCCAAATTAATTCGTTTTGCCAGATTCTTATTGATTCAATAGCATTTGTATCTTTATCATTTAAAGCCATAAGGCTTGCCTTATAAGATTGATTCCATGCTATGCGTGGACTTAAGGTTCCTAAAGCAAGAGCAGCACTTAAATAAGAAGTCCCTTTGAAACTTGGAATATCTCTATATCTTCCATAGTTAAAAATAGAATTGAAGTTTTTAATCTTTGTTTTGTCTAAACTCTCATCACAAAACACTCTCAGTTGTTCCCTCGCAGAATTTTCTCCTGGTCTACAAGGACATATAGAAGATCCTTTGAAATCAAATCCTAAACTTTGTAGATCTGGTAACTCATTCAATAAATGTAACCTGCTTCTAAATTGATAAGTATTAGTGTTTAATTCTTTTTTATCTAATTTTTTTAGATTCTTAGGCTTTGAAATAGTAATAATTTCTTCGGAATTATGGCTATCGAAATTACTTTTCCATTTTCTCATGAAAGGTGTATATACTTTAAATTTACTGTTTTCTATTGTTTTAATTCGTCCTGGCTCAATTAGTAAATGATCCCAATATTCATTAACCTTTACACCATTTCGATTAAGAATATTTTTTAACTTCTGATCTCTTTCTATCAAGCTTGGCTCAATACATTTATTCCAAACAATCAATTCAGCCTTAATAGCATTGCATAAGTAAGGTAACTCTTGAATAGGGTCACCTTTTAAAAGTAATAAATCACTACCAATAGATTGCCAATTACTTTTAAGTTCTTTTAGACTTTCAAG
This sequence comes from Prochlorococcus sp. AG-402-N21, assembly GCA_003216435.1. Lineage (GTDB taxonomy): Bacteria > Cyanobacteriota > Cyanobacteriia > PCC-6307 > Cyanobiaceae > AG-402-N21. The sequence goes on from QCIW01000003.1 coordinate 25,107, forward strand.
AATGAACCATAATTGTGCAGATGATATATACTTTAAGACATTAGGATCGAATATGTATAGGCCTGTCAGATTACTAGTAATCTTTGCGCAATTATTTAAACCTATATTATCTTCGATCCTCAGATCTTTTCTATGCCAAAAAATAGAACGCTTATTATTCATAACCAATCAAAATGGATATCGGATCGGATTTTATGATTTAATAGTCGCACCTATTTTAGAACACAGACTTCAATATAATAATTTTACGCTTCTTCGAAATAAATTTGTGCATATTCATTCCTTTTTAGAAAAATAATAAAGTTCTTTCGAATAGTTCCTTCATAAAGGTTAAATTTATTGAATAACACCTATGCAAATTAGTTCAATTCAGATAAATGACAGACCACGAATCAAAAATATTGATTATCAAGAAATACTTAGATAGATTCCTTGTATTTAATCTGTTTTTTATTATCTTTGGGTTCTTCTTCTTCCTGGCTTCAGTTTTTGCTAGTGCAAGCGGCTTTGAATCCCTCTATATAATTTTTCAGAAGCTTTGGTTCCCTATATTTATTCCTGCTCTTAGCACATTCTTTACGGCTGTTTTTGTAGGTTTTCTATGGGATCGGATTTCAGGCTAAGAAAATATCTTCAGATTAAATTCTTAATATATTCAGAAGCTTATTGCTGCCCAATTTATAAATTATTCGGATGTTCCATGAGTTGCACATGGCATCCATAATTTACCCATCTTATGAACACCAATACATCCCATTTTTTTAGCTTCTTGCTCTGCTTCCGATTTAGACGGATAAGCAAATATATTATTTAATTCCAATGATCTCTCGTTTTCAGTTTGCTCTAGAACAGTTGGGGTTGTTGGACTCCATACTTTGATACCCATAGTTGTAATTCCTGCTGAAAATATCCCCATACCTACTATTGATGCATTAATTACTCCCATAGCTACAACACCTAATGAAACAACTCCCATGGGAACTACTCCGATAGTGATAATGCCCATTGGTACGATTCCAATAGATATAAATCCGAGAGGAGCTATACCAATGGCAATTTTTTTTGGCTTACTTCCACAATGTGCAGGTTCATTGGAAGTTGTTTCAGACGAGCTATTTAAATTTGCCATTTCGTATATAAAGTTTAAAAGCTAGTGATCATCTCAATTTTTGGAGACAGATTCCTGCCTTTTGAAATTTTAATTCTTTATTAAGCTAATCAAATGAGACGATTATGCAATAAATTTATTGTAAGATTTGATTTTCTAGGTAAAGAGAATTTTTGTATATCATTATTGGTTTTTTTATTTTCTTTGTAGCAATATTTCTTTTGGTTTTGATATTAAAAAAACTTATTAAAAATCAAGTTGATGATCAAGTTAATAACTTTATAGAACAGGCAAAGATACCTGGCCAATTGAGGCGTTTTATAAAAATCAGAATCAAATGGATTTAGATCAAAATACAGAACAATTCAAGATATGCCCTACAGATTAAACGCAGTGGATAATTTTTACTAAGATAGCGATCATCTTATACCTAGTTCTTGTAGGCTTTGTATGTTCTCAGGAGACAGATGTTACTCTCATTTTTTGCGCTTGCCCATTCTGAGTTTGGGATAAGCCATTTCACTACAGATCTTATTTTAGTCCTTTCTTTTGCTGTAGTAACAGCCTTGCCAATGTCTTTATTGCGTCCTCATATTCAAGAGAAAAATGTAAAAAGCTCTATTTTTACAGACTAATCCAGACTAATTCAGAGAAGAAATTTTGCTAGCTTTATTTGCTGAAGCTTTCAAAAGCTTTGCTATAACAGAGGTTTTATTTGTTAAAATTAATAGAAACTATCAAAAATTTTATAGGATATAAGTAATTTATAATTTTTTATGTTTTAGATTTATTAGCAATAGCCAAAATATTAGTTTCTCTAAGAGTTTAATTTAACTTGTAATTAAGAAAAGTTTCTTAAGGCTTGAAACGGAAATAAATAGACGTTAATTTTTTGGTAATAATTCCTATATTATGCTAAGAAAGTTATTAATTAAAGGGCATGAAATTAAAGCAAGATCATTGCCTCTTCGAAATCAAGTTTTATTACCTTATAAGAGTTATAAACTTATAAAAGGAAAGGTTTTTACCAAATTTCATCGCTTAAAGAAGCAAAGCTTTCCTCATAATGATCAAATACTAATAAGTACAGAGGACTTTAATTTATCTTCAGAGAATAAATGTCAAGCCAATCAGTTTTTTTCGGAACATAAACTTATAGGTACAAATTTTTCTGAAAAATGGTTTTCCTTCTTTAAAAAGAGAAAATATTGGTCTTATTCACTTGATTGGACTAGAGGTAGATTTTCTGGAAGAGTAGTTTCATTACTAGTTCGAGATGGGATTGTTGTTGAAAAGGAATTTATAACCCCAAAGGGAGCCAGAATTCTTGTGAAACGAAAAGAATTGGGATTACAGGCTCTTTTTTTAACGTAATTTTCTTAGGGGATTTTTTTAATTTCCTGCAAATTAACTAACTACTACCTTCATATAGGAAATAAATTGGCTGAGATTAGGAAGATTTTCGAATAATTCCTATCAAGGGAATTTTAGATCTAATCTTAAATTCAAGTTTTCTTATCTGTTTTAGAGCTTGTTTTAAAGAGGGTTAATTCTTAAAAAAATCTTCAAAAAAAATTTTTACTTTCAAGTGGAAATTCAGAAAATAATTCTTGAATCTTTTGTTCAAGCTTTAAAACTTAGTTGGGGACTGGCTTTAGAAGTTTGTATTGATCGATGAATACAGAAGAAATTTCAATATTTACTTCTACCCGACGACGGTCTTTGTTTATCAGTCATTAAGGATGCTGAAATGTTTGCTTTGCATGAGCAAAAGCACTGTAATCTTTAACCGATTTGCGAGTGAACTTTTAACTTATGCAAACCTACGGAAATCCAGATGTCACCTATGGGTGGTGGGCTGGTAATGCAGGAGTCACTAACCGTGCTGGGAAATTCATTGCAGCACATGCCGCTCATACCGGTTTGATTGCTTTCGCTGCTGGAGCAAGCACTATTTGGGAGATGTCTCGATTTGACCCATCTATTGCAATGGGCCATCAGAGTTCTATTTTCCTGGCTCATCTTGCTTCTATGGGGATCGGTTTTGATCAAGCAGGAGTTTGGACTGGAGAAAATGTTGTATCAATTGCTGTTGTTCATCTAATTGCCTCAATGGTTTATGCAGGAGGAGCTCTTGCTCACTCCTTGTTATTTGATGGTGATTTAGCAGATGGACCAGTTCCAACAACTAAGAAGTTCAAGCTTGAATGGAATAACCCAGACAATCAAACATTTATTCTCGGTCATCATTTACTTTTCTTTGGTGTAGCGAATATATGGTTTGTTGAATGGGCAAGGATACATGGAATTTATGATCCTGCTATTGATGCTGTTCGTCAGGTTGAATACAACTTGAACTTGAATGCTATCTGGAGTCATCAACTTGATTTCTTATCAATAGATAGTCTTGAAGATGTAATGGGTGGCCATGCTTTCTTAGCTTTTGCACAAATTGCTGGAGGCGCCCATCATATTGCAACCAAAATGGGCTCTGGTCTTTTGGGTGAATACACAACATTCAAAGGTTCTAAAGTTTTATCAGCTGAAGGTATTCTTTCCTTCTCTTTAGCTGGAATTGGCTGGATGGCAATTGTTGCAGCTTTCTGGTGCTCACAAAATACAACTGTTTATCCAGAAGCATGGTATGGAGAGCCATTGGCATTGAAATTCGGTATCTCTCCTTATTGGGTTGATACTGGAGATGTTTCTGATTGCACTTCTTTCTTAGGTCATACCACAAGAGCTGCTTTAACAAATGTCCATTATTATTTTGGATTCTTTTTTATCCAAGGTCATTTATGGCATGCGTTAAGAGCTTTGGGATTTGATTTTAGAAGCGTAACTAGAGCTATCAGTAATTTGGATTCATCAAGAGTTACTCTTGAAGGTTGATTATTTAAGTCTCGATTGATCTAATAATCTGCTCATCCAAAAAAAAACCTCGTTTAATACGAGGTTTTTTTTTGGATGGAATTTTTTTAAATGAATTAAACCTTAGTGATTTTCACCCCATCTTCTTCCGATATCAAAACCCCAGGATTTGGCAAGTTCAACTACTTCATCATGATTCGAACAATCCGCGAGTTGTTTTCTTCTTTGAGGAGCTTCCTTGATTGATTCGACCATTTCTTTTAATTGCTCTACCTTTCTGATGAATTTTTGTAGATCTTGTTCAGACATCTATATCAACCTCATTAATAGGCATTGATTACTAATTGCTTAGGTTTAATATGAGTTGAAATAACTTTATTGTAGTGGGAACAAGTAAAAAGGAAGAAGCTACAACTATTCTTCGATTCATCAGAGAGGAACTCAGATATCTTGATGAGGACTTGAGGAATGATGGATTACTTCCAGAAGTAACTTCATTAAGATCGATATACGAGCAACTATCCGCATTGCATGATTCTTTAGAAGGCAAAGCAAAAAAGGTCTTTAAGCCGGATTCCGAAAAAAATAAGAAAATCACGAATGAAATACAAGATAAAAATCAAAAGCCAGGCAAAACAGATTAAAAGAGGATGGCTAATAACAATCCCCGCCCTCCTTGGATGAATTGGGCTTATCTAGCAATCTTTTTGTATTCAAGCTGGTTTTTAATAAATGCTTGGTCTCAACAATTAGGAGCTTGAATTTTTCTAGGCTTCTCAAATTAATGCTTCCTGTCTTATTCCACTTATTCCTTTAATTTAAGGTCTTTATGATTTAGATAGATTTTTGGGGCAGTCTGATTTTTAATCCCTACATTGTCCACTGTATTTTCTTTTATAGTTTAAAAATTAAATCCTATAAATAATCTATATATTTTTCTTGCTTCATAGATCATAGGATTTATTTGAATAGTTGCTTCTAGGATGAAAAATCAGTTCAGTATTAGATATTTCTGATTTAGGCCTTGAATTAGATCAAGAAATTAAAGAAAAAGTTGTAATTAGATTTTGAATTCTTTTCAAGAGACATTTTACGGTTGCTAAAGGTTTTGTTTTGTAATTGGAAAATAAGTGTATTGTTCAATACGTATTGCAGTCTTGCACCTTTTAATTTATGCAGACTTATGGAAACCCAGGCGTTACCTATGGATGGTGGGCTGGAAATGCTGGAGTAACTAATCGCTCAGGCAAGTTTATTGCAGCTCATGCTGCTCATACTGGCTTAATAGCTTTTGCCGCAGGCGCTGCCACTCTATGGGAACTTGCTCGATTTGACCCTTCAATAGCAATGGGGCATCAAAGTTCTATTTTCCTTGCCCATCTTGCTTCCATGGGCATTGGTTTTGATGAAACTGGATCATTATGGACCGGAGCAAATGTTGCTTCAGTTGCAATAGTCCACCTTGTTGCATCAATGGTTTACGGGGCAGGAGGTTTATTGCATTCTTTGTATTTTGACTCAGATATGCAAGATTCTGAGGTTGTCCAGGCAAGGAAATTCAAGCTTGAATGGGATAACCCTAAAAACCTCACATTTATTCTTGGTCATCACCTTATTTTCTTTGGTGTAGCAAACATATGGTTTGTGGAATGGGCCAGAATACATGGTATTTATGACCCTGCTATAGAGGCTGTTCGTCAGGTTGAGTACAACTTGAATTTAAATGCTATTTGGAATCATCAATTTGATTTCTTGGCAATAGATAGTCTTGAAGATGTGATGGGGGGCCATGCTTTCTTGGCTTTCTTGCAAATTAGTGGTGGTGCTTTACATATTGCTCAGAAAACTGGTGAATATACAAAGTACAAAGGAGCTGGTCTTCTCTCTGCTGAAGCTGTACTTTCATGGTCACTTGCAGGTATTGGTTGGATGGCAATTGTTGCAGCCTTCTGGTGCGCAACAAATACAACTGTTTATCCAACAGAATTTTACGGAGAACCACTCCTCCAAAAATTCACAATCTCTCCTTATTGGATAGATACTGGTGATTTTTCTGAGAGCACTGCTTTCTTTGGTCACAGTACAAGAGCTGCTTTGACAAATGTCCATTATTATTTTGGGTTTTTCTTTATTCAAGGACACCTATGGCATGCTCTTAGGTCTATGGGATTTAATTTTAAGGATTTAACTAAGTCCCTTCAGGTAAGTGGCTAGAGCTGTTATTCGTTTTTAACTTATTTAAAACAAAGCCTTATCATTAATTTGATAAGGCTTTGTTATTTCTTTTTACTTAGAACTATTTAGTCTATGTTTAATTTCTTTTCTAGTTTAAATCAATTTAATTTGGTTTGGATAGTTATCCCTTCGATAGTTTTAGTGGTTTCATTCTTTATTTTTATATTTATCAGAAGAGGGAACGATTCCTATGAGGCCAGTGATGGCAGTATTTTTAAAACAAATGAAGAGTTACTTCGTTATGAAATAATTCTAAATAAATTAAATATTATTTTCAACCAAGATGAAAAGGATAATAAGTATTTCCAGGAAATTGGTTTGGACTTTAACTTTGTAGACGTGTTAAAAAATAAAGGTTTTTCTGAGCCTAAAATTCTTATAAAATATAGTAAAGAGTTAAATATCATTAGTGATATTTTGAATCAACCTAAAGATTAAAAAGTGGAAATTCTTTCTAAGTCATTTGGCAAATATATTAGTTTTAAATCTATTCTTTTATGGGTGAGAGCTTTTTTTAAATGCAATTGTACTTTCTTTTAGAAACTCAAAAATACCTATAATTGCCAGTATGCCTAGGGTCCCACCAAGGACTGCTGGAACTAGTTGTTCAATTTGGAACATAGCAATTTCCTCAATTCTAAATTTGAAAGGCGGCTTTTAGAAATTTATAAGCCAACCCCTTAAGCTTTAGGCCTTAATTACTTAAGCCTTCAAGCTCTAACATATCTTTAGGAAGAAATTATGCATTTGTCTATAAGACAAATAACTTAAGTATTTTCTCTTAGTTTTTTCTAATTTTTTTTCTATAGATTATCCTTCGTTTGGATAATTTAATTCTATTAGAAAGAACTTTTAGTATTCTTCCCAATATTCCTCTTGATCATCTTCTATGTCAGGAGGATCTTCAAGCTCTCCTGCAGGTTCTCCAAGCATCATTAATAAACCCTCTAAATATCTCATTTCAGAGGGATTTTCAGAGGAGTTTAGAAGCTCTTTTATTTTTTTTGCAATATCTGGCTGACCCTCTTCTACTCCCTTAGAAAGAAGGTAGAAGGTATCATTATCAAGATATTTTTCTGCCATATTTAATTACAGTAATAGTTGATTGATTATCAAGATATTTTTAATCAAATATAGCAATAGAAGCTTTAAATTGAAGCGCCAGGGTAATTTAACGTAGCTTTTTCTATGTCAAGCCTAGAAAATTTGATAGGCTCCCAATGAACATCTCTAACAATTAAAAAACGGATATCTTTTTCTTTTAAGAACTCATTATTGAGTAGTTTTTGTAATTCTTCTATGGAGAACTCTCCCCAGGAACTTTGATTTTTGATCCATTCACCCATTTCCCATTCTTTCTCTGAAGCAATATGTTGGTAACCAAAAGCTCTTTTTCTATCTTCTGAAATCTCACATATATACCAATCTCCTATTACTCCAAAGAGATGCGCAAAGACAATGAGATCTTCCCCCCTTTCTACTTGTGAATTTAATAAAGGTATTTTTGATCCAACATCTTTGGGCATAAGAGTGAAGGAGTTTTTGTTTTCAGAGTCCAAACTTTTTTGGCATTTTTATTTCTAAATAGCCTAACGTTTTGTTTGGCTGTTTTTATTTGCTTCAAACTTATTATTAATAATAAGTTTGTAAGAAGATATTTGTTTAAAAATTACTGAATAATTAGTTTACAGAACTAATTAAGGTGATCTTTATTCTAATTTTTTGCGCGCTTAATTTTACTATTCTTTTTGTGATGCTTTGAGAGCTTGAATTGCCATATTTAAATGCACTTCCATTGCACCTAATGCCATAAGGGAATTGGCCCCCTTCCCTTCTGTTATATATTCTTTCTTTTTGCTGAGGTGAGAAAGAATTTCATTACTTAGCTCCTGCCATTTTGCTGTTAATTCTTTAAACTCTTCTTTTTTTTCTAGATTTTGATGTGATGTTATTGAATGCTCGATGCTGGGATGAGATTTCCTGGCTTTTGTGAGAAGAGTATTAAGTTGCTTATGACTGATAGAAGTGGGAACATAGTTGGAATCCTCCATTTCATCTCCTATGATTGTTTTAAAGCTAACAATGTTAAGGATTATTTACTAGTGTCTCTGCAGGTGTGATCACCGACCAATCTATGAATTGCTATATAGATTTAATTTTCTATTTTTAAATGATTTGAATAGTTCTTTGAAATGATCCCCTCTCTCTTCAAAATCTTTATATTGATCAAAACTTGCACATGCTGGAGATAATAAAATATTTGCTGCATTTATTTTTAATGCCATATTAAAAGCATTGATTGAAGCTTCCTTAAGATCGTTATATATATAGATATTTTTATTAAATCCTGATTGGATTATTTTCTTTTCAAGCTCTTTTGCGGCTGACCCAAATAAATATATTTGACTTATTTTTGTATGCAATTGGTGGATCCATTCGGAAGCATCCCCTTCTTTTATTTTACCTCCGGCTAATAATACTGATGTGCCAGATATTGCCTTTAATGCAACAGTCGCAGCTTCGTAATTTGTCGCTTTACTATCATTAAAAACTTTTATGCCATTAATATTACCTAAATATTCAAGCCTGTGAGTGACTCCTTTAAATCCTTTTAATCCATATTCAATTGCTTTAGGAGATAGACCTATTTCCCTTGCTGCTGCAGTGACCATCAAGAGATTTTGAATATTATGTGATCCAGGTATTTCTAGAATTGAAGAGTGAAATAATTTTTGATTTTTTTCGTAAACCATGCCTTCATTGTTTACCCAATATTTGATTGAATTGTTAGAATCAGGATTCTTATTTACACTAACCCAAATTCCTTCCTTTAATTTTTTTTGCTGACTTATTAAATATTTATCATCAGCATTATATATAGTGGTTAAAGATTTTTCTAGTAGGCAATTTTTTATATTGAAGTAAGTTTCTAATGTCCCATGTCTTTCAAGATGATCCTTGGAGAATGTAGTCCATAGACCAATTTTAGGTGAAATTTGAGAAGCAGATTCTATTTGATAACTGCTCAGTTCCATTATTAACCAGTCTATTTCCCGGTCAGGATTGGTTAAAGTATTAAGAGCAATCTCGCAGGCAGGATTACCTACATTCCCTCCTGCAGGGGCATTGATTTGATTTCTTTGAAGAATATGTTTAAGCATTTCAGTAACTGTCGTCTTACCATTTGTTCCTGTAATTCCTATCCAAGGAATATGTTTGAGTCTTTCCCAGGCTAGAGAAATTTCTCCTTGAACGCGAATCCCTAGATCTCGTAACTCATTAAGAGTTTCGTGATCCCATGGGATTGAAGGGCTAGTAATTACATCGGAAAGATCTTCCAGCCAGGGTTGAAAGCTTGAAATTTTCAATGGTTGCCCGAGTGCTACAACTATTCCAAGCTTCCCTAGTTCTTTTGCTATTTCCTTATGCTTTCTTTCTTGGGCTTTTTCTATTACAACAACTTTTTGACCTTCTTTGTGGAGAAGTCTCGCCGCCGCAATACCTGACTTGCCAAGCCCAACAATGATAGTGGTTTTTCTTGGAGGTTTATTTTTGGATTGATTCATTATGTAGACGAATTTTGACAGACTTGCTTAAAAGACTGGCGGGAGAAGATTGATTTTGATTTGATTAATTAGTTATGTCTCTAGCTTTATCCCATGACTACAAATTTGAAGGAAAAAGCTTTGATAAATACAACACATCTAATAAACACATGTTCTTGCGATCACTGTATGGGTGTAAGAAGGCAACAGCAAGAAAGTGAATTGGAATGGTTAAAGGCTCATCAATTATTTGATAGATAAAGAATATTTATTCTTTCACTCCCTCCAATTATTTGATGGGCGATACTGGAATCGAACCAGTGACTCCTACCGTGTCAAGGTAGTGCTCTACCTCTGAGCTAATCGCCCGAGAAAACATTTAACAACTTAATAGCTTAATGCTTTCAATATATAGAAGCTAGCAGGTTGGGTTTCAACTTTATTATTCGCGTAGTAATTCGACCCTCCATCTTTCTTTTTTTGTAAATTCGATATTTAGCACTTGAAGTGATCCTTTGTTCTCGAGGTGGATTTTATCCCCTTTCTCAAGTTTTATACTTGTCTGTTTAATGGTTTTCCAGTTAACGCGAAGCCGACCTTCTTTAATATGTTTAACAATTTTGGATCTTGATAAACCAAAACCTGCAGAGGCAATGGCATCTAATCGAGTAGAAGCTTCGACAGATTTAATTTTTTTAGCTAAGCGAGAGGAAGGCAAATTTAATTGATGAATTTCCAATGCTTCGCAATTGACCTCCACTCCTCTTACTACGATTTTTTTTCCAGTTAGTTTTCGTGAAGTCTCTGGTGTGCAAAGTATTTGTGCCCCTCGATCTCGAGTTAACAAGATATCGCCAATTTCATCACTGGGTATTTGAAGTTTATTTAGACTGTATTTAAAGTCTGATTTCTCTGCTCTTTCAAATAAGAAATTACCTTCAAGCCTAATTCCTTTTATAGGAATATTGATATCTTCTAAAGAGACTTTTCCCGAATTTCTAGCGAAACAAATTCTCTGACGTTCAGCCGAAGGATATCCCCCACTTGTGAAATATTGAATATCATCTAATTTTATGATTTTCCCTAATACTTCTTCTCTTAAAGGAGCTGACATGAATTTTGACCATATCGCTTCCCAAGTGGAAAAAGCTTCTTCAGCTTTGAGTAATATTAGCTTTAACTTTTCTTGATTCTCAGAACCTAAAATGAGTTCATTGATTGGAATATGCACGGATTGTTAGATTAAATGATCCTATTTAATAGAAATAAAGTGGGAAAATTATTTATATTAGATTTCATTTAAGCTCATTATATTAATATTTTTTGACTCTTTTATTTCTTTCCAAGGTAATTCAATTTCTAGGGGAGTTTCAACTATCAATAACCAAAGTCCTTCTTTGTTTAGTTTCTGAAGATATCCAACATCATTATTTAAATCTGGATTTACACTCCCCGCAGCGAAATAGCTGCCTATCCACCCCGAACCCATTCCTAAAAAACCACCTATCAATGGTTCTACGATTGAAGGGAAGCCTAAATTTTCAAATGTATGGAGTCCTGTCATCTTTGTAAATGATAAACCTGTAATTAAACCAAAAGGCATTAGCCAGAAGGCCATTGTCTTTTGGCGGATTTGTTTTGCGAGTTTTGGACTTAGTATTTTGACATTTTGAATATCGATAGCATCTCTCGATGAGATCATTTTTTTGTTGTCAGAATTTATTTCAGCTTGAAATTCATCTTTAGGCATACTTGGCTTGATTAATTGAATTTTGAGAGGGCCACTAGAGGTTTCTCTAAGAATTTTCTGCAATTCATTTGCTTCTTGGACATCTTTGAAGATAACAACGCAAATAGGCACAAATTCTCTCCTCAATTGTTTGGATTTTGAACCCTAAGGATCAGAAAGCTGATAAGCAACATTTAGCTCACTAGAGTTCAGAGCGGCACTCATGAGCCTTTAATGACGAAAGTACTAGTTTCTGACCCAATTGACCAATCAGGCATAGACATTCTTAGTCAAGTTGCCCAGGTTGAAAAGCACATAGGCCTTTCTATTGATGACTTGAAGAAGAAGATTAATGAATATGATGCTTTGATGATTCGTTCTGGGACCTTGGTTTCGTCTGAAGTCATTGAAGTGGCTGATAAGCTTCGTATCATTGGTAGAGCTGGAGTTGGTGTTGATAACGTTGATGTTGCCGCAGCTACAAAGAAAGGAATATTGGTGGTCAATTCCCCTGGGGGGAATACCATTGCCGCAGCAGAGCATGCTTTGGCAATGCTTCTTGCGCTTTCAAGGAATGTACCTCAAGCTCATGCCAGCATCTTTTCAGGGGAATGGCAAAGGAAAAAGTTTGTTGGGAATGAGTTATATAAGAAAGTTTTGGGAGTTGTTGGATTAGGAAAAATAGGGTCTCATGTCGCAAAAGTGGCCAATTCTATGGGGATGCAGGTCTTAGGTTTTGACCCTTTTGTATCTGTTGAGCGAGCGTTACAGATGCAAGTCCAATTAAGTGATATTAATGAGCTTTTTGAGAAATCTGATTATGTCACTCTTCATTTACCAAGAACCCCAGAAACAGAAAACTTGGTTGACTTTAAAATGTTGTCATCTATGAAGTCATCATCAAGGTTGGTGAATTGTGCACGAGGAGGAATTATTAATGAAGTTGATTTAGCTAAGGCTCTGAATTCTGGTGTTATTGCTGGAGCAGCGCTTGATGTTTACGCTCAAGAACCTTTAAGTAAAGATTCGCCGCTTAGATCTGTGAAAGAGGGCTTAATCCTTACTCCTCATTTAGGTGCTTCTACCGTTGAAGCTCAGCAAAATGTTGCTATTGATGTTGCCGAACAAATTCGCGATGTTTTGTTAGGCCTTCCTGCTCGAAGTGCTGTGAATATTCCAGGTTTGAGCGCTGAAATTATGGATAGTCTTAAACCTCACTTGCAATTAGCAGAAACACTTGGGTTATTTGCTAGTCAGCTATCTGGGGGGCAAATCCAAAAAATTGAGGTTAGGCTACAGGGCGAATTTGCTAAGCATCCTTCTCAGCCACTTGTGATTGCTGCTTTAAAGGGTATTTTAACCAGTGCTTTGGGGGACAGAATTAATTATGTAAATGCTTCTTTAGAAGCAAAAGGGCGTGGTATTGATGTTGTTGAGGTGAAAGAGGAAGTCACACCAGATTTTGCTGGAGGAGCTTTGCAGTTAACTACATTTGGAGATAGTGGAAATCAACGCGTAAATGGAACTGTTTTGGCTGATGGAGATTTGCGAATAACTATTATTGATGATTTTCCTGTCAATGTTTCTCCTAGTCGCCATATGCTTTTCACTAAGCATCGCGATATGCCAGGAATTATTGGAAAACTAGGATCTTTGCTTGGAGAACATAATATCAACATAGCTTCTATGCAAGTTGGAAGACGTATTGTGCGTGGCGAAGCTGTGATGGTCTTAAGTATTGATGATCCCATCCCTGCGGAACTTTTAAGCTCAGTTATCTCAATTGAAGGAATCAATGAAGCTAAGTCAGTGACCTTGTGAAAAAAAAGTTGAAAACTTTTTTTTGGTGTTTTCAGCTGGAAATTCCTTTTGAAATCGAGGAATCTTTCTTATGGAAGCTGGAAACTCTAGGTATACAAAGTTTTGCGATTGAGTTCTCTCCTGATAAACCTTCCTTAAAAAAGATCTCTATATGGTTACATTCATCAGATTGGTCAAATAAAGATCAAATAGAGTTGAACAATTCTTTGTTGCCGTTGGCAAAAGTTTTTGGATTAACTCTTTCATCTCCGATATGGCAAAAAGTTCATGAAGAGGATTGGAGTATTTCATGGAAAAAACATTGGAAGCCAGACCCTGTAGGGAATAATTTGTTAATTTTGCCTGCTTGGCTTGAGACTCCTAAGAATCATTTAAAACGAAAGATTATTCGAATTGATCCAGGGAGTGCATTTGGAACTGGAACTCATCCCTCGACACGTTTATGTTTAGAGGCATTAGAAAAAGATCCACCTATAGGTCTCAGCGTTGCTGATCTTGGATGTGGAAGTGGAATTTTAGGCTTAACTGCCCTCCGCTTGGGTGCCAAGAAAATTCTTGCTGTTGATATTGACTCTCTTGCTATTAGTTCTACGAAGAAAAATTATGAACTTAATGATTTTGCTGATGACTCTCTTGTAGTTTCTAAAGGATCTATAGAAATTCTTTCTAAACAATTAAAAGGAGAGTTGTTTGATTTACTGCTGTGCAATATTCTTGCCCCTGTGATTAAGGAACTTGTTCCTGGGTTTGATGATATTTTGAAATTGGATGGTCGAGCTTTATTAAGTGGAATCTTGGTCGATCAGATTGAAGACCTTTCTTTAGTTCTTGCAGAGCATGGATGGAAAATTTCTACTTCCTCAGATAAGAGCAATTGGAGTTTAATAGAGATTCATAGAATTTGAATAAAAAGTTTTCCCTAATAATATTTAAATGAGTTTGCTTTCCCCCACTCTTAGTCTTATCAAGAGAAGTAATTTTTGAAAATTTGTTATGACTCAATCAAATGCCTTGTGATCCTTGCTATTGAATAATGGCTTCCTACACAGTCACAGTATTAAATGAGGAGGAGGGACTAGAGAGGACTCTTCAAATTCCCGATGACAAGTACATACTTGATGCAATTCAAGAAGAAGGTATTGATCTTCCATACTCTTGTAAAGCAGGGGCTTGCTCGACCTGTGCCGCTAAAATTTTATCTGGGACAGTAAGTCAGCCTGATCAAAGCTTTTTGGACGAAGAAGAATTGGAGAAAGGATTTATTTTGATGTGTGTGGCTTATCCCACATCAGATTGCATTATTTCAACTCATTCAGAGACAGAGTTGTATTAAATCCAATTACTTTCTTTTACAAATGGATTTTCTAGGTTGCAAAAGTTGATTCTCTTCGCCACCTTTAAATAACTTCTTAAAAAAACGAAGATGGGTTTATCCCATTTTTTGCAGTTTTAACTTTGTTTTATGTTTGAGAACAATATAAAAGCTCTTTTACCTCATGGAAGTATTCATATGAGTATGGGTGGCCAATACAGTTTTCGTGTTATAGGACCTTGCTGCAGACTTTATGATCGAGAGGAATTACCTTGGCCTTGTTGCCGCTTGGCTTGGAAAAGTAAAGAGCCAAGTTGGAGGCGCATAGGTAATCGTTTTGTACCTGATATTGCTGCACGTAAATGTCCTTCTTATTCTGTTGAGATCTTCCAACCAGGTTCAAGGTCTATTCAAAGTGTTTTGACTATATTCCCAAATAAATTTGAATCAGTTATGCAGGAATGGTGGTATAGCCGGCATCCTCGATCTAGGGAAGCTACAAACCTTAGTCCTTTTGACTGATTTAGTGTTCTTTCGTGTGAGCACTATTAATCAAGAGATTTGAGAGAGTTTCTTTAAAACTACAGAAATTTAAATTTTCAAATTTTTTGAGATTAAGATTTGCAGCGTTAAAAGAAATGTCACTTTCGTTTTTATCCGATTAACCCGATACTCTGTTATTAAAAATTTATTAGGCATGAATTTCGATTATCACGCTGTTGCCGCTGCTTCATCTGCTGCAATCCCACTTGCAGCAGGTGCAGCAGGTGTTGGCTATTTCATTATGAGATCCAAAGGAGTTGGATTCGGTACAGCACACTTGCTTGTTGGATTACCTGTTTTTGTTGTTGGAGCGGCATCCGCAGCTTTCTTCCTGATTACTAAGTAAGAGAATTTCTTAGTACTAAGCAAAAAGGATTAAAACCCCTTTTGGGGCAAATCAAAATAAAAAGGGGCCATAAAGGCCCCTTTTTATTTTGAAGGATCGATAGAGAAAAAACTTTTAGCCTCTACCGGGGTTGAATGAGTTTTGGCCTTCAGAAGCAGGAACATATCCATTGCTGATGGCACCACATTGAAGTGATTCGGCTGTTTTGCCGCTTGCTCGATCACATAGAGACTTTTGTTGAGGCTTATCTAGAACAGCATCAGTGAAATCGGCCCCATCAATAGTGGCACCATCAAAGATACTTTTCAGAAGCTCAGCTCCTGTGAAGTTTGCATTGGAAAGGTCTGCATTATCAAAGCGAGAAGCGTAAGCAATAACGTTAGTTAAGTTTGCTCCACTTAAATCTGCATTTTTGAGACTGGATACAGAGAAATAAGATCCAGTGAAATCTGCATCGCCTAAATCCTTCCCTGAGAGATCGTATTTAACGTACTCAGTGTTTTGAAGGTTTTGACCATGGAGACTTGTGTCGAGGGTATCTACAGATGATGGATCACTGGGATATAGAGCATTTGCAGAAATTGGACTAATTAATAGTCCCAGTACGACTGGTAACAAGATTAATAGTCTTGTAAGAGACCTTTTTAAGGAAGAAAAAAGAGAGGCCATTTAAAACGCCAGCGGTTGACGGAAGCACCAAACGCAACCATTGTTTCACGGGGCGGTATCCCCAAGGACAAGGGATCACGAACTGTTGCAGCGTGTTTTTACCTCTAATTGCAAAAAGTCTTTTGCTAGGAGGGTGTTTGGGAAAATTGCCTTTGCTTCATTAAGTAGATCAGTTGGTGTAATTTCGTTGTTTGGAGCATATCTTGGGCTCAAATGAGTAAGTACAAGCTGCCCAACATTTGCTTCTAATGCGATTTGGGCAGCCATTGTGCTTGTTGAATGAGCTCTTTGGTAGGCCATTTCAGAATCTTTGTGGGAAAAAGTTGCTTCATGGATAAGAAGATCGACTTCATTGGCAAGCTCTATTGCTTCTTCGGAAAATACGGTATCAGTGCAATAAACCATGCTAGCTCCAGGTCTGGGAGGACCAGTGAAGTCTTTTCCATGAAAAATGCGCCCATCTTCCAATTTGATTGTTTCTCCTCGATGTAAGGCTGAATATATTGGCCCAGCAGGAATATTGAGTTCTTTTGCTAGTTCAAGATTAAATCGACCAGGCTTTGGTTTTTGGTCAACCCTATAGGCATAAGCTGGAACCCTATGCTTCAAAGGAATACAGCGGACTAGAAGGTCGTCCTCATCTACCAATACTTTTCGGTTATGGGCAGCTTCTTCAACAGGATTGATTCCAAGAGGATAAGAAACTTTGCTAGAACTACTCCTGAAAACCCCGTGAAGATATTCTCTTAAAGGCGAAGGCCCAAAAATATCTACACCTGAGCTGTTACCAGAAAGCCCCAGGCTTGCGAGAAGCCCTGGAAGCCCAAAAATATGATCACCATGCATATGTGTGATGAATATTTTTTTTAATTGGGAAATACGAAGTTCACTCCGGAGAAATTGATGTTGAGTTCCTTCTCCACAGTCAAAAAGCCATAATTCAGAGTGCTGAGGAATGCGAAGAACCATTGCCGAAACATTACGATTTCGAGTAGGTACCCCTGAGCTTGTTCCTAAAAAAGTTACCTGCAAGTTCTGAATTGTTTGAAATTATGCTTACAAATATAATTTTGACTACTGGTGGATGAACTGTCTTCTAGTCAAAATTATATTTGTATTTTGAATTTATTATTTTGGGACAACCGTCTAGAAATATATGGGGGTGTGCATTAGGGCTTTCTATAGTTTTGAGTTGCCCAGAAGTTTCAGCATTAGTTAAACAAGAACCTGTAATGCGAGTATTGATAAACAATTCAAGAGAATTTCGTCTTAGAGCTGATAGTGATACTCCTCTCTTGGTTCAGGGCATTACATCTAAAGAAAAAAAAGTTTTCTTTTTAAATTTAAAAATAAAAGATGGTCGACTTTTTTGGTCTACAGATAAACAATCTAATCAATGGTCATCTTCTCCCTCTGACTCTTTAATAAGAGTGAGAAGTTTTGACCCTCGTGGAATATGGCTTGGTACAAGGAGGTATCGAGGTGAATTAAGAGTAGGGATAAAAGAAAAGAGATTGATTGTGGTCAATCATTTGGGAGTGGAAAGGTATTTGATGAGTGTGGTTGGAAGTGAAATGCCAAAAGATTGGCCCATGGCTGCTCTTAGAGCACAGGCTATTGCGTCAAGAACATATGCTTTAAAGCGATTAGGTTCTAAAGGTACTTTTGATATCAATTCGTCTGAATCCAGCCAAGTTTATTTGGGAATTGAATCTGAAACACAAAGTACTAAAAATGCTGTGAATAGTACGAGATCTTTAGTGCTTCGCCATCAAGGAAAACTTATTAGTGCTGTTTTTCATAGCAGCTCGGGCGGTCGAACTGAGTCAAGTGGTTCTGTATGGAAATATCAACTTCCATATTTGGTTAGTGTCCCTGATTATGACCATCATGGCCCTAAATACCGTTGGCATATGAAATATCGGCCAGCTGAATTGTCGAAATTGTTTCATGAAATTGGAGGCTTAAATAATATTCGGGTTATAAAAACTAGTAAGACTGGAAGAATCGTCAAAATTTTGGTTTATGGACCTAGAGGGCGATTAGTTATTACAGGGCCTGAATTAAGAACAAGGCTTGGACTTAAAAGTACAAGGGTTAAACTTGCAATGCTTCCTTATTCAATGTTCTCTCAACCGGTAAGTAGATTGATTGCACAGAGAAGTTATTTAACAAAAAGTCCCCAGGCGCAAAAAAGTTCGCAAGAGTATTTTTTATTGGCAACTGGTTTCGGTGCCGGACATGGTGTTGGTATGAGTCAATGGGGGGCGCATGGGTTAGCGAAGAAAGGAGCAAACTTTCGGCAAATATTGCATCATTATTATTCAGGTATAAAAATACATCCTTATTAATTCTCTTGGATTATTTTATTTGAGAGATTGTTTGTAGAAAATCTATTGTTGCTAGTAGGCATTGAAAACTATTTTAGGCTTTATTTTATTTGGAATAGATTTCTCTCCAATACCTGCAATGACATTTTTATTATCGATTACCACTAAATACTGATTTGAAATATCATTGCTCTGATTTTTTTGATAACTAAGATCATTGTCGATGTTTAATTGTTGGCCCCTCCTCCAACGATCGAGGTCTTTTTCTGTCATGATTTTTACCTGAGACATATGTTCAAGAGCTTCTAGTGGATTTAGTAACTTAGGTATTTTCTTGTCATCATCCTTGGCGTATGGTAATGATATTGCTTGATTCTCTTTAAAGCCTTGTGACTGGATTCGTCGTAGTTCAAGCAGGCATCCACCACAATTCAATACTTGACCTAGATCTCTTGCTAATGCACGAATATATGTACCTGAGGAACAATCTATTTTTAATTTTAGTCGACCAGTATCTTGATTCCAATTGCAAAATTCTAAGTCGTAAATAGTGACCTTTCGACTAGGGAGCTTAAAGCTTTCTCCTTTTCGTGCTCTTTTATAGGCTCGTTCTCCTTGGAAATGGATACTGGAAATTATTGGGGGTTCTTGTTCTATAGGTCCTCTAAACTGATTAAGAAAATTATTAATAGATATTTCTTCTAAAATGGGCCATTCTTTCTCTGAGATTATTTCCCCATGAATGTCGTCGGTAGAGGTTTGTTTTCCTAATTGAATAATTGCGTTATATGTTTTAGTGCTAGGGAGATATTGAAAGAGTCGCGTTGCATTGCCAATAGCTATTGGTAATACTCCAGTTACTGCAGGATCGAGTGTTCCACCATGACCTACTCGTTTAGTTTTATAGACTTTTCGAATTATATTTACACAGTCATGTGAAGTGACGCCAGCTGGCTTGTCAATTATTAAAAAACCGAAAGGATTTTTCATTTTATAAGTTTACTTTGCAATCTATTAAAATAAATTTATTAAAAACCCCATTTAAAACTATAGGGGTAGTCCTTAATTTTTTTATAAAAAATATCGCAATGAATAAGTCTCTTCTTGGAGTAAAGGAGTTTTTGGAAACAGGTTTTGAACTGAAAACTCATTTAGCAGAGTTTCTTGAAATATCTTTAGTTGAATTGGAGAGCAAACTACCCAATGGAATAGATGATTTGGCCGCATTACATCCTGGATCCTTTCAACCTGAAGATGCTTTAGATTTTTATGAGAACAAAGTCGGAGCAGCTCATTTAATAGATTTAGCTGCATGGCATTTGAATAGCTCTAATTACATAGCAGATACTCTTCGTCTTCAAGAGATGTTTGCGAAGGGAAATGTTTTGGACTTTGGGGGTGGTATTGGCACTCATGCACTCGCAGTGGCTTCTTTATCTGATGTGGAGCATGTTTGGTTCGTGGATTTAAACCCAGAAAATCGAGATTTTGTAAGTTCTAGAGCTAAATCACTTGGATTACAAGATAATATTTCAGTCCATAGAGATTTAAATAGTACGGGAGATGTTCAATTTGATACTTTAGTTTGTCTTGATGTTCTGGAGCATCTGCCTGAGCCTTCTAATCAATTACTAACTTTTTTTGATCGCCTATCTGATGATGCAACTGCATTAATGAATTGGTATTTTTTTAAAGGTAACAAAGGTGAATATCCTTTTCACTTTGACGATCCTGAAATGATTAGAAATTTTTTTTATACGCTACAAACTAATTTTATTGAGATTTTCCATCCTTTCCTTATTACCACACGTGCTTATAAACCGTTGAAGAAATTATAATTATAAGTCTATTTAAATTAGTTTTTTAGATAGTAGAAATATGAATCCTTTTTCTGTTGCGAAGATTGCGTTTAATACTTTCAAAACCTACAACACCATCTGTTAAGGCGAAAAGCGTATCGTCTTTTCCTTTCCCTACATTGACTCCAGGAATAATAGATGTACCTCTTTGACGGATTAGTATTGATCCAGCAGTTACTTGTTGCCCTCCATAGGCTTTTACTCCAAGCCTTTTGGAATTAGAGTCGCGACCATTTCTTGTAGAACCGGTTCCTTTTTTATGTGCCATTTTTTAGTTGGAAAGAAGATTTGACATTTATTTGATTCTATTTTACTTCTTTGTTGACTTTAGAGGGGGTAGAAGCTTGAACTTCATCTTTCTTTTTTAGTTTTGAAGGGGTTTTTGTTGTCTTCACACTTTTTTCTTTTGTTTCTGCTGTTTTGGAACCTATAGAAATTGATTCAACCATAACCCTAGTTAGCTCTTGCCTGTGTCCGTTTTTTCTGCGAGTTTTTTTCTTTGGACGCATTTTATAGACCAATATTTTCGGCCCTCTGCGATGTGCCATTACTTTTAGTGTTACAGAGGCATTCTTGATGTAAGGCTGACCTATTGTTACACCCTTGCTGTTACTTAATAGAAGGATTTTATCTAGAGTTAGTGTTTGATCTACATCAGCATTAATTCTGTCTAAATCATAATATCTATTAGCTTCTAGCCAAAATTGTGTACCAGAGGTCTCTACGATTGCGTATTCCGAAGATTTTTGTTGCTCTTTTGAAGCAGATGATTTTGAAGACATTGATTTTTAAGACACGCTCAGGCTCGTAAATATTATGTACTGATTTGCAGATCAGAATTTGATAAATACGATTAAGCCTGAATCGTAATCGAAAGACAAACAAATATCTTCGCTTTTTGAGGACAATTTAGTCAAGATCTAATTAACACGGAAAATTACTCAGGAGGTTTTATGACTCCCAGAAAGACTTATATCCTAAAGCTCTATGTTGCTGGGAATACACCTAATTCAATGAGAGCGCTGAAAACGCTTAAGGAAATCCTTGAGACAGAGTTTTCTGGTGTTTATGCTTTAAAAGTTATTGATGTTTTGAAAAACCCTCAATTAGCTGAAGAAGATAAAATACTTGCCACACCAACATTGGCGAAGATCTTACCTCCTCCTGTTCGGAGAATTATTGGAGATTTGTCAGATAGAGAGAGAGTTTTGATAGGCCTTGATTTGCTTTATGAGGAACTAAAGGAAGGAGAATATACTTCTTTAGAAGCATCGGGAGATGAGGACATGACTTTAGGAGATTCTTAAGGCTACCTGAGATCCTCATACCTATACAAGATTTTCCTCTAACGTTCTTTTAGGATTTATATCTTATGCAATTTTCCAGCGCAAAGTCCCCAGTAAATATGAAATTACAGAAGTTGCCAACAGGGATTGAAGGTTTTGATGATGTTTGTCATGGAGGATTACCAAGCGCTAGGAGTACTTTGGTAAGTGGCACTTCTGGGACTGGAAAAACGGTTTTTTCTCTTCAATACTTATTTCATGGAATTTGTCATTTCGATGAGCCAGGAATATTTGTAACTTTCGAAGAGTCACCTCAAGACATTATTAATAATGCTGAAAGTTTTGGATGGAACCTTCAAGATCTTATTGATCAAGATAAATTGTTCATTCTTGATGCATCCCCAGATCCTGATGGACAAGATGTAGCAGGTAGTTTTGATTTGTCTGGTCTTATTGAAAGAATTAGTTATGCGATTAGAAAATATAAAGCCAAACGCGTTGCCATAGATTCAATGACAGCTGTTTTTCAGCAATATGATGCTATTTATGTAGTGAGAAGAGAGATTTTTCGTTTAATAGCTCGACTCAAAGATATAGGTGTTACAACTGTAATGACTACAGAAAGAGTAGAAGAGTATGGTCCTATAGCGCGTTATGGAGTAGAAGAGTTTGTTTCGGATAATGTTGTAATTCTAAGAAACGTTCTTGAATCTGAAAGACGTCGAAGAACTGTCGAGATTTTAAAATTAAGAGGGACTACTCATATGAAAGGAGAGTTTCCTTTCACTATGGGGGCGCAAGGTATAAGTGTTTTCCCATTGGGTGCTATGAGATTAACGCAGCGTTCATCAAATGTTCGTATAAGTTCTGGTGTTCCAGCTTTGGACGAGATGTGTGGGGGAGGATATTTCCAGGATTCAATCATTCTTGCAACAGGTGCAACAGGTACGGGTAAGACAATGCTTGTTTCTAAATTTGTTGAAGATGCTTATTTAAATCAAGAGCGTGCAATTCTTTTCGCTTATGAAGAGTCTCGTGCTCAATTGCTTAGGAATGCAACAAGTTGGGGCATTGATTTTGAGAAAATGGAAGAGGACGGTCTCTTGAAAATTATTTGTGCATATCCTGAGTCCACCGGCCTTGAGGATCATTTGCAAATAATTAAGACAGAAATTACAAGTTTTAAACCTTCTCGAATGGCAATTGATTCATTATCTGCATTGGCAAGAGGAGTAAGTCTTAATGCCTTTAGGCAATTTGTAATAGGCATCACTGGTTATGCAAAGCAGGAAGAAATAGCAGGATTTTTTACAAATACTGCTGAGGAATTTATGGGTAGTCATTCAATTACAGATTCTCATATATCAACTATTACCGATACGATCTTGCTACTTCAATATGTTGAAATCAGAGGTGAAATGGCTAGAGCCGTTAATGTTTTTAAAATGCGTGGTTCATGGCATGATAAAAGAATTAGAGAATTCTTGATTACTAAAGAAGGTCCGCAAATAAAAGACTCATTCTCTAACTTTGAACAAATTTTTAGTGGGGCACCTCATCGGATCATTTCAGATGATCAACTTCCCGGGGTGTTTAAAAATATTGAAAAGCAATAAACTTCCCATTTAGGTGGTTTTGATTGTATTCGACTCGAGGCCCATATCCCAGTCTCTACTTTGCTTCTCTGATTTTAGGAACAGTTCTTCTTCATCTGATTCTTTTAATGGGAGTTCAAACCAAAAGATTGTCCCTATTCCAGATTCACTTGCCATGGATATTTTCCCCCCGAGTTTTTCGATAATGCCTCTAACAATGGATAAGCCAAGTCCAGTCCCAGTTTCAGTATGAACAGCATTTTCGACTCTGAAGAAACGTTCAAAAATTCTTTGTTGATCTACACTTGAGATTCCACAACCAGTATCTGCTATTTCAATACGTAAGCTTGGTAATGGAGAGATTAATTGGCAATGAGGCGCTTCGGTTTTTGAATTCGCAGGAAAATTTGAGCAGGTATCTGGCCATGGATAAGCTTTGATTGAGATTAACCCTCCATTTCTATTGAATTTTAAGCTATTGCCTACTAAGTTATCTAACACTTGGAGGAGTAGATCCCAGTTACCTCTAATCAAAGGGAGACTTTCATTTAGATCTAGAAGAATCTCAACATTTTTTTCATCAGCATTCAGTCTATAATTACGCATTGTTTGTTCAATTGCTGGAACTATATCAATTGATTCGAATTTAACTGTATTACTAGATTCAAGCTTGGATAGATCTAAAACATCATTTACGAGACGAGTGAGTCTATCTGTTTCGGAATTTGCAATTCCTAGGAATTCTTTTTGCTCTTTGTTGGATAGTTCATCTCCTAAATCATGCAAGGTCTCAACATAGCTTTTGATATTAAATAATGGAGTACGAAGTTCATGCGAGACATTACTAATAAATCGTCTTTGAGCTGCATTAAGTTCTACTTCTCTGGTTAAATCTTGGATTGTAATTGCAATTCCTTTTAAGGCTTCCCCACTTGAGTCTCTTACTGATTGGAGTACTATCCGAAATGTTCGAGGAGGTTCTTCAAGAGTGCATCTTAAGTCATCAGTGTCTTCAATATTTCCTAGAAGAGAGGTGACAGGTGCATGAAGATCATTGGCAATTATTTCTGGTAACAGATTCAGAAGGTCTTGACCTTCAAGATCACGAGCCTCCCAACGAAATAAACGCCTGGCTGTTTGATTTACTAATACAATCTTGCCATTTTCATCAAGTAAAATTGCCCCATCAGCCATGGTGGCGATCAATGACTGTTGCTTAACCTGAGCTGCTCTTAGTTCTTCTATATTTGCATTATCATATTCCTCTAATTGTGAGGCCATAGCGTTAAAGCCATTAAGCAATTCTCCGAGATCCCCACTAATAGGTAGAGAAATTCTTGATTTAAAATTTCCTCTAGCTATTTCTCTGACTCCTTTTAATAATTCTCTTACAGGCCTTGTAATTGTTAAAGCATTGAACACAGCTCCAATGATCACTAAAACCCATATTGAAATAAATACAGCTACAGTAATCTCTCTTGTTAAAGCAGCGCTTTCTAGAGCATTTTTGTTTGGAGTGACTCCAAGAGCAAGAGTGCCTATATATTCACCTTTCCAAATCATTGGAACGAAGACGTCGGTAACTTGTCCCTGAGGAGTAGTGTGTTGTCTTACTAATGGGAACTGGGGTCGCTTTTTTAATTCTGCTGGAATTTGTAATTTCCTTGTTAATTGAAGATCGCTATCAATATCTGATGGAGTTGCACTGACAGGTATTCCTAGATTGACAATTCCTTCGGGATTTGTGAAAAAAATATAACGTAAGTTTCGGCTGGAACGCCAAAATTTTTCAGCAACATTAAAAAGTTCTCTATCTTGCCCTTTTGCTACCAGCTCTGTCACATTCCCTGAAAGAAGTAGCCCTAGATCTCTTGCATAGCGAGTGTCGTTGAGACCTGCATCTCTTTGGATGCTATTTAATGCGAAGAACGTAATTAGGGTCATTATGAAACTTACGCCAAGAGTCGCTATTGCTAATAGTTTTGATCTGAGATTGAAACCTGCCCACCACAATCTCAAGGCTTCCCACCAATTAGTTTCATTTGGAGTAGGAGATTCACCGTTTGGCATTATTGAATTTGAGACGTCTTGTCCTTCGGCTGTTGACATTAATTTAGTCAGATTCAAGAGAAATTGTTTTGCGAACTTGATAGCCAATATCCCTTCTGTAATTGATTCCTTTGAATTCAATCTTTTTCATGCTTTCGTAGGCAATTGCAAAGGCCTGATCAAAACTCGCACCTTGTGTAACTAAAGAAAATACTCTACCTCCAGATGTTAAGAGTTGATTGCTTTTATTCCTTTCTGTACCTGCATGAAAAAGTTGAATCGATATATTTGGATCTAGTTCTAAATTGATTTTTATTGAATCTCCTTTTCGAGGTGCTTCTGGATATCCTTCAGCTGCTGCAACGACACAAGCACTACATTCTTTCCTTATAGATAGTTTTGGGCTGTTTTTTAATTGACCAAGTGCACATGCCTGAAGTACTTCAGCTAGTTCGATTCCTAATAGAGGAATTAGTGTTTGGCACTCAGGGTCGCCAAATCTACAGTTAAATTCAATTACTTTAGGCCCTTCATTTGTAAGCATTAAACCTGCATATATAACTCCTCTATAATCTATTCCTCTATTTTTTAACCCTTTTAAAGTCGGAATCAGTATCAAATCTTTTATTTTCTGTAATTCATTATCATCAATTAGTGGTGCAGGAGCATATGCTCCCATTCCCCCTGTATTTGGACCTTGATCACCTTCTTTTAATCTTTTGTGATCTTGAGCAGGAGGTAAAATAACCATTTCATTACCATCACAAAGTGCAAAAATAGAAACTTCAGGACCTGAAAGCATTTCTTCTAAAATAACTCTTTCTCCAGCGATTCCGAATTTCCCTAGGAATGCATCTTCAACTGCCTTAATTGTGCTATCAATATTTTCTGGAATAGCTACACCTTTGCCCCCTGCAAGTCCATCAACTTTTACGACTAAGGGTGTATTGAATTTTTCGATAATTGCAATTGCTTCTTCGGTGTTTTTTACTGCCCAGTGTTTTGCTGTTGGAATCCCTTCTTCATTCATGAGCTTTTTGGCCCATTCTTTGCTTGCTTCTAATTGAGCTCCATCTTTTCCTGGCCCAAAAACTATTATTCCTTTTTGTCGTAATTTATCAGCTAACCCTTCTGATAAGGGACCTTCTGCTCCAATTACAACCAAATCGATATCGTGTAATTTGCAATTTTGATTAATTGCTTCGACATTTGTTTCTGCTACGTCTAGACAGAGACAATTGGCAATAGATTCTGTTCCGCCATTCCCAGGCGCAACAAGAACTTTTTCGACCCCTTTAGATTTGCTCAGTCCCCACGCCAAGGCATTTTCTCTTCCTCCCCGACCTATAACTAAAATATTTTTGATGGTAGGTCGGACGTGATCTGATTTGTTTGGAATTGACATTTGGAGATTTTGAAATGCTTTTGAAGGCTTTAGAAGGCTGAAGTAAAGAGAAAACCTTTCTTCAATTGTGTTGAATTACTTTCTTTAATAAGAGATTTATTTTGATTTAGCATCTATTTTCCTATTTTTTTGATTATGGTGCACCTTCATCTTTTACTTGATGTAGTTTGCTATTGAATGATTTTTCAAGGGTCCATATGAAAGTACATCAAGGCCCTCTTTTATATGAAGGGAAGGCTAAAAGGATTTTTCAAACTGATCATCCAGAACAGGTTGTATTGGAGTTTAAAGATGATGCAACAGCTTTTAATGCATTAAAGCATTCGATTCTGCAGGGCAAGGGTGTTCTCAATTGCCAAATCTCTGCACATATTTTTGAGTGCTTAGAGAAAAATAATGTTTCTACCCATTACCTTGGACTTGCAGGAAATAATTCGATGGTTGGACAGAAAATTGACGTCATACCTTTAGAGATAGTTATTAGAAATATTGCAACTGGTTCATTATGTAAACAAACACCTATCGTTTCAGAAAAAGAATTAGACCCTCCATTGTTAGATATTTACTATAAGGATGACAATTTGGGAGATCCTTTGTTAACTGAGGCAAGGTTAAAATTACTTGGGTTGATTACAGATAGACAGAGAGAAGAAATTGAGGAAATTGCTCGTAAAGTTAATAGTATTCTATTAGAGTTTTTTCAAACAATAGATCTTACGCTTGTGGATTTTAAATTGGAAATGGGCTTTAATAATTCAGGGAAAATACTAGTGGCTGACGAAATTAGTCCTGATACTTGTAGGCTTTGGGATCAACGCTTAAATGACCCAGAAAAGCGTATCCTTGATAAAGATCGATTCCGTAAAAACCTTGGTGGCGTTGTAGAAGGTTATGAGGAGATCCTTAAACGTATACAAGGGGCTTCTGGTAAACCTTCAAATGCAGTTAGCGACTGTTGAAAAATTTTTAGCATAACTAATATAGTTTTATGGCAAATATTTTAAAAAAAAATCCATCTGGATTCATTCTCAAAGGAGCATATGGGCTAGCTCTAGTTCTGCCTTTGATAGCATCAGCTGCTTCTTCAAAGTCTGCTAGGAAGGAAAGCATCGTATCCCTTAAAGGCTTAGAAAGAAATTTTGCTGAAGTTATTGAAGATAAACAAAATAATAATGATTTCCTTAGGCAAAATTTTATTTTTCAAAACCCTTCATTAAAAAAACTGGATCAAATAGCTAATAAGGTAGCTCAGGAAACAAAAGATACGCTTTTTTTAATTTCTGAAGTTCGTATTGATGGATTAGAAGGACATCCTGATCAGAAGCGATTGCAATATGCCGCATATGATGCGATGACAATCAGACCAGGGAATAAAGTAACAAGAGAAGAAGTTAAAAGAGACTTAGATGCTATATATGCAACTGGGTGGTTTTCAGGAGTAACTATAGATCCCAAAGAACTTTCTTTGGGAATTGGTTTGGTTGTTTCAGTTCAACCTAATCCCTTACTTAAAGGAATAAATATTTTACCAAATAATTCAAAGCTCAACTTAAGCAATATTGAGAAAATTTTTAAGTTTGATTATGGAAAAACACTAAATTTAAATATTCTACAACTTAGAATTAAAGAAATTAAGAATTGGTATTTAGATCAAGGATATTCCCTTGCCAGAGTAATTGGCCCTAATAGAATTTCTCCTGAAGGCATTGTTGAACTAACTGTTCAAGAAGGCAAGGTTGAAGGTATCGAAATAGTATTTATTAATGAAGAAGGAGAAACTGAATTTGAAGATGGAAGACAGGTGAAAGGCAAGACAAAGACTTGGGTAATCGAAAGAGAGATTTCAACGAAACCAGGGGATATTTTTAATAGAAAGAAATTAGAAAAGGATATAAAAAGATTATATGCAACATCTCTTTTTAACGATTTAAAAGTAACTTTAAAACCTTCAAAGGATAAGCCTGGAAATGTTTTTATAGTTTTGGGGGTAACTGAGCAAAGAACAGGTACCCTTACTGGTGGTATTGGATATAGTGGATCACAAGGTGTTTTTGGTCAGGGAGGTCTGCAGGAATCTAACTTTTTAGGCAGATCTTGGAAAGCAAATTTCAATATGAGTTATGGTGAATATGGAGGATTAGTTAACTTATCTTTAAGTGATCCTTGGATAAGAGGTGATAAATTCAGAACTTCATTAAGAACTTCAGTATTTATTAGTAGGGAAGTTCCTACTGAATTAAGAAGTCAAAGTGGTGGTCATATAAAAGGAATAAGTGAAAGATATGAACCTTCAAATTCTTATACTAATGCTTATCATATAGCTTCCACTACTCCTACAGGGATTGCATATTCATCAGTTGATCTTGCTAAATCGGCCAAGTCCGATGTTAGTTGGTTTGACTATGAAGGTGATTCTATTGTTCTTGAAAGAACAGGAGGTGCCTTCTCCTTTGCTCGTCCAATGAATGGTGGAGATCCTTTTAAAAGGACACCTTGGAGCCTTCTTGTTGGAATGAATTTGCAGAAAGTTAGGCCTATAGATTATGCGGGGAATAAGAGACCTTATGGGGTTCCAAGTAAAGACTTATCCAATGATGCGGCGCCTAAAGACAGTGTTATTTGTGTAGCTTTTAATTGTGCGGAAGAGAATACTCTTATTAGTTTCAAAGTAGGTTCTAGTTACAACAATTTAAATAATCCTAGGAATCCAACTTCAGGTAATTTCTTTACAGTTACTTCTGAACAATATGTTTCATTAGGAGAAAACTCTCCGACTTTTAATAGGTCCAGGATTGGTTATTCATATTTCATACCTGTCAATTTTTTGAAAGTACACAAAGGTTGCAGACCTAAACGTGGCGAAAAATTTAATTGCCCTCAGACCATTGGTATTCAAGCAAAAACTGGAACAATAATGGGCAATTTGCCTCCATATGAATCTTTTTGCTTAGGTGGAACTAGTTCTATTCGGGGTTGGAGCAATTGTGATTTGGCGGTTGCTAAAAGTTTTGGAGAAGTTTCTGTTGAATATCGCTACCCAATTTGGAGAATAGTTTCAGGGGCTCTTTTTGTTGATGCAGGAAGTGATTTTGGGTCTCAATCGAGTGTTCCTGGTAAACCTGGAGAACTTCTTGATAAGCCTGGCTCTGGGTTCTCTCTAGGTACGGGGGTTGTTGTAAATACACCGGTAGGACCAATTCGCTTGGAGGCAGCTAGTAAGGATTTTGGCGATGATTGGAGATATAACCTTGGAGTTGGTTGGAAATTCTAGTGGATTTTTGGCCAGCTGATTATGAAGAGTCCTGGACACTTGCAAAGCCTTTTTCTCGCAAAGGGGTTGGACTGCATAGTGGAGAAGAATCTGAAGTATGTATTAAGCCGTCAGATTTTGAAGGTTTTCATGTTCGTTTAGTGAATCATCAGGATTCACCTGTCACGTTAAATCTAAGTCAAATTCGTTACTCCCCTCTATGTACAACTTTTGAATTAGGAAAGCATCGTCTTTCAACTGTAGAGCATCTTCTCGCAGCATTTGCAGGCTGCGGTTTAACACATGTGCAAATCGAAGTTACTGGAGACGAAATTCCACTTTTAGACGGATCTTCTAAGTGTTGGGTTGAGGCTATTAAAGATGCTGGAATCGTACGTGCTAAGACACCAAGAAAACCTTCTCCAACTTTAAGAGAACCTATTTTTATTAATAGAGGGCAAAGCCTTATTAATGCGGTGCCTTCGGAACGATTTAAATTAGTTGGGATTATTGACTTCTCTTATGAAGCAATAGGTAGGCAGATATTTTCTATAGAGTTAAATCCAGATAATTTCATTAGAGAAATTGCCCCAGCAAGAACTTTCGGTTTTGTTGATCAAGTCGATGAGTTAAAAAAAGCTGGCTTAATTAAAGGAGGTGCTCTTGAGAATGCCTTAGTTTGTAATGGTAAGTCTTGGGTTAATCCTCCTTTGAGATTTAAAGATGAACCTGTGCGACATAAACTTTTGGACTTAATAGGCGATCTAGCTTTGGTTGGTTTGCCTAAAGCCCAGGTTTTGGTGTATAGGGGATCTCATGCTCTACATGCTGAGTTTGCTGAGGCTATTTTAAAAAGTTGTTCTTCGGAGTAATTTCTCTTGACTGATTCATTATCTCAATCGTGTGCACTGACTAGTGAACAAATTCTTGGCCTTTTGCCTCACCGCTATCCTTTTGCGTTAGTCGATCGAGTTGTGGAATATGAGCCAGGTAAAAAAGCTCTTGGGATAAAGAATGTAACTCTTAATGAACCTCACTTTCAAGGCCATTTCCCGGATAGGCCATTGATGCCAGGCGTTTTGATTGTTGAAGCAATGGCACAAGTCGGGGGACTTGTTGTTAAGGGTCTTGATGATATACCTGAGGGACTTTTTGTTTTTGCAGGTATAGATGGAGTTCGCTTTAGACGCCCAGTTGTTCCAGGAGATCAACTTAGAATAAGTTGTGAGCTCATAAGTATTAAAAGAAAACGTTTTGGGAAGATCTTTGGTGAGGCAAAAGTAGATGACCAGCTTGTTTGTTCAGGTGATTTGATGTTCTCATTAATTAATTAATTTAATAGTTATGATAGAAAACAAAGATTATTCAGGTCCAAAAGAAGTTAAGGTTCATCCCTTGGCTGATGTATCTTCTCTGGCTGATCTTGCTAATGGCGTAATTATCGGCCCTGGATGTGTTGTCGGACCAGATGTACGAATTGGTGCAAATACTGTTGTGGGGCCAAATGTTGTTCTAGAGGGAAGATTGACAATTGGCTCTGATAATAAAATTTTTCCTGGAGCATGTTTAGGGCTTGAACCTCAAGACCTAAAGTACAAAGGTGCTTCTACAGAAGTTGTCATAGGAGATGGGAATACTTTTCGTGAATGTGTAACGATTAATAGAGCAACAGAAGAAGGTGAAGTAACGAAAGTAGGGAGTGAAAATCTATTGATGGCTTATTGCCATATTGCTCATAACTGTAACGTCGGGAATAGAGTTGTGATGTCAAATAATGTGCAAGTGGCAGGACATGTTGTGATTGAAGATAGAGCTGTTGTAGGTGGCTGCGTAGGGGTGCATCAATTTGTTCATATTGGATCTTTGGCAATGGTTGGTGGTATGAGTAAGGTTGAGCGAGACGTACCTCCGTATTGTTTGGTAGAAGGTAACCCTGGCAGAATTCGTAGTCTTAATATGATTGGGATTAGGCGTAGTGGACTTGAATGTCAAGATAATGGAGAATTTCAGCAACTTCAGGAAATTTGGAAATTATTATATCGATCCGGCCATGTCTTGAAACATGGTTTGGAATTAGCGAGGGAAAAACATTTAACTCCTTCTTCAGATCGTCTTTGTACATTCTTGGAAGAATCCTCTCAAAAAGGTAGACGTGGGCCAATTCCTTTAGCAGGAACAAGTCATTAATCATGCGATTGTTAATTAGTACAGGAGAGGTTTCTGGTGATTTGCAGGGAAGTTTTTTAGTAAAAGCTCTTAAGGAAGAGGCTTTAAATCGATCTATTGAATTAGAAATTATTGCTCTAGGTGGTTGTCGAATGAAATCAGCTGGAGCAGAACTAATTGCAGATACATCGTCAATAGGGGCTATTGGCTTTTGGGAGGCGATTCCTTTTGTAATACCTACTTTGAAAGTTCAATCTTTGGTTGATGAATTATTAAAAACAGATCCTCCTGATGTTGTTGTTCTTATTGACTATATGGGCCCCAATATCAGATTGGGGAACAAAGTGAAAAATCTGCAATCAGGTGTTCCAATTGTCTATTACATAGCGCCTCAAGAATGGGCTTGGAGTATAGGTAGTACTGGGACTACAGATTTGATTGGCTTTAGCGAAAAAATACTTGCGATTTTTAAAGCCGAGGAGGAATTTTACGCCGAAAAGGGTGGAAACGTTACTTGGGTTGGCCATCCAATGCTCGATACTTTAAAAGAATTGCCTAGTCGAAAAGAAGCTTTGCAATATCTTGGGATTGGATCTGAGAAAAAGGTGGTTTTACTTTTCCCTGCTTCTAGATCGCAAGAGTTGAGATATTTAATGCCAACTCTTGCTAAGGCAGCGGCACTTTTGCAGGCTTATGACCCTTCTATCTATGTCTTAGTGCCAACTGGTTTAGATGGGTTTGAAGAGGCTCTTGAGAAGCAATTGGAGCAATATAAAGTAGTAGGAGAAGTTTTGAAATCAAGTCAGGTAGATAAATTAAAGCCTTATCTTTTTGCTGCGGCTGACCTTGCTCTTGGTAAATCTGGGACAATCAATATGGAGTTAGCTTTGAATTCAGTACCCCAAATTGTTGGTTACAGAATAAGTAGAATAACAGCATTCATTCTACGTAAATTTTTAAAATTTAAAGTTGAATATATCTCACCAGTGAACTTGTTAATGAAAGAAAGTTTAGTCCCAGAACTCCTACAAGATGACTTTAAACCAGAATCAATTGTTGATTTAGCGATACCTTTATTGAATGATTCGATTATTCGCAAAAAAATGATTGACGGCTATGAAAGATTTAGGAGTAATTTAGGTGAGAGTGGTGTTACTAAGCGAGCTGCTCAAGAAATTATTGATTTAATTATGAATAATTCTAGAGAAATATGATTAAATTTATTATTTTAATAGTTCTATTATTTTCTTCTTTTATAGCTCCATCTGGATTGTATGCTGCTGAGGATGCTGCTACTTTTGCTGGCGGGTGTTTTTGGTGCTTAGAGCATGATTTGGAAAGTATTAATGGAGTTATTAAGGTAGAAAGTGGTTATTCTGGAGGTAATTTAGAAAATCCAACTTATCGTAATCATAATGGACACCAAGAGGTTGTATTAGTTAAGTTCAACCCAGAGAAAATTAATTATGAAAATCTTTTAAGATCCTATTGGCGCAATATAGATCCTTTGGACGATAAGGGACAATTTTGCGATAAGGGAGATTCTTATAGGCCCATAATATTTACAAGTAATCAGGATCAAAAAACACAAGCTGAATTAAGCTTGATTAAAGCGGCTAATGAATTAGATGTTAAATTAGAAGATATTAAGGTTCAAATTAAACCTCAAAAAAAGTTTTGGTTAGCAGAGGATTATCATCAGGATTTTGCAAAATTGAACAATCTCAAATATAGCTTTTATAGGTCTTCTTGTGGGAGGGATAATCGTTTAGAACAAGTATGGGGAGATAAAGCAAGTACAGCTGATCCATGGAATTAAAATAATCTTCAAATATATAATTAAAGTTTCAGGTTCTAATTAGATGTTCTCATTTTGATGGCATACCCACTCAACTAAAGTTCTAACTCCATAGCCCGTGGCTCCAGATGGATTAATCCCATTATCTTTATCAGTCCAGCAAGTGCCTGCAATATCTATATGAGCCCAAGGAATAGATTCATTTACAAATTCTTTCAGGAAAAGAGCTGCTGTAATAGATCCCCCCGCTCTTGGTCCAGTATTTTGAATATCTGCAAGCATAGATTTCAAACCTTTTTTATAAGAACTTCTCATAGGCATTCTCCAGATCCCTTCTCCTACAGAGGCTGCAGCTTTTTCCAGCGCATTTGCTAGATGGTCATTTTCAGTCCATAGACCAGCGATCTCATCCCCTAAAGCAATTACACATGCTCCTGTGAGTGTTGCTAAATCAACTATCGAATCAGGGTTTAGTTCAGATGCATATACAAGAGCATCTGCAAGTGTGAGGCGCCCTTCGGCGTCAGTGTTATTAACTTCTATTGTCTTTCCGTTTGATGCTGTAATTATGTCACCTGGATGCAAAGCTGATCCATTGACCATATTTTCACATGCGGCAACAATGAAATGAATTTCAACGTTTGGTGGTTGTAATTCTCCTATTGCTCTTGCAGTCCCAATGACAGCGGCACTTCCACCCATGTCATATTTCATTTTCTCTATTTGCGCAGCCCCCACTTTTAGGTTGTATCCACCTGAATCAAAGGTAAGACCCTTCCCAATAATTGCTATTCGATTTTGAACGGTACCTTTGGGTTTGTAAGTAAGGTGGATGAATTGTGGTTCAAGATCTGAACCTTTTGATACCGCAAGGTAAGAGCCCATTCTTTTTTCTTGACACTCTTCCTTATTAAGAATTTTTGACTCTAAGTTGAACTCTTTAGCTACTTTCAATGCTTGGTTAGCCAGTTCTTTGGGAGTTAAATCATTTGGAGGGGCCCCTACTAGTTCCCTAGCTAGCTCAACTCCAGAACAAATAGGATTTGTTTCTTGAATGAAATTATTGTTTGATTGAGGAATTCCTATAAGTTCGATTTGACTCGGAGATTTAATGGGCTCTGGATTGCTGCGAAATCGTTGGTCTTTGAATAAAGAAAGTCGAATAGCTTCTATTACAACTTTTCCAACGGTGGAGGCATCGAATTGCTCCCAAGGAAACATAACTCCAATTTTTCCGGAGGAGCCAATGCTTGCTCGTGCTCCAATTGAAGCAGCCTGGCGGATATCTTCTATTAATAGCTTTTCAGGTTTCCCTAGACCTACTATGACAAGCTTCTCGGAATTCCCATTGAGTAATTGAAAGGAAATAATTTCACCTGATTTCCCAGTGAAATTATTTTTGATTAGGGCGTTCAGTAGAAAATCTTTTTCTGTTAATTGCTCTAATCCCTTGAGTTGATTTTTATGGTCTCCTTCGAGCAACCCTATTAGAAGTACAGAACCTTCCCAATTCTGCAAACCTATTGAATTGACAGAAACTTGCATTTACCTATAAAGCTTTTAAATACAATGTTACCTATTTTCTTAATTAATCTCGTTAGTGAAGGGAGTTTGCCAACGACTTCGTGTTTCTTTGTTAAAAGGTGGTAACCATCGTTGAATTAGGTCTTGTTCTAACTTCCGCCTTGACCGAGTTTGCTTAGGAACATCCGTCCAAAATCTAATACTTAAATGACTGTTAAGATTAACTCTGTTAAGAGTGCAGCAATAGTTATCTAAATAACCTTTACAGTCATGCTCCCCTTTCCATCTTTGATCTGCTGCAATGGTTTCTCCTAAATAAAGAATTATATTTTTTTTATCATCATCAAATTGATCCATAACTAGATAAATAGCTGGCCCTTCGTGATATTGAGTTGAGCTACGCCAAAAGTTTAGTGGCAATGGAGTGAGCATTAAAGGTTCAAAATCGTCTATCAGATTGGTACTAGTTGATTCAAATAGATTTGTTTGGTGAGTTATTGATGAGCCTCCTTGGAAATATTCTGATTGATGGGCATGTATTCGTAATTGCCAATTTTGTATAGATTCTTTTTTCAGTAAGAGCTTCTGGGAGAGGTGTGGTTGTTCTTCAAAGAAATGTTTTTTATAAAATATCTCACCTTGCCCTGAAGAATCTTTCATTATTTAGCCTTTTTGAGGAGTGGTATTTCGATTTCTTGGAGATAGGGTGGTAATTTCCCTATTCCTAAAATCGTTAATTTTAGGCAAAATACTAATTATGAATTGATTGCTATCCATTGATATGCAAAATAGCCGATTCAAGTTTTCGTGCCAGACATTTTCTACTTTGTTTAGTTTGTTAGTATTCACGGGGGGCTAGGATTATGACATTCTTTGAATCTGAAATAGTCCAAGAAGAGGCCAAGAGGCTTTTTATTGATTACCAGGATCTTATGAAGCTTGGGTCTGATTATGGGAAGTTTGATAGAGAAGGAAAAAAAATGTTTATAGGGAAAATGGAAGCACTTATGGATAGATATAAAGTTTTCATGAAACGTTTTGAACTGTCAGAAGACTTCCAAGCAAAAATGACAGTTGAGCAATTGAAAACCCAACTTAATCAGTTTGGGATAACACCAGAGCAAATGTTCCAACAAATGAATATGACTTTAGAACGCATGAAAACTCAATTAGAAAATTCTTCTAATTGAAAAAATGCTTTTACTTGGAATCTTTTGCGAGATTAAAATTTGCTAATGCCAGATAATTTGCACTCATTGCCTGATTGGCTTCAAAGAGGAATCGTAGATTTTTTCCCTAACGAGGATAATGATTCATCTGAATCAAATCTTTCCAGAAGGTTAGAGGAATCTACTAAAAATAAAAAACCTTTAAGAGTTAAGTTGGGAATTGATCCAACTGGAACAGACATTCATTTGGGTCACAGTATTCTTTTTAGGAAACTCAGAGCTTTTCAAGATGCAGGACATACAGCGGTTTTGATTATTGGTGATTTCACTGCTCAAATAGGAGACCCTACAGGGAAAAGTAAAACAAGAATTCAATTAACTCAGGATGAAGTTGACTCAAATGCAGAAACTTATTTAGAGCAATTAGGTTGTTCTAAGGAACCTTCTAATTCTATATTAGATTTTAAGACACCAGGGCGTTTGGAGATAAGACGAAATAGCGAGTGGCTATCAAAGCTTAACTTGGTCGAAGTTGTTAATTTGCTTGGTACGGCAACTGTTGGGCAAATGCTAGCGAAGGAAGAGTTTGGTAAGCGTTATAGCTCTGGGACTCCAATTTCTATTCATGAATTCCTTTACCCCTTGCTGCAGGCTTATGACTCTTTCTTTGTAAGAGCTGACATTGAACTAGGTGGAACGGATCAGAAGTTCAACGTTGCGATGGGGAGAGATGTACAACGACATTTTCATCAACGTGCACAGTTTGGATTACTTCTTCCTATCTTAGTTGGATTAGATGGAGTGCAGAAAATGAGCAAGAGTTTAGGGAATACTGTCTCGTTAAAAGAAGATGCCCTTTCAATGTATTCGAAACTAGAAAAAGTTCCTGACTCTGTTATTGATAGCTATATCAAGTTGCTAACTAATTTGGATACCTCTAATTTGCCCTCTAACCCTAGAGAATTGCAGAAATTGATGGCTTTATCTGTTACTTCGATTTTTCATGGTGCTGAAGCTGGTCAATCAGCTCAAGAGGGGGCTGCAAGACTTGTCTCAGGAGCTCAGGATTCTTTGATAAATGTTTTGGAGGTCTCTCTCTCTAACATTAATTTTCCTGTTAAAGCGTTTTATTTATTAAGTGCGCTTGGATTATGTTCAAGTAGTAGTGAGGCTAGGCGTCAGATTCAAGGTGGTGGAGTTCGCTTGGATGGGGCGAAAGTTACTGATACCGCTTTGGTGTTTAATGAGAAGAGTTTTTTAGTTGGCAAGGTATTACAAATAGGGAAGAAAACTTTTCGGAGACTTGCTGATTAAACACTATTTTATATGCCTTGTCAGTTAGACCCCTCTGAGAAAATTATTCTTGCCTTGGATGGGATGGACCCTTCTGAAGCCATTTCCTTGGTCTCCAGAATTCCTAAATTAACCTGGGTAAAAATAGGACTTGAATTATTTGTCAGTGCTGGACCTGACTTTATTTCGATACTTCGCGATAAAGGGAAAAAGATTTTTCTTGATCTGAAGTTCCATGACATACCAAATACGATGGAAAAAGCTTGTAGCAAAGCTGCAAAAAGTGGAGCACAGTTGATAACTGTGCATGCATGTGCAGGGAAAAAAGCGCTTTTAGCTGCAAATAAAGGTGCACTTGAGGGCGCTTCTCAAGTCAATATGCCTTCTCCGACATTGTTGGCAGTAACAGTCTTAACCAGCTGGGATGATAGAAGCTTCAATGATGAACTTTTGATTAAAGAGTCAATAAATGAAAGAGTTGAATTGCTTGCTGAATTAGCTTCTAATTGTGGAATTGGTGGCTGTATTTGTTCCCCCTTAGAGGTATCTCAGTTACGTGAGAAATATCCTGAGCCTTTTGAGTTGATTACACCTGGCATTCGTTTGCGGGGTGGACTCTTAAATGATCAAGTAAGAATAATGTCTCCATCAGAAGCTATTAATTTAGGCGCATCTAGGTTGGTTATTGGTCGTCCTATTACTAGTGCTATTGATCCTTCGTCTGCCTTTGAAAGGTTTTATAGAGAAATTAGTAGCTGTTAGTGTTTGTCTCCAATTTTAGGTTCGATACCTTGTATTAATCTTTTAATATTACTTCTATGTCTCCATAAAACTAAAATCATAGAGATGATACTTATTGATAAGTAGGGGTATGAAATTTCATTAGGTTGAAAACTAAAAAACATTAAAATTGGTAGTCCTAAGGCAGCTAAAACACTTGCTAATGAAACAGTTTTGGAGAAATATATAACAACCAGAAAAATCCCAAGGCAAGCAAGCCCTACGGGCCAAGACAATCCTAGAAATAATCCAAGACCAGTTGCAACAGCTTTCCCGCCTTTCCATTTAAGCCAGATAGGCCAGATATGCCCAATTAATGCAAATAAACCTGCAATCACTTGCCAAGTGTCCTGAAGATTAAAAAGTTTTGAGAGAAGTACCGCAATAACTCCTTTGCTAACATCTATGAGGAAAACTGTTATAGCCGCTTTTTTTCCAACATTCCTTAAAACATTCGTTGCTCCAGTAGAGCCTGAACCAATCTCACGGAGGTCGATATTTGCAAGCCATTTTCCTGCAAGATATCCACTAGGGAATGATCCTAAAAGATATCCTAAAATTAGAGCAGTTACGCCAAGTAGCAAATAATGTAAATCCATTAGATTAAATCTTCCTCAGCATAAATTTCTTCAGGAGTGGCTGCGAAAGCAAGCCATATAGGGAATTGAAGAATTGGGATATCAATAGATTGTTCAGCTGAATCAATAATAATTAAGGGAACTTCATTCCTTTCTTCTAATCTATCTGCTTTTTCAACTAATCCATCACCTCTTTCGAATAGCATGATGCCACTGTTTGGACCAAAGTCCTCTCTGCCGAGACCTAAAGCATCTTGAAGACCTCGTCTCCATTCTCCAAGACGTTCAGGTTGACTTGCTAATACAAGTGTTTGAAAACGATCGCCGTATAACTCACCAAGAATGGAAATAAGAGCAGCTGCTACAAGAACATTCTTAGCTCTATTACCTCTACTTGGTTGAGCCCCTCTTCCTCCCATGGAAAAGAACCAATCTAAAAGAAGTTCTCTATCTTTAGGCCCAAGACTACGACGAAACTTCCAAGGCTCTGCATAGAAATCGGGTTCTTCTAAAAATTGCTCTAAGCAATCTCTAATTAACTCCTCATCAGGTTTAAATGTATCAGCGACAGGGGGGTTCTGAGTTGTACTGCCTGTATCTGGATTTGTGTTGACTTGATTCTTGCTGCTCTCATCTAAAGGAGAGGGTTTAACTACTACTGGTTGTACGACAAGTTCTAATTGTTCAGCTGATTGCGCTAGGTCTTGCAATGCGCCCGTGAGATAGTCTTGGAAACCCTTTAATTTTCTTGCAATTGCATCTGATTGCCCTATGAATGAGCTTTTCAGCTCTTTCTCTACTTGTGATTTTCGACTTTCTAGATCTTCAAGTTCTTTTTTTAAATTATTTCGTTCTTTATTAAGTTCTTCAAGTGCAATTTTAATTAGAGGATTGAACTCAACTTCTTTCTCTTTATTTTGCTGGTGAGGGTTTGTCTTACGCTCTAAATTAACAGCATCAGGAATTGATTCCTTAATTGTTTTACTAGTAGATGATATTGGCTTTTCAAAGGGATCTAGCGGGTCTTGTGAAACCTCTAGTTCTTCTTTGTTTGGATTTGACTCTTGCATTATTCTTCGTTTGTAAACTAGTAATAGCTATAAGAAGGGTTAGATCTTAATTTGGTTTGATTTCTAGGTCACCAACTTTTAATTTCAATTGATCTTGTAGTTCTTTCGGATTAAAAAGAATAGGTAGGAGATGAGGGCTAGCTTCTTCTCGGAAGTAAAAGAATCCTGGAATTATTGGGAATAAAAGTTTCCAGGCGATCCAGTTTTTAAATGGGAAACGACGTAACTCTCTCCCTAATTGCAATACCACTAAATCTTTTTCAGTGAATTGAAGCTTTAAAGTAAATGATTGCAAAAGTAGAAAAAATCCAAAACTGCTCACGATGACTGTAGGCCATGGCTTTAAGGGTAGAAGTAGAAGTAAGGCTCCTAGAAAAATGATAAGAATAGGGAGTCGAAAA
Organism: Prochlorococcus sp. AG-402-N21; assembly: GCA_003216435.1. Taxonomy (GTDB): domain Bacteria; phylum Cyanobacteriota; class Cyanobacteriia; order PCC-6307; family Cyanobiaceae; genus AG-402-N21. Next base: position 65,839 of record QCIW01000003.1, read on the forward strand.
GAAGGCGCAAGAATTACGCCTTCTTGGGAATTAGTTTGATTTTGAGTAGTCATTAGCCGAATAAAATTTGGGTTAGTAATACATCCATTAAGGAAACTGTTACCAGAGTCATTACTACAGCACCAGTGGTGCTTGCGCCGACTTCTTTTGGACCCCCTTTAGTTGTTAATCCCCATCCGCAGGCGATAACACTAATTTGAAGGCCAAATACTAAAGCCTTTACTAGCATGAAAGGTATATCACTGATTACCAACCATTCTCTAACAGAAGTCCAAAAAATATCTGGTGGGATTTGATAAAGACCTGTACTGCTTATTTGCCCACTCCAAAGAGCAACTGTGAAGAATAAAAGACATTGAATAGGAGCCATTATGACCATCGCAATTAACCTTGGAACAACTAGATATTCCACAGGATCAGTCTTTAACATTGTAATTGCATCTATTTGTTCAGTTACTTTCATTGTTCCCAACTGGGCGGCATAGGCTGTAGCAACTTTGCCTGTTAGAAGAGTTGCCGTAAGTAAAGGGGCAATTTCTCTTGCCATTCCAATTGCTAAAAGACCCCCTACTTCAGAGCCAATACCTTGTCGACTTAGTTCAGCTGCAACCTGAATATTGAATACTGTTCCTGCGGCTATCCCCGTAATTAAAACAATAATAAAACTACCTGGGCCAGCCTCCATTAATTGTTCGGATAGGTCTGTCCGATTAATTTTCCTTTTGGCAGTAGCATTTACTGCTTGCCCTCCAATGAGGAGGCTATTCCCAAGTCTTTTAAGCCATCTCGGTATATTCATGAGTTATATGGTTTCAACTTGAGATTCATCTTTACGCCAGCCTCTCATTATTAATAACCCAATTCCGATTAGTAATGAAGGAATTAATCCCATGCAAATTCTGATTGTTGTAATTGCACTATATGGCTGTTGTAAACAGTTTTCTATTTCACTGCACTCTAAAGCGGACTTATATCCAGAAAAAGTAAGCAGTAATCCAAGAATTTGAACGCTAAGACCTATTCCGATCTTTTGAATTAGGACCATCCAAGCTGTGTAAATACCAGCAGGTTTTTCCGGGTCGGCATCAATTGCATCGGGCAGTAAAGACCAAGGTATTAAATAAGCAGTGGAAGCTCCAAATCCAATTAATAATATTGTTACTAATAAAAAGAGCATTCTTAGGAAATCAAAACTATTAATTGCTAGAAGATCATTTATATTTTGATTAATTGAAAGAGGAGGCAGGATTATTGATATCACACAGGCAAAAATCCATATTGTGGCTCCTCTGTAAAGGGCTTTAATTCTTCCAAATTTATTAGAATATAAGCTCCAATATTGAAGACCCAAAAGTGCACTTACTTGAAAAGGTATAGGAATCCATTTAGATATTCCAGTTGGAACCCTCATTACTTGTTCAAGATAGATGATAGAAACTGTTTGCATTAGTTGGAGTCCACACCACAAAAGAAGATATAAACAAATGATCTTGATGAATAACTTATTCTTAATTATTCTTCTTAACTGTAATTCGAACTTCTCAGATTTATTAATAGGCTGTCTGGCTTTTTTCGCAAATGGTGCAAGACCCCAGCAGGAAATTAAAGTAGTAAAAGTAGCAATTGAGCCTGTAATTCTTCCCATTGTTAGATAACCTTCATTCCCTGAAGATAGAAGACCTGCGGCAACAATTAATCCACTTAATCCTGCTAAAATAGAACCAGTGAATCTTGCGGCATTTAATCTTGTACGAATAAAAGTGTCTTTAGTTAATTCTGTCGAAAGTGCTGCGAAAGGTAAGTTCACACTTGTATAAGCTGTCATTAATAAAATCGTTATAGCAACGTAATAAAAAGTTTTTTCTGAGATATTGCCTTGGGGAATCCACCAAACAGCCGCAAGACTTATACCCAAAGGAGCAGCACCTCCTATCATCCAGGGAAGTCGAGGCCCCCATCTTGATTTAGTGTGGTCACTCAGCCAGCCAATTAGTGGGTCATTTATTGCGTCCCAAATTTTTATAAGCATCAGTAAAGATCCCGCAATAAATGCTGGCAATCCTGCTACACCTGTAAAAAATGGGAATAGATAAAAACCTAGTTGAGTGGCCGCCAATCCAGTTCCTGCATCTCCTAATCCATAGGAAATCATCAATCTTCTTCTTGATCCCTTGTTGGGAAATTTAGATTTGAATATTGTCAATCTGTTTTTTTGGGGGAGCTCAAGGTCATAATGGAGAAGTGCTTACGAAAAACCTTAACCAATTGGTTTTGGGCTTTTGCTTCGCGGGCGTAGTTTAGTGGTAAAACCTCAGCCTTCCAAGCTGATGATGCGGGTTCGATTCCCGCCGCCCGCTTATGTTTCCACTGTTAATTCAATAATTCTTGAGAGTACTCATGTGAAATCATCAGGACTAGACTCCTGTTCTCGATTTGGATATTTTCTTGGTCAGGGTAAGCTTTTTTAGGGAAATTGGTATCTTCAAGAACAGCCGTATCTAAAATTTTGGACCAGGAGCTAAGAGGTTTTGGTAAATTAAATTTCATTGATTCATTGTAAGCGTTCAGTCCGATCCAAACTAGAGATCCTTTGTTTCCTAGATTGATGCTATAGCTAATAGTGTGCGACCAACTTCCCCAGTCGGGTTTATTCAATTCTATTCCATGCCATTGAATCCATAATTCATTTTCTTTTGAAGATTCTTGATCATTTAAGAAAGTACAAGGATTAAAAAATTGAGGAAATTTGCTACGTATAAAAATTAATTTTTTTACAAATCTTTTTAAGTTTTCATCACAGTTTTTTTTATCCCAAATCATCCAGCCAAGAGTACTATTTTGACACCAAGTATTGTTATTTCCACCCTGACTTCTACCTACTTCATCCCCCATTGATATCATTGGTATACCAGGCGATAGTAGGAGAGTTGACAATAAATTTCTTTGTTGTTTACTTCTTAAGTTTTGTAAGTCTTTATTCATTGTAGGACCTTCTATTCCATGATTCCAACTGTTATTACAATTGTCTCCATCACGGTTATTTTCGCCATTTGCTAAGTTGTGCTTATTGTTGAAACTAATTAAATCTTTGAGGGTGAAACCATCATGTGAAGTTATTAAATTAATGGAACTTTTTGCTGACCCACTTTTCTTTTTGTAAAGCTCCTGGCTTCCTCTAAGCATATCTTTTAGATCCCACGCACAATTTTTATCTCCTTTCCAAAATTTTCTTAGATTGTCTCTGAAATGTCCATTCCATGTACTGATTGTTTTTGCCGGGAAATCAGTTAAACGATATAAGCCACCACAATCCCACGGTTCACTTATAAGTTTTAATTGACTAAGAGAAGGGTCTGCTTCAATTTCTTCAAATATAGGGGGGTTCTCTAAAGGTTTTAATGCTTCCCCTCTACTTAATGCAATCCCAAGGTCAAAGCGAAAACCATCAACTCCTAGCTCATTAGCCCAGCACCTCATTGATTCGAGGATTAAATGTCTAACAATTGGTTGATTGGCCGATATCGTATTTCCACAGCCACTTACATCTAGGAAATCTTTTTTTTTCTTGTCTTTATGATAATAAATATTTTCACCAAAGCCTTTCCAACTGATTACAGGCCCATCTTGATTACCTTCTGCCGTGTGATTGTAAACCACATCTAATAAAACTTCGATACCTTGGTCATGGCAGAACGCTACGAATTCTTTAAATTCAGCCCTTGCATTTAATGGATCATTACTAACTATGTAATCCTGATGAGGTGTAAACCAATTAAGTGGACTATATCCCCAGAAATTTGTTAATCCTTTAGGAGCATCGTAAGGATCAAAGGCAAAAATAGGGAGCAACTCAATTGTTGTTATACCAAGGTCTTTTAAATAAGGAATTTTTTCTATTAAGCCTAAAAATGTTCCTTTCTTAATACTCTGCATACTCGATCCTGATTTTCTTGTGAAACCTCCTACATGTAATTCATAAATTACTGTTTTCTCTAAGGACAATCTTGGCCTGGGATGAGACTCGAAGTCAAAAAGATCTCTTTCACAAACGACTCCTTTCAAATAAGGGGCAAATCTTTTACTCTTTAGGGTTGAATTTTGAAAAATGTCCCATCCAGTTATTGCTCTTGCGCATGGGTCTATTAATAAGAATTTTTCATGATCTGAGACCGTATTAATTTTTGGCTTAGGAATTACTCGATAGCAATAGAGACAACCAGCAGTTAAGCCTTCAACTTCAATATGCCAATAATCACCTGATTGGTAACTCTTATCAAGCGTAATTGTCTCAATTGGATCAAGATCACTATCCCTCGAAAATAGAAGAAGCTCAACATAGGAGGCTTCTGGAGCCGCAACAGAAAAATTAACCCCTCTTTTTGTAATTGTGCTTCCTAGTGGCCAAGAACTGCCTAGATAAAATTTGCTCACCGTTTTTAGTCTCTTAGATCAGTAAGCAACACATTTAAATTTAGTTCTTTAGATCGTTTTAACAATCATATGGCTTTTAATTCCTCACCAGAGGGAAGTTTTTTGCTAAAAACTCAAATTTTCATTGGTTTTCATTCCTTTTGGGAAGCTTTTTAGAGTGAATAATCGACAAGGAAATGTTCTGTTCTGCGGATGTTTGTTAAGCAGGCTTAATTTTTCTGAAATTTCCTATTCAACTGATTTGAGGAGAGTTTTTTGGGTTTTGCGAGTTGGAAATTAGAATAATTTTTTCAATGCATTTCCTGAAAGTCGTTGCTATTACTTAGATCTTTAGGGATGCGATTTTCCCTCTAAATGGATGATTTCTTTTGTTCATTTGCAATGATTGCACTGCACGAATCAAAAATAAATATTTATTTTTTTGGATAAAGCGTTGCACCACAGGGTCTTTCGGTTGCCGCTAAGCGATTGCTTCCATACGATTAGCGCGATTGAGATTTTGGTGACTAAAGCCTTGTTTGGTTTTAGCAGCTAATACTCTCTGCTATTTCTCCTCTTTCTATGAACAAAGCAGATCTTGTAAATCTTGTGGCAGCTCGCACAGAGCTCACAAAGACAGATGTATCTTTAGTGGTTGATGCCGCAATAGATACGATCATCGAATCTGTCGTTGAAGGTAAAAAGGTATCTATCCTTGGTTTTGGTTCTTTTGAACCACGTGATCGTTCAGCTCGCCAGGGTCTAAACCCTAAAACAGGTGAGAAAATTAAGATACCTGCAAAAAGAGTTCCAGCTTTTACAGCAGGAAAAATGTTTAAAGATCGTGTTCAAGGTTGATTAGTAAAGTCTTGTAAAGTAAATAGTTGATTAATGGGGATTCTGCTTATGCAGAGTTCCCTTGATTTTTATTAATCAGATAATGTTCCTTTGATTGAAAATGATTTGAACTATTCTTTAATTGATCAAGTGAATTTTTAGGAGGCTTTTGCTGTTCCCTTTCTTGAGGTTCAATTGATCTAAAATTTATTAGGGAATTAGGATTAACTTAAGGATAAAAATAATGAAACAGATCAAGGTATTCTAAAAAATCTTTTTTATAAGTTAATAGTAAAATGAATAATAAATCATTGTTGAAAGTTTCTTCTTCAAAACAAAAGAATATACTAAATTTAACTATATTTACTTTTTCAGCTTCTTTGTTTTTTGTTTACCCAGTATTATCTATAGTTAATACAAATTCACTTTTAGAAATTACTAAAAAGTGCCTTAATCAAAGTGGAAAAGCTAATTGTACTAAGGCTTTAATAGGCTTAGAGGCATTGCAAATAAAAGAATCTGACAGGGGGAATTATTCTTGCCAGACCAGGATCTTGGCTTTGCAAGCTAATGTAATAATTATGATGCAAGAACTATCTAAAAGAGTATCTTATTCCCAAATCATTAAAGAAGTAGAAGAATATTGTTTTAGTGAAGATTAACTTCATGTTAATTAAATATATTTTATTTCTTGGAATAATTGGCAAAATGTGCTTTCGAAGTTAAGTCAAAAATTAAGATTGATTTGGATAAATTTTTTATCGAACCGCATATGTTTGATTAATATTAAAATCTACCCATCTATTCATTGTCATTAGTAAGTCATGGAAGCGAACAAGCCTGATACAAAGAAAAACAAGAGGAACTCTTCTCAAGATAAATCCTTCTCAACTTCGGATGAACAAGACGTACTTGTGAATTTGCCAGGAGGCTTGAAATATAAAATGCCAGGGAAACGACAGAGAGTAGTAATAGGCTCTATTGTTATTGGCCTTAATATTCTTTTAGTGCTTAGTGTTGTTATTTATTTTTATAGTCCTCCTTTTCAGCAATTTGTTTATAATTTCGGCCGTTAATCAATAGAAAGAATTTTGAGCAAAAAAAAACCCTGCCGGGGCAGGGTTTTTTGGGTCTTACTGGGCGTCTTTCCTTGTTTCGACTCCAGTGACCCAACTCCTCACAAATAAATTATCCCAGATTTTTTGTTAGATGAACTATTCTGAATGCAGGTAACCCAACTGGCACAGTGCCAGTTGGGTTGAGTTTTTTGTAACGCTGAAGAATTAAGGAAAATAGTATGCTTCTTATAATCCAATTAAATGGCTATCTCTAGAATTGACTTTCAACTTTATCGATGCAAATTATTTTCATTATAATTCGTTGTAATTAATAGAATTTTTAAGCACAGGCCAATTATTTGATTTGAAAATTTATTGAATCTTGAAGCTAAATACGATGCATATTTTTAACTAGTCGACTGAAGAAAATATTTAGATGTTATTTAATTAAAAAGGTATTAATATGAAATTTATAAATCTAATTGCTAGGAAATGAAAATCGCCAGTTTTATGCTACTGATATTTATTTTACTGTTTGGACTTATTTATTTCTTGACAGGTTATAAATCTGCTTTTGAAGCGGATCAAAGTTGCCATTCCCTACTTAAAATAGATTATGCAGAGCAATCGGGATTTGGCTGTGACCATGATTTAGAAACTAGGCAATGGTTACTTTTCCAGGAAGGAATTAATCAGCAGCCTGCATTGGTATTAAAGCGTTTTCGCTATTGATCATCTTTTATGAAATTAGCTTGAAATTTAGGGAACAAATAGACACCTATTAAAGTGCATATTATTCCACTAAATAGAAAAGTTGAGATCTGGCCTAATGAACCTTCTTTATATACACTAGATTGCAGAAGTGGGTAATCTATCAAAGAGCCAATAGTACCCCATACAATTACGAGCAAAGATACATATGCAACTCCTATAAAATCTTTTTTCTTCATATTCTTAGAACTATCAATTAGATATGTCCATCCTACCAGTAAGTAATAAAATATTGTTTATAATCCAATTCCAAAGATACTTTTTGTTGCCGCCTCCCCCTTGAAAACTAATTCTGTCAAAATGAGCATAAGAAAACCAAACATTGCAGCACGTGAGTTTACTAGTTCTGCATTCTGGTTGAAGCCAAATACTTTTTCTACTTTATTACCTTGATTGTCAACCCATTTTGCGTCTAGGTCATCATCATCATTATAGTTTATCGTTCGAAAATCATCCGAGTTAAGACTTTTGTTGATTGGTTCATTTAGAGGCTCATCTTCTCTTTCCATTTCTTTGAATAATATCTATAGATAATTTAATGCTTTTTCTTTCTTTTAGTACGATTTTTTTTTATCTTCTTTATCATTCTTTTTGACTTTCTTGAAATATAAGCAGTTTCTAGCTTGTTTAAGCTAAATCCTATAATTGAAATTAATAAGAAGATCCCTATTAAAAGAATATATAGTTTCATTGATTTAGCCTTTTCGGATCGATTGGATTTATTGTAATAGCTTTATTTAGGTTATTTTGATATTTGACTATAGAATGGATTTGACTGTCATTTAAGAGCATGTAATGCAAGCACTTCTAAAGTTTTCTTGGTTAATACCCGGTGCTCCAATATTTGGATCAGTTTTTGTGGCAGTTTTATTAATAAGTTTTAACAGAACAATTAATAGACTCACAAAGCCAATCTCATTTATCTTGGGAGCTTGTTTGGCGATTTCTTTTATAATTAGCTTGTTATTACTTTTTAATAATGTTGTTGGGGAAGTTTTTTCGGGGGATCTAAATCTTGTGACTTTCAACCTTCCTCTGTCTTTGTATTTGGATGCACTTCTCGAAAAAATATTTTCTATAATCAGTCTTCTGATATTGGTTACAATTATTTGTTCATATTATTTGCTTGAACGAAAAAAAGGTTATGTCCGCTATCTTTTAATACTTTCTGGACTTACTGGAATTATATTTTTGGTTTTGTTGGACGGTTTGGTCTCGATTCCTCTAAATTGAAGTCTAACTTCCCCAAGTTGTAGTTCTTTTTTAGGATATAAGATATGTTTTGCTTAGGCGTAGTTTTCCTTTATTGCTTATTCTTTCAAACATATTTTTTGAGAAGAAGTAGTAGTAGTGAAGGAATTTCTCTTTATTTTGATATTTGATTGTTGTGAATATCAGTCCTCCAGCGTTACCGAACAATATTGCTCTTGTTCATGAATGGTTTACTCCCCGCTCAGTGGGAGGAGCTGAACAAGTTGTGAAGGCTATAGATGAGCTACTTTTCTCAAAAGGATGTCAGCCTTCTTTAAATGCTTTGGTAGATGGTCAAAGTTCAAAATTAGGAAGCTGGCTTTCAGGAAGAAAGATTCAGACAAGTTTTATTCAGAACCTTCCCTTTGGGATAAATCATGTTCAACAGTACTTGCCTCTTTTACCTTTGGCGATTGAACAATTGGAATTTGAAGATTCTGATGTAGTTATTAGCAGCAATCATCTTGTCGCAAAAGGAGTTTTACTGTCACCGGATCAACTTCACATTAGTTATGTACATACCCCAGTTAGATATGCGTGGGATCAAATGAATGTTTATTTGAGGCGATCATCCTTAAGCAAATTTGGTCTTGGACCTTTTATTCGTTGGCAGCTTCATTCTTTAAGAAAATGGGACCAATTATCTGCTGCACGCGTAAATGTTCTGCTTGCAAATTCTCGTTTTACAGCAAGAAGAATTTCCTGTTACTGGGGTCGAGAATCAGAAGTTATACATCCTCCAGTTGAAGTGAAGCGATTTCGGTTTGATAGTGATAGAGATGACTACTACCTTTGTCTTTGCAGGTTGGTCCCTAACAAGAGAGTTGATTTAGTTATTCAGGCATTTAATCAATTGAAATTGCCTTTATTGGTTGTTGGAGACGGTCCTGAAAAATCTTATTTGAAAAAGATTGCTGGACCAACAGTAAAACTTCTTGGTTATCAAGAACGTGCTCAAGCATCAGCACTCCTAGAACGTTGCCGTGCATATGTTTATGCTGGTTTAGAGGATTTTGGAATTGCTCCTGTTGAGGCTATGGCTGCAGGGGCCCCAGTTATTGCTTTCGGAAAAGGTGGAGTATTAGATACAGTTCGTTGTGCTTCTAGAGATCTTTCAACAGCGACAGGATTACTTTTCCCAAGACAAGAAGTTTCAAGTTTAGTTCAAGCAATTAGGTGGTTTGAGGAAAAGAAGTTATGGGAAAGATTAAATAGAGAATCTCTTCATGCATGGGCAAATCGTTTTAGTCCTGAGGTTTTTAAAACTCGTTTTGAAAATGTTTTAATGAGATCATGGGAGGAGCATAAAAAACTCTCTGAAATGAATACGGCAGGACCTGCTTTTTTTGTTGAGCAGCATCTTTAAAATGAGTTCTTTTTTTGTAAGAACAATTGCTTGAACTTGATTATTTTTCTCAAAAGCCTGATTAATTTTCTGAATATGAATGAGCCTGTGAATAACTACACATCGTTTTCAAGGAATGATCTAGAAGTAAAACCTTCTGAGTTGCCCGCTAATGCATTAATTCGTCAGCAGAGTTTTTTGGGAAGAATTATCAAAAGGAGCGGAGATATTATCTTTTCGGGGGCTGTTTTAACTCTTGGATTCCCAATTTTTCTTTTGTTAGCTTTTTTTGTAAAAGTAAGCTCTCCAGGACCAGTTTTTTATACCCAGAAAAGAATAGGTAGAAATTACACAAGATTTGGGTGTATCAAGTTCAGGACAATGTATAAAGATTCAGACTCTTTACTAGAAGATATCCTTGCTAATTCAAGTCAATTGAGAGAAGAGTTTGAAAGTGATTTTAAATTAAGAAAAGATCCAAGGATTACCCCTATTGGTAATTTTCTTAGAAGATCAAGTCTTGATGAACTTCCCCAATTCTTTAATGTTTTAAGAGGTGAAATGAGTGTAGTTGGACCTCGCCCAATAGTAAAAGATGAGTTAGATCGTTATGGCTTATCTATGGACGAAGTTATTTCTGTAAGGCCTGGATTAACAGGATTATGGCAGGTTAGTGGAAGAAATAACCTTAGTTATAAGAAAAGGATTCAGATGGATTTATATTATGCAAGAAACCGTTCCTTTTTTTTGGATATGGAGATAATTTTACTTACTTTAGGAGTGCTTTTTTTTCCTATGGATAGAGGTGCTTATTGATATGATTGAAAATTAATTTGAGAAGTTAATACTATTATTAATGTTATCCATAAAGCTTGTAGTTTTATAATTGAATTAAGGATTCTTTTTGTTGACTGTTGATTAGCTTTTGGAGAATCTTGGGCAATTATTGATTTGGTTCTTTTTTTTGCTCTATAGATATTTTCTCCACCCATTCTTATTCCTAGGCAATGAGCAAATATTGCTTCTGATAAACCTGAATTAGGGGATTCATCTTTTGATCCGTCAATCCAAGCAGCTTTTATAAGCTTGGGAGCCTGATGCCAAGGTCTAGTTATTAAAGGGAGCGTTATTAATACCAACCTGCAAGGCGCCCAAGTCATGAAATCATCTAATTTTGCACCGGCATAGCCAATCCACCTTAGGCGTCCTTCTTTGTATCCAATCATGGAGTCTAATGTGCTACTCGCTTTATATATCCAAGCAAAAGTTAAGGGGCCTGGTAGAAGTGGTGAAAGTTGCCAGAAAATAATTCCAATTACCATCCAGAAAATAGGGGCAAATATTCCATCGACTGAGTTTTCACTTGCAGATTCTGCGACCGCTCTGAGAATGTCATCACGATCAAGATTTTCAACATCTCTACCGACAATGTAAGAAAGTTTATTCCTAGCTTCCTTCAGATTGTTTTGAAATTCTCCTTGTGGAAGCGATGTGATAACTCTTTGACTACTTTCGAAAAGACTTCTTGTTGCAAGTGAGCTTGTTAGTGCAATTAGTAGCATTATTGAGCCAAGTAGGCTGATTGAATTATTGTCTACCATTGATAGTTGTTCTATGATCCAGCCAATTGCCCCACTAAGAACTACTAGTGAAAAAGTTATAAACCAGCCCCCAATTCTAAGATGGTTTATGTTGTTTTTTGCGAAATACTCTACTAACTTCCTGCTATAAACTATTACCCATCCCATTACTTCTACTGGATGAAGTAATTTCTTTGGATCTCCTACTAGCAAATCTAATAAGTTTGCTGCAATAAAAATTTGAAGAGAGAGGGAATTAGCCAGCTTTTTATCTTAACCAGCTAAACATCGCTCTTAAACTTTTCCCAACTTCCTCAATTGGAAGTGATGCGTCTCTTTCCCGAATCATTTTCATGTTTGGCTTGCCTGCTTCGCATTCTGCGACGAAATTTTTAGCAAAACTGCCATCTTGTATGTCAGAAAGAATTCTTTTCATTTCTGCTTTAGTTTCACTAGTAATTAATCTAGGACCGCTTACGTAATCACCATATTCCGCTGTATTTGAAATTGAATCGCGCATTGCTGTCAGTCCACCTTTAACCATGAGGTCAACAATTAGTTTTACTTCGTGAAGACATTCAAAATAAGCCAGTTCTGGTTGGTATCCAGCTTCTACGAGTGTTTCAAACCCTGCTTTTACGAGCTCTGATAGTCCGCCACAAAGAACTGCTTGTTCTCCAAAAAGATCTGTTTCAGTTTCTTCCTTGAAATTAGTTTCCAAAATCCCTGCACGTGTTCCGCCAATTCCTTTGGCATAGGCCATAGCTAGTTCTCTTGCTTTGCCCGAGGAATCTTGTTCTATAGCAAAAAGAGCTGGAACACCTTGGCCATTTTGATATTCCCATCGCACGGTATGGCCAGGTCCTTTTGGCGCAATCATTACAACATCAACAAAAGATGGCGGTTTGATTAGCTCAAAACGAATATTGAAACCATGAGCAAAACTGAGAACTTTCCCTGGTTTTAAGTTTGGAGCAATTTCTTTGTTGTAAACATCTTTTTGAAACTCGTCGGGAAGAAGAACCATAATCCAATCTGCTTTAGCAGATGCTTCCTCAACGCTTAGGACTTCTAGGCCATCCGCAATGGCTTTATTTGTAGACCTGCTTCCTTCATAAAGTCCCACTAATACATTGATCCCACTATCTTTTAGATTTAATGCGTGAGCATGGCCTTGAGACCCATACCCAATGATTGCAACTGTTTTATCAGTTAGCAGATTTAAGTTTGCGTCGGAATCGTAGAAAAGTTTTGCCATTTGTTGGGTATCTCAGTGCTTGTTTAGTCAGAGCTTAATAAAGAGAGGGTAAATCAAAACTAAATAAACAGATTTGCTGATTTCTTGATTCTTTATTAATTAATTACAAATATTTCCTTGATCTTAAGCAGAAGGAGTTTGAAAGTTTAAAGATCTTTGATTCTAGCTTTGGGCTTCATTTGGATGTGATATAACTCTGTCGATTAATCCATATTGTTGTGCCTCCATAGCGCTAAGAAAATAATCTCTATCGGTGTCTTTTTCAATTTTTTCAAAGGTTTGCCCTGTCATTTCAGCCATTGAACGATTTAACATTTCTTTGATTCTAAGAATTTCTCGGGCTTCTATTTCAATATCGCTTGCTTGTCTTTGTGAAGTTCCACCTAATGGCTGGTGAATCATAATTCTGCTATGGGGTAATGCCAGTCTTTTGTTTTTTGTTCCTGCACATAAAAGAAACGCGCCCATTGAGGCGGCAAGACCAACACAAATGGTCACAACATCACTCTTGACATATTTCATGGTGTCGTAAATTGCTAAACCTGCTGTAACAGAACCTCCAGGACTATTGATGTAAAGATATATAGGTTTTGTACTATCTTCAGAGTCTAGATATAGCATTTGAGCTACAAGACTATTTGCTACACCATCATTTACTTCTTGACCTAAAAATAAAATTCGCTCAGCACCTAGTCTCGTATAAATATCAACCCATCGTTCGAATTGGCTCCCTGGAAGTCTGTATGGAACACTTGGTGTACCTATTGGCATGATAATAAAAAAGAATGAGGAATGTTTTGTTTTAATTCAGGTGAAATTTAATTTTTTTGACTTGAGTCAGGTAAATCTTTCCTGCTGCTTAGGACCCGATCAATGAGACCATATTCCACTGCTTCTTGAGGATTTAAATAACTCATTCTATCTGAGTCCTTAGAAAGCTTTTCTACGCTTTTACCTGTGTTTTGAGAGAGAATTTCAAGCATTGCTTTTTTATTATGTATAACTTCTTTGGCACGAATTTGGATATCAGTAGCTTGACCTCTTGCTCCGCTAATGGGTTGATGAAGAACAATTGAGGCATGAGGTAGTGAAGCTCTTTGTCCTTTTGTCCCGGCAGAAAGAATTACTGCTGCAGTTCCCATTGCCTGTCCAATGCATATTGTGTGCACAGGAGGTTTAACATATTTAAGCGTATCGCAAATGGCGAATGCTTCTGTTTCAAAACCAATCGCATCTCCTGTATGCCAACTTGTGCCTGTTGAGTTGATATAAAAATAAATTGGTTTTTCTGGATTATCAAATTCCAGAAAAAGCAATTGAGCAATAATAAGTTCAGTAACATCCATTCCTAACTGCCTTTTGGCATCATCATCAGAAAACAAAGGAAGGCCTAAATAAACGATGCGTTCTTTTAGAAGTAGTGATGGTAAATCGGGTGGAGGTGTTCGCATTACTGCTGAATCTCCGTAGTAAGGCGCTGACACTGTCATTTTGGAGAAATTTACTTAGAACTCGAGCCTAGCTAGATCTTGGTCTAACTAGCAGTTGTTTTTTGAGATTTATTAGGAGGTGGATTTTTTTCGGGCTTGCCAAAAATCATTCGACCAGTAGGAGTCTGCAATGCTCCGGTTATGACAACTTCAATTCTTTCCCCAATTAAGCTTTTTGCTCCTTCTATTACAACCATTGTGCCATCCTCTAAATAACCAATGCCTTGTGTAGCTTCTTTGCCTTCTCTCACGATCTTTAGATTTATTTTAGCTCCAGGTTGAACATCAGGTCTTAGAGCAATAACCAAATCACTTAAATTTAAAACTTTTAGTTCTTTAACTTGGGCAACTTTAGAGAGATTATAGTCAGCAGTAATTAATATCCCTCCTGTATCAGAAGTAAGTTTTAGGAGGATAGTATCTGTCTCAGGTCCTTCGTATTTTGTGCTATTAAGCACTAACCTCCTTCCATAAGTATCTCTTAAATCTGTAAGAGTCTTTAGACCTCTTCTACCTTTTGCTCTTTTTTCATTATTACTTGAATCGGCTAATTGTTGTAGCTCATCGATAACTGCTTGGGCTACAATTATTTGACCTTCAATTAATCCACAACCAAGAAGCGCTTTAATTCTTCCATCAATAATTACACTTGTGTCAAGTATTTTTGAGCTAGCTGGAGTAAGAATACCTTCTGCTACTAGAAGTGCCTCCGTGCTATTTGGATTAAATATGCGAAGAATAGTTCTTCCATGTATATCGGCAAGATTGTATCCGATTAATCCAAAGAAAATATTACTTAAAACTGCAAAGAGAGGTTTTGCATAGAAAATTTCCTTTGGCAGAGGTAAAAGCAATATCGGTGCTAAAACAAGATTTGCAACCAATAGCCCAAGTATTAAGCCAACCGATCGACTTACTAGTAAGTCAGTTGGCATAGTGCGAATTTGCTGAACAACCCTTTTTCTTAGTTGAAGGAAGAAAAACCCCAAAAAGCTACTGATAACTCCTGCTCCAGAAGCAAGGAAAACTTGAGATATTTTTAAACTGGTTATTTTCTCTAATATTTGTGGAGGCAATAACTCATATCCAAGCCAACCAGTAGCCACCCCTGCAATCAGAAATAAAATCAGGAGAAGAATTTCAACCATGTTATTAATTTATTCTTATTCTCATTGAATGGTTTAAAGATGTTTGTAATTCAAGGAAGCATTTCATGAGGTTTTCTTCCCTTCTCATTAATGATTGCAAGTAATAGTTGTGAATATCAACCCCAGAAGCGCATATTTGCACATTCCTTTTTGTCATAGACGTTGTTTTTATTGTGATTTTGCTGTTGTTTCAGTAGGGGATAAAGCTCGAGGTGAGATTGGTCCTGCTAGTCCCTTAATTCGATCTTATTTAAGTCTTCTGCATAGGGAAATAGATCTAATTGGTTCTGGGAGTCCCTTATCTACTTTGTATATAGGAGGTGGGACTCCATCATTATTATCTCCATCTCAAATAAGTTCTTTAATTGAACATATTCAGAAAATATTTGGTTTTCAATTTGGGGTGGAAATCACTATGGAAATTGATCCGGCAAGTTTTGATAGGAGTTCTTTAGAGCAATTTCTAGATGCGGGAATAAATCGTTTTAGTCTTGGAGGTCAGAGTTTTGAAGATGAAATTCTAAAAAAAATAGGTAGAAAACATAACACTAATGATTTGATTGAGGCTTGCAGTTGGATTGATGAAATATATCGAGATGGAAGATTATCAACTTGGAGCCTTGATCTTATTCAAAATTTACCTGGCCATGATTTGGATTTGTGGAGATCGCAATTAGAGCAGGCTCTTCAAACATATGCTCCTCATTTGTCAATTTATGATTTATCTATTGAACCGGGTACAGTTTTTGAATTGAAAAAAAAACTTGGCACTATTAATTTGCCTAATGATGAAATTGCCTCGGAAATAAACAGATTAACAAGCTCAATTCTTAATGAAGCTGGATATGCAAGATATGAGATATCTAATTATGCATTACCTGGACATGCTTCTAGGCATAATCGTGTTTATTGGAGTGGCTCAGGATGGTGGGCTTTTGGGATGTCTTCAACCAGCGCACCTTGGGGTATCAGATTTGCTCGTCCAAGCACAATAGAAGGTTATGAGAAATGGCTATATCAACAGGAGAGGGAGGGGTTAGACAATTCATTGCTAAAAAATAATGCACAGAAAATTGATTTAGATGATCAAATCCTTGTTGGGTTGCGCAGAAGAGAAGGAGTCGATTTAGATGCGTTAGGAGAAAGTTGGGGATGGAATCAAGATGAATGTGAAATATATATGAATTCTTTGAAATCACATTGGAAAGAGTTTTTTGAAACAGGTTGCCTTAAAAATCTTGGCAATAGGATTGCTTTGAGTGATCCACATGGGATGGAAATTAGTAATCAGATTCTTGTTGAGATGATTCTGTGGTGGGATTCGTTGCCAGATGCTGCTGTTGGTCGACCCAAGCTTTAAGCGCTTCAATGCAAATTCTCTTTCCCGGAATTAAAGCTTTAGAAAATGGCGGTTGTTTTTCAGAGAGTCCTAGTAAGTCAGCTGTTACTCGTACTTGACCATCGCAATCTTCACCAGCTCCTATCCCAATAATTGGAATTTTTAAGTTGTTTTTAATTAACCCACAAAGTGTTGATGGGATATGCTCTAAAACAATTGAAAAACATCCTGCTTTTTCTAATTCAATTGCTTGCTCAAGAATTCTTTGTTGACTGATTTTATCTTCTGCTTGTTGGGTATACCCCAATTGATGGACTGATTGAGGGGTTAGACCAAGATGCCCCATTACTGGTATTCCCATCTTGATAAGTCTTTTGATTACTTTGATGATTTCAGACTCTCCTCCTTCGATTTTTACAGCTGCAGTACAAGAATTTTTTAGAAGGGTTCCTGCAGCTTCTACAGCCTTATCTTCCCCACATTGATAACTAAGAAAAGGCAAATCACAAACAACTAATGGTTGTTCACTAATAGGTTTACTGAATCCCCGACCTACTGCTTTTGCATGATGAAGCATTTGCTCCAAAGTTACAGGCAAAGTGGTTTGATGACCTAGGACAACCATCGCTAAAGAATCGCCTACTAGGACTACATCTGCACCTGCGGCCTCAACTAAGCTTGCAGAGATGCTATCCCATGCTGTAAGCACAGTTATAGGTTTTCCAACTTCTTTGAATCGAATTAATTCTTTTGGGATCATCTTATTTATTTATTTAAAAGGCAGATATTGCTAAAATTTAGTTGACTCGGACCCATGCGGCCTCAACGCCTAAATCTGGTCAGGACCGGAAGGTAGCAGCCACAAGGGATGCTTGAAGCAGGCGTGGATCCCGGGTCACCTAAAATTTACTTTTATGTACCTGGATATTTACGATTTTGTCTTAAACGAAGAAATTCAGGAATATTAGCGCCAGTTTCTTTTATTTCTTCCTGTCCATAAAGAGACTGGGGAGTAAGACGGCTTCTGGTTCGTTGATTGCTATATGAAGATTGCTTATTTTCAAAACCTGTAGCAATAACAGTAACTTGAATTTCTCCTTCGAGTTCTTTATCTACTACAGCCCCTACGATAATATTTGCTTCAGGGTCGACTGCATCGTAAATAACTTCGGAAGCAGAAGTCATATCCTCCAGTGTCATATCTTTGCCGCCAGTAATATTTATCACACAACCTTTGGCCCCATCGATGCGAGCAGCCTCTAATAAAGGGCTATTTATAGCAGCCTGAGCTGCCTCTAGAGCTCTTGAACGACCAGAGCCTAGCCCAATCCCTAGAAGAGCTGTGCCAGCTTCAGTCATAACGGAACGAACATCTGCGAAATCAACATTGACCAATCCTGGGCAGGTGATTATGTCACTAATACCTTTTACACCCATTCTTAAAACATCATCAGCACTACGAAATGCTTCTTGTAAAGGTGCTCCAGCTATTACATCTTTTAATCGATCATTTGGAATCACTATCAAAGTGTCCACATTTTCTGAAAGCCTAGATATCCCTTCATCTGCTTGACGCATTCTTCTCCTACCTTCAAATCCAAAAGGTTTTGTAACTATGCCAACAGTTAATGCGCCTACTTCTTTTGCTACTTCTGCAACAACAGGGGCTGCACCCGTGCCAGTCCCACCGCCCATTCCTGCTGCTATGAAAACCAAGTCTGAACCTTCAAGGGCTTGTTGGAGTTCCGCCCTGGATTCTTCGGCAGCTTTTTGGCCAATACTGGGATTACCCCCTGCTCCTAAGCCCCTTGTAAGAGTTTGTCCTAGTTGAACTCTATTACTTGCTGATGATTCGAGAAGAGCTTGGGCATCGGTATTTAAGACCCTATAATTTACGCCTTCTAGATCGCTAAAGATCATTCGGTTTACGGCATTGCTACCTCCACCACCAACTCCAATAACTTCAATTCGTGCTGATTGACTGGGTTGGATTTGTTCGTCCAAATTAAACCCTGAATTGTTTCCGCTGCCCATCACCATTTTCAGAATTAAGTAAGAGATTTTTGGAGCATTATGTACTCACCAGAGAATTTTTTTAACTTTGTTAGAAAAATTTTCTACTAGGTGAGACAGATAAAAGAAATTAACCCGTTTTTTTATTCGGATAATTTCTTTTAAATTAACCCAAGTATATGGCTTTAAAGATATTGATGCTTCTATAAAGCATTACCTGTTTGCAATTCAGGTTTTGATAAATCCCTTAAATCGATAGTTAGTCCAGTTTTATTCATAAAATGTGAAGGTAGAGATTCGCTAAGGTGGGAAAGAATTTTTAGCTGTTTTTCAAGAAGAGAAGAGTTGGAACCGAGGTTTATAGAATCAAAGTAATCAGTCTTAAGAGTGATTTCTCCATTTGAAGTGATATTGATTTGCTTTAGGGGTGACCCTAAATTTTCTTGGTTAAGAAGGATAAATTCGACCAAAGCCCGATGGTTCCTTTCCCATCCTTGAATGTATAAGGTTATGTTTTTTATGTCTTTTACTTCCCAATCTATGGGAATCCATTCAGCAGATTTGTCGACCATTCCATTTTCAGTCCCAAGAAGACCTTGCCTTTGTGCATAAGCAATTGGAGTTCTTTCTGATACTTCTATAAAAAGCTGATTTGGAATTATTTGACGATGAATTGAGACGGCTTGCAAGGATAATTTTTTAATTAGATTAGCTTCTATTCTTTTTGGGATAATTTCCAAGAGAGGCTTGGGGAATTTAAGACCAGATGCTTTTATTATTTCTTCTTTGTCAAAGTGTTGATTCCCTTTTATAAGGACTTTCTTTGAAGATATTGGAAGCCAGGCGTTGTTTATAAAAAGGGCAATTAGTCCACAAGAAACACTAGTAAAGAAAATTACTTGCCATGTTTCCTGAAGTGATTGAATTGAAAATTTATAGGAGTTTTTTTTTGATTTTTGCCCTCTAAGAGATATCTCTTTATTTCTTTTTTTCTTATATGAGCTCTTCATGAATCAATCAATTTAAAGATCGCAACGAGCTTTTTCCATTAGTTCACTCATCCATGCTCGGGCTCTTTCAGCATCTGCAAAAGGCACATCTATTTCTTTCCCGCATCCAATTAACCTTAATCTGCATCTCCCTTGGGATTCATTGGTTAAAGGGGCTTCTCCAGAGGTTAAAGCCAATAATTCCAATAATTCTAATTGCTTGATTTCAAAAGATTCTTGTTCTTTGAATGTGCCCGCTTCGAAACTGCTCCAAGTAAGTATTCCATCTTTTAGCCGGGCAGCACCAGATCCATCCAGTTTGGCCAATTCAGAACCTTGCGCCCAAATTAAATACAGATTTTGCCGTCTCCTTTCTAACCAGCCAAGTCCAGTAAGAAGGACAAAAGCAATAAGGAGAGGGAACCAAAGCAAGCCGTGAATCATTTTTGTTTCTTCAACGGAGATGTTTTCAGTGCCATTGAATGGATTTAACTCATTCTTTAGCTGTTTCTAGTAGTTGAAACACTAATTGTTCAATATTTATTCCAGATGCGGACCAAAGCATTGGATACATACTTTGATTTGTAAAGCCTGGAAGTGTGTTTATTTCATTGATCAAGACTTTATTCTCATGCTCGTCATAAAAGAAATCAACCCTTGCAATACTATGTGCAGCAACAGCTTCACAGGCTTTTAAGGTTAATTTCTGAATTTCATCTGATATTTTTTTTGGCAATGAGGCTGGAATTAAGGTACGACTCTGATCTGGGGAATATTTTGTGTTGTAGTCATACCAATCTGAAGTGTGCTTAATTTCTCCAACTACTGAGGTTTTCATTTTCTTTTTCCCAAGGACAGCGCATTCAAGCTCCCTCCCTTTGATATGTTTTTCGATAACTATACGTTCATCGAAACTGCAAGCTAATTTCAGGCCGTCTTCTAGTTCTTTGCAGTTATAAGCTTTAGTTATCCCAACAGATGAGCCAAGATTGGCAGGTTTTATAAAGCATGGATATCCAAATCTTTCTTCTAATTTGTTTATAAGAAGAGTTCTGTAAGCCGGATTGGTTATCTGATCTATTCTTGCTGTTTCATAAGGTCCTTGTGGCAATCCTGCAGCGTTAAATGCAGCTTTCATTGCAATTTTGTCCATCCCTATCGCAGAGCCGAGGATCCCCGAGCCAACGAAAGGTTTGCGAATTAATTTGAAAAACCCTTGGATTGATCCATCTTCCCCATTTGGACCATGAAGTATTGGGAACCATATTTGGATATCTTGAGCAGTTTTAGGGAAGTACCTAAAACCATTTGGCAAATTTTGTGCAGGTAGTTCTTCTTCTTCTAGTCCCAATCCTTTTTTGAGTGCTTGTAATGCAACTTCCGAAGGCCACCAACGCCCTTTTCTATCAATATAAAAATAATTTATTTCATATAAAGTTGAATTAATCCCACTTTTTAATGCGCTAATAACAGTCTGAGCAGACTTGATAGATACATTATGTTCGCTAGATGCGCCGCCAAATAATATTCCTATACAAGTTTTAGAACTAGACATATGAATTGTTTAAATATTAATTAGAGAGCAGATAGTTAACTAGAATTGAACTATTCATAAGCTTCTCCAGTTAGAGAAAAAGCACGAATTTCTTTTATCTTGATATTTATAAGATCACCAGGTTTATAATTTTTATTGCCAATAGTATCCGTGGAAAAGAAGGTCAGGCGATTAGTTCTAGTTCTGCCCATAAACTGATTTTCATTCTTGGGATTTATTCCTTCAATTAGAACCTCTTCTATTTTATCTTTGTAGCGGGCATTTTTTTTCTTTGCTACTCTCTCTACTAATTTATTTAGCTCCTTCAAGCGCTCAACTTTTATTGCTTCGCTTATTTGATTACTCCATTTAGCAGCTGGAGTATTAGGTCTTGGTGAGTAGGCCGCTGTATTGACTTGGTCAAATTCTATATCTTCAATTATTGATAATGTGTTTTTGAATTGTTTATCAGTTTCACCTGGAAACGCAACGATTACATCAGCACTAATTGATGAATCTGGGATGAGTTGCTTAATTCGATCAATTATTTGCTTATATTTCTCAATTGTGTAGCCTCTGGACATCATTCTTAGAATCTCATTATCACCACTTTGGAAAGGGATATGAAAATGTTCACAGACTTTTGGCAGTTCTGCGCAGGCATCGATTAATTCATTAGTGAAATATCTTGGATGACTTGTCGCAAATCGAATACGTTCTATTCCTTTCGTGTCGTGAATGTAATAGAGAAGATCTCTGAAATTGAATTGCTTGCTTGCTTGACTTGTAATAGCTTTTAGATCTCTTCCATAAGCATCTATATTTTGGCCAAGAAGAGTTATTTCTTTAAATCCATTTTTTGAGAGATTTTCAATTTCAAGTCTTATTGCTTCAGGTGTTCTTGATTGTTCTTTGCCTCTTACAGAAGGAACAACGCAATATGTACAACGTTCATTACACCCATAAATAACATTCACCCATGCACAGGTTTTGCTGTCTCTTCGAGCAGTAGTTAGATCTTCTATGATATGTAATTCTTCTGTAGCAAGAACTTGTTGACCGTTGTCAACTTGATTTAAAAGAGTTTCGAGTCGATTTGCATGTTGAGGGCCCATTACAAGATCAATCTCTGGAACTCTTCTTAAAAGGGCTTCTCCTTCTTGTTGAGCAACACAGCCGGCAACTATTAATTTTAGGTGAGGTGATAATTGTTTCCTTTGGGCTTGTCTCCCTAAATAGCTATAAACTTTTTGTTCTGCGTTGTCTCGAATAGTGCACGTGTTGTAAAGGACTAAATCAGCTTTTAGCTCTGCTTGTGCTTCTTGATATCCCATTTTCTCAAGGATTCCAGCCATTCTCTCTGAATCGGCTTTATTCATTTGACAACCGAAAGTTGTAATCCAGTAACTACCGCGGTTTGTTGCCGCTGTTGTTGGATTCGATTGGGAATGATTTTGGTTTGTTTTAAGCACAGTTAGACCTGATCTAGGGGACTCCAAATGATCAGTTTTAATGGTTTTAATTCAGGTTAATTTCTGATTTGGAAAGGTTTTTACTCATAAACCATCTATGGATATAAGGGCGAGCGAGGGGATTCGAACCCCCGAATAGCGGCGCCACAAGCCGCTGCCTTAACCACTTGGCGACGCCCGCCTTGTATATTGAATTTACCAATTTTTAAGTAATTTTCTATAAAAACTTTGTTTCTATAAATCTTTTGTGGATATTTAAAGATTTTTACTTCTTGCTTAATGGGCTTTATCTCTTAGGTTCAAATTGGAAAATGGCTTGGAAGAGTCAAAATCTTTACTTCAATTCTTTGGAGAGTTGTGATTAATTCAATCAATTCTTCTAAACAAGGATCTATAAAGGGATGGTTTCCGCGGGGGTTAGTTGATAGCGCGAAAGATATTTTATTTGCACCAGTTACTTCAGAAGGATTGTGTCCGCTTCAGTTACATTGGGATATAGGAAGAGTTACTAAAATAGAAGTTATTCAGAATTATCGTGAGCATTCTCTAAAACTTTTGCTTCCTCGTTTAATTGAGCCTCATTCTCATATTGATAAAAGTTTTACGTGGAAAGAGTTTCCTAATTTACAAGGAACCTATGAGGAAGCTCTCAAAGTAAATCTAAGAGAGCATGAAAATCGAACCCCCGAAATTGTACGTTCCAGGTCGGAAAAAGCATTGAAACTTGCGTTGGCAAATGGATTGAGATCAATAAGAAGTCACATAGATAGTTTTGGGTTAAGTGGTACCCATAGTTGGCAAGTTATAACTGATTTAAAGCATGAATGGAAAGACTTTATTGAGTTGCAATGTGTAGCATTAGTTCCTCTCGAATATTGGGGAACTCAAGAGGGACATCTTTTAGCGAATAAAGTGGCAAGGTCGGAAGGCTTGTTAGGAGGCGTATTAGTTCCTCCTTTTCATAAACAAGACTCCTACAAATCTTTAGTTGATCTTTTTCATCTTGCTAACAGAGTTAACTGTGGCATTGATATTCATATTGATGAATCAGCAAAATTTCCTGCTGCAGGAATAAAGCAACTGATTAAAGCGTTAGATCATATGGAGGTAAATGTTCCGATAACTTGTAGCCATTCAAGTAGTATGTCTCTTCTTTCATCGAGAGAAGTACGATATTTAGCCAATCGACTAGCTTCTCATAATGTTGGGGTAATAGCTCTTCCACTTACAAATAATTGGCTTTTGGGTAGACAAGAAAGAGAAACACCCGTCAAAAGACCTTTGGCACCTATTAAACAATTACAGGAGGCGGGCGTTAATGTCGCTATAGGGGGGGATAATCTTCAAGACCCATGGTTCCCTTTGGGTAACTTGGATCCTATCTCCCTAATGTCAAGCTCAATGTCATTAATACAGTTGCCACCATGGGAAAGATTGGGGCTTTCTCCTTATACAACATCTGCTGCCGCCATAATGGGTTTAGAATGGGATTGCACTATTAAGTGCGGAAGTCCAGCAAACTTTGTTATTCTAGATGCGAGTAGCTGGTCTGAATGTTTGTCTATCATTCCAAGAAGACAACACATAATCAATGGCGATTTCTTTGATGAGAATATGTCTCTTGTTAAACCACAATTAGAGATATTTTGATTACGATGACACGATCACAAATGAAAAATTTAGTTAGTGAGCTCTTGCTTATAGATGAATTGGAGATATTAGATTCCAAATTAGACCGTG
Source organism: Prochlorococcus sp. AG-402-N21 (assembly GCA_003216435.1). Classification (GTDB taxonomy): domain Bacteria; phylum Cyanobacteriota; class Cyanobacteriia; order PCC-6307; family Cyanobiaceae; genus AG-402-N21. The sequence continues at coordinate 90,074 of QCIW01000003.1, forward strand.
AAAAGTTTTCTAGAGATTTTTTTGATTACTCTCCTGTTCTTCAGTCACAACTTGAGAATTGTATCGCAGATATTATTGTTAGACCATTTACCGTTGAGGCAGTTATTTCTGTCGCCAGAATATGTCGAAAAAACGGTATTTTTTTAACACTAAGAGGTGCGGGAACAGGCAATTATGGGCAATGTGTACCTCTTCATGGTGGAGTGGTCATGTTAATGGGAGAATTAAATCGGGTGAGGAATATTGATCCTTTAACTGGTGTTGTAACTGTTGAGTCTGGTTGTTTGATAAGAGATCTCAGTCGACAACTTTCTGGTAAACAACGTCAATTACGATTGCTTCCAAGTACTTGGAGAAGTGCTTCTATAGGTGGTTTTATCGCGGGTGGCTCTGGAGGAATAGGGTCAGTACGCTGGGGCTTTTTGAGGGATCCAGGACATCTACTTGGCCTTGAGGTTATAACGCTTGAGGAATCTCCTCGAAGATTACAACTTAATGGAAATGATGCTGAGCCTTTGAATCATGCTTATGGGACTAACGGCATAATTACGGCATTGACTCTGGCGACTACGACTTTAATTCCTTGGCAACAAGTGGCTATTGATTTTGACGAATGGTCTAATGCGGTTAGCTTCCTTCAGCTTATTTCTGGATCGGCTCTAGATATTTTTTTGTCTACATTACTTGAAAAGGAAATTGTAGATAATCTTCCTAATTGGAGCGGAAAAGTAACGGGTTCTCATCGACTATTATTACTAGTCTCCTCAGATGGTTTGGAAACTCTAGAGCGTTTAGCAGATTCTTCAAATGGAGTCTTTATGAATTTAGGCCCAGAAAATGAGAGAAGTGGAATAGGTATAAGAGAGCTGACTTGGAACCATACAACTTTGCATATGCGTTCAGTTGATTCTGATTGGACATACTTACAGATGCTTTTACCTCAGCCTGAAATTGACTTTATGAATTTATTGAAGAGGAAGTGGGGCGATAACCTTCTTTGGCATTTAGAAGGTGTCCGCCAAAATGGTACTCAGCGTTTAGCAGCATTACCATTAGTGCGATGGCAAGGTAAAGAGTTACTAGAAAAATTAATCAATGAATGTCGACAAAATGGTGCATTTATCTTTGACCCTCATGTGATTACTGTTGAAGATGGTGGTCTCGGAGTAGTAGACGTAGATCAGGTTAGAGCTAAGAAATGTTATGATCCGATAGGTATCCTTAATCCTGGGAAATTAAAGGGTTGGTTGGTATGATTAATTACCAGATGTATCAATAATTTTTCTCCTCATAAGATCGCCAATAAGGTAAATAGACCCCGTTATGACGATGTAAGTGCATGAGTGTTGCCCTTTTAAAGATGTAATTAAAGAAAGAGCAGTTTCAGTATCTAGGACATCTTTTAATTGCTTTGAAAATTTGGGATAGATAGATAAAATTTCTTTTGAAGTCCAGCTTAGTTGTTCAGGTACAGGGACTATCCAGGCTGAGTCATTAGCTTTTATTAATGAGTTAATCATTGCCGGACCATCTTTTTGTTTTTGAATTCCGAGTATCCAATGAATACCTGATTGATTATTTACCCATTTTTTCCTTTCTTCTGAAAGTTGCTGAGTTGCATGTTGGTTATGAGCACAATCAATAAAAAGAGCATTGTTGTTCCATTTTGCTCTTTGTAATCTTCCTGGCCATTTAGCTTGACTAAATCCTTTCCTTATTTTTTCTTTGTCAATATTCCATCCATAGAGACCTAATGATTCCAGTGCTTTTAATGCAACTGCTGCGTTTTGTTTTTGAATCTCCCCATGAAGTCCTAAAACCCAATCGTTTGATAATGGTTGAACAAACTGTATTTCCCCATTTTGCTTTGCTACTACTGATTTAAGAATTCTCTCTACTTTAGGGTCTTGTTTCGAAGTTATTAGAATACTTCCTGGGGTTATTACGGATGCTTTCTCTTTGGCTATATCCTCTAAGCTGTTCCCAAGTTGCTCGCAATGATCTAAACCTATTCCTCCCATGGCAATAATAGGTCTAAAAGGGTGAGCAGTTGTTGCATCTAACCTTCCTCCAAGACCAACTTCCAATACAAGTAGTTCGACTTTCTGAAGACTAAAATATTCTAGAGCAGAAGCTATTAGTGATTCAAAAGGGGTCAGATGATATTTGTCGATAATAGGTTTGAGGCTACTTAATCTTTCTTGTAATTCAGTAGGGGTAATCATCTGATCATTTACGCAGATTCTTTCACACCAACTAATTAAATGAGGAGAAGTAGTTATTCCTGCTTTAATACCTAGACATCTAAGACTACTACTAATAAAACTAGATATAGAGCCTTTCCCATTAGTTCCTACTATCTGAATCGCAGGAATATCTTTACATGGTTCTCCCATATTTTTAAGAGCTTCCTTGATTCTATTGAGATTAAGGTCCATACCCCTTTGCTTGAAATTAGGGATGAGTTTTTCTAATTCATTACCTTCTGAAACAGAGATGTATTTCAATTAAGAAAGAGATATAAGAGATGCTTTTAATCTTTTTAACAACTCATTAATTTCATTTTTTGTAATTGTTAAGGGAGGAACCATCCGAACAACTTTTGCCCCTGCTGCAACTACAAGAAGTTTCTCTCTGAGAGCAGATAAAATAATCTCTTGAGATGTTAGAGAAGATTCGTTTTTGATTACAAGACCTTGCATTAAACCAAGGCCTCTAACCTCATGAAGATGTCTTGGGAACTCTTGTAAAATCTCCATAAGCCCCGTTTCGAGTTGCTTGCCTCGAATGGTGACATTCTTTAATAGATTCCTTCGTTGGATTTCTTTCCCAACAATAAGACCTGCTTTACATGCAAAAGGGTTCCCCCCAAAAGTACTTGCATGATCACCTGGTTTGAATAGATCGGCAGATTTCTTGGCAAGCAAAGCCCCAATTGCATGACCACCTCCAAGTCCCTTAGCAAGAGTGAAAACGTCGGGCTCCACTCCTAGATGTTCATAACCCCATAACAAACCTGTTCTTCCCATGCCAGATTGAACTTCATCAAAAATCAATAAAACGTTTTTTTTATTGCAGAAATCTTTTAAGAGCTTGAAGAATTGGATATCTCCTGGCACTACGCCACCTTCTCCTTGTATGGGCTCTATTAGTACTGCGGCTACTCGTGAAGTATTGGCTTCTAATCTTTCAAATAAATTTTCAAAAGATTGCCAGTTGTTATAAGAGAAAAATTCAAATCCCTGGACGACAGGCTCGAAACCACGGTGATACTTGGGTTGTCCGGTGGCACTTACAGCTGCAAGGGTTCTTCCATGAAAACTTTCTTTTGCTGCAAGAATTATTGGCTTATCAATTGATCTATTTATATGGCCGTGTTTTCTGGCTAATTTAATTGCTGCTTCATTTGCTTCTGCTCCACTATTACAAAAGAAAACGCTATCAGCGCAGCTATTTATCGTTAACCATCTAGCTAGCTCTTCTTGTTCTGGAATCTTATAAAGATTAGAAATATGCTGAAGTTTTTTTAATTGAGCAACCAGTGCTCTCCTTAGAGCTTTATTGCTATGTCCAATACTACAAGTTGCAATACCAGCAACAGCATCAAGATATTTTTCGTTTTCATTACTCCAAACCCAGCTTCCTTTGCCTTTCTTGATTGTCAATGGAAAACGTTTATATGTTCCCATTAATGAAGTGGGAGCGGTCGGACTCGAACCGACAAACCCGAAGGTGCCGCATTTTGAGTGCGGTGCGTCTACCAATTCCACCACGCTCCCTTGAGTTGACTTTATGATTGAGGGTCTAAAAAGAGCTTAAGCGGCATTTTGCTTGATGACTACTTTGTTGTGGGTTCCTAATTCACATGCACTAACAATATTTTGAGAAGTGTGGCTCTCAATTCTCGAAATAGTTGCTCCAATGCTATTTAGTTTAGTTTCAAAAGACTCGTAACCTCTATCGAGATGATTCAAACCCTCAATAGTGCTTAAGCCTTTAGCTGCAAGGCTGGCAAGAACAATGGCAGCAGTAGAACGTAAATCCCCCCCCATAAGACTTTTACCAGTTAATTCCTCAACCCCTTGAATCTGAGCCGTCCTTTCATTGAGATTAATTGAAGCACCCATTTTTATTAGTTCATATACATGCTGCATTCTGTTTTCAAAAATTGTTTCGGTGATTTCACTTGTTCCATTGGCAGTGCTCATTAAGGCCATGAAGGGAGCTTGCAAATCGGTTGGGAAACCAGGGAAAGGTTTAGTCTTGATATTTACAGCTTTGATTTGAGTTGGGATGATTCTAAGAAGATTTTTTTCTATTTCTTCTATTAGACAACCGCATTCTTGAAGTTTATTTAAAACAACTTCTAGATGAGCTGGTATTACAGGTCCAACAACTAATTGAGAGCGAGTTATTGCAGCTGCAATAAGAAAAGTTCCTGCTTCGATTCGATCAGGAATTGCACTATGAATGCAACCATTTAATTTCTCTACCCCTTTAATTGTAAGTTTGGAGCTTCCAGATCCTTTGATTTGAGCTCCCATCATTACAAGCATTTCAATTAGATCTTGGACTTCAGGTTCGCGAGCAGCGTTTTCAATGGTTGTTGTCCCATCAGCAAGGGTTGCTGCCATTAAAATTGTTTCGGTGGCGCCAACACTCGGAAAATCTAAAACAATGTTTGCTGCTTGTAAGCGCTTTTTATTTGAGGGAATAGTTGCGGAAATTATGTTTTCATCAATTTCAACAATTGCTCCTAATGCTCTTAATCCTTTTATATGTTCATCAATGGGTCTTAATCCAATTTGACAACCGCCTGGTAAGGGTATTTTAGCTTTTCCTAACCTTGCTAATAGTGGGCCTATACAAAAAAAACTTGCTCTTAAGCTATGAACTAATTCATTAGGAAGCAATGCATCACGAAGTCCTTTTGGGTTAATAAAGAGCGAATTGTCATCCCTATTTATTTCAATTCCCATCCTTATAAGGATTTCGCCCATTACATCTATATCAGTTAAGGAAGGGATGTTATTGAGGCGAACTTTGTCTTTGGTTAAAAGAGATGCTGCCATTAAAACTAGTGCCGAGTTTTTTGCTCCGCTAATTTTTATGCGACCGGTAAGAGAGCAGCTTCCTTCGACCTCTAAATGTGGCGTTTTGATTGCTTTTGAGATTGGCGCCACACTACCCATAAGGTGTTTCTAACATAGATTCCTTCATGATGACAATGTCCACCATCTACGTCTAGATAGAGTTAGTAAACTTGTTGATTTCTTTCTTTTTGTGTGAATTATTTTTTCTTTAATATAAAAAAAGAAATTGAGATGATTTGAAAATTAGTCAAAACGATTCTCTTGTTATATCAAGCAGGCGCAATCCTTTGGTTCGTAAATTACGAGCTATTTCCAGGAAGGAAGGTCGAGAAGCATATTCAATGTTATTGCTTGAAGGGACTCATTTGTTACAAGAGGCTTTGAACACTGATTTATCTCCAAAACAGATAATTGCAACAAGCTCTTGGATTCAAAGAAATTATCAGATTCTGCAATCACTATCTAGTGGAATTGAAGTTATAAAAGTTACACAGTCTGTATTGGAAGCAGCGTTGACAACGGTTAATCCAGATGGAGTCGCGTCTCTTTTTCCTTTATCAGGTTTACCTGCTAAGCCTAAAAATCCTAAATTCATTTTAGCTTTAGACAGATTGCAGGATCCAGGAAATCTAGGAAATTTATTTCGTACAGCACTTGCAGCAGATATTGAATTTGTTTTGCTTGCGTCAGGGGTTGATCCTTTAAATCAAAAAGTTCTCAGATCATCTGCAGGTTCAATTTTGCATCTTCCATATGAGCGATTGGGAATTACAGAATCAGAGGGTTTATCTTTACTTTCAGAAAAATTAATAGATTTTGCTGGGAATGGTTTTCAAGTTATTGCTACAAGTGCACCTAATAAAAAAGGGCTAAATTCTTTAATTCCTTATTGGGAAATCGATTGGAATCAGCCTACTGTCTTGGTTTTAGGGAATGAAGGATCTGGACTTCATTCAGAACTTGAAGATTGTTGTACTAAAGTTGTTACGTTGCCTCATAGCGTATCAGTTGAATCATTAAATGTAGCAGCTGCGGCCGTTCCTCTGCTTTTAGAGCGACGAAGGGCCAAAATGATAAATGGTATACCTAAATAAAAGTGAGTGACGCCCAATTTGATTTCGATCTGATTGTTATAGGAGCTGGTTATGGCGGTTTTGACGCAGCCAAGCATGCTTCTGAAAAAGGTTTAAATGTTGCGATTATTGAATCTCGTGACATGGGAGGGACTTGCGTTAACAGAGGTTGCGTCCCTTCTAAGGCATTATTGGCAGCAAGTGGAAAAGTTCGAGAATTGGCTGATTCGAAACATTTGGCTGGTTTTGGAATCCATTCTGCCCCTGTTCGTTTTGAGCGACAAAAGATTGCTGATCATGCAAATAAACTTGTCTCAAACATTCGCAACAACTTAACTAAAGCTCTAGAGAGAGCAGGAGTAACTATTTTATTAGGAAAGGGCCGGCTCGAAGGATCTCAGCGAGTTGGCTTGAGAGAAGTAAATGGTGTAGATAGAGTTTTAACAGCAAAGGATGTCATTGTTGCGACAGGCTCTGACCCATTTGTTCCTCCAGGGATAACAATTGATGGGCGAACAGTATTTACCAGTGATGAAGCTGTAAATCTTGAATGGCTGCCACGTTGGATTGCAATTATCGGGAGCGGTTATATAGGTCTTGAATTCGCAGATGTATATACAGCTCTTGGATGTGAAGTTTCGATGATTGAGGCTTTAGATAGAGTGATGCCAACGTTTGATCCTGATATAGCAAAAATAGCGGCACGAAATTTAATTGAAAGTAGAGATATTGATGCTCGAGCAGGAGTTCTTGCTACCAAAGTTGTTCCAGGATGTCCTGTCAATATTGAGCTTTCAGATGTTAAATCTAGGGATGTTGTAGAACGATTAGAGGTGGACGCTGTACTTGTAGCAACTGGACGAGTCCCAAGTAGTAAAGATCTTAATCTTGAATCTTTAGGTGTCGAATTGAATCGAGGTTTTATTCCTATTGATGGAAAGATGAGAGTTCTTATCAATGGATCTCCAGTGCCGAATCTTTGGGCAGTTGGAGATGTAACTGGAAAGCTAATGTTGGCTCATACAGCAGCAGCTCAAGGAACAATTGCGGTAGATAATATTCTTGGAGACACACGAATTATTGATTATCGCAGTATACCTGCCGCTACTTTTACTCATCCTGAAATTAGTTCAGTTGGTATGATGGAGCTAGAAGCTAGGAAATTTGCTTCTGAAGAAGGTTTTGAGTTGGGAACTGTCCGTAGTTACTTTAAGGCAAATTCAAAAGCTCTTGCTGAGCTTGAAAGTGATGGTCTTATGAAATTACTTTTTCGGAAAGATAATGGCGAAGTTTTAGGAGCTCATATTTATGGACTTCATGCTGCTGATTTGATTCAAGAGGTTGCCAATGCGGTGTCTAGGCGTCAAAGCGTAATTGAACTGTCAAAAGAAGTGCACACTCACCCAACTTTAAGTGAAGTTGTAGAGATCGCCTATAAACAAGCGGTTAACCAATTAGAAAAAACTTGATTTTTTCTAATAATTCTTTTAATTAAATACTGTTATGTTCCAAACAGAAAAAATTCAACTATGAATATTCGCCGTAGGCCTCCAAACCCCAGTGTTAAAGTCGCAAACTTAGAATATGCGATTCCTCATTCTGATGGCAATCCTCAAAATATTCTTGAAGAAATTCTTTGGGAGAAAAATAGAGAACTTGAGATAGCTCGTCAGAAAGTTTCATTAGAAAAATTAAAATCTCAGGTATGTGAATTACCCAAGACAAGGTCATTTCTTAATGCATTAAGGAAAGCTGAAATTCATCCAGCTGTAATTGCAGAGATTAAAAAAGCAAGTCCTAGTAAAGGTGTAATTAGAGAAGACTTTAATCCGACCCAAATAGCAGACTCTTATAAACAGGGAGGCGCAACTTGCTTATCTGTTTTGACAGAAAAGAATTTTTTTCAAGGTGGCTTTGATGTTCTTGTCGAAGTTAGAAAAACAGTTGACCTTCCTATTCTTTGTAAAGACTTTATTTTTACTCCATATCAGCTTTATCAAGCACGAGTGGCAGGTGCAGATGCAGTACTGTTTATTGCATCAGTTCTTTCTGATCAAGATTTGCTTTATTTAAAGAAAATTGCTGATTCGTTAGATTTAGATGTTTTAGTAGAAGTTCATGATTTCAGCGAGATTGATAGAGTTTTACAGATTGGTAGGTTTGAATTAATAGGCATTAACAACAGAGATTTAAAGACTTTTAAAACAGATATATCAACAACTGAAAAGATTGCAAAAACATATGAGGTTAAGCTGAATAATCAAGGAATTATATTGGTTAGTGAATCTGGCTTAGCTACTAGAGAAGATTTAAATCGCGTTTATTCTGCTGGAGCTAAGGCCGTTTTGGTAGGAGAATCTTTAATGAAAGAGCAAGATATAAAATTAGGGCTTAATAGATTAATTAAAGGTTAATCCCTTTATCCGGCATATACTCCTAATGCTAACCAAATCGACTGAAGGTCAATTAAGTCAAGGTTTTCCAGAAGACTTGATTTATTTGTTATTGCAGCTAGCAAAATAAATGCACAACCAAACATTGCCGCTCTCCCGTTGGTTAGCTCTGCGAGCTTCATTCGCTTCGAAGACATGAGAATAATTACCTATTAAATTCATCATAGCAGAATGAGGGTAAATACCTATAGATGAGGCTGTTTTGTTTCGTGTGTAATGGGAGTATCTTGAAATTATTTATCTAAAGTAAGAGCTACAAAGGGTTTTGAGGTTCTGGGTGAATTTACTAAGGGTAATCTTTAGATGGTTAGGCTAAGTTTTTTGATTAAAAATCTGGCCGAATAATCTCAATTCAAGAGAGTAGATCAAAATTCTAGACGATTTGATATTTCGGCTTTTTTCTTGATTTATTCCTTCGTATTAGCTTCTCTCTATAAAGAGTTCCGAAATTTTCAGGAATGAATGTTAATAAAAGAAAAAAAGTTGAGTTTTAAGCCTGGTATTGAATACCTCGATAAGTAAGGATAGGATTTTCTTTAGAGATTTCTTGCTGTCGCTTGATATAGACACTACTACGATAAGTTAATTCAATAATCTTTTTTTCAGTAAATTTTTTGTCTTGGAGATAGTTTGCTCCTCTGTAAGTAAGAGTAGTCATGGTAAAACGCTCTGAATAGCTCAGGTCCCCGTTCCATGGCCTGAATTGTGTGCGCCCTAAATGAGGGTGAACGTTTGTAGCTGTTGCTACAAATTAATCTTAGTACCTTTGAGAATGGTTGTAGTTCACTGTGCTACAGAAAAAAGTATATTTCGATATTTAAGCTTTTAAAGTACTTTGATGATGCAGTTTTTTGAAGTAGATTGATTACTCGGATTGGAAACTTGTTTTTTAGTTGATTGAATTTTATGGAAATTAAAGGTTTCTTGTTTTTTTGTGGCTCATTATTGCGATGGCCAGCTTTAAATACTAAGTATTTTATGCTTTTTCATGCATATATTTTGGCTGTATATGCAATTACATATTCAGCCAAATCTATATCAGTAAATGCATCCGTTTTCCTTTTTACTGTTTCTGTTCTTTCCCCTTTGATGATTGCAATTGGGAAAGGACTTCCCTTGGATTGTTTGAATTATAAATCTGCAATAGAAAGAGAGAATTCAGAATTAAATGTGGAAGTTTAAGCTTGAGAAAAAATAAACCCTAAAATCTATATATTTAGAAGAATTGAATAATTATTTAGGTTTTGCTTATATATAATGCTTAGTTTTTATTGGGTTTGGAAATTTCTGGACTAACTTTAGACCATTTTTAACTTGGTAAAATTTTGATTTGCAGAGTGGATTTCTATTTCTTGGGTTAATCGTAAAGAGATTCAATAAGAAGTTTCGATGATTTGATGAGTGATGGGCTTAATTAAAGAAGTCTAAAAGAGGGAATTCCTAGAATTTAAATAATTTTTACAGCACTTGCATTACTTCACTTATTTCGGGGATCATTTCTCGAAGTTTCCTCTCGATTCCCATTTTTAAAGTCATTGTGCTACTTGGACACTCTCCACAAGCTCCTTGAAGTCGTACTTTCACTACGGGGCCGTCGATTTCTACAACTTCTACATTCCCTCCATCGGCCAATAGAAAAGGTCTTAATTCGTCTAATACGGTTTCTACATTTTCCAAAGTGAATTCCATAGCTTCATTAATTAATAGAAGGAATTTTTCTTATAGGTGCTTAGCCTAGTTATTAATAACATTATCTGATAAAAAAGGCGGTTTTTCTTTGTGTTCGTAAATCATGAGCTGGGAGAAAATATTCGTTATGACGCGGTACTTGTTGGTGCAGGTGTAATGAGTAGCACCTTGGCAGTTTTGCTGAAGGAATTAGACCCTCAGCTGAAAGTACTAATTGTGGAAAAATTATCTCAGCCAGGACTTGAGAGTAGTTACGCGTTGAATAATGCCGGTACAGGACATGCGGGGAATTGTGAACTTAATTACACGCCTTTAAAACCTGATGGAAGAATTGAATTAGAAAAAGCTTTGCGAATTAATAGTTCTTTTGAGCAAAGTTTAGAGTTTTGGGCGTCTTTAACTCAAATGGGGAAGCTAGATCCAGAGAGATTCCTTCATTTTTTGCCCCATATAAGCCTTGTTTTTGAAAAAGGAGATGTTGCTTTCTTAAAAAAGAGATATGAATTACTGAGACAGTATCCTGCCTTTAGTGATATGGAATGGACTGAAGATATAAATGAGTTAAAAGATTGGATGCCATTGCTTTTTAATGGTCGAAGGCAGACTAAAAATACAGCTGCCACAAGAATAAAAAGAGGGACTGATATAGATTTTGGTTCTTTATCAATTAGTTATTTAGAGACTTTAAGCAAAAAAGGTCTAATCGATATTGAATTTTCTACTGAAGTAGTAAATCTTCGAAAGAATGAAAGGTCTTGGGATGTGGAAATGCAAAATGATATTCAGAATAAATATGTGACAGCACCTTTTGTGTTTATTGGAGCTGGAGGAGGTTCCTTACCCCTGCTGCAAAAATCTAAAATTACAGAAGGATCATCTTATGGCGGGTTCCCAGTAAGTGGTCAGTGGTTGATATGCAATAAGCCTTCATTGGCTAAACAACATTCTGCGAAAGTTTATGGAAAAGCAAAATTGGGTGCACCTCCTATGTCAGTTCCCCATTTAGATACCAGATGGATAGATGGTGAGAGATCTTTATTATTTGGACCATTTGCAGGCTTTAGTACGAAATTTTTAAAAAAAGGATCTTATTTGGATTTATTTAAAGCTATAAATACCTCGAATTTTGCATCTTTACTTCAGGCGGGGATTAAAAATCTTGATTTAGTAAATTATTTATTTTCTCAATTGCGATTAGATCATAAAGACAGAGTTGATGTTTTAAGGAATTTTCTTCCGACTGCAAAAGATCTTGAATGGAAATTATTTGAAGCTGGACAGAGAGTGCAGATTATTAAAAGTTCTACTAGCGGAGGGATTCTAAAGATGGGGACAGAAGTTGTTTGCTCCTCTGATGGTTCCTTATCAGCTTTGTTGGGTGCTTCTCCAGGAGCAAGCACGGCTGTCACAACAATGTTGGAGGTCTTACAACGATGTTGGGGTGAGAAAATGGAAACAGATGAATGGAAAGAAAGATTGAAAAATCTTTTTCCTGGTTTTGGTGAGACAATCCATGATGACCCTGACTCATTGAAAAATTTGAGAGATAGGAATGATGCGATTCTTGGGTTTTCGAAAAATTTTTGATGCTGTTGCATTTATAGATATGCTTAACCTCTAATTCCCAATAAAGCTTTAAAAAGAATCCTTCTTACACATGAATCTTTAATTGAATGACTGAAGTTTCTGTTTCTCGATTGAGAAATTTTTGCATAATTGCCCACATCGACCATGGTAAATCCACCTTGGCGGACAGGCTTTTGCAAGATACTGGCACAGTCTCTTCTAGAGATATGCAGGAGCAATTTTTAGACAACATGGATATTGAAAGAGAGAGAGGAATTACGATTAAGTTGCAAGCAGCCAGAATGAATTACATAGATAAAGAAGGTAATAGATATGTCCTCAACCTTATTGATACTCCAGGACATGTTGATTTTTCCTATGAGGTGAGCCGTTCTTTGCAAGCTTGTGAAGGTGCTTTATTAGTAGTGGATGCTAGTCAAGGGGTAGAGGCCCAAACATTGGCAAATGTTTATCTTGCTTTAGAAAATGATTTAGAGATTATTCCTGTTCTAAATAAAGTTGATTTGCCGGGTGCGGATCCAAAGAAGATTAAGCAGGAAATTGAATCAATTATTGGTTTGGATACATCAAATGCAATTGAGTGTTCAGCTAAAACTGGTCTTGGGATTTCGGAAATTCTACAGGCCGTGGTAGATCAAGTGCCGCCACCAGAGTCTACGTTAGACAAGCCTACAAAGGCTTTGATTTTTGATTCTTATTATGATCCTTATAGAGGAGTTATCGTATATTTTCGAGTTATTGACGGTCGGATAAGCCAAAGAGATAAAGTTCTTTTGATGGCGAGTAAAAAGAGCTATGAACTTGACGAAATAGGTGTAATGGCTCCTGACCAATCAAAAGTCGACGAGCTCCACGCCGGAGAAGTTGGGTATCTTGCAGCTTCTATTAAAGCAGTTGCTGACGCAAGGGTTGGGGATACAATTACGCTTTTGAATGCACCTGCGAAGGAACCACTCCCTGGATATACAGAAGCAAAACCTATGGTTTTTTGTGGTTTATTTCCTACCGATGCGGATCAATATCCTGATTTAAGAGAAGCACTCGATAAGCTCCAATTGTCTGATGCTGCATTGAAGTATGAACCTGAAACTAGTAGTGCTATGGGATTTGGCTTTAGGTGTGGTTTCTTAGGGCTTCTCCATATGGAAATTGTCCAAGAAAGATTAGAACGAGAGTATGACTTGGATTTAATTGTCACGGCACCATCTGTTATTTATCAGGTAAATATGATGGGAGGAGAAGTGGTTCTGGTGGATAATCCGGCAACTTTGCCGGACCCTCAACAGCGTGAATCGATAGAAGAACCTTATGTTCGCCTAGAAATTTATGCCCCTAATGAATTTAATGGAACTTTGATGAGTCTTTGCCAAGATCGTAGAGGCGAGTTTATTGATATGAAGTACATAACTACCGATAGGGTTACTCTTGTTTATGAACTACCCTTAGCAGAAGTGGTTACCGACTTTTTTGATCAGATGAAGAGTCGTACAAAAGGATATGCATCGATGGAATATCATTTAATTGGATATCGTAAAAATGATTTAGTTCGATTAGACGTTTTGATAAATTCCGAAAAAGCTGATCCTCTCACGACTATTGTTCATCGAGACAAAGCATATGGAGTAGGTAAAGGACTTGTAGAAAAATTGAAGGAACTTATTCCAAAACAACAGTTTAAGATTCCGTTGCAAGCATCTATTGGCAGTAGAATTATAGCCAGTGAAAGTATTAGTGCTCTCAGAAAAGACGTTCTTGCTAAGTGTTATGGCGGAGATATATCGCGAAAGAAAAAGTTGCTTAAGAAACAGGCGAAAGGAAAGAAGAGGATGAAGTCGATGGGGAAAGTAGATGTTCCTCAAGAAGCATTTATGGCGGTCTTGAAATTAAATTAATGAAGTAAATAATTTTTTATCCTTTTGATACCTCAGAAGAGACATCTATTGGTGTAATACTATTTTTTGTTGATTGATTCTTGCTAATACCCGACCAGATTAAAAATATTAATAGGAGGGCTCCAACAGCCATTGTTAATTCTCCCACAGTGAGGCCTTCATTTTCTTGATTCATACTGGAAATAAATTAGTAGTTTTATTTAAGCAATAAATATTGTTTGTTTCTACTTATTTGATTATTTTTTAAGTGTTATGAGCAGATCTAAAAATTTTGTTTTTGAGAAGATTTTTCAGAGGTCAAACTCTTTCTAATAAAATGGCATTGTGCGGACTTTTGATAGTTCTTCTTTATTTTTGTGTTGCCGTAACCACCCCTTTTTTAGTAGAACTTAGAATATTGCCCGATCCTCACGTAGGCCTAGATAATCCTGTATTTTCACCACCTTCCTTTGCTCATTGGTGTGGAACCGACAGGCTTGGTAGAGATGTTTGTATTAGGACCTTGGAGGGGAGTGGTGTCGCTTTGAAGGTTGTCTTTTGTGCTATAACACTTGCTGTTTTTATTGGGGTCCCATTAGGCCTCTTGAGCGGGTATATAGGCGGATTATTAGATCGAATATTAGTTTTATTGATGGATACTATTTATACGATCCCTGTTCTTCTTTTGTCAGTGGTGATGGCATTTGTATTGGGGAGAGGAATCATTAATGCAGCAGCAGCTTTATGCGTTGTATATGTGCCTCAATATTTTCGAATAGTTAGGAATCAAGTTACTCAAGTAAAAACTGAGCTTTATATTGATGCAGCGATTGCATTAGGAGCAGGGCCAATTTGGATACTTCGTAAATATGTTTTAACCAATGTTCTTACCTCAGTACCGGTATTGCTGACAATGAATGCTGCAGATGCTGTTTTAGTTCTAGGAGGTCTTGGTTTTCTTGGATTAGGTTTGCCTGAATCTGTTCCAGAATGGGGTAGTGATTTAAATATGGCATTAATAGCTATGCCCACGGGGATTTGGTGGACTGCTCTTTATCCAGGGTTTGCAATGTTTGGACTTGTTATAGGTTTATCTTTGATTGGAGAAGGTTTGGAGTCATTCCTTGGCGGAGGAGAGGTAGTTAATAAGATAGGATCTTTAGATGATGATTGTTAATAGCGCATTTTTACTGTGCGGGGTAACTTTTCAATAATTCTTCCTTCTGAATCTATTATTGGATATTTTCTACCTTGCTCCTTACACCATATAGCTACCTCAGGGTAAGCCCACTCAAAGATTTTTTTATCATATAACTCTTTGCTCAAACCCTCTCCATGATGTGGAGAAATCCCTGATAGTTCTCGTTGCCTTAACGCTTCGAAAAGTAATGTTGCAGCAGCAACAGATACATTTAGTGATTGAACCATTCCCCTCATAGGTATATATATTGTCTCATCCATTAAGTCTGTTGTCTCTTTGCTTAATCCCCATTTTTCTGTACCTAGAACAAATGCCGTAGGTGCATTGAAGGTGCATTTCCGATAGTCAATAGAATTCTTGTCAAGAGTGGCCCCATATAACTTGAATCCTTTTTTTCTTAGATAGTCGACACCACTTTTGATATTTGGATGGTCATGGACATCAACCCATTTTTGACTACCTTGAGCAGTGCTGTTGAAAGTATTTGTTTTGCCATTAGGGCAAACAGAATGTACTTCTAGAACTCCAACAGCATCACAAGTTCTTAAAATAGCAGAGAGATTATGAGGTTTTTGGACTTTTTCAACTATTACGGTGAGATCATTCATCCTTCTGTTTAAAACAGATTGAAGCCTGGAAAATCGTTTGGCTAATATTGGCATAAAGTCAAAATCGCTCTGAGAAGAATTTGGAAGCTTAAATTTCTTGGATAAACTATCCAATTTCTTTAATGTTATAGAGGAGCAAGCTAAAGCAATTGTCTTGCAAGAAAATTATTCATAACATCAAAGCAAATGTTCTTGATTCTATTCACGTTATAAAATCTCAGCCTTAAAAAAAAGCCTTATTTTGTTTGTTCAATGTTTCAGTTTCACGAAAAACCCAAATAAATAAAATTAGATTATTAACCTTTTCTTGGATGCATTTTTGAAGACTAATGAAAGACTTTGTTTTGAAGCTAGGTTTAGGCTGTGGATTATTCATTCCACTTTCACCTGCTTTTGCTCATTTGTACGATTCAATAGGAGTTCCAGCTCCAGCTCATCAACATGAGGTTCAAGAGCTTGAAGGTCAATTTAAAGATAATTGCTTTGTTGACCCAAAGCTTGGTCCAATATGTAAGTAGTTCGGTTTGAACATTTTTTAATCCACATAAGCTACTTAAAAAAAACCTCCAACAGAAAGAAGAAGGCCCTTACTTAATAGCAAGGACCTTCTTCTTTCTGTTGGAGGTTTTTTAACGCTTCCTAAGTTAGGAAGCTCAAGCTTATTTAGAAGCTAAAGCTTGTGTTAACAGCAACACCAGTTTCATCTGCAGCAGCTCCGTCACCTTCTACGAAGAAGAATCCTGGAGTAACTGTGATGTAATCACTTACTGGATAGGAGTAGTAGACCTCATAGCTTGTCTCGTCATCATCATTTGCATCTGTATCAGGTACATTGCTGATGGCAGCGCTAAGAGTTCCTGTTCCTACAGAGATGTCTGTTCCAATGAGCCATGCCTGAGCATTTTCAGTGGAGCCTTCATCGTCTTTGCTGTCGTATGTAGCACTAAGAGTGAATTTATCAAAGGTGTAGTAGATACCACCACCGATAGCATCATAGCCAGTGCTGGCAGAACCTTCACCTAGAGTTGTGTAGATAAGTCCAGCTCCGAAACCGCTGTCTCCTTCATAGCCAATCATGGCGGAGATTACGTCGTCACTTTCGTCTGTAGCTATTCCTAATGTTGGATCACCAGCATTAGTAGCTATATAACTACCTACAAAACTCAATCCATTCTCGAATGTGCTTGAGATGGCAGCTCCAGTACCTGTATCACCAGGTAGTGTGTATGGGTTTCCCCCTAGCTTCCATGCATCCGAGTAAAGAGAAGTTGTTACTGTGACGTCATCTTGGTCAAGTAATGGGCCAGCAGTAATTGCTGTCTCTTGGAATGGGAATGAGTAGTAAAGTGAACTTACTGTTAGTGTGCTGTCTGTCTCGGCAAAATCAAGATCACCAAGTGAACTGGTGGTCGCGAAGTTTCCTTGAGTAATACCAGCTACAAGTGAATCTTCTCCTGTGAAGCTGCTGTTTAAATCAAGGCCATAACCATATTGACTATGTAGTCCTTCATTGGTAGCACCTTCAACAGAACCAACAACTACATTTACTGCACCGCTTAGTGTAGTAGTAGCAGAGAATTGGCCAGCCTCAAAAGAAAATCCGTTAAGAATTTCGTTCGAACCTTTGATAGTGGCTAATTCTGGAGCAAATTCGTCAATAAGACGTAATTCTGCATCTGTTAGTGTTGCAACATTACCAATGCAACTATTTAGGATTGCAGCGGCTTCTGCTCTTGTAATTACTCCTTGAGGAAGTGAGACGTTACATCCTCTGGAATTACGAATTTCTGATAGGGCTTTAAATGTCCAGTCACTTGGGTGAATATCGGACAATTGAGAGACGCCCTGAACTTCAAGAGTTTGGGGTGCATATTCGGAAACACCATTTAGGTTGATTTCCGCAGCATTGACTGCCATAGGAGCCATTAGGCCCAAGGCAGCTGGAGCTAACAGCAATTGCTGAAAAAGCTTCATGATTGTGGTTCCTCACACATAGGGGAATGATCATTTGTAGCCAAAAATAAGCGTTTGCATAGTATGAATTGTTACAAAATGCGATTTTAATTTTAAATCCAGATATGGATTGACCTAGTCAATTAGTGCGTTTACTCATTCTCTTGTTCTCTTCTTTTTTCATGCATTGATTCTAGGTCATTATATAAATCCAGTAATTGTTTTTGAATATGATCTGTATCCTCAAGACCTCTAAGTGATTCAATAACATTTATTAGACTTTCTTTTGCTTCTATTAAACTCCGACATTCTCGACTGCCTGCTTCATATGACATTGAGGATTCAAATAAACCTAATTATATATAAATTATTTTTTTAGAAAGAGTAATCACTGATACAAAGAAAAATCTTTCTAAATTGGATCGAGACTGATTCAGGATTTGTTTTGCAAAAATACCATAGGATTCTTCCTTGAAATTTATCAAACTTATCTGTAGTTCTTTTTGTTTGAGAACACAATGAAGGATACTTTGAAAAGTACATTTAACTGGTCACAGGAGTTTGCAGAAAAAAGGCTTATTACCAAGGAGAGCTGCTTGGGAAGTTCTGCAAGCAGTATCTGCAGGTGCCTATGCTGATATTGCTCTTGATCGAATTATCAAGAAATATTCTTTGAAAGGTGTTGATAGATCTTTTATGACTGAATTGGCATATGGATCGATTCGTTATATGTATTTCCTTGATCACTGGATTGATAATTTTGGAAAGATTCCGGCAAAGAAACAGCAACCTTTATTGAGATTAATTCTTCATCTAGGTCTTTATCAGATTTTGAAGATGGATCGTGTGCCTACTTCTGCCGCAATTAACACCACTGTCGAAATTATAAAAAATAGCGAATTAAATGGTTTAACTTCATTTGTTAATGGTTTTTTAAGAGCTGTCAGTCGCTTCGTCGCTGAAGGTAAAACATTGCAGCTAAATCAGAAGCTGTCAGAGAATCTCTCTTTGCACCACTCATTACCTCTTTGGCTTATCGAAGAATTAATTGATTGGTATGGAGAAGAAGTTGCTGAAGATATTGCTAAGGCCTCAAACCAAGTACCATCATTTGACTTGAGAGTTAATCGTCTTTGTTCAACTCCAGTTCGCTTGCAAAATGAATTTAAACTTGTAGGAATCGAAAGCGATCTGATAGATGATTCCCCAAATGGATTGGAAATTAAACTTGGTTTAGGCGATCTGTGTAATTGGCCTGGATATGAGTCAGGTAAATGGTGTGTTCAAGATAGGTCTTCACAATGGGTAACGCCTCTTTTATCACCTAAACCTGGAGATCGCATTCTTGATGCGTGCTCTGCACCGGGTTCTAAAACAACACAGCTTGCAGAATTGATAGCTAATGAAGGTGAGATTTGGGCTGTTGATCGCTCATTATCGAGATTAAATTTAGTATCTATAAATTCCTTACGGCTTGGCGCTACTTGTATAAATCTTTTAAAAGCAGACGCTTCGACGTTATTGTCCATAAAACCAGAATGGAAAAAGTATTTTCAATGCATCCTTATAGATGCCCCATGTTCAGGCTTAGGAACATTAGCTAGACATCCAGACGCACGATGGAGAATGAATCCAAATAAAGTGAAAGAGTTAATAGAGTTGCAGGGAAAATTACTTGAAGGGATTTTCCCTTTACTAAGCTCCGGAGGTCGACTTGTTTATTCAACTTGTACGATCAATCCGTTTGAAAATTCCCATCAAATTAGTAGGTTTTTATCTAAACACCATGGAATTCGATTAATACAGCAGCAGCAAATCTTGCCTCAATTTGAAAAAGCTGGAGATGGTTTTTATGCTGCAGTTTTAGAATTAGCTTGATTCCTTTATTGATGGGAATTCAATGACTTTCATATCTTTAGTTATATCCCCCATTAATTCTTGCCATGTGGAAGCTGCTGTACTGCTGCTATTCATTGTCTCTCTGTAGTCGTCATGTCCTAACCATATGCCTGTTGTGAGTTGAGGTATCGATCCGATAAACCATATATCCCTTGAACCATCAGAAGTGCCTGTCTTCCCTGCTACAGCTCTATCATTAAGGGTCGCAGCTTTGCCAGTTCCTTCAGACACAGCTTTTTGGAGCATCCAATTTAGAGTGTCAGCAACAGTTGCCCTTAAGGCTATCTGATTTTTGGTCTTATTTAGGGACTTGCTCCAGATAATTTTGTTATTTGGACCTCTGATTTCTTCATACGGTGTTGGTTTGTTATAAACACCTCTATTCGTGATTCCGGCATAGGCAGCAGTCATATTTAATACAGTTTCTTCGAATGCTCCTATTGCTAGTGGATAATACTTCTCTAATCTTCTTTCATTGCCAATTCCTAAAGAATTGGCAATCGAAATTACTTTTTCAAACCCAATTTTATCTAATAAATCTACAGCAATTGTATTTAAAGAGTATTTGAATGAATCCAAGATTGATACTTTGCCAAAATATCTATTTCCAAAGTTTTTTGGACAGTATTCACCCCAGCACATTGGCTTATCTTCAACAATATCCCAAGGTTTTAATCCTTTGTTTAATGCGGCAGCATATACGAAGACTTTAAATGTTGATCCAGGTGAACGTAATGCTTGAGTCGCACGATTAAACTGATTTACATTGAAATCTTTACCGCCTACAAGAATTCGTATTAGACCACTCTTTGGCTCTATTGAGACGATAGCACCTTCTAGATTCTCTGAGGCTTTTTTCTTGAGGGCTTCTATAGCTTTAGATTGCCAATTGAGATTTAGACTTGTTTGAATCGTGAGACCTCCTATTTCAAGTTGCTCTGCTGTTATTATTGAAGGTAATTCTTGCAAAACCCAACTAGAGAAAAAAGGAGCAAGACTATTTATATATTTTGGATTTGAAGGTTTTAAATTGAGGGTTGATTTATTTGCATTCAATAGCTCATTTTTAGAGATGAAACCTATCTTTTCCATTCTTTTTAGAACAATAGATCGTCGTTGAAGCGCTAATTCTGGATTTACAAGCGGAGAATATATAGAAGGTGCAGGGGCTAGGCCTGCAATTAAGGCAGCCTCTTCTAAGGTTAATAATTTGGGTGTTTTGGAAAAGTAAATCCATGAGGCATCAGAAATTCCATATGCACTAGACCCCAAGTAGACATTATTGAGATATTGTTCGATAATTTCATTTTTTGGAAGTTCTCGTTCGATTTTAAAAGCTAAAGCAGCTTCTTTTATTTTTCTGAAAATAGATCTATTTTGATTTAGGAAGACTATTCGAGCTAACTGTTGTGTGATAGTACTTCCACCTTCTTTTATTTCCCCTTGATTTAAATTGTTTTTTATAGCTCTAGCGATACTCCAAAAATCTACGCCTTGATGCATGTAAAAACGTCGGTCTTCAGCTGCTATGAAGGCTTGTTTGATTAATAGAGGCATCTTGCCTTTCGCTACTTTATCTCTAGTCGCTGGTCCTAATTTTTGGATAATTTCCCCATTTGTGGAAAGAAGCGTAATTGTGCCAGGTCTACTAAATTCATGTACTTTTTTTGACTCAGGGAGAAGAGAGTCTATTTTCTTGGATATTAAAAATTCTGATATTGCTATTGTTGAACCAAATGCTAATACAAGACAAAGAAAATAAACACGATTCACAATGTAGCTATAAGTGAACTATGTCCTATTGCGAGAGCTGTTACTAGCATTCCTAGAATTAAGAAGGGTTGAGCACTTGCTTGGTACTTCACGTCAAACGCTACTGGATCTCTTAGTAACCAAATGTCTTGAAAAGTAATCTGAGGAATAATTAGTAATACGAGAATTACAGATGCAAAATGTTGACCAATTAATATCAGTACTCCAACCATCATTAATTGAAAAATATTAATCATTCCGGCACTTATTAGGCTTGCATTCTTTATCCCGAATACCACGGGTAGGGAGTCAAGACCAAGCGCTTTGTCTCCTTCTACGCTCTTGAAGTCGTTGATGACTGCTATCCCTAAGCCGGCTAAACTATAGGCAAGAGTAAGAAAAGCGGTAACCCAAGTAAGTTGGCCAAATAGTGCCTGACCTGCCCACCAGGGTAATGCTATATAACTAGCTCCAAGTGCATAATTTCCTAGCCAACCATTTTGCTTTAGCTTTAGAGGAGGAGCTGAATATATATAGCTAACAAAAGACCCACCTAAAGCTAATAATAATAGCGATGGAGTTTGGTGACCGGCCCATAAATCCAAGCAATAAGCAACTATGATGCCTGAAAGTAAAAGAAACCATATTTGAATTTTCACTTGAAGTAAAGATATTGCTCCAGAAGGTATTGGACGATTAGGTTCGTTTATTGCATCTATATCTCTATCAAAGTAGTCATTGATAGTTTGTGTATAGCCAGTTAAGAGTGGCCCACTCATTAATATGCAGCCCAATGATGCAAGTATGTTGCTTGCTTGCCAATGAAAGTTGCCACTCGCAGCAGCGCCACAAATAACTCCCCATATTAAGGGGATCCAAGTAATTGGTTTCATGAGCTGCAATCGCAGCTTCCATATATTTTTTGTTTCAGAAGCTCCTTTTATTCCAAGGAGTTGACGAGCATCACTCACTTCTTATCCCTCAAGATGGTTTGATTTCGTCTTCAAAGAACCAGACTTTTTGACCGTTATTAAATTCCAAGACCACACCAATGCCTGTGCCATCAGTCATCTTGTAATCCCTTACTGTTCCCCGGGGATCTGTCTTTAATTGATTAATTAAATTGGGTGGAATTCGATCACGTACTCTATCAAGATTAACCTTGATTTTGGATCCAATTCTGGTAAGAGTCGCTGGCTTGGGCATTGCCTGCAGGCTTAATAGGTTGGGCAACCCTAACAGTTCCTTTGCCAATAAATTTAATTATGTTCTCAAAATGGTCGCTCTTCGCTTAATTCCCTGCCTTGATGTTGCTAATGGGCGCGTTGTAAAAGGGGTTAATTTTGTTGGTCTTCGAGATGCGGGAGACCCTGTTGAACTTGCTTGCAGCTATAGCCAAGCTGGAGCCGATGAGTTGGTTTTTCTTGATATTGCTGCAAGTCATGAAGGTAGAAGCACCTTGTTAGAAATGGTTAGAAGAACTGCTGAGGCTGTGACAATTCCTTTCACGGTGGGAGGCGGTATAAGTTCAATAGACGGGATTACAGAGCTCTTAAGAGCAGGAGCGGACAAGGTCAGCTTGAATTCCTCAGCAGTTCGTGATCCTTTATTGGTTTCAAAAGGAGCGGATAGGTTTGGATGTCAGTGCATTGTTGTTGCTATAGATGCTAGGAAAAATGAAAATATTCCCAATCACTGGGATGTTTATGTAAATGGAGGTCGTAAGAAGACAGAATTAGATGCAGTGTCTTGGGCTAGAAAAGTGTCTAATTTAGGAGCAGGAGAAATTCTTCTTACATCAATGGACGGTGATGGAACCCAGAATGGTTATGACTTGAATCTAACTAGGGCTATCTCAGAAGAGGTTTCAATACCTGTGATTGCTTCTGGTGGAGCAGGATCTCTTGAGCATATTTTAGAAGCATTTACTCTTGGTAAGGCATCTGCTGCGCTTTTAGCTTCTCTTTTGCATGATGGTGACTTGACTATTAAGGAGATAAAAGATTATTTAATTAACCAGAACTTATTAGTTCGCCCAATAGAAGAATGAATTTAATATTATGATCCCCACCCTTTTGGGAAATTTTAATTTATGACAAATAGCACTCTTATTAACAATTTATTTAATGATTTGTCGACTAGGTATGACTTCTTAAATGATCTTTTTAGCTTTGGTTTGCATAGGTTTTGGAAGAGGAAATTACTTAATTATCTTCAACCTATCTGTGGAGAAGTTTGGGTAGATCTTTGCTGCGGGACTGGAGATTTGACATTTCCTTTAGCAAAACTTGTTAAGCCTCATGGAAAGGTAATTGGAATTGATGCTGCTTGTCAGCCTTTGGACTTGGCAGAAAAAAGATTAATTAAGGAAACTGAACTTTCAATTGAATGGATTAACAGAGATGTTCTTGATGAGGATCTTATGGTTGAATATTTTGATGGTGCAGTTATGGCATATGGCCTGAGAAATCTCTCTGATCCTTTAAAGGGATTAAAAGCCATTCGTAGATTTTTAAAGCCTGGAGGCAGAGCAGGTGTTCTTGATTTTAATAAAACTTCTAATAATTCAATTAGTGGATTATTCCAAAAACTTTATTTGAATTTTTTAGTTGTTCCAATTGCATCTAGATTTGGATTTAAGCATCATTTTAAGTATTTAGTAGATAGTATACAAAATTTCCCTGATGGAATTTCGCTGGAGAATTTGGCAATAAAGGCGGGGTTCTTAGAGGCAAAATATTATAAAATTGCAGGGAATCAGATGGGAATTCTTCTGTTAAAGAATTAAGTTTTTCTTTATTGGGAAAGTTCTATTCTTCTGCAAAAACTACATTTATTCCATCTTAGAAGTTCTCCTGAAGGCGCAGGTTTTTGGCATGATTTGCATATCTTTAATCCAGTGCTATTGATTCTGCTGGGATGTTTGTCCCAAATGCTTTTTTCAGTTTCTATTTTGGTTATTTTCTGAGGATAGTATTGTTGAATTCTTAAATCTTTAATTTTATGACCAGAGGATCTTAGTGATTCGAGGAGTTGAATCCGCGTATAAATAAGTGCTTGTCGCCACTGAGGATGACTTGCGCCAATAGTTAAGATGCCCCCTTTAAGAGCAAGTGGGGTACAGTTTTGGGCAAGTTTTTCTCCGACTAAATTAGGCCAGTCTTGTGATATAGAAGCTAAATTGCTTTTCTTCCTCCAGGCAACTTTTATTTTTTTAAGAGAACTTGATATGGAATTATCCATTGATGGTGAAGTCTTTTCATTTCTATAAAAATCTTTTGATTTGATTTCTTTTTGGGCCAGTTTCTCTACCGATTATTTATATCACCACTTTAAATGTATTTTTTCTTGTTTGGCTAGCTAACCTCTAGAAGTCTTATTCAATTCCTATATGGGATTTTTTGACAGATTAAGTCGCTTGCTTAGGTCTAATCTTAATGATTTGGTTAGCAAAGCAGAAGATCCTGCAAAGATCTTGGATCAATCAATGGTTGATATGCAAGAAGATTTGGTCAAACTTCGTCAGGCAGTTGCTATGGCTATAGCTAGTCAGAAGAGACTTGAGAATGAGTTTGAGCAGTCAGAATTTCAAGTTAAGAATTGGTATGAGCGTGCTGAACTAGCCTTGAGAAAAGGTGAAGAAGGTTTAGCGAAGGAAGCACTATCACGGAGAAAATCTTTTAAAGATGGAGCAATTGCTCTTGAAAATCAACTTAAGGTTCAAAGCAAACATATAGATAAACTTAAACGCAGCTTGGTTACTCTTGAAAGCAAAATAGCGGAGGTGAAGACTAAAAAAGATATGTTAAAAGCTAGGGCTCAGGCTGCTAAAGCTCAGAGTCAACTGGAGAATGTGGTTGGGAGTATTACTTCAAACACTGCAATGGCAGCGTTTGAAAGGATGGAAGATAAAGTTGAGTCATTGGAAGCATCTAGTCAGGCATCTGCTGAATTAGCAGGAGCTGATTTGGAAAGTCAATTTGCAGCTATTGAAGGAAAAGATGATCTAGATGAAGAATTAAATCTTCTTCGAGCCAAGCTAAAAAATGGCATTGAAACTACGGCTTTGCCGGAATCCGAAAAACTTTCCTCTGAAGAAAATAATGAAATCGAATTGGTAGATGTTTCTGAATTGGAAAATGATTTAGAAGAACTCAAAAGGAATATTGAATAAGTGAAAATTTAATTACACCTTCGATACCTCTAATGCTTCGTGCTTTATAAGAAAAAAATTAGTGCTGCAGTAATAGCAAAGAGTTTGCAGGGCAAATCAAATCTAGAAAGATCCTGGAAATTGAAATGTAAACCTGTTTGCTCAAGTACAGAAATATCTTTATCAAAGTGGCTTTCGGAAAAGCCAGATTTAAATAATCAGCCACGATTGTTTTTATCATCTCGTCAGAATTATGGGGTAGGCCAACGAGGTAGAGTTTGGCATTCCCCTAAAGGAGGCGTTTGGTTGAGTGCAGCCCTGCCTTATTTAGGTGGAAAGCAATCTCCTGGATTATTTGGTTTGGCAGTTGCATTTGCTTTATCAGAAAGACTTGAGAACAAGCAAATTCAAAGCAAAATCAAGTGGCCAAATGATTTATTAGTTTTTGGAAGGAAATTGGCAGGATTTTTACCAAGGCTTGTATATAGAGGTAATTCTTGTAGGCTTGCAAGAATTGGGATAGGGATGAATGTTGTCAATAAAGTTCCCGATAATGGAATTTCACTATTAGAAATTTTGGGTACTAAGAATCTTTGTGTAGCGAATTGGGCGGCAGAAGTAATTCTTTCCATAGAAAGAGCTTTAGAACTATTTGAAAAAGAAGAATCTTTTTACTTACAAGCGGAAAAACGTCTTTGGGCCTCAACAATTGTTGACCCTAATTCAGGAGAAATTTGGGATATAGAAGGTCTAGATCATTCAGGTGGATTGAGAGTTAGAAGGGGAAATAAAAAAAAGATTTGGAATCGATGGGCTTAGTCTAGGTCTTTACTTGAGATCTCTACAATTCTCCCATCGTTAAAACGAGCTATTTTCTTTGCTCTCTCTGCAACATGGTCTTCATGAGTAACAAGAACCACTGTTATACCTTGAGAATGGAGTTCGTCGAAAAGATCTAATACATCATCTGTAGTTTTAGAGTCCAGGGCACCTGTTGGCTCATCCGCAAGTAAAAGAGAGGGTTGGTTGATAATTGCTCTTGCTATAGCCACTCTTTGTTGTTGTCCTCCAGAAAGTTGGTTTGGTAAGTTCTTCATTCTTTCTGAAAGACCTACTCTATTCAAAGCTTGTTCTGCTAAATCTTTCCTTTCTAATGCTGGAACACAAGCGTAAATCATTGGGAGCATTACGTTCTCTAGAGCTGTGGCATCTTGCAATAAATGAAATTGTTGAAACACAAAACCTAATTCTTTATTTCGAATATCAGCGAGTTCATCATCTCCTAAATCATTAAGATTATTGCCATTTAGTTCATAGGTTCCAGATGA
>QCIW01000004.1 GCA_003216435.1 Prochlorococcus sp. AG-402-N21
CTGGCCGTAGTCGTAGAAGAAGAGGTGCAAATTCCGAAGAAAATACAGCTGACTATGGTGGAGCAGAAGGCTAAATAATTTTCTGTTTAGGTTATTTCTATAGCCCTGCATCCTCAAGTTTCTCAATACATTCTTCTAATACACTTAAATTTGCTTCTGGTCTTATACCTTGAAGGCTGATTTCATTTCTCCATTGTTTTGCACCTGGTACATTCTTTACCAGTTGTAGGCAATGTTTAGCAATGTCCCAGAATCTTCCTCCCTTGCTTAGATGTTTTTCTGTGTAGGGAATTAACCCTTTAAGAACTTTGGAAGCATTAAGATTTTGGGCTTTTTCTCCATAAATTATTTCATCAACTGTTTGCCATAAAAGAGGATCTTTATATGCTGCTCTTCCAACCATCGCCCCATCAACTTGTTCAAGAATTTTTCTACAATCATTAGGAGTATTTAATCCTCCATTGAGTTCAATAATTAATGAAGGTCTGCATTTTTTTAGATTAATAACTTTCTCATATAGAAGTGGGGGGATATTTCGATTTTGTTTTGGGTTTAATCCTTTTAATAAAGCTTTTCTTGCATGAATAGAAAACCTTTTGGCACCTGCAGCAGCTACATGATCTACAAATTCTTTTAAAAAAGCATCACTATCTAAATTATCTATTCCAATTCTGTGTTTAACAGTTACTGGAAGATTACTTGCATTTACCATTGCTTCTACACATTTTGCTACGAGTGATGGGTTGGCCATAAGACAAGCACCAAAATTTCCTGATTGAACTTTTGAACTTGGACAACCAATATTTAAGTTGATTTCGTCATAACCCCAGGTTTCAGCTAGCTTCGTAGCTTCTGCTAGCAGAATTGGATCATCTCCACCAATTTGAATAGCTATTGGGTGCTCAATTTCGTCAAAATCAAGTAATTTTTTTCGGTTGTTGCTGTGGTGTAATGCTTGCGCAACAATCATTTCTGTATACAACAATGCTTTTCTACTGACCTGACGCATTAACACCCTGAAGTGTCGATCTGTGCAATCAAGCATCGGCGCAACGCTAAATTTATAGGAGTTTTTATATGATCCAGATGATTGTCCTGTCATTTCTTGTTGATTATTTGAGATAAAATGGTTTTTTATAAAGGCTCAAATAATTTTTATTGTTCCAATGCGAAATAATTTTTTAATTTGGAGCCGCAGATCATTCATTTTTTCTTTTTTGTCAGTCATTATGGGATTCTTTTTTAAAGGAAATAAAGCTTCAGCATCGTCAGATCAATTAGATTCTTCATGGTCTTTAACTAATAAAGAATGGAAGAATAAACTCTCTCCTGAAGCCTATAATGTACTTCGCAATGAAGGGACTGAGCGTCCTTTTTCAAGTTTGCTTAATGAGGAAAAACGAGAAGGTATATTTCATTGTGCTGGATGTGATTTACCTTTATTTTCCTCGTTAAACAAATTTGATAGTGGAACTGGATGGCCTAGTTTTTGGGATCATTTACCTGATGCAATAGAGACAAAAACAGATTTTAAATTAATTGTTCCTCGTACTGAATATCACTGTAAGCGCTGTGGAGGACATCAAGGTCATGTATTTGAAGATGGACCAAAACCTACTGGTAAGCGATATTGCAATAATGGTGTTGCTCTCACTTTTAAGAGTAAATAGTTTAATTTCTATAGGTGTGGGCTTCCGCAGCTTGTGCATACAGCCCTTTTAGACTCAACATAGATAGATGAATATTTAAATTAGATGAGTTCTGAAGTACCTATCTCAGAGGAAGAGAGAAAAACAAACTATTCCGAAAGCGACAATTTGAATGCTTCCGATTCAGGGGCGGAAAAAACTGTTTCACAATCTAATGATTCACAAGATGATAAAAGTCAAAATTCATCTCTCAATCAAGAAAATCAAGAATCTGACCTTTCAGAACCTGTTAAAAGTCAATCAACTCAAATTGCAGATAATGAGGCACGTTTAGAGCAGTTAGAAAAAGAACATGAGACATTAAAAAATCAATATATGAGGATAGCGGCAGATTTTGACAATTTTCGTAAGCGACAAACACGCGATAATGATGATCTTCGAATACAACTTACGTGTACCACTTTAAGTGAGATTTTACCGGTTGTTGATAATTTTGAGAGAGCTAGACAGCAATTAACTCCTGAAGGTGAAGAGGCTCAAGCATTACATAGAAGTTATCAAGGTTTGTATAAACAGCTGGTTGAAGTCTTAAAGAAATTAGGAGTTGCTCCTATGAGAGTAGTAGGACAACAATTTGATCCAAATCTTCACGAAGCTGTTTTAAGAGAACCTAGTGAAGAGTATGCAGAGGATATAGTTACAGAAGAGTTACAGCGTGGATATCATTTGGAAGGACGTGTAATTAGACATGCCTTAGTAAAAGTATCTATGGGTCCTGGTCCTAAAAATGAATCAATTAACGAAGTCGAAGAAAAACCTAATGATGTGAATGATTCAACTGATACCCAGTCTCCAGATTCTTCCAATCAGGAAGAATAACTTGTTAATTCTCTAATGGCTGATTTTTACGACATATTAGGAGTTAGCAGAGATGCTGATTCAGATACTCTTAAAAGTGCTTATCGGAAAATGGCACGTCAGTATCATCCCGACATTAATAAAGATGCTGGCGCTGAAGATCGATTTAAGGAAATAGGTCGTGCTTATGAGGTTCTTAGTGATCCTCAGCAACGCGCTCGATATGACCAATTTGGAGAAGCGGGCATTGGAGGCGCTGGAGCTGGAATGCCAGATATGGGTGATATGGGAGGTTTTGCTGATTTATTTGAGACGTTTTTTAGTGGCTTTGGTGGAGCAGGAGCTCCTACTGGTTCAAAACAAAGAAGAGGGCCTCAACAAGGAGATGATTTGAGATATGACCTGACCGTTGAATTTAGTAAGGCTGTTTTTGGTCAAGAAAAGGAGATAACAATTCCTCATTTAGAAACATGTGATACCTGTGGAGGTAGTGGCGCAAGGCCTGGCAGTCGCCCAGTCACTTGTAATACTTGTGGTGGTGCTGGTCAAGTGCGAAGAGCTACTAGAACTCCTTTTGGAAGCTTTACGCAAGTTGCTGAATGCCCTTCTTGTGGAGGTGCTGGCCAGACGATTTCCGACCCCTGTGGGAGCTGTGCTGGTCAAGGTGTGAAGCAAGTAAGAAAAAAACTAAGGATAAATATTCCTGCAGGTGTTGATACAGGTACTCGTTTAAGAGTTTCAGGCGAGGGTAATGCGGGCCTAAGAGGTGGACCTTCAGGAGATTTATATGTTTTTATAAAAGTAAAAAATCATCCAAAATTAAAACGCGATGGTTTAACTATTTATTCCGAAATACAAGTCAGTTATTTGCAAGCCATATTAGGAGACAATATTGAAGTTGATACTGTAGATGGCCCTATAAGAGTAGAAATTCCAATAGGAACTCAACCAAACTCTATTCTTAAATTAGAAAATAAAGGTATACCAAAATTAGGTAACCCAGTAGCCAGGGGAGATCATTCTATTACTGTCAAAGTTCAATTACCAACTCGCTTCTCCAATGAAGAAAAAGTTCTATTAGAACAATTGGCCAGTCACTATTCAGCTCGAGGACCTCAAAACCATCACCATAAAAGTGGCTTATTTGGAGGATTATTTGGAAAAGATTAGCGAGAATATAAATTCTAGATGTGTTTATCTTGATTTGAGAGGGACGCCTTGTCCCTTGAATTTTATTCGTTGTAAATTAGCTATTGAGAGATTAACTATTAGTGAATATTTAAAAGTAGATCTTGATTTGGGTGAACCTGAAGAAATGGTTATATCTGGCTTATCTAAAGCTGGCCATAAATTAAAAATAGTTTATAAAAGTGATGTTTTTTTAACTTTATTAATTGATAAAGTTGAAATCTAATATTAATTATTTTCAAGGAATTGTTGTCTCAGCTAAGGCAAATTATTTCAATGTAGATATAGATATTTCTGAACTGAACTCTTCTCATTTTGAATGCAAACCTAAAAGGATTTTATGTACAATTAGAAGCAAGTTAAAACATTCTGGTCAGAATGTATATGTCGGAGATCTAGTTTTAGTAGAAAGTATAGACTGGGATAATAATAAGGGAGTTGTTTTTCAGGTAAAAGAAAGGAAGAATTTATTAAATAGACCGCCTTTGGCAAATGTTACTAATTTATATGTTCTGTTATCTGTAGCTGAACCTGCTTTTAGTTTTGATCAGGCAACTAGGTTTTTACTTACAGCAGAAAAATCAGATTTAAATACCTCTTTGATTCTTACAAAAATTGATTTAATTTCTTTGGACAAACTAAATCAAATTATTGATAAGTTACACAATTGGTGTTACAAACCTATCCCTATATCTATAAAGAATGGAAATGGAATAGATAGTCTCTTTAAGAAACTTAAATCTTCTAATTTATCTGTATTATGTGGTCCTTCAGGAGTAGGAAAAAGTAGTTTAATTAATACATTAATACCTAATCAATCAATATATATTTCTGAAGTTTCTAGGAAGTTGAAAAGAGGACGCCATACAACGAGGAATGTCGAATTATATTCGATAAATGAAAAGTCCTTGATTGCAGACACTCCTGGCTTTAATAGACCTGAATTAGAAATAGATCCTCAGAAACTTGCTTCTCTTTTTCCAGAAGTAAGATTACAACTAAAAAATAAATCTTGTAAATTTAGAAATTGCCTACATCGTGATGAGCCTGGCTGTGCAATTGATAAAAATTGGGAACGATATCTTTTTTATAGAAAGTGTATTGATGAAATGCTTAATCTTCCTCACTATTCAACCCAGGAAGATTAAGTTTTAAGCCACCAGTTAATTCCTCCATACGAGTTTTCATTGTTGTCGTAGATATCTCATGAGCAGATTTTAATGCTTCTAGAACTGATATTTCTATAGCTTCTTTTCCTTCTTTAAGAAGACTGGATTCTATTTCAATTTTTAATGGTTGTTGGTTTCCTGAAAGCCAAACACTCGATCTACCATCTTCGCTTTTACCTTCTAACTCCATTTCTTCAAGTTCTTCTTGCAGCTTTTGAGCATTTTGTTGAATTTGTTGAGCTTTCCGAAATGCTTCGGTGAGCTGACCAAAATTAGGTAGACCGAATCCTGCCATGTTTTTTACCTGCTAATTCTTAGGTTAGACGTTTCTTTAAAAACCAAGTTGTTTTACTTCAGGATGAAGTAAAAATCCATACTTGTCTTTTGTTTCGTTTTGAATTAATGAAATCAGTTTGCATATATCTGAAGCAGAAGCATTTGAAATATTAACAATAAAGTTCGCATGCATCGTAGAGATTTCTGCTCCTCCAAGACGTTTGCCTTTTAAACCAAGATCTTCTATCACTTTGCCTGCTTTCATTGGCACAGGATTTCTAAACACACTGCCACAACTTGGCAAATGATAAGGCTGGGTCCTTTTGCGATGTTGGAGATTTTCGTAAGTTATTCTTTGTATTGATTTTTTGTTATGCCCAGGATCAAGTTTGAAAGATGCAGATAAAACAATTAAGTCTTCTTCTTGTAAGAGGCTGTTTCTATAAGAAAAATTCAACTCTTCTTTAGTTAAAAGGAATGGAGTGCCTCCTTTTAAGGAGATCACTTCTATAGAAGTGATTATTTTTTCAATAGAGCCACCTTGAGCTCCAGCGTTCATGACTACTGCACCACCTACTGTACCTGGAATGCCTATAGCCCATTCCAGTCCATGAAGCCCTGCATTTGCAGCGCGTCTAGCAAGACTTGGAAGAGATTCTCCACTAAGAGCTCTTACAGTTCCTTTTACAGGGTCTAGAGAACTGCCATGAAGTTTTCTAGTGCAAATTGTTAATCCTTTTAGACCTAAATCGCTTACTAGTAAATTTGAGCCAGCACCTATAGTTCTTGTAATTATTTTTCTTTCTTTAGACCATGAAAGTAATAATTTAATTTCTTCAATACTTTGTGGCTCAGCTAACCATTCGGCAGGTCCTCCTATTTTTAATGAAGTGAAATTTGCAAGAGATAAGTTGTTATTAATTTTTAAAGTTGAGGTATTACTCAAGCGGCTTGAATAATTGATGGAATAGTATTTAGCAGAGGTTTTGAATCTTGTAATTTTTCCCATATGTTATTGATATTTCCTGCTCCAATATTCAAAATTAGATCCCCTTGGGTGGTATTTTTTTTTATTAATTGAATTACCTCATCAAAATTTTGAGCAACAGAGACTTTTAAAGAGGGTTTAATTTTGTTTATACATTTAGCTAAAGCCTGACTATTGATTCCTAATATTGGTGCTTCTCCAGCATCATATATAGGTGCTAAAATTATTTCATCAGATTGTTCTAGAGACTTCGCAAAATCATTGAGAAAGTCTTTTGTGCGACTAAAGCGATGAGGTTGAAAAACAGAAACAACTCTTTTAGGTCTTTGAGGTAATTTACTTATTTTACTATTCATTATTAATTGCACCATCGATAATGTTGCTTTAATTTCGCTTGGATGATGAGCATAATCATCAACTATTTGCCTTTGATTCCATATTCCTCTGAATTGAAATCTTCTATCAGGAGGTTGAATATTTTCTAAGCATGGTTCTAATTTTTCGAATGGAATTCCTGCAAGTCTGCAGGCACTAATTGCACCAGTGACATTACTTAGATTATGATGACCAGGAAGAGGAATCTTTATTTGTTTTATAAAGACTTCTTTTTCATGAAAATTGACAATCGTTTCTTTACCGTTCATTGATATAGGAATTGCTGCAAAATCTATTCCTTTAATTGTTTGATTAGACCACCATTTTGTAGGATAGATTTTTTCTCGTATTTTTTTACAATCATAATTCGCTAGGATTATTTTAGAATTACGCGCAAATCTTTTCATTGTTTGTATCAGTGATTCTATATTGGAATAATAGTTAGTATGATCAAGTTCAATATTAGTTATTAGCCCTATTTCTGATTTGAATTTAGTAATGGTTCCATCTGATTCATCAGCCTCTGCAACTATAAATTTTCCTTTGCCTGCATGACCATTGCTCTTGTAAAAAGGAACCACCCCTCCGATTACAGCAGTAGGATCATTATTACTAAGTGCTAATAAGGTTGTAATAATGGTACTTGTCGTCGTTTTTCCATGACTGCCTGATACAACAATTGAGGGTTGATTCCGTATTAAATATGCTAGTAAGTCTGATCGATGCAATATTTCTAATCCAGCATTTTTTGCAGCTCTGAGTTCTGGATTGGTCTTAGGAATAGCTGTACTGACAATAATTAATGGTGATTTAGTTCGATTTCTTGAAATGTTTGTGATATTTATTGCTCTTTGAGATGTGAAAACGGTTATACCTTGAGAAGTTAAATTTTCTAATGAATTATTTGTATTTTGATCTGACCCTGATACTGAATAGCCTCTTTTAACAAGAATCAGAGCTAATGCGGACATGCCAATTCCTCCAATCCCAATGAAATGGATATGAGGTTTTTTCGGCGAAGTATTTGCCAAAAGGTTTAGCCAGTCGATTGAAAGATACCGCCCTCTTGTCATAAAGGCTCATATTTGGACCTGTTTTCAGCAAGATTTGTGTTTTTTCTTCTAATAACAATTCAATTTTTCATAGGAATTAGCAAAAAAACAGCTTCGGTCTGTATGATCAGCGGCCTACAGTTATTTTTCGGTTTAGCCGCTTTTTACATGACTTTGCGTGTTGCGATAAATGGATTTGGCCGTATTGGTCGTAATTTCATGCGTTGTTGGCTTAGTAGAGGCAACAACACCAATCTTGAAGTGGTGGGAATTAACGTCACTTCTGACCCCAAAACAAATGCTCATTTATTGAAGTACGACTCAATACTTGGACCAATTAAAGATGCTGAGATTGATTACACCGATGACACCTTTGTAATTAATGGCAAGACAATCAAATGTTTTTCCGATAGAAATCCTTTAAATCTTCCTTGGAAAGAATGGGGAATAGATTTAGTTATTGAGTCAACAGGCGTTTTTAATACAGACGTGGGAGCTAGTAAGCATTTAGATGTTGGAGCTCAAAAAGTTATTCTCACTGCTCCTGGAAAGGGAGATGGAGTTGGCACTTATGTTGTTGGGGTTAATGCTGATCAGTATCGTCATGACGATTTTAAAATTTTGAGTAACGCAAGTTGTACCACGAATTGTCTTGCTCCCATCGTTAAGGTTCTTGATCAATCTGTTGGGATCAACAAAGGCTTGATGACAACAATTCATAGCTATACGGGAGATCAAAGAATTCTTGATAACAGTCATAGAGATCTTCGACGGGCTCGAGCTGCTGCTATGAATATTGTTCCAACTTCAACTGGTGCAGCTAAGGCAGTAGCTCTCGTATATCCCGAAATGAAAGGAAAATTGACCGGAATTGCCATGAGGATTCCTACTCCTAATGTTTCTGCTGTGGATTTAGTCTTTGAATCTTCTAAACCAACTTCAGCAGCAGAAGTTAATGCAATTTTAAAAACCGCCTCTGAAGGTTCTATGAAGGGAATTATCAAATATGGAGATCTTCCATTAGTTTCTAGTGACTACGCTGGGACAAATGAATCGACTATTGTTGATACTGATTTGACCATGGCTATTGGGGACAACTTAATTAAAGTTGTAGCTTGGTACGACAATGAGTGGGGTTATAGTCAAAGAGTTGTTGATTTGGCTGAGATTGTTGCTAAAAACTGGAAGTAATAAAGTTTAGATTTTCTTAAAAGTGCTTGAACGGAGTTAGATCTTGATTAATTTCTAGCCCATTTTCCCAAAACACATTGGGTGAGCCATTTCTTATCACTCCAATTTTTTGGGCTAGGGGAACTTTCGTAATGAATTTGTTTGCCCATCCTTCGGGCAGACTTAGAACTAATTCATAGTCTTCACCTCCTATCAGGCACCATTTATCCCATTTCTTTCCTGAAGGCCAATTTGGATGCCTTGGAAGATGTTCTTTTTTCAACACAGCTTGACAGTCACTGCTTCTACAAAGCCCATTAATCGCTTCTAGCAATCCATCACTACTATCAGTGCCTGCCGCTCGCCAGGGTAGATTAGGAGGCTTACATTTTTGAAGTTCTCTTAAAGATTGAATTGGTGGATTTGGTCGTCGATGCTTGTTGATTGCTATGGATTGTAATGATTCAGGAATTTTCTCCAAATCGTCTAAGTTTTCTGAAAGAAGTAAAGAGAGTCCTAGTCGGCTAAGGCCATGAGGTCCACTTGTAACAAGACAATCTCCAGGTTGCGCGTGAGATCTGTGAAGTCTTAATGGGCCTAATTTCCCTATTGCTGTAATTGATATCATTTTTTGATTGCCTTTTGAGCAATCACCCCCAATTAATTTTCCATTGAACTGATTTAATGCTTGATACATCCCTTCATATAGTCCCTGGACCCACTTCCATTCAGTATTAGGAGGGACAACTAACCCAACTGTGATTTGTATTTTGTTATCTGCTCCACTAGAGGCTAAGTCAGCAAGATTTGAGGCAACAGCTTTCCAACCTATATCTTCTGAAGTTGCTGTTTTTGTATTGAAGTGAACATCTTCAACAAGAACATCAGTATTAATTAGAAGATTTTCATTGATTATTTGTATTAATGCAGTGTCGTCATCAATTTGCCCAATATCCATGTATTTTTTGAGCCGATTTAAAATTTCGATTTCTCCAATTTCCGCAAGAATTTGACTCAAGTTTTTGTCCTCATATGTGTTTTTTTAATCGATCTGATCCATTTAAAACTGTTATGGAAGTTATTCGATCATTAATCTCTAGTTTGTTTAGAATTTCTTCTCCTTCTACGACATAGCCAAAAGCTCCATAGCGCCCATCAATTAGATTTCTTCCAGCTGGATTTAGTTCAGCTTCGTATAAGAAAAAGAAGAATTGGGAAGATCCATCATTTAGGTCTTGATCTGAATGGGCCCAACCTAAGGTCCCTAATGTTGCAAAAGGAAGAGTAGGTGTTTCTGTATATAGTCCAAGTTCTTCAAAACTTTTTTCGTAAATTGTTTCTTTTTTATTAGGAATTCTTATTTCTAGTGGAACATGCCTTTCTTCTTTTGTATCTGGATTTATGTAACCTATTTCTTGCCCTTCAGGATCACCTGTTTGTAGAACAAAAAATTCTTCAGCTCTGTTTATAGGCAGTTTATTATAAAAGCCCTTTTCTACTAAATCAATAAATGCACCTGCTGTTAGTGGGGCATTATATCCATCAATAATTGCATTCATATTTCCTTTCGTCGTTTTTATTTCAACAGTTGCTCTTCCTAATAATCGAGGTAGATCATCATATTTTGAAGGAATTTCATATGGGAATTCATCTTTAACTATTAAAGCTTCAAGAGCTCCGATTTCTTTAAGACTTTTATTTCTTATTTCAATGAAGTTTGATTTATTTTTTTCACTTGATTGTGTTCCAAGATCGATTAGATCATTTTTTAATGATTCAATAATTCTCTCTCCTTCAATTTTATTTTTTTCGGGAATTGCTCCAAGTATTTGATTTGTTTTGTTGTTTATTAGAAATTTGCTTCTGGAGGCAGCTTTATTAATTGCTGCCCATCTATTGCCCCGCAATGCATCACTAGCTTCTTCTAGTTGATTTTGTATTTCTCGAAGGTCTTTTTGTTCAATTGGTAAAGCATTTCTAAGAATTGTGTAAGGATCTTTCACCCGATTTCCTGGAGGTAAGCTTGCTATTGCAGGTTGATCAAAGAAAAATCCACAAGGCATTAGTGCTGTGGCTAACAAAATTACAAGAAAATGTTTTGCCATGTCACATAGAAGTTTTGCATGACTTTGGCACAGCCTTATGATCCATTGGTAAGTTTTGCGGAAATGATTTCAAGTAACGACTTCCGCACAGGCACCACTATTGAGTTAGATGGTGCTGTTTGGCGGGTAGTTGAATTTCTACATGTTAAGCCTGGCAAAGGATCTGCCTTTGTGCGCACCAAATTAAAATCAGTGCAAAGTGGCAATGTTGTAGAAAAAACTTTTCGAGCTGGAGAAATGATTCCTCAGGCCATTCTTGAGAAATCAACTTTGCAACATACTTATATGGATGCAAGTGATTATGTCTTTATGGATATGGCTACTTATGAAGAAACACGATTAACTGCTCAGCAAATAGGAGAGAGTAGGAAATATTTAAAAGAAGGCATGGAGGTGAATGTAGTGACTTGGAATGACAAGCCTCTTGAAGTAGAACTTCCTAATTCTGTTGTTCTAGAAATTAAAGAAACTGATCCTGGTTTGAAAGGAGATACTGCTACAGGAGGCACGAAACCTGCAATACTTGAGACAGGAGCTCAAGTAATGGTGCCTTTATTCATTTCAATTGGTGAGAAGATAAGAGTTGATACTCGTAATGACAGTTATTTAGGACGTGAAAACCAATGACAATGAAACTTGACCATGATGAACTACATCGCTTGTTGGCAATTTTGGCCGAAAGTGATATACAAGAATTTCGATTAGAAGGCGAAGATTTTTCTTTGGAGGTTAAAAGGAATTTAGGTTCTCCTCCTCAGGTACTTACAGTCGCCGCCCCCTCCGTTCAAACATTTCAGCAGGAAATCTCCCCGCCTCAAGCCGCTCCTGAGGCCTCTGTAGTACCAAGCGCCCCTTCTGTAGACCCACCACCATCTCCAGGCTCAAGAACAGATCTCCTGGAGGTTACTGCTCCAATGGTGGGCACTTTTTATCGAGCTCCTTCCCCTGAGGATCCTCCTTTTGTTGAGATTGGAACTCGATTATCTGTAGGTCAGACTGTTTGCATTCTTGAGGCAATGAAATTAATGAATGAATTGGAATCCGAAGTTAGTGGTGAGGTGGTAGAAATAATGGTTGAAAATGGAACGCCTGTTGAATTTGGTCAGGTCTTAATGAGAGTGAAACCAATTTGAAATTAGTTATTTTTTTCTGAGAGTTCCCAAGCTGTTTTTATTGCTGCAAGCATACTGTCTGGTCTTGCTATACATTGACCTGCAATATCAAAGGCTGTGCCATGATCAGGTGAAGTTCTTGTAAAAGAAAGGCCTAAAGTCGTATTAACAGCAGAGTCGAATGCAATAAGTTTGACTGGTATAAGCCCTTGATCATGGTAGAGAGCCAGAATTCCATCTGGGCTATTGGATGCAGGTAACCCTTGCCATGCTTTTGCGGCAGACAACCAGCAAGTATCTGGTGGAATAGGTCCTTCAAGAATTATTTCAGGATGATTTCTTCTCCATTCATTAATAGTTGGAATGATCCAATTTATTTCTTCTGTTCCTAAATCTCCTTCCTCTCCAGAATGAGGGTTAAGTCCTGCAATCGATAATTTTGGATTCTTTTTAAATTTTTTGCAGAACAGTAGCAACGTATCAAGCTTAGAAAGTATTTTTTTTGGATTTAGATTGTTTGGAACTTCTTTAAAAGGAATATGTGTAGTAGCCAGGAGAGTATTTAGACGCCAGCCATTTGTTGGTGATACTGCAGTAAAAAGCATTGAAGCATTATTGGCTCCTGAAAGTTCTGCTAATCGTTCTGTTTGCCCTGAATAAAAATGCCCAGCCTGGTGCCATGAATGTTTTGCGATGGGAGCAGTAACAAGAGCTCTTGCTTGCTTATCTATAACTAAATTAGTTGCATAAGTTAGATAATTAAAACTTGCTTCTCCAGTATTTGAAGTCGGTTTTCCTGGAACAATTCTTTCTTCTAAGGGTATATTTTTAATTTCAAGATTTGAAAGATTTGCGATTGGAGAGTTACTTTGCTCTTTTAATTTTTGATGAGTTAATTTAATATTTTCTTTGCAACCAATTAATAAAGGTTGCATATCTTTAGGGAGACTAGGATCTCCTAGAGCTTTTAATGTTATTTCTGTTCCTATTCCTGCAGGATCTCCTAATGGAATAACAATTTGACTGTTATTTTTTGAGTATTTTTTTTCCATAGACATGCTTAGTTTTTTTCTAATAGTTATTTTGCTTTATGGCTTGGGAACTGGTTTAAAGAATCAGTGGTTGGTTATAAATTGGAGCTTATTTTTCATGAGATAGGTTTTAGCTCTGTTGATCCTGAAGAAGGTATGAATTGGAAACAATTTAAACAAGATAATTTATAAAAAGATTAATCACTCAAAAAATTTGAGGGGCTTATTTTTTTAAATGCGAAAAACATTCCTGAAGTCCCGATTTATAATCAGGATGAATCAAGGAATACTTGAGATTTTGGCAAAGATATTGATTGCTAACCCTACGATTTTCTTGCCAGAACGAAAGAGCCATTGGACTCATATGTTTTGATGCTTTCTCGAATGGTTCAACACAAGGTAAATTGATTTTCATTAAGCTTGCCGCATAACGCAAAACATCAATATTTGAAGTTGGTAAATCATCAGAAATGTTAATTACATTCGGCTTTGTACCTTGTTCAGAGAGAGAGATTAAATGCATTATTGCTCCTGCAATATCGTCTATGTGAATTCTTGAGAATATTTGTCCAGGCTTATCGACTAATTTATATTTGCCTTTGATTATCGTTTCAAGAGCTGATCTTCCAGGCCCGTATATCCCAGGAAGCCTAAGAATTTGTACAGGCAGCCCAGTGCTTATCCATTGTTGTTCACATTCTAAACGTCTTTGACTTCTTGGCTGTTTTGGATTTGGCGTATTTTTTTCTGATACCCAGTTTCCTTTTGAGTCTCCATATACCCCGGTTGTAGATAAATACCCAATCCATTTTATAGGCATTTTTTGAAGAACAGAATTGAGTTGTTCAATGACCGGATCCCTCCCATTCTCATCAGGGGGGATGCAACTCAAAATGTGTGTTACTCCTTTAAATACTTCGTTATCAGGTAATTGCTTTTTAGTGCTATCAAAAATAAAGTCCGCACCTGGCTTGTTTAACTCTCGACGGCTGCAAAGTACTTTTGCGCCTAATTGTCGTGAAACATTTGCGATATGCTGCCCACTAAAGCCTGCTCCGAAGATCAGTATTTTTGTATTTGAAGGAAGTGCTTGACATTGCTTGACAACTGTTTGCAGCATTGGTACAAATGTA
Organism: Prochlorococcus sp. AG-402-N21; assembly: GCA_003216435.1. Classification (GTDB taxonomy): domain Bacteria; phylum Cyanobacteriota; class Cyanobacteriia; order PCC-6307; family Cyanobiaceae; genus AG-402-N21. Next base: position 14,107 of record QCIW01000004.1, read on the forward strand.
TTACTTGCGGATTTGAAGTGGTTTGCTCTTCTTTCAGAATTTCATCTTCTAATTCTACTTTGCGTAGAAATGAAGAAATTTTTTCTAGAAGTGATAGTAGGAATCTTCTAAATAGTTTATTTGTAATTCCATTTCTTCTTATAGCACTAGTTTTATTCTCAGTACCGGATAGACCAGATCAGCTCGCATCAATTTGTGAAAAACATCACTCGCCATCTGCTTGCAGCGTTTGGTGAGATATTTATGCAGCTTGTAAGGAGAAATCTTGTGTTGAATTATTTTTTTGATTACTTCCCTTTATAGGGTTAGCCCACTGCAGTAATCGTAGTGCTAAGTGTATATCTCCATCTATCCATGCTCTTATTGCCATTGCCCTTCTTGGATCATAAAAGCGTTGTTGTCTATACCATTGAAACACTTCTTGGTCTGACTTATCACCATTGCATGGAAGGCATGCTGGGACGCAATTTTCTGTAATGCTCATTCCTCCTCTACTACGTGGCAAAACATGATCAATCGATTCAGATTGACAGCCGCAGTAAATACATGTCTTTCCAGTAAAGTTATGAACTGATTTTCTCCATTGTCTATCACGCAACTTAGGGCATAAGTCTTCAAGGAAAACTGCGTCCCTTTGATGCATAGAAGTTACTTGATTAGTGTCATTTTGCCGCTCTTAGAGAACAAGTCAAGGCTAGATTATGGACTTGTCATTTCTTATTTATTTATTCATTCATTTTTAATCTTTTTGCTGATTTATTTCTTTGATTCTTCCTTTTATTTCATGTACTTTTTAATAGCTATATCTATCCTCGTAACTTCTTTGTGAAGGAGAATAGTTTAATATTTCTGGATCAGTTGTCATGCTTTCGATACTATCTTTTGGTTTAGGCGTGGTTGTACTTGTATATAAATCACCTAGATAAGGAATACATTTTTCGTATTTGATTGGATCTGCAACTACTTGCTCAACAATAATATTGGCTGCTTGTTTAGGAGAAGTTTTAAATAGTCCTGATCTTTGCTTCTTAATATTTGTGTAAGCTGCAATCCAACTGGTTTCATGATCATTTGCTCCTTGGCGCATTACGCAATAAATGTCAGCACCGGTAGTTACACCTGCTGCAGCTTTGAAATTAAGTGTATACAAACCACTAGTAATCATTGATAGTGACAGGAAAGCTAATTTCCATTTCTTGTTCATCGTGAAGCATGATTCCTTTACGTTTAGGTTAACTATTTATTTTACTTTTGCTAGCTTTAACCGATTTATTAATTCTAATGGCTCTATTAACTCTACTAAAAGATAAATATCCAAAATATTGAGATAAGATTTTCTCCATTACTTAAAGCAATAGAGTGCACCTACAGACTTTCTTGTTAAGGAACTTATCGATCTGTAAGCTTCTTGGATAGACATGAGTTGAATAGAATTCAGAATTTTTGTCTATTTATTGCTTTTTTCGCGATATTTTCACTTCTTAAAGGACTTAATTAATTTTTTTTGACAACGTAAATTTTCATAAAATTAGTAATTGCGAGAAAGAAGTTTTTTTAGACTTGAGTATTTGTTCTTTATGTGTTGTTATCGGTTTAATCTCTAGTTTCTTTAATGTCTTCTAATTGTTCTTTCAGGATTACACGAACTACTGAAGATCTTGCGCAAACAATTACTGCATTATCTCAGCGCTTGATCAAATTAGAACAGCGATTCGAAGCCATCGATTTGCAACTCAAGCAACAGCAATCTGATTTACCTGTTAATGAGATAGAGATGTTGGATGGGATCGATCAACAATTGAAAGTATGCAAGGCATTACTTGAGGAATCACCTAATCAAGATCCAATTAATGAAACAGAACTTGTAGATCAATCCTCTGAAGCTGACGATCTTAAAGATGAAGACCTAGTTTTAGATCAATCTTCTGAAGCTGAAGAATCAGAGCAGATGTGGATAGAAGAAAAAGAAGATACTATTGCTGCATAAATGGCCAATTGGTTGCAATAATGATAAAAAGTTAGGTATCCATGGCTTTAACAATTTCTGCCGTTGGTAAATCTCTATTCAGATTTAATGCAAATTCTAAAAAGCGTAAAGCTTTTTATGAAGGTGGTCATCAGTTGGAGAAGCTTGAATTTGCCTTAGCGATTTCTGAATCACAAGGAGATAAAACTCGTTCAAAAATATTGAGGGCTCAGATAGCAGATTTAGGAGGCAATACGGAGGAGCCAGGAACTTAAAAGTTTTATGCCAAAATTTCTGTAATTTTCTTAAGGAAAATATTTTATTCCTTTGGAGCCAACTCGAATGCAGCTGCTTCAATTCCTTTGCCTATAGGTTGATTTAATATGCCTAGTGAACTTAATGAGGTTTCAATTGCTCCAATAGCTGTAATGATGTCTCTGTCACTAACAAATCCTAGATGGCCAATTCTAAATATTTTTCCTTTTAAATGATCTTGCCCTCCCGCAAGTAGAATATCAAATTTTTCCTTTACATATTTTCTAATTATTTCTGCATCTATATTGTTTGGCGAAACAGCCGTAATCGAAGGACTTCCAAAACCTTCTGCCGCAAATAAAGATAAATTAATTGCTTTCATTGCCGCTTGTGTTGCTTTTTTGTGACGCTCATGCCGTTTAAATATTTCTTCTAGTCCTTCTTCTTGCATCATTTCTAGAGATGCTTCTAATGCGAAATAAAGATTAACTGCTGGTGTAAAAGGAGTACTGTTTTTAGATATTGTTTTTCTATAAGACTTCAGATCTAAATAAAACTTAGGTAAATTAGATCTTGAATTGGCTTCCCATGCTCTTTCACTTAGGGCAACAAAGCTAAGTCCAGGAGGCATCATATAGCCTTTTTGAGATCCAGAAGCAATGACATCAATGCCCCATTTATCCATTGGGACATTGCATGCTCCAAGGCTTGTTACGCAATCAGCAATGATTAATGAATTGCCATGCTTGCGCACATGATTTGCAATTAATTCAAGATCATTAATTACACCTGTAGAGGTTTCAGAGTGCGTGACAATTACAGCACGAATATTTGGATCTTCTTCAAGTGCTTTCCAAAAAAGTTCTGGATTTAAAGGTTGTCCCCATTCTGCTTTGATTATTTGAACGTCTAGTCCATAAGCCCTACAAACTTTTACCCACCGTTCTCCAAACTTTCCATTGTCTCCACAAATCACCTTATCTCCTTTGCTCAAGGTATTAATGATTGCAGCTTCCATGGCGGCTGTTCCACTACCAGTAATTGTTAGGACATCTTGATTTGTTTGATGAAGCCATTGAAGAAGTTTATGAGTTTTTTCTGTGGTGGCTTGAAATTCATTGCTTCGATGGCCTATGGGGTGTTTTGACAACCCTTTTAGAACTCTTTCCGGAACTGGAGTAGGACCAGGGATCATTAGGCTGAGTTTGTCCTTCATATTCCCAAGATGCAGAATTAAGCATCTTAAAAAATTTCTGGGATTTTTTCAGTTATTAATTATTTTTCAACAGTTACTTCGGGTTTTACTCTTCCAGTTTGGGTGACTGGAGCGGCTAAAGCCGCAACAAAAATTTTATTAGGGAAGCCTTTTGAACAAAATCAAATTATCCATTTACCTAATAATCAGAAATCTTTAAATATCCCTGTTCAATCATCTTCAGTGATTGGAGATGGCAATCAAGCTATTGCTATTAGTCATGCTGATTCTGGATATGTGCTTGATATAACAAGAGATATGGAAATATGGGTTTTTGTTCAACTCCAAGATCATCAATTAATTTCTTCGCAGAATCAAGATGGAAAGTTATCAAACTCTTGGTTGAATTTGATAGCAGGCAATGGTGTAGGAAGATTGATCTCGACAGGCAAACCCTCCGTCTCAGAATTTACTTATAAATTGTTTGATCTGAATCTCCGTGATTTGGTGCCTAATGGAAAGCAATTAAGACTTGAAATCATTTTTCCTAAAGGAAAGAAGCTCGCTGAGAGAACAAGTAATAGTGCTTTTGGTGTTGTTGATGGCCTTGCACTCATTGGAACTCAGGCAGAGGTGCAAATTAGTGCTTCTCCAGATCAATTGAAAAATACAATTCATGAATTGCGTTCTAGAGCTAATGATCCGCAATTTCTTGGCAATTTGGTTTTTGTAATCGGAGAAAATGGTTTTGATTTGGCAATGCAATTTGGTTTTAACAAGAAATCAATTTTGAAAACAGGAAATTGGATTGGACCTTTGATTGTTGCTGCAGCGCAAGCAGGTGTTCGAGAGTTACTTCTTTTTGGATATCATGGAAAATTGATCAAGCTTGCTGGCAATATTTTTCATACTCATCATCACTTAGCTGATGGCAGGTTAGAAATTTTGATTTTTCTTGCGGTCTCTGAGGGTTTACCTTATGACTTAATTGAACGTTTGAGTAAAGCTTCTACAGTTGAAGAAGCCTTGCAATTAATGGATTCAGAACATCCTGAGTTGGTTCGACGATTATGGTCGAGAGTTGCCGGTGAGATAGAAAAGAAAAGTTCTGGTTATATAAGTAGATACTGTTCTTCTTCCTTGCAAATAGGAGCAGCTTTATTTGATCGTCAAAGAAATTTAAGATGGAGTGGAGCTATTGGTTTGAGGCTTTTAAGAAATTTAGGGGTATCTCTAACGACGTAAATTTGTTTTTTCTCTAATCTGATCTGTAAAGAGATTTTTAGCTTTATTGGAAATATGTCTATTTTTTTGCCTGATAAAAATCGACTCCCAGCGATTGTAATTCTTGATTTTGGTTCACAATACTCAGAACTAATTGCTAGAAGAGTTCGTGAAACTGAGGTTTATTCCTTGGTGGTGAATTATTCTACTTCTGCAGAAGAGTTAAAAAAACTTGCACCAAAGGGAATCATTCTTAGTGGTGGACCCAGATCCGTTTATGAGGATGATGCACCATATTGCGACCCAAAAATATGGGATTTGGATATTCCTGTTCTAGGTGTCTGTTATGGCATGCAATTGATGGTGCAGCAATTAGGAGGAAATGTGCAAGCAGCAAGTGGGAGAGCAGAATATGGAAAGGCTCCTTTGCATATTGATAATTCAACTTCTTTATTAGCTAATGTTTTGGATGGTTCAACGATGTGGATGAGCCATGGTGATTCTGTGAAAGAGTTACCTGAAGGATTTGAATGTTTAGCTCATACTACTAATACTTCTAGGGCTGCTATTGGATCTCAAAATCGACGCTTTTATGGAGTTCAATTTCATCCTGAGGTAGTACATTCCCAAAATGGGATGCAACTAATAAAGAATTTTATTCATGATATTTGTAAATGCCCTCCTGATTGGACAACTAAGGCTTTTATTGAAGAAGCTATAGCTCAAGTGCAAAAGCAAGTTGGAAATAAAAAAGTTTTACTTGCTTTGTCAGGAGGAGTTGATTCATCTACTCTTGCATTTTTGCTGCATCAGGCTATTGGCGATCAATTGACTTGCATGTTTATTGATCAAGGCTTTATGAGAAAAGGAGAGCCAGAATTTTTGATGGAATTTTTTGATCAAAAATTCCATATCAATGTTGAATATATAAATGCACGAGAGAGATTTATTTCTAAATTAAATGGGATAGTAGATCCTGAACAAAAACGGAAGATTATAGGTACGGAATTTATAAGAGTTTTTGAAGAGGAAAGTCTCCGATTGGGACCTTTTGATTATCTTGCGCAAGGAACTTTGTACCCTGATGTCATTGAAAGTGCTGGAACAAATATTGATCCTAAAACAGGTGATCGTATAGCCGTCAAAATCAAGAGTCATCATAATGTAGGAGGTCTGCCAAAAGATTTGCAATTCAAACTTGTAGAGCCACTTAGAGGTTTGTTTAAGGACGAAGTGCGGAATGTAGGAAAATCTTTAGGACTCCCGAGTGAGATTGTTCGGCGACATCCATTCCCTGGTCCTGGATTAGCTATTAGAATTCTTGGAGAAGTTACAGAAGATAAGTTGCATTGTTTACGAAATGCAGATCTAATTGTTAGAGAAGAAATAACCAAAGCAGGTTTATATCACGATATTTGGCAAGCTTTTGCTGTTTTGTTACCTGTCCGTTCTGTAGGCGTTATGGGTGATCAGCGAACTTATGCATGGCCAATTGTTGTGCGTTGTATTTCCAGTGAGGATGGGATGACTGCTGATTGGTCAAGAGTGCCTTATGAAACGTTAGAGTGCATCTCAAATCGAATTGTAAATGAGGTTGAAGGCGTTAATCGAGTCGTTTTAGATATTACAAGCAAACCACCAGGAACTATTGAGTGGGAATGATACGTCTATAAAATAGTAGTTATAGTCTAAAAACATACTTCACCGTGGAAACTTTTCAAGTGTGAAGTGACAGAGTGACAAGGAATCTCCGGTAGGCACTTCACCGTGACTTCACCGTGCTATTATTAAAGAAATAAACCCTGCCTATGACTGCGTTCTTACACCCCATGTATGGTAGGAACTATTGAGTGGGAATAGTATTGCCTACTATAATGTAGTTATAGGTTCAAAAAGATGTTTGCGGGCTTTTAATCCTCTCTTATTCAAAAATAAATCCTTTATCTCATTGCACGCTTTCCTATGTATTGGTAGGAACTATTTAGTCTGAGTGATAATTATTACTAATAGATAGAGACGCATTGCAAAACCCATGCCTCAAACTCTTTTGCCTGTATTTGCATAAGAATTGAAGATAAATAGGTGCTGTACATTGCAAGAAGTTGTTCTTTAGATTTAGCTACACGATTAAACGAGTTTGGAAAAAGTGATGATCCGATTATTTAGATTTTCTAGGTATGGATTTTTTGTATTTTTATCTTATCTTATAAGTACATTTATTTCCAATATGCAATCTAAAGAATTATTTATTCTTCAGTCGTTCTCTTTGACTAAATTATCAAAGATATTATTTTCTGTCTTAGGTTGCATTATATTTATTAAAACAGTAGTTTCTCCTAATTATGTATACACCCAGGAGGTAACTAATGATTATCTTGAAGGTATTCAGAAGTATCAGAATTCAGATTATTTAGGATCACTATCTTATTTCAATCAGCTAATTATTAGGAACCCTAAAGATGCTAATGCATACCATAATCGTGGGATAGTAAAGAATAAATTAAAAGACTATATTGGATCCGGATTAGATTTTACTAAGTCAATACAGCTTGATCCAAATGATTCATTATCTTATTTTCATCGTGCTATTTCAAAAAGTAAGTTAAATGATCTATATGGTGCTTATGAAGATTACAATAAGTCTATAGAGCTTAATCCTAATTATAGTAATGCCTACCTCAATAGAGCTAATATTAATATCAAATTAAAAAATTACAGAGGTGCTCTTAAGGATTATAACAAATTTATTGAATTGAATCCTGGAGAACCTAATGCTTATTATAGCAGAGGTTTTTTGAAATCTATAGTCAATAATTATTCTGGAGCTATAGAAGATTATAATAAATTTATAGAATTGAACCCTAGTAAATTTAATGCTTATTATAGTCGCGCTAATATGAAATCAATGGTGAAGAATTATTCTGGAGCTATAGAAGATTATAATAAGTCAATACAACTTAATCCTAGCGATATTAATTCTTATCGTAATCGAGCTATAGCAAAGTGGAATGGTGGAGATCAGTATGGTAGTTGTATGGATAAAAAAGAACTTATTCTTCTTGGAGATAAAGAATCAGTTAAATGGATTCAATCTTTAAAAGGCGCTTGGTGTAGAGAAATTTTAAATTTTTAGTTGATCCATATGTTTTTTTTATGGAATTACTTTAAAAGAAATCATATGGATGAATCTTTCTATATCAAAATTCACAAGTCATATTCACTGTCAGTTTTTTGAATTATCTTTTTCTTTCTTTTTTGGCATTTTTTAGATTTTAGAAATAGTCATCATATGAAGTTTTTTTATGCTGATAATTCTTTATAAGATCTTTAGGGCTGGTTTCTTTTCATAATTCTAGATATTCTAGACTAATAGCTAAGATTTCTTTGACAATAGCCCAATCGCTAGATGTCCAGCTGAATAAGCGTCTTCAGAACGATAGTATTCGCCTGGCTGGAAAAATTATTTATATTAACCCTTTTCTTTATTGGCGAAGATTTGACAGTAATACAGATCGTTGGTTGCGTGAGCCTGGCCAATTAAGTGAAGAGCAAATAACACTCAATCGCGCCAGATTTTATCCTGAACTTGATTGGAATTATTTAGATGAGAATCAACGTTTGATAAAGGATGGTGCAGTAGAAATGTTCTTGAAGACACTTGACCTTATAGGAACTTATCATCCTGACTTGAATGCAGGACATCTTTTAGAAATAGAAAGGAAAATGTCCATAACGAAGAAGTTGTCTTTTGAGCGATGGGTAGAAAAAACATTGCGACGTAGGTTTAATCAAGCAGAAAGAGAGCGTCAGAGATTCGTTAGAGAGCGTTTCTTAAGGTCTTGGAGAGAATGGTTAACACTTGAGACTACACATCAAGCTTTTGTCCCATTAGTAGCCTGTATTGTAGTTTCAGGTTTTACTGGCTGGTCAATGGGTATTTCAAGTAATAGCTGTACTCCATTTTTCCCGTCAACTGAGCAAACTATTTTGAGATAATTCATTTATTCAGATTGTTCTTATGGCAGAAAATGTTTTGGAGGATTTTCGTTTCTCTTTAATGGAGCAGGTTTTGCCTGTGGGTATTGCAATTGTTGATCGAGCTAGAAAAAAAGGACTAGAAGGAGTTTTGGATGTATTTACTTCTTCTGATAAACCTTTTGAAGAGCTTCAAATAGAAGGAGATTCAGCGGCTCAATCTTTAAGAGATCAATTGGATAAAATTAAGCCAGGTTTAGGAAATCCTGTTATACCAGTAGATATTATTGTTAATAAAAATGATGATTTAGATCTAGAAAGTGAAGATCTAGAATTATTGATGAATACTCTGAATAATATTGACTATAGATTAACGTTATTAAATCAATATATCGATGATAAATCTAATCAAGAAAAAATTCTATGATTTATTCATTCCTAAATGAAGAATCAATTATCCAATCATCATTTTAACTCTAAAAAAAGTAGATTAATTAATCAACCTTTAGTTTTATTTTCTTTTATTTTAATTTTATTTGGATCTGTTCTTACACGTTTATTTTGGCTCCAGCTAATACAAGGTTCCTACTATAAAGAATTGTCTGATCAGAATAGAATTAGATTAATAGCTATTCCTCCCATAAGAGGACGTTTACTGGATCGTAATAGTAAGGTTTTAGTTTCAAATCGATTATCTTATTCTTTATCTATTCAGCCTCGTTTAATTACTGCAGAAACTTGGATCAAACTTCGTAATGATTTATCTTCTCTTTTAAATCTTTCTAAAGAATCTCTTGATGTTGCATATAAAAAAGGATTAAGAGAAAAATCATTAAGAATAATTTTAGCTAGAGATTTAACTAAAGAAAATGTGTTGCGATTTAAGGAACAAGAGGTCAATTTAAAGGGATCACAGATTAATGAAGAATTAGTTCGAAGTTACCCTTTCGGTTCATTGGCTGCTCATTCGTTTGGATATACGCAATTAATCACTCCTAAGGAATACAGCTTGTTATCGGGACAAGGGTATGAAATTAATGATCGCATTGGTAGAACAGGTTTAGAAGCTTCTTATGAGCCACATTTGCGAGGGGAATGGGGTGGGGAAATGCTTGAAGTGGATTCAATGGGAGTTGTGCAGAGAAGTTTGGGTTTCAAATTACCTACCTCTGGTAAGGATCTTTCTCTCACAATAGATTTAAGGCTTCAGTTGGCTGCAGAAAGAGCATTAAAAGATAAATCTGCTGGCGCAATTGTTGCTTTGGATCCAAGGACTGGTGCGATCAGGGCTATGGCAAGTCGTCCTACTTTTGAACCAAATTTTTTTACTCAACCTAGGACTTCTCAAAAAGAATATGACGATATTTTTTTATCTAAAAATTTGCCACTTTTAAGTAGAGCTTTAAATGCCTATGACCCTGGCAGTACTTGGAAAGTGGTGACCGGAATGGCGGGTATGGAAAGCGGTAAATTTCCTCCTACAGCGCAATTGCATACAGCACCATGTATTCAATATGGAGGTCATTGTTTTCCTGAACATAATAAAAAAGGTTTTGGTATTCTTGGCTATGAGGATGCATTTAGAGTCTCCAGTAATACTTTTTTTTATCAGATAGGCGTAGGTTCAGGTTCTTCTGCTTTATATAAAGCTGCAAGGAGTTTAGGTTTTGATCAATTGACAGGAATAGAACTTGAATCGGAAGAAAGTCCTGGATTGGTAGGTAATGAGGAGTGGGCTGATTTAGGGAGAGGATGGGCAAAACCAGGAGAAACACCTTGGTTGCCAGAAGATATTGCAAGTGCTTCTATTGGTCAATCAGTTGTACAAGTCACCCCACTTCAACTTGCCAGAGCATATTCGGTCTTCGCCAATGGAGGTTATTTAGTGACACCTCATTTTGTTGATGGAGATATTAAATGGACTTCAACAAAATATCGAAGAAAAGTAGCTATACAGGAATCAACATTACAAACTATTCGAAATGGACTAAGACAGGTGGTTCAGCGTGGTACAGGAATGAGAATTAATTACAATTTACCCAGTTTACCTCCTGTAGCAGGTAAGACAGGAACAGCAGAGGACAGCAGCGGTGGAGAAGATCATGCATGGTTTGTCTGCTTTGCTCCTTATGATGCGCCAGAAATAGTCATTGTTGCTTTTGCGCAAAACACACCAGGTGGAGGTTCTGTTCATGCATTACCGATGGCTAGACAAGTTTTAGAAATATGGAACTTAATTCGTGAAACAGAGCCTTAATTAATTTCGACTTATTCGGTAAGCAATAATTTCATATCTAATATTGATTTTACTGCTTGAACAGAACAAACTTGAGTTCTAAAAGGTAACAATACCATTGGACTTCTTTCAGGGCGAACCAACCAACTTTTGTCGTATTGCTCCATCAGGATAAAGCCTCGATAATGTATTGAAGCTGCTTTTTGTATCTGATCATTCATTTGAAATAACAGAATTATTTACTTTTATTCTCTACACTATATATAGTGTGTGTAGAAACACTATAAGTTTATTATTATTTTAAATCAAATTTGATCAAATCCTTACTTTCTAGTCACTCAAAACATTTTTTGGTTTTAGAATTATGTTCCAATTATTTGAATCAGATCATCTATACGCTATATGTAGAAAAAAGTAATCTTGTATTTTTATATATTTAATGGTTCCATTTGCAGTAGTCGTTTCAATAAGTCTTCGATTGAGTCTTCTTTGGCTGGTTTACGGCTATTACTTGTTAGCTGTCTACCAACAACTTGAGCTCCTAAATGGGTGAGTTGTAGTCTTAAGGAAACTAATAACTCCATACACTCTCCTCCTGAAAAACTTGCCATTGCAATAGGTCTACCATTAAATAAATTTCTAAAATCTGTTTCTTGTACAGATAGCCATGCAATAGCACTAGTTAAAACAGGTGGTATCGACCCATTATATTCTGGTGCACAAATTACCCATCTAGGGATTGAGTGCATTTTCTTACTTAGAGACTCCACGATTGCTCTTGGGCTATTTTCATCTTGAGTCCTAGGGTTAAAAAGCGGCAGAGACAGAGTAGTTAAATCCACTAATTCTGTTGTAGCATTAAGTTTCTCTGCAGAACTTACAAATTTCTGAGCCAGTTTGAGGTTTTCTCCATTGCTGGCTGTAATTATGAGTAGATCTTTGGTGGTATTCATTAGAAATGATCTGTAGAATTTATTGTATATCTTTTAGATGCGACTATTAATAATTGACTCCTGTTCGTCGATGGTGAACTGCTGTTACGTCATTTGGATCGAGCACTTTCCCAAAATTAATTTCTGCATACAGTAGCCAATGATCTCCGCATTCCATGCGATCTTTTACAGAACCTTCCAGCCATGCTAAGCAGTTAGGTAAAATTGGTTGACCGCCTGGACTGATATCTAGAGTTACACCAGATAAGCGATTTTCTCCCGGTGCAAAAGGTTGGAGAAATTTTTTTAAGATTTCTTGCTGATTTTTTTTACCTAAAATATTTAAGGCAAATATATCTCCTTTATGAAGAAGATTTTCAACTGCTCGATCCTTAGCAACAGCAATACTTAAACCAAGAGGGGAGAAGCTTGCTTGGCTTACCCAACTGGCAACCATGGCTCCCGAAAGAGCATCTTCATTTTGACCTTTTTTTGTAGTTAGGATACATAAAGAGCCTACTATTCTACCAAGTGCTAATAGGGATGGATCACTTTTGCTTGCATTGAGACTCCCCCTGGTTTTTCGTTGTTCTCGACGTTTAGCTTTAAGTAAGTTACGACCAAATAATGTCCCTGTTTCTTCAATAGTTTTCACCATTAGAGCATCTGGTTTAAATTTAATTTTGATTGGTTCAAATCCAAAATTAAATCCACCATCACGTAATTTGTTTTCTAATAAGTCAATAGCCTCTCCACTCCATCCATAGCTACCAAAAATACCCACAGGATTTTTTCTATTCCCTTCACTGAGCAAACTACCTAATGCCGAGACAATAGGAGTTGGTGCATGGCCACCTAGTGTTGGTGAACCAATCAAATATCCATCAGCTTGTTCAATTTCTTCAATAAGCTTTGTTGATGAAACAAATTCACAATTAATACTTTCAATTTTGATGCCAGTTCTACTAATGCCTCTTCCTAGAGCATCGGCAATTGTTGCTGTATTTCCATATGCACTTGCAAATAACATAATTATTTTTGTATTTTTACTGTCTTTTGCTTCACCCCATCTTTGATAGTCTTTCAATAGACTTCTCCAGCTACCTTCAATTGCCGGTCCATGACCAGGAGCAATGGTTTTAATATCTAGTTCTTCTAATCTTTCGACAATTATATTTACTTGACTACTCATAGGAGACATAAGGCATTCATAGTAATATCTTCGATCCTCTTCTGTGCTAATCGGGGTTACTTCTTCCCAATCTTTTGTACATAAATGGGCACCAAAAAATTTTCCGCTCATTAAAACCCCTAAATTCTTTTCAAATGCCATAAGACCACCTGGCCAACGAGCGGTTGGTGTGGGGATTAATTGCAATTCATAATTCTCTTCAACTTTGATAGACGTTTCTTCTTTAATTAATTTAACTCTAGGTAATGGAATAGAAGGGGAATTCTCTACTTTATTTTTAATAATAGATGGCTTTTTCTGCATCCATAGGTCCTGCAATAGCTTGCCTCCTGGTGCAGAACAAATGAGTTGTATATCAGGATATAGATTAGTGAGTTCTTTGAGTACTGAAATCCGATTAGGGTTAATATGTCCAACAATAACAATAATTTCTTTGATATTTATAGGGATAGTAGTTTTTAATTTTTCTAAGAAAAGTTCAGAATAAGTAGCTCCAGGCGGATGAACTATAATCGCTTGATAATTTGATAGCAATAGAAAAGAATTTGCAGTACTGCCTCTTTCCAAGCCATATTCGATTTCAAAACGTAGTTTCTTAGGACTAAGTCCTCTAATGTTGATAAAGTTTGTATCTATTGTCAAATTAACTATTTGACGTTCGCTGATAGAAGATGACATTAGTAATTACTTCCGACTCGACGATGATGTACAGCTGTTTTAGCTTCTGCATTTGCAACATTACCTTCTTCAACAATTGCATAAATGATCCAATGATCAGGAGTTTCCAGTCTTTGTTTGACTTCACACCCTAGATATGCGAGCGCATCTCCTAAAACAGGACCACCTTGTGCTAATTCCAAAATTTCTACTCCTTCAAATCTATTTGTGCCAGGAGGGAAGCGTTTGAGAAAATGACGGAATAAATGCAAATAATTGTCTTCTTGGAGAACATTAATTACAAATCTATCTCCTACTTGCATTAAGGTTTCGATTGCTCGATCTTTAGCAACAGCCACTGTTACTCCTGGAGGACTGAAACTAGCTTGACTAACCCAGCTTGCTACCATCGCGCTACTACGTTTACTAGGCCCTTTCCCTTGAGATGCTGTTACTATATATAATCCACCACTCAGTCTACCCATAGCTTTTGAGAGATCACCATCTATATTTTTAATAATTTTCAAGTTCTTTTTTCGATTTAATAATTGCCCTAGATCTGTTCCAGCCTCTTCAAACCTTTGATAGGTATTACTGTCAGGAACACCTTTGACTCTGAGAGGAGCAAAAGCTTCTTTATTACCAAGACTTTTAAGATTATTTGTAATTACATCAATAGGTTCATCATTACCTCCAAAAGAATCATATACGCCTACCCATTGTTTTGTTTTCATTGCAGCAAGCAACGTCCCAATAGATCTTTGCAAGTCTGCACTTGGCTTATTTGGCCAGGTAGGAACAACTACAGCATTTGCTTCACTGACAAGTGCTGTTAGTTCTTGAGGATCTGATGCTTGTAGATCCACTAATTGGACTTGAGCTTCGGTTTTACCGATTCCGTGTGCAATTGATTGACTAAGTTGATCGGAGAAACCATATTGGCTGACATAACATATTGCGGCATAGTTTTCTCCAGCACTTTTTTGATTACTCCAAGTTTTGTAGTGATTAATCCATTGACTTAAATTATATTTAAGTAGTGGGCCATGGCCTACGGCAATAGTTTTTACTTCAGGAAGGTTATCTATTTTTTTAAGTGCCTGAATAACACTTCGTGCATTAGGTCCCATTAAACAATCATAATAAAATCTAAAATCTTCGAAAATTAATTCGGGATTACTATCTAAGAGTTCTTCTGAACAATAGTGAAGTCCAAATGCATCACAGGTATAAAGAATATTGGTTCCATGATCAAACGAGAAAATAGTATCTGGCCAATGAAGATTTGGTGCACTTAAAAATTCAACGTCATGATGAACACCACTTACTGAATTGATTCCTAAATCAAGGTGATCACCACTTTTAACTGCAATAGACTTGAAAGGTCTATGGACTTGATCTTCTAAGAATTTAATAGCTACTTTCGAGGCGACAATTTCAATTTCAGGATTTAGGTCTAGAAGATCACTTATTAATCCGGAGTGATCAGGCTCGGTGTGACTCACTATTAGAAAATCAATTGCCTTAGGATCCTGTTCTTTGATTAATGCTTGAAACCAAAGTTCTTTAAATTTCAGATGACTCGTATCGATTAGTGCTGTTTTGTTTCCTTTGATAATGAAGCTATTGTATGTGGTGCCATTTCTAAGACCAAATTCGATATCAAACCTACTTCGATCCCAATCAAGTGATCTGATGGTTAGGGTGTCTTTTTCGATTACATCGCATTGCAGGGATAATTTTTGATTAATTGTATTTGTTCTGCTAGCTGTCATAGCCTGCTATCTGGTTTTTATGTTGGAGAAATAGCTCTGGATTTTCAAGGCAGTTATGCCATGGTTATAAATACCTAGAGAGCATTTAAGTAGTTTAAGTCACATGCAGTCTAAAAGTGGCAAGTTCTTTCAGAGACACTCAATTTTTTATTTTTTTGCTTATTTAGATTGTTTCTTTTGTACTCATAGCTTGAATCATTGCATGCTGGGAAAACTTTTCTCCTTCTTTGTGAAGATGATTCAGAAATTTTTCTTGAGCATTAGGATATTTGGGATCTTCCGCTAGAGGGAGAACTCCGGCCGAATTTAGTCCGGTGTTTCCGTCTACTGAAGATGTAATCACTACTAAGTCTGCATTGAGATTTCCTTCGTATTTCCACCACATACTCGGATTGAGGATCGCTGAATGAGGGGCTTTAGAGCTTTCTTCATGAAGATTTTTTGTGTAATCATAATTTGACGATTCTTTTAGTTTCTTTCTTATAATTGCATCCAGTAATTTTCTACGTTGATCAGCAAGATCACTTAGTAATCTTGCCCTAGATCTTCCTCTTAACTGGAAAAGCACAAATGGGTCTTCACGAAATCTTTCACCCATTAAAAAATAAATAGCGCTTATATGTTTACACGGATTAGCTTTATCAGGACAATTACATTCACTTCTCACCTCCTGTAGCTTAAAAGGAAATAATCTTTTTCCGCTAGCTGCAAAAGCCCTTTCAATATCTGAGGGCATGATTCCAGCGAGTAATTGAGCTGACCAACGTGCTTTTTGAGTTAATGCTTCTAGCACGTATAGCCAGTCTTCGTCACTAAGGACATCAAGCCATAATTTGATTTTGTATGGGTCTTCTCCTGTTCCTTGCACTCGAGCATGTACTCTTCTTCCTTCGAATCTAATAGAGGTGACATTGCCTTCTCTTGCGTAACTCCACGCTCTCTCTAATCTCTTTTTAAAACGATAAGAGTTAATTAATTCCATCCATTGTTCTACCCACCATGTTTGTTTGCCTAAACCTTCTTCACCCAAGGCAGTATTGATATCAGAATTGTTTGCAGAAATATTACTCATGAATTAATTTTCTTCTAATGCAACTAAGTTTTGTAATTCATTGACACTGAGTTTCCCTAACCATTCTTCACCTGAACCAATTATTTCTTCTGCTAGTTGCTCTTTATTTCTGATCATTTGATCAATTTTTTCCTCGACTGAGCTACTAGTGACGAATTTATGTACCATGACACGATTTGTTTGTCCTATTCTATAAGCTCGATCGGTTGCTTGATTTTCTACTGCTGGGTTCCACCAACGATCAATATGAAATACATGACTCGCTCGAGTTAGATTTAGCCCTACACCACCTGTTTTTAACGATAGTAAAAATATTTGTGGACCTCTAGGATCTTTTTGAAAACGATCTACCATTAATTGCCGCTTATTTTTGGAAATAGCTCCATGTAGAAAAGGGACTTCACATTTCCAATGGTTTTCCATGAAGGTTTTTAGTAGATGTCCCCATTCGGCAAATTGAGTAAACAGGAGAACTCTATCTCCAGCCTCTATAACCTCTTCTAGAATCTCTACTAAACGAAGAAGTTTTGTTGAACGATTTATAAAATTTTGATTTATATTTTTTTCTTTCAGTGCTAGTGCAGGATGATTACAAATTTGCTTGAGACGAGTTAATAAACCTAGAACTTTACCTTGACGTTGACCTTTCGGTGATGTTGCAATTTCATCAAAAGTTTGCTCAACTGTTTTCTTATAAAGAAGTCTTTGTTCCTCGCTTAGGCCTACCCATTCTGTCAATTCTATTTTGTCGGGCAAATCAGATATTACTGATTTATCAGTTTTTAATCTTCTAAGAATGAAAGGACTGACTCTTGCTTTGAGATCCTTGAGAGAAGAGATATCTCCATATTGTTCTATTGGTAATTGATACCTTTGGCGAAAAAAGTTATCCTCTCCTAATACTTTAGGATTTAAGAAATTCATTAGCGACCAAAGCTCGCTAATTCGATTTTCAACAGGAGTACCAGTTAAAGCGATGCGAAATCGTTTGTTTTTAATTTGTTTTGCAATATTTCGTGTGGCCAGACTTTGCTTTGCTTTTGGGTTTTTTATCGCTTGTGCTTCATCAATGACAACTCCTTGCCAATCAATTGTTTCTAGAAGTTCACGATCTCTTTGAACAAGGCCATAAGTTGTAAGGACTAGATTAACTCCTTTTAGAATTTTTTTGAGTGATATCTCGTTCGAGCATCTTTTAGGTCCATAATGCTCGTATACTTTCAGATGAGGTGTAAAAGATAGCGCTTCTCGTCTCCAATTAGTGAGTACAGAGGTTGGTGCTATCAGTAATACAGGCCGTTTTAATTCTTTTTCTGCGTTTAGATATTGAAGGAATGCCAACAGTTCAATAGTCTTTCCTAGTCCCATATCATCAGCAAGGCAAGCACCTTGATCAAAACGATGGAGGAAGGCAAGCCACCCCAATCCTCGTTCTTGATATGGCCTTAACTGTCCATGAAATCCCTCTGGTGCAGGCAATGGATCAGGTGATTTTGCTTGATGATATTGGTCTAGGACATTTTGTAGTCTTGGACCTGCATCAAATTTATGTACTGGTAGCTTTTTAAATGTATTACCATCAGTTGCAGTGAGCCTTAATGCATCATCTAAACTAATTTCTGGAGATGTCCGAATAAATGTCTCTGCATTTTTTAGATCATTAGGACGTAACTCCAACCATGCTCCCTTATGTTGAACTAGGGGACTTTTTTTATGTTCAAGTTTTTCAAGTTCTTTGAGCGTTAATGTAATGCCACCAATCATTAATTCCCAGCTCCAGTCCAGTGCTTCCCCCAGAGTAAATCCGGTAGATTTATCGGATAGCTCAGCTTTAATTGCTAACCCTAGTCTACTTGCTAGTCCACCAGATAAACTTTGAGGAAGTTCAACCCCAACTCCAATATCACGCAGTTTAGAAGTAGCTGTTCTTACTAAAATAAAAGCTTCTGCGGGAGAAAGTACCATTGACTCTGGAGTGGCATCTTCTAGCCCTCGTCCTATGGGTTCAAATATTGTAAGTGCTCTACCTAGTCCTTCTAAAAGTATTTCACTAGGTTGATCTACTTTAATTTCTCCAAGTTGTAGAACTCCTGATCCTGAAGCCCATGCACTTGCTGCAGGTACTTTTAATGAATGATCTGCTTCTGCTTGAAGGGAGAAATTTAATCTCCATAGATCTTCTCCAATTTTTGGAGTAAATAGCTCTAGACATGCTCTTGCAGGTGCAACATTCCCAGTAATACTTTCTCTCCAGTGATTACTAGCTTTAGCGAGTCGTTCGATATCTTCTTCTGGAAGAGAAATGATCCCTGAATAGGAACTTAATGATTCTTGCCAAGTTAAAAGTAAGGGATCTAGGCCTTCTATATCTGGTTCAAATTGTGTTCGTAGTTGAGCATCTACTAAATCTTGAAGTAGATTAGCAACTCTTAGACGTCCACTTCTAGGTCGACATGAAGCAATAGGATTAGCTTCTCTCATCGCTTCAGGACGTAATCTTGTTGTCCTATTATTTCTTCTTCCAGCAGGTTCTCTCCATGGAAGCGCACAGGTTGCAACAAGAGGAAGACTGGATGCAAGTTCTTCTAATCTTCTTCTATCATCTTCTCTATTTAAGATAGGAACCCATCGTGCTCTATGAGGGTAGCCTGCACCTTTACTTAATTCAACTTGTGGTAGCCATCGCCCCCGAGCGATTAGGCTTAAGGCCCAACGCTCTAAATGACTCCACCAGCGAATTTCTTCTCCAAGATCTGGGTGCTTTCCTGATAAGGGTAGTTTAGATAACCATTCTGCGGTCATTGCAGGATCAATTGCCAATCCCTCTACTTGCCATGGCCACCATTCGCAATTTTTTGGAATAGGTTCACCCGCTTGTAATGGAAGACCTGTCCATTTCAGTCCATGGTCACCTTGTTTTTTTATCGGTTGACTAGGGAGAGTAAGACAAGCACTAGAATCAATTATTCCGTTGGGTAATAGATTTATTTCTTGCAACCATGTGCGCAGCTCTTTTATATCTAAAGAGAAAGGATGCTTAGCTGGAGTTATATTCGGACCATTTGGAGAAGCAACCCGCCAGGTATCTGCCCACACAAGCATTGCTGGACGACCAGAACTTTTTGGAGTTCGTATAGCTGGAAGCCATGTGGCGTGCAGGAGACTCATAACTGCAACGCAAAAATTGTCCTTAGGGTTTTGCCGGCCAAGGCTAACTTTACCAAAGGAGTGCTTTTATAATCATTACAGGTCAAGGGTTCTTGCGTCATCATATTTGATGCACTAAAGAGTTTATTTTTTTCTAGATTTACTGTCACTATTGCAGAATTCACATTTTTGATTTCTAACCGATTTTTTTGTAATTTATGAATACGATTTTATAGAACCTTTATGAACTAAATCTCCAAACCTCAATATCATTTGAGTTATAGAATGATGTTGATGGATGATAATTAAAAATTATGCCCCTACACTTTTTATATTCTTGTAAGTTATGACTGATAGAGAATCTTTGACTTCAAATAATTCACGACCATTGACTGGTGAACAGATTCGTAATGCTTTTATTCAATTTTATGCAGATAGAGGACACAAGGTTGTTCCTAGCGCATCTTTAGTACCTGATGATCCAACTGTACTTCTTACAATTGCTGGAATGTTGCCTTTTAAGCCAGTCTTTTTAGGCCAAGAGGCACGACCTGCTGCAAGAGCTACTAGTTGTCAAAAATGTATTCGCACCAATGATATTGAGAACGTTGGAAAAACTGCAAGACATCATACTTTTTTTGAGATGCTTGGTAATTTCTCTTTTGGAGATTATTTCAAAAAAGAGGCAATTCAGTGGGCATGGGAATTAAGTACCAAAATTTTTGGATTAGATACAAAGAATCTAGTTGTTAGTGTATTTGAGGAAGATGAAGAAGCGGAGTTGATTTGGCGGGATGTTGTTGGTGTCCATCCTCAACGAATTATTCGTATGGGAGAAGAAGATAATTTTTGGTCTTCTGGAGCTACTGGGCCCTGTGGCCCTTGTTCAGAAATTTATTATGATTTTAAACCTGAATTAGGAAATGTAGGCATTGATTTAGAAGATGACACCAGATTTATAGAGTTTTATAATCTTGTTTTCATGCAATTCAATCGAGATGCTCAAGGTGTTTTAATCCCTTTATCGAATTGCAATATTGATACTGGCATGGGTCTTGAAAGGATGGCTCAGATATTGCAAGGTGTTCCAAATAATTACGAAACAGATTTAATATATCCTTTGATAAAACAAGTGGCATCACTACTTAATATTGACTATCAAACTGCAGATAATCGCTCCAAAACATCTCTAAAAATTATTGGAGATCACAGCCGAGCAGTTGTATTGTTAATTGCTGATGGAGTTAGTTCAAGCAATCTTGGAAGAGGTTATATTTTGCGACGTCTCATACGCAGAATGGTAAGGCATGGACGACTACTTGGAATTGAAGAATCATTTTTGACACAACTAGGTGAGACAACCATTAATTTAATGAAAAATTCTTACCCGGAATTACTAGAAAGACATGATTTAATACTTGGGGAACTCAGTACAGAAGAACTTCGATTTCTAGAAACACTTGAACGAGGAGAGCGATTATTAGATCAAATTATCGCAGGAGGGTCAAATGAAATAACTGGCCTCCAAGCATTTGAATTATATGACACTTATGGATTTCCTCTTGAATTAACAGAGGAGATCGCCCAAGAAAAAAATATTTTAGTTGACATAAAAGGCTTTGATGATGAGATGAAAAAGCAACGTCAGCGAGCGAAGGATGCTGCGATTAGTATTGATCTTACAGTTCAGGGAGCTATTGAAAAACTTGCATCCTCAAGTTCAGAAACTAATTTCAAAGGTTATCAAGATTTAGAATGTAGGAGTTCTGTATTGTCTATTTTAATTGACGGCCAGATATCAGACGTAGCTTCAGCCGGGGATAATGTGCAATTGATCTTAGATAATACCCCGTTTTATGGGGAATCCGGTGGACAAAGAGGTGATATTGGAAGTTTAACAGGAGAAAACTTATTCGTTGATATTTATAATGTGACTCGAGAAAAAAAAGTTTTTATTCATTCTGGAATAATTAAAAAAGGAGTTTTGAAAGTGGGTCAATTAATTACTGCTAAAGTTGATAATCATACTCGATCTTGCGCAAAAGCTAATCATACAGCGACTCATCTATTGCAGTCAGCATTGAAATTAACTATTGATTCTAGTGTTGGACAAAGAGGTTCTTTAGTTGCATTTGATCGACTTAGATTTGATTTTAATTCTCCTTCACCTGTCAATCCCTCTCAATTAAGAGAGATAGAAACACTTATAAATCAATGGATTCTTGAAGACCATCCAATTATTGTGGATACAATGCCTATCGATAAAGCGCTTAATGCTGGAGCATTAGCAATGTTTGGAGAAAAATATGGAGATATAGTACGTGTCGTAGACGTTCCAGGAGTTTCTATGGAGCTATGTGGTGGTACTCATGTCTCAAATACTTCTGAATTAGGTATTTTTAAAATTATTAACGAAGCAGGCATAGCTTCTGGCATTAGGCGAATAGAAGCTGTTGCTGGCCCTTCAGCCTTTACTTATTTAAATGAACGAGACCTTATCGTTAAGGAATTAAGTGAATTATTTAAATCACAACCTAATGAAATAGTCCAAAGGGTTATAGCTTTGCAGGATGAGATTAAGGCAATAGATAAGGATTTCACTTCTACTAAAAGAGAACTAGCTTTTGCAAGAGTCTTATCTTTAGCTAAGGATGTGATCTCACAAGGTGACAGTCAATTTTTAGTTCAGCGTCTTGATGGGATAGATGGTACTTCTCTTCAGTCTGCAGCAGTTACTTTACTCAATGAATTAGGCGAGAACACAGCTCTTATTTTTGGAGGAATCCCAAACCCTAGTGATCCAGAGAAAATAATCCTTGTAGCTGCATTTGGCTCTCAAGTAATTACTCAGGGTTTACATGCAGGGAAGTTTATTAGTGGAATTGCTAAAGCTTGTGGTGGTGGTGGTGGTGGTCGACCGAATTTAGCTCAAGCAGGAGGACGTGATGCTAAAGCTCTCAATAGTGTGTTAGACACAGCAAGAGAAGATTTACGTGGAATTTTCAGTTGAGTTTGTTTATTCTTGAAGATAAGTACTATTTCTTAGACTAATTTCAATATGTTCCATGAGTTTTTGAGCATCTTTTATTCTTAGAGTACCCTTTTGGATTGCAGATTCACTAGCTATTCGGAGTCTTTCAAGTAGTTGATCTGGATTGTGCTCTGTGGCTTTTAGTACATCGGCTTTTGTATCTTCCCGCACTACATGTTCTACTTTATATCCACCTTCGTTTGTTAAACGTACATGCACTGCATTAGTACTTCCAAAGAGGTTGTGTAGATTTCCCATGACTTCTTGATAGGCTCCACTGAGAAACATACCTATCAAATAATCTTCATTATCTTTTAGATCATGTAGTTCAAGTAAGGGCTTGACTTGACCATTGTCAATAAATTGACTTAGCTTTCCGTCGGAGTCACAAGTAAGGTCTGCAAAATCTCCAAGGTGTGTAGGTTTTTCATTGAGTCTATGTATAGGCATGATTGGGAATAATTGATCGATTGCCCATGTATCTGGTGCCGAGCGAAATATTGAAAGATTTGCGTAATATGTTCCAGCTAGATTATAGCTAAGTGTTTTGAGTTCTTTAGGAATTAGAGAGGTATCTATATTTGGTAGACGTTCTACTAATGCCTTGGCGCAAGCCCAAGTTAGTTGTTCAGCAGTTCCTCGTTCAAGTAAATTAATATAGCCCAACCTAAATGCTACAAGGCTGTCTTCTTTAAATTTCAGCGCATCATTCCAGGTTTCTTGAAGCTTGGATATATCAGATTCAGAAGTCTGTGGAATAGATTTGATTAATTTCAAGGTGGCCCTAAGATTTTTTATTATTAGACATTCTTTTTCTTGTGGTAAAGGATTTTCAGAGGGAACCAAACTTTTACCAAGGATATTAAAAATCAGTATAGAGAAATGACTTGCTATAGCTCTTCCACTTTCGCTAATAAGAGTTGGACATTCTATGTTCTTAGATTCACAACATTCTTGTATTGTTGCCACTACATCATTTGCATAATTTTGTAATGAATAGTTTGTAGATGCTGTCGTCGCTGTACGACTACCATCATAGTCAACTCCTAGTCCACCCCCAACATCCAGAAAGCCCATTGGAGCGCCAAGTCGAACTAGTTCGATATAGATTTGTCCGGCTTCTTGGAGTGCATCTTTAAGGATAGCTATGTCATTAATTTGACTGCCAACATGGAAATGCAGTAGCTTCAGTTCTTTTAAAAGGTTGGAATTCGTGAGTTGATCAATTGTAGTGAGAATTTCTGGTATTGATAGTCCAAATTTTGACTTTTCACCGATCGATTTTCCCCAGCGACCACTATTATTAGTAGATAATTTTGCTCTAATTCCTATTAATGGTGCGGCACCGAGTTCCTTACTGGCTGAGATGATCCGTTCTACTTCATCTGCTTGTTCAATCACAACTACGGGTTGTTTCCCAAGTTTTCTTGCTAAAATTATTGTCTCTATATATCTTTTATCCTTATAGCCATTGCAAATCAATAATGCTTTTGGATCATTCATTAAAGACAAAGCAATTAGTAATTCCGCTTTACTTCCTACTTCAAGTCCAAAATGCCACTGTTGCCCACATGTGATTAATTCTTCTACTACATGTCGCTGTTGATTACATTTAATGGGGTAAACCCCTTGATAATTCCCTGTATAATTGTATTCTCGAATAGCTTTTAGAAAGGTTTCGTTGATACGTTCTAGCCTGTCTTCTAGAATGTCATCAAGGCGAATTAATAAAGGGAGCTTTAGATTTCTTCCTTCTAATTCTTTAACTAAATCATAAAGATCTAATGATTTGCTTTCATTAACTTTGGGCTTAATGCTTATATTCCCTTGAGCGTTTATGGAGAAATATTGCTCTCCCCACCGCTCAATTCCATATAGAGAAGAGCTGTCTGAGACTGTCCAAGTCTTGTGATTCTTAGCAAAATCTATTTTTTCAGGAATTTTAATCTTCTTTAACCTTAGACGTAAATCTTTCTATCGATGTAGCAAATCTCAAGAAACTGATATTTCTTATCAGATTTTGCTTGCCAAGTGGGTGGTCTGACGATAACGATGTTTGCATTCTGGCATTTATTTTCATGTCTGTTGAAAGAACTTTTGTTGCCATTAAGCCTGATGGTGTTCAACGTGGATTGATAGGCGAGATTTTGATTCGTTTTGAACAAAAAGGTTTTAAGTTAATAGGCCTTAAGCAAATTACAGCAAGTCGGGAATTGGCTGAGAAGCATTATGGGGTTCATAGAGATCGTCCTTTCTTTTCTGGATTAGTTGATTTCATAACTAGTGGACCTGTCGTTGCAATGGTATGGGAAGGTGATGGAGTGATTGCTAGTGCACGGAAATTGATTGGTGCAACTAAACCTTTGGAAGCTGAACCAGGAACAATACGTGGAGATTTAGCAATTAATATTGGACGCAATGTTATTCATGGATCAGATGGAGTAGATACTGCAGCGTTTGAGATAGGACTTTGGTTTCAAGAAGCAGAGTTGAATGATTGGATTCCTTCTGATCAATCTTGGAGAGTAGAAGGGTGAAAATCAGGTTTTTTTTTAATTACTGAGACTAACAGCCACTTTTACTTAAAAAATCGGTTCCATTGAAAAGCATTGAATACTTCTTTTTCTTCATTATTCATAATTTCGCTAGAAATATTTTTAGCAATTAATTCAGATGTAATAGCTGCTAATAACACCCCATTTCGGTAATGCCCAGTAGCTAGCCATAATCCTTCAATTGAAGATATACCAAGAATTGGCTCTTGATCAGGCGTGCATGGCCTAAAACCCCACCATCGTTCCATGTGAGGCCATTGAATAGCTTTTGGTAGTAAAGAGTTGAGCCCGTTTTGGAGCTTAGATTGCCCACCAGGGGTTAACCCTTCATTAAATTTCGCGTTTCTTTCACTTGTTGCCCCAATAATAATTAGGCCATCTTCTCTAGGGACTAAATAAGTTCCTGGTCCAAAAATTACTCTTTTCAGTGCTTTTTTAGGACCTTGAATTGAGAGCATTTGTCCTTTTACAGGAAATATTGGTAATTCATGTAAAAGTGTTTTGCTCCATGCGCCGCTGCATAAAACACCTTGTTTTGCTTCTAATGCTTTGATTTCTCCTTCAGCATTGCGAATATGAACTCCTGCAAATTTCTTATTATTTTGGATCAATTGCAGTACTTCTACCCCT
Organism: Prochlorococcus sp. AG-402-N21; assembly: GCA_003216435.1. Classification (GTDB taxonomy): domain Bacteria; phylum Cyanobacteriota; class Cyanobacteriia; order PCC-6307; family Cyanobiaceae; genus AG-402-N21. Next base: position 39,949 of record QCIW01000004.1, read on the forward strand.
TCTTGGAATTGCACTCCTAATTCAAAGCATGCTTTTTCAAGGGCTCTCATTAAGAGACGACGATTATCTATTTGACCGTCCTGATGAAAAATGATCCCACATTGCCATTGAGGAGCTATACCTGGAATTTCTCGTTCTAATGCAGCTCGATCAAGAGGTTGACCATACTGAAACGTTGGATATTGATCACGATCGGAATGATTGGTAAATGGAACAACTATTCCGCATTTTCTTAATCCACAAGACAAGCCACTATCAGTTTCAATATTTGTGACCCAATTTGATTGTCGCTGCAAACTAAGTTGTCCGAGTTTTAACATTTTTTTTTGTAGTCCTTCAGCATGCGGTGCAAGCATTCCTGCGGCTACAAACCCTGCTGCTTCATTTCTACTACGGCTGAGGATCGTTGCATTAAAACCTTTTCTGGCCAATTGATGGGCTATTGAAAGCCCCATTAAGCCACCACCAATAATTAGAAATGGCTCCGTTTTAGAAACAGCCATTGTATTTAATTTGAATACTTTTCTAGTGCTTTAGATCAGCATATCTATTCCTTCTGGCATTTTATTCAATAAGATTTATTCATCTCAGTCAAAATTAATGCCTAGATCTAGTGATGCTTGGGAAGCTGTGATTGGTTTAGAAACTCATGTTCAGTTAGGAACAGATAGCAAAATATTTACTTCAGCATCTACCAATTTTGGAGATGAGCCCAATACCCACATAGATCCTGTTGTTTGTGGTTTACCAGGAACTTTGCCGGTATTGAATGAGAAAGTTTTGGAATTTGCAGTTAAAGCTTCTTTAGCTTTAAATTTGAAAATTGCTGAACATAGCAAGTTTGATCGCAAGCAATACTTTTATCCCGATTTACCTAAGAATTATCAAATTTCACAATTTGATGAACCTATTGCTGAGGATGGGTGGATTGAAGTTGAAGTAGCAGAAAAAGGAAAAGAAACTTATTTAAAAAAAATAGGTATAGAACGTCTTCATATGGAGGAAGATGCTGGCAAGCTTGTGCACGCTGGCAGTGATCGTTTGGCAGGTTCAACTTATTCTTTAGTTGATTACAATCGAGCTGGTGTAGCTCTAGCTGAAATTGTTAGTAAACCAGATTTGAGAACAGGTAGAGAAGCCTCTGAATATGCTTCTGAAATACGTAGAATCGTTAGATATTTAGGCGTCTCTGATGGGAATATGCAGGAGGGATCATTGCGATGTGATGTCAACATTTCTGTTAGACGTGGACCTGAAGCTCCCTTTGGTACAAAAGTCGAAATAAAGAATATGAATTCCTTTTCAGCAATTCAAAAGGCTTGCGATTATGAGATAAAGCGACAGATCAAAGCTTATGAGGCTTCTGAACAAGTAGTGCAAGAAACTCGTCTATGGGATGAAGCTAAGCAGTTGACTAAGAGTATGAGATCAAAAGAAGGCAGTAGTGATTACCGTTATTTTCCTGATCCAGATTTAGGTCCTATTGAAGTAAGTAAAGAACTTTGTGAACAATGGAATTCTGAATTACCTGAATTACCTGCTGCTAAGAGGCATCGTTATGTCAAGGAATTTGATCTTTCAGCTTATGACGCGAGGGTATTAACTGATGAATTTTCAATGGCATCCTATTTTGAAGAAGCTGTTAGGTCAGGCGCAGAGCCTAAAATAGCTTGTAATTGGATAACAGGAGATATTGCTGCGTATTTAAAATCATCTAAAGAGTCTTTTGAAAAATTGCCATTTAAGTCAGAACAATTAGCTGAAATGGTTCAAATGATTCAGGAGGGTAAAATTAGTGGCAAAATCGCAAAAGAAATATTACCCGAATTGCTCAATAAAGGTGGCTCGCCTAATGAGATCGTAGAAAAAAGAGGTTTAGCTATGATTAGTGATTTAGCAGAGCTAACAAAAATTATTGACGAATTATTAGCTACTTTCCCAAATGAGGTGAAGGCATTTAGAGATGGAAAAACAAAGCTTCAAGGATTTTTTGTTGGTCAGCTAATGAAGAAAACAAGAGGAAAAGCAGATCCTAAAATGGCCAATCAAATATTGAGTCAAAAGTTGCAAGGTTGAAGTTTTAAAGAAGTGTATTAATTTGATTTTTCCAAACATTAACCTCATATGAATTCTCAATAACTACATCAGCAAGTTTTAATTTTTTTTCTAAAGACCATTGACAATTAATACGTAAACTTGCTTCAGCTTCACTTATCTTGTCTCTCTTAATTAGTCTCTTTAATTGTTCTTTTCTTGAGCAATTTATAACCCATATTTCATTACAGAGACTGGTTAGATTTGCTTCAAATAGAAGAGGGATGATAAGTATTAAGATAGGAGCATGTTTGTTCTCTTCTATTTCTTTTATAAATTTTTTAAGTATGATTGGATGTAAAAGACTTTCAATCCATTCGCGCTCTTTTTTATCTTGAAAGATTATTTTCCCCAAAGCTTTTCTATCAATTATCAAATCATTATTTTTATTTAAGCAGGTAATTTTATTTCCATAGCGCTTGATAATTTGCTCAGCCGAGTTTGTTTGATATTGAAGTGCTTCATGTGAATAGACATCTGCATCGAGAATTGGATGCGATTTGATTGTTTTTAGGAAATTGCCAATTGTACTCTTCCCACTGGCAATGCCACCCGTTAAACCGATACGTCTTTGATTATCATTCCATTTAGGGATAGCAATTCTTTCTTGAAACTTTGCCATCATCAATCAGGATAGGTATGCAGATTTTTTCTTGAAGGTCTTGGACCCTTCATTATCATCACTATGGTCTCCTATATCTGGCGGGATAACTAGTCCGCGTGGGTTTAAGGCGTCTGGCATAAGATCAAACTTAAAACCTTCTGGCAATCTAGACCTTGCTTTGCTTTTAGCACCTAATGATTCGATATGCGCAGGGACTTTTACTCAATCATCTATAAGGGCAGCTTGTGTAGATCTTTGCAAAAATAGACTCCATCAAAATAATGGACGAGTTAGGTCAGTTCTTATTAATTCAGGACAAGCCAATGCCTGTGTAGGTGATAGAGGACTAATAGATACCTTGAAAGCTATTGAAGCAGTTGCAAAAAAATTGTGTTTAACACCATCGGAAGTCCTGATGTGCTCCACCGGTGTCATTGGCCAGCCAATACCGATGGATAACTTACTCGATGGTATTGATAATCTTGTAGAGCACTTAAATGAAAATGGAGGTAATTCTGCGGCTCAGGCAATATTGACAACTGATCTAATCGACAAGCAGATAGCATTTGAAGCTTTTTTGGGAGATAGGCGTGTGCGGATTGGTGGTATGGCAAAAGGCTCAGGAATGATTCATCCCAACATGGCAACTATGCTTGGTTATTTAACATGTGATGTTGGTATTGATTCTGAGTTATGGCACAAGATGATTAAACGAGTAGTTAATTCTTCTTTCAATGCGATTAGTGTTGATGGTGATACGAGTACCAATGATACTTTTCTAGCATTTAATGCTGGCAACTCTTTGGAGAATAAATATTTTGAAGCGTTGGAAGTGGGTTTATTGAAGACGTCTCAATATCTTGCCAAGTCAATCGCAAGAGATGGAGAAGGTGCAAATTGTTTAATAGAGGTTCATGTTGAAGGTACTCGGACTGATGACGATGCAAGACATATTGCAAAAATTATTTGTAGCTCGTCTTTGGTGAAAACAGCTATACATGGTAAAGATCCTAATTGGGGTCGAATTTTGGCTGCTTTAGGTCGATCACGAGTATCTTTTTCTTTGCAAGATGTGTCTCTTTGGATTGGTTCTTATCAATTAATTCAAACTGGAGAACCAATTCAGTTTGAACGTCAACAAGTTACCAATTATATGAAAAAAAAGTTTTCAGGAAAATATTTGGAAGAAGATTCAGTTCTTATCCGACTTGTTGTAGGACCAGGTAAATGCCAAGGTGTTGCTTGGGGTTGTGATTTATCATCTCAATATGTAGCGATCAATGCCGATTACACAACGTAAGGGTCAGATGATATAGCTATGCCTAAAGTTATACCAGCTAATATTCTAGGAAGATCCTAGTTTGCTCTGAATTGGACCTATTAAATATGTGTGGAGTACTGTATCTGCGTTAGGAGAGGTCATCACCCAAAAAATAAAAGCTCCTGCAGATAAAAGAGTTATTAATTGTGGCCAAAAATTCTCTGGATAATTTGGCTCTGACTTCTGAGTTATTTTCTTTTTCATGTATTAGTTAAAGGATTTACTGGATTGGGATTTGCATATCAATTCTTTTGTTATTGGTCAAAGACACTTTTTCTTCGTTTCCACATGCAGTTGGAAATGAGATTATATGTTTTACAGTAAGACCAGAACCTATGGCAATCAATCCAATTACAAAGATCCATTTAGATCGTTGATTAGAAAAAATAGTTTTCATATAATTGATATATCGATCGTGCAGGTTATTAGTCCTCCGTCGACGATAACAAGAATTCTGGCAATCAAATGAACTTCAACTTCATTAGAAATATTTGTCTTAGTTGTTTAGCAGTTCTAAGTATTTTTTACCCTCTAAAAACAGATGCATTATCGCATAATTGGGTTGGTGTTCCAAAGAGTGAGTTTGGAGAGCAGTTATGGGATAAAAGCAGTATCAAAAAAAATCAAGATGGATCTATTAGAGTTTTTAGCAAATTTATTCCTCGAAGTACTTCTGCAATCACTCAAGACATTCTTTATACAATGGATGTTGATTGTTCAGAATACGTATTCAGAGATATTGCGGTAGGTGCAAATACTTTTGATGAGTTCAAGAACAAGGATTTAGAGTGGAAAGATCCTCATGGTGATAAGTTGATTCTGGGAGTAATCGATCAGGTTTGTACTTTTAGCAATTAGATTAATTTGCAGTTCAACTGATTTGATGGAAGTGGATTGAGAACAAGGCAGATTATCAACTTTTATATAGCTTTAAGTGAATAACTTTATCAAATAATTATGCATATAGTGCTTCTCGATATCCATAGAACAATAAGGAATTTATCACTACATATTGTAGCCATCCAATCAGTATTCGAAATACAATTTATATAGAAATGAATCTAAAGATATTTAAGGAGATAGTTAGGTCCAATGTAAGAGTACGATTGAATATATTCCAGAATCAATTGCATGAATGGGAAAAACGGGCTTTATGATTTGATTTTCGCAAAAACTTTTAAGAAGCAGTAAATCCATTTAATATTGAAAAGAGTGATAGCAACTTCAAAATTTTCATGAAAATAAATTGTTTCGTTGGCCTTGGTATTTTACTAATTGGCATGTTTCCCGGAACCTCTGCTTTTGCTTGTGAGGCTGGTAAACATGGACACCATGACCATCATGCCAATACGTCGAACGTTGGATATGTGGTAATTACAGGGACAACAAAAAATAGAGCAGCTGCCAAAGAATATTTTGAAAATATTAATGAGTTCACTGAAAGCTGTGGTTTTAAGACCTTAGTCCTTGATAGAGAATCTGATATTCGAGAAGGTGATACAGGTCCTTTAACAGTTATAGTTCGACATCCAAGAGGGAAGCAAGCCGCAATTGATTGTTATGAATCGGATGAATATCAGAGACTAAAAGCTATTAGAGATCCTTATACTGATTGGAATTTTCGAATAACAGAAGGTTTGAAATAGTTTACGCTTGATTGAGATGATAAATTTCTTTATTGATTATTTATCCCTTTCTCTACTTATTCATTGTCATTTCTTGAGAGAGTTCAAATTTATTTGGATATCTTGGAAGCCTAATTAATCCTTGTAAAATGTATTTGTAATTACAGAAAAACCTTTATGTTTAAATATTTGTAATTTTAGATACTTTAATAATCAACATATTTGAATCTAATTAAGAAAATATAATTGGCAATATTATGTTTACTGACTACAAGCCAATTAATGGATTCGATGAATATTTTACTAGTTCTCAATTATCTCCAAGAACACCTCTTCAGCCTCTGCTTTATTCTTTAGGGGAGATGGGTATAGAGAAGTTAAACAGAAGTCATGAAACAGCAAGAAAACTTCTTCTCAGACATGGAGCAACATTTCGGCTCAATGATTCTGATTCAAATGGTACTGAAAGAATTATGCCTTTTGACCCATTACCAAGAGTACTTAGCAGTAATGAATGGATGCAATTAGAACAAGGCTTGATTCAAAGACTCGAAGCTATTGACCTTTTTCTTGCAGATATATATGGACCTAAAAAAATTCTCAAAGATGGAATTATTTCAGAAGAGATTGTTGAAAGTTCAGCTGGCTGGAGGCCTCAAATGGAAGGTTTTAATTTACCTCTAGGAAAGTGGTGCCATGTTTCTGGTTTAGATCTTATTAGAGATGGAAAAGGCACTTGGTATGTTTTAGAGGATAATCTTCGTTGTCCTTCAGGAGTTGCTTATTTTCTTGAGAATCGATTAGTGATGAAGAGAATTTTTCCAGACTTATTTGCAGGCAGAATTGTTCAACCCATTGATGATTATCCTTCTCATTTATTAAAGACGCTTCAAGAATTAGCTCTTTGGAGTGATTCCCCTAAAGTTGTCTTGTTAACACCGGGTGTTTTTAACAGTGCTTATTTTGAACATAGCTATCTTGCTCAGCAAATGGGAGTACAACTTGTAGAAGGTACTGATTTAATTTGTGAGAGCGATTATGTTTACTTAAAAACAACTTCTGGCCTGGAAAAAGTAGACGTAATTTATAGACGCATAGACGATGATTTTTTAGATCCATCTTGCTTTAGGAATGATTCTCTTTTGGGAGTTAATGGGTTAATGCAAGTAGTTGCCAAAGGGAAAGTAGCTATTGCAAATGCTCCTGGAACAGGACTAGCCGATGACAAATTAATTTATGCTTATGTGCCAGAAATCATCAAGTATTATTTAGGTGAAGAACCTTTTATTCAAAATGTCAAAACATATGTTTGCGCAAAAAAAGATGATCTATCATTTGTTTTAGAGAATTTGAGTCGCTTAGTTGTCAAATCAGTTTCGGAGGCTGGTGGTTATGGCATGTTGATCGGGCCACATTCTTCAAAATCAGAGATAGAGAACTTTTCAATTAAAATCAAAGCAAATCCACGCAATTATATTGCTCAACCAACTTTAGATTTATCCACAGTTCCATCTTTAAGTAATGGTGAAATTTATCCTTGTCATGTTGATTTAAGACCTTATATCCTAAGAGGAAAACATACTTGGGTTAGTCCGGGAGGGCTTACGAGAGTTGCTTTAAAAAGAGGTTCCTTAGTTGTCAATTCCTCACAAGGTGGGGGTAGTAAAGACACCTGGGTGGTTAGCCAATAAATCTATGTTATTAAGTAGAGTTGCTGAATCTTTGTATTGGATTAATCGATATTTAGAACGTGCGGAAAACATTTCTCGCTTTGTAGAAGTTAGTGAAGCTATGGCTCTTGATTGCCCTCCAGGTAGTGCTGAGCCTTGGATGCCTTTAATAGAAGCTAGTGGTGATAAAGAGCAATTTGATTTTAGATATCACAATAAGAACCCAGTAGATGTTATGAATTTTCTTATTCGAGATAAGGAGAATCCTAATAGCATTATAAGTTGTATTGATATAGCAAGAGAAAATGCACGAAAGATAAGAGACGTTATAACTGCAGAAATGTGGGAACAGATTAATACCTTGTATTGGAGCATTCAAGAGGGAGAGATAATATGGCAACAGCCCGCACAAGAACAACTAAGAGAGATAAGGAGAGGGTGTCAATTATTTTATGGAATTACTGATGTAACCTTAAGCCAAGATCTTGCATGGCAATTTAGTCAATTAGGTCGGCTCATAGAAAGAGCAGATAAAACTTCTAGAATTTTGGATGTAAAATATTTCCTGCTTTTACCTAGTCTTGATGAGCTTGGGAGTGCCTTGGATGAGCTTCAATGGATTTCTTTATTAAGGTCTGCAGGTGCTTATCAAATGTTTAGAAAAGCTGAGCAAACTTCAATAACTCCCAATGCCATAGCCAGGTTTTTATTGTTAAACCCTATTTTCCCAAGATCTGTAAGGTTCTGTTTAGAGGGTATTAGTCAAACTTTAAAAAGCATACAAAATACACCTTTTCCTGAGAAGCCTTCAGAACTTGATTGTCTTAGAGGTTTGCTTTTAGCAAAATGGAGCTTTGTCAGGATTGAAAATTTAATTAATAATGGCCTTCATGAAGCTATTGATAAATTACAAATTGATTTAAATCAATTACACAAATTAATCCATAATTCATATTTCACTACTAGTCCATCTATCCAGATTGAATCATTACAAGAATGAAAGTTCAGATTAATCATGAATTGAAATATGTTTATGAAAAAGATGTTTCTCTTGGAGAACATAGGATTTGTTTGAAACCTAGGTCTTACGGGTTTCAGCAACTTAGAACTTTTAATCTTCATATCCACCCTAATCCCTATGAAATCTTTCCGCTGGTCTCGCAAGATGGTGATGAAATATATAGCGTTAAATTTGAAGGACTTACAAAGTCTTTATTAATCAAAGCAAGTAGTGAAATTGAAACGGAGCAACATCCAGATATATATATGCGCTTAGGCAATCAAGAACTAACACTACCTTATTCACAAGGTGAATTGCCCACCTCATTATCTGGATTTCTAGAAGGATGGCTACCCAATGGTCAACATGATCCAGCTGCTGTTGAAATTGCGCAAGAAGCACTCACTGGACTTAATAGTGACCCCTTAACTTTTATAAATCAACTAATTCAAGTCATTAAGGAGCGGGTGAAGTATACAGAAAGGCATATTGGCCCTGCTTGGCCTGCAGGTAGAACCCTGAGAGAAAGAGTTGGATCATGTAGAGACTTAGCGATTTTAATGATGGAAGCTTGTAGGTGTGTTGGTATTCCTAGTCGTTTTGTAAGTGGTTATCAATTGCTAGAACCTCCTCCAGATAAATATGAGCTTCATGCTTGGACTGAAATTTATTTACCAGGTTCAGGTTGGAGAGGTTTTGATCCAAGTAATAATGGAATTATTAATGAAAACTATATAACTTTAGTTACATCATCTAAATCTGAATCAGCGGCACCAGTGAGTGGAAGTTTTGTAGGACCTCCATTAATGAGAAATCATTTAAAATGGTCTATAGCTTTGTCGTCTAGATTAGATTCTTGAATTAGTATTTAAAAGAAATTAACTTATTTTCATTTGTAGCAGATAATGAAAATTTATCTTCTTTTACTTTGTTAACTTTTCCTTTATCCCAATACCAAATTACGGGGATCTCTTTTCTTGCATTTATTAACTCGAGCTTATTTTGTATGTTTATAGGGTTAAATTCTTTTTCCGAATTAAATAATTTATCTCTAATAGCTTGATTCAAGACAATGCTACCTTTTTGTCCTGAAATTGATCGGTGGTAAGTCCCTATAGGGATTTGAAGAGCACCCATTTCTCTTTTTAAGTAAATTACGTGGTGCGGTTCATCCCAACTTGGGTTTAACAATGTAAATGTACGACTTCCTTCAATCACTAAATTATTATCAACTTGATGATTGTGAATATAATATTTTTCATCAGCTCCAATCCCAGGAGGAGATATTGCTCCATTTCTATGAATAACAATATCGGTACCATTTGAGTTTTTTATATCTGCATCAAAAAAAGTAACATTTGGTGTCTCTCTAAAAATCTGAATTGGAATAAAATTGAGGTTCATAGTTTAGTTTGATCGATTTGATTTATATTCCGGTAAAGAAAAATTTATGATTAATAATAATTATATAAAAAGGCAATAAAATTAAACTCATCATAGCGAGCCTACCATTTATCAATTCAGCTCGCTTGAGGAAATGAAAATTCAATTTTCTCTTTAATTTCTCCATTTATAACTAAGAAGAAATTTAAGTGATGTGTAAAATAATACCTTCACTTATTAATGCTCCTAATATTTTGATTAAAATAATCTAATAGTGTAATTAATATTACTTTTTAAATCCATATACCTGACGATTAGTTCTTTAATTGAAACCTAATCTCTATTTCTGAATTGAAGTTAGCCTAATTTTGTGTTCTCATCGTCGATTGATTTTACGTTCAATATGGATATTTAGATAGTCTGAAAAATTAGTTTTAGTTGATACAGAATCATTCAATACCTGCATATACTCTATTCATGTTTGTGATGCTCTCAAATGATGCAACAGCAACATGACCAAAAGCAAGTACTTATTCAAGCAGCATTAGATGCTTTTCAGAAACTTCCTATTCAAGGAAAATCGTGGTTTCCCGCAATAGAGGAAGATTCTTCTGATTATTCCTGGGGCTATGAATTTGATCGTTGATAAGAGTTTTTAGGTTTCAAAATATACCCTTAAAGATTATGAGGCATGTAATTTTCAGGTATATAGCAAGTTTATTATTTCTTTTTTCTCATGGTCTTTTAGTTTTAGATCATTTAGGTATTGGAGCTGCTTTACATGGAATAGGAGAAGTATTTTTTGCTCCTTGGGCGATTAGGCAAAGAGCTTGGGATTTAGTTTTCATCGCTTTGTTATTTGGAGTTGTTGATTTATGGGGAACATTGAAGTTTGGCATTGACTTTTTTTGAGATATACAATTAATTTGATCTTTCATCTAGAGAATGGTCACTTATTAACTTTGCAAGGTGTTTAGTTCTAGAGGCTTTTGTTGGCCTTGACGCATCAAGTACAGCAGCACAACATAAGTGCCAGCTTGAACCATTTGCTAAATCAAGTTGGCTAGCGATATCGTTTGGTGCAGGGGAGAAAGAAGTTATTTCTTGAATGTGTTGAATAGTTTCCCAGAGTTCGGCCTCTAAAAAATCCAGCTCTACTTTTGAGAGAAGTCTTGTTGCAACAAAATCTTCTACTAATCCAGTTAGTTCAAGGTTCATAAAACCATCATCTCATTTTAGTTATTATTTTCTAGTAACATTGACTATTTCTTCAAACACTTTACCAAGAACAACAATGTATCTTATGCGACTGACTTCTTTGTATAGATGATCTCAGAAGAAAAGATAGACAAATCAGCAATTGTAAAGCTATATCCAACGAAGAGGCTTTCATTTCGCATTAGTTTGCCAATAATTGGTCGATGGTGCTTTAAGTAATTTGTAGTTAAATCGTGAATTCTTTGAATGCCTCTAAATACCTAGTTAATGATTGCGAAAGGTTTTCTTAGTTTTTTAAGACCTCCCATACTTCAGTTTAGTCTCTAGATCATTTGCAATATTTTTGTGATTAGGGATATCATTCTTAGCATCACTACAAGCATTAGATATAATTAATTGATTAAATTTTTGAATGGATTTAATTATTAATTCTAAATTAGTTGTTCCATCTCAAGAGATTTCTTGGAGGTTTTCACGTTCTTCGGGCGTAGGTGGACAGAATGTAAATAAACTAGATAGTAGAGTAGAGATTATTTTTAAAATAGAGCGATCTAAAGTTTTATCCGCATATCAGAAATTTAGAATTAAAGAACAATATAAAAAAAAATTAGTAAATGGTTGTATTTGCATTGCTGTAGAGGATAAGCGTTCACAATATCAAAATAGGCAATTAGCACGAGCTAGATTGGCTTCTATTTTGCGGGATCTTTTAAAGGCACCTCCCAAGAAGAGAGTAGAAACTAAACCTACATTTTCATCTCAACGAAAGAGACTCGACTCTAAAAAGAAACGAGGTGAACTAAAGAAGAAAAGACTAACAAGAATAGATTATTCGTAAGTAGATTATATATACTCTCTCTTTGCAGCTCTTGCTGACCTTTTTTTTCATATAACGAATGCATGTTATCAATCCCTCTTTGTGAAGTTAACTTCATCTTTTGTTTTAATGTCGAAAATTTTGAGACGTATTAAATGATCGACTTCTTCAGCCTCTTTAGGTAAGGCTCATTATATATATATGGCGCAATTAAATGTGCGCATTTCGCTTTGATATCAAAGGTATTCTTATACAAGTGATTTTTATAGTGACCTTCACTAAGAAATGAATCTATTTTGGAAGTTGAGTAAAAGCGGGGATTTGCGGAATAGAAGCTATTATTCCTGATTTTGAGGATTATTACGGAGGCGAAAATCAGTGAGATTCAATTAAAATTGGCTTTTAGCGTATAAATAAATAATTCTAGGAATAAATTCTCAAAGTCAAAAAAAGCAATATTGTTTGGAGGAATTTTATCAATATCACATCATGTCAATATTTTCGTGTTTTAAGACTGACAAAACTATTTTTAGGAGTAACAATGTAATTACAGGACAACTCCTCACACAATCGTTCTGTTGCAAAAAAGCACTTAGGTTCACAATTGGACTAGGTGCTTTTTTAATGGGGGGGGGTTGTTAAATAGACACTTATAAGTAAAAATACTTGTGTGAGGAGTAAGATCCTTTGAGCAGTGGAAACCTGGAAACACGCGCTCAAGATCTACAAAAAACCCGCTCTAAAGCGGGTTTTTTTGTAGATTTTTTACATAAGAATTCTGTGTTATACAAATATTTCGAATATCCTTCCTATTATTTTCAGTATTTCAAACAAAGCAAATGATTAAGGACAAGAAAAAAGACAAGAAAAAATGTAAGAAGAAAGGCAAAATAATGCTTGCTTATGGAGTGTGTCAATTAGGTTCGAGATTAGTGTCTGCTTGTGCATTGTTGGTAATAGCTTTTGGGCTGAGTGAACTTAGAAAAGAATCAAAACTTTTCAATCAATGTGTTGAAGAAGTCAGAGAGAATAGTCAGAGCTACTCAGCTTCTGTTCATTTTTGCCATGGGGGTAGTTAATGATAATTATTATTAATGATCCCTAGTTATATTTTTGAGTCTATTCAATTAAGCTTCGTTGAATTTAAAATTCTGCAATTGAGTTAATCAGTTCATCAACTTTTCCCCAGTCTGTTAGTTCGTACACTTGAGATATATCTTTTGGACCATTTGTAATAACCATTATAAATAATATTGCTAATTTATTTGCACAGTCCAGACTTGGATAATCCAATCTACCTGCAAAAACACCTTTAATTGTTGGCTCCCAATTTACTTTCTTTAGAAATTTGACTATATATGGATTAGTTTCTGGAGTATTTTTCTCCGCTTTCCTTGCGGTCAAATTTAATGAGAAGAATGCCGTTTTCTTTGTTTCTAGGATTTTTTTATTATTATTAATAAATTCATAAACATTTTTTCTATGATAACCATAACGAACACTTGCTCCAATAACTATTTCATTAAAATCTTCTATTTTATATAAATCAGATTCCTCTATGGAAGATATGGTGACTTCCTTTTTTTTCTTTAATTTCTCAATTGCATATTCACAAATATTTTTTGTATGACCATCAACAGTAGAGTATAAAATTAAAAGTTTAGATTTTTTTTGAGTCACTTGGGGTCAGTTTACGCTTTTTTTATCTTAGTTATAAGAGGGCTCAAAATTTCGAATTATCAATTTCTATGAATTTTGTAATCTATTCTGTATTTCCTCTTTCCTTTATAAAATACGATTTTTTCATCAAGAAATTTTCTTACATAAAACTTTGCTTACATTCTAATTTATTTTTTTAATTAATTATTTTTATATCTCATCATAATCTAATCATTTTATGGCTTACCTTTTTTTTCAATTGACTTATTAATCGAGACTTCTTTTCTGCAATAATTGAGCTCTGTAATTTGATTGTAGAAATCGAAAGCTCTTGTTTTTTTAATTTTTTACGGAAGAATAAGCATATATCCAACTTTTTGCTCTTCTATGAGTAATTACCTAATGATATGAGACAAACAATTTCTTTTTTTTCTCACCTCATTGTTGCATTAATACTTTTAACTCCTTCTCTAGCTTTTGCTGAATCCAATGGCTATAAAAATGCTATTACTGACAGGAGAATGCAAGAGTCAACTGCTCAAAAGTTACGAGGTTTAAATGCACAGTTGATAAGACTAGATAAAGTAGTTTCGGAAATAGTTTCTTCTAACCAAACCCTATAATAGGTTGATATTTAAATTTTAAATATTTATCAGATCTGTACTTTCCTTATTTTTTTCAGCAGAATCTATCATTTCAGAAAAACTTTTTGAGCTTTCAACTAATTCATCATATTTACCTGCTGCTTTTATTCGTCCATTCTCAAATTCATAAATACAATCGCATCTTTTGATAGTAGAAATTCTATGGGCAATTATTACCATTGTGCATCTTCTACCTATTAATTCTATAGCATCCATTACATCTGATTCGGTTTTACTATCAAGAGCACTAGTCGCTTCATCTAGAACTAGTAAATTAGAATTTCTATAGAATGCTCTTGCTAAAGCAATTCTTTGCCTTTGTCCACCTGATAATCTTATTCCATTATCTCCGACGGAAGTATATAATCCCATAGGTAAGTCTGAAACAAGATCATCAATCTGAGCAGCTTTAAGAGAGTCCCAAACTCTATCTATATCTATATCTTTTATTTCAATACCAAACGCTACATTTTGAAGAATATTGCTACTTAAAAGGTTTATTACTTGTGGAACATAAGAACAACAAGCTTGCCAAGATTGTACTTCAGAATCAGTAAGCTCAACTCCATCTATTTCTAAAGAACCAAAAGTTGGGCGCAGCAAGCAAAGTAGTTGATTTGCTGTAGTTGTTTTGCCACTTCCAGTTTTACCAACAAATGCAATTCTTGAGCCTACGGGGATTGATATAGATATATTTTTAAGTACATAGCTTTCTGTGTTTGGATATTTATATTCGATATTATTTAATCGGATATTTTTCCTAGGTTCTAGTCCTTGTGGGGATGCAATATTTGGATTTCTAATATTCCTTCTTTGATTAGGCAACTCTATGAGATTTAGTGTTTCTTCGAGATCAGGTAATCCACTCCTAAGTGATGTTAAACCTTTAAACAAGTCTTGTAATGGAGGAGTTAACTTTAATGAGGCCACTGCAATTGTCGCAACAAAAGGTACAATCTCCACTAGATTTGCGGGTTGTTTATTACTCAATAATGGGAATAAACCGACAGAAAATATTAGAGTTATTCCAAAAGGTTCAATTAAAGCTCTAGGAAATTCTGGAAATGTTTCTGCTTTCCATAAGAACGGTAAAGCATTTTCACCCGCTTTAGCATATTTCTTTTCAAAATAAAGCTCTGAGTGAGTTAAATGTACATCAGTAATTGTCTTAATAGACTCTGTTAAAACATCATTAGTTTCAGTTTCGAGGAGAATTCTTTCTCGATTAGCAAACCTTATGTATGGAGTTACTAATAAAGAAATACTTGCATAACATATAAGTAAGCAGAATATTAAATATAATGCTACAGGCTTACCTATAACTATTATTGCGATAAATATAAAAAAGATAATAAAAAATCCACTGCATATTTGTAATATGGGGAAGATAACTTTTTCAGATGCTCTTGATATATTAAGAAGGATTTTTGCTGATAAATCTGCACTTTTTTTATCAAGAAAAAATTCATATTTTTGCTCCATCATTTTTTGCTGCGCAAGTTCTGATAGATCTAACCAAACAGATGCTTTTAGCTTTTCTTGACAGGCTCTTAGGAATAATCTAAGAAAAGACGCTAGCCAATTTATGCTTATATAAAGAATAACGAGCCATAAAACCTTTGTAATTGGATCATCGGGAACAAGAAGATCTTTAAATGGTATTGATGGTCTATTTGGTTGATCTACAACAATTGTAAATAACCGAGAGACTAGACCCACAACCAACAAATCAGCTAAACCTGTAATGGCAGCAACAGGTAGAAGCAAAAATAATGATTGCTTTCTTTTCTTAGGTAGCGACTTAAAAAGACGCGCCAGAAGATTAAAGGTTTTACTACTTCTGATCATTCACTAAAATTACACAGTTATTTGTACGACTTTCGATTGCTCAGGCCAGTTCTATGGGTGTTTTCCCTAATAGGAAAGGATGAAGCAGAAGAAATATAAAAGTTTTTTCCCTTTACTCCTAGATCGGAGAAGCTAATTTTTTAATATTTATATTATTAGCTTCTGTGATTACAGGTTTGATAGGCTTGTAACAGAGCTAATTCATTAGATGATAAAGCTTTAGCTAATGAAGTTGTATTTGCAAGAATTTCTTTTTTTGCAAGTTCGATGCATCTATTTTTATATTTAGATTCTTGAATAGTCGGATTAAGCCACCAACAGAAAATAAGAAGTAGTCCTCCGAATGTAACCACTCTCCTATGCTTTGCCCACCATTCATAACTATGTAAATCGAATGTGTTTTTCCAGTTCATTAATCCTGTTAGAAAATAAGTAGATAGAGTTGTTACCCTATATATAGTTAAACAGATTTTTTGAAGTATATCTCTATTGAATCCTAAAATATTTATTTTTTATTTTCTTCCTCCCATATTAGGATCTGGAAAATGAATATTGTACAACCCGCAAAGAATATTATAAAAAGTCCGATCCAACCCCATAACTTATGCTCACTAAAAAGATTCGTAAGCATTGATTTTTCTTGGTATTGAGCCTCTATTTCATATTGAATTGTATTAATAATTTTAATCATTAGGTGTTAAATAGTAATTATAATGATTGGATATTGCGTAATCTTGTAAGATATTTTTATATTATCTTACATAAAATTTAAACTGTCAATTACCGCTCTCTCCAAAACTGTAAGATGGTGATGTATCTTGTGTTTTTATTCTGACCCCAGGTATATTTTGTTTCGAAATATTTTTTAATTCATCCCCAGAAAATTGATAACCAAAATCAGATGCGATTGCTGCTATTTCATCAGCAGTAGCAGCATTTTTAATGGATTGAAGTAGATTTTCATCTTCTTGTATTTTATTCAGAAATTCTTTTAGTTGATTAATTGCCACTGGAAATAATTATTGAGTTCACTCTTCTATAATGACATTTATTTTGTACTGCATGGTCCATTTATAATTATTCTGTATATTTCCTCTTTTCTTGACTATACATTGACTAAAGTAAAAATTTACTTCTTGGAGTAAGGCTTTTTCCAACCAAACATTTCTGCCATTTTGCTAGTAAAAGTAAAGTAGACAATTATGCAGAAGAATAAACCTAAGGCGATTAAATTAGGAATTATTCCTCCTATGATTTCAGCTTTGGCAAAGGTCATTTATTTATGTGGAGTTAATTGTTTACCGCTGTTTACTTTTGCTTGTCTTGTTGGATTCAAATCAATTATTGCAGAACAACTTGCATTAAGAGCAACTAATGTTTGGTGCGAGATCGACAACAACTGAACACTGCCTCAGCAAATCAATTGCTTTTATAGACCAGAAAAAGAGGAGCCCTTCCAGGCTCCACGGATCACTTGGTTGATAAGGCTGATCTAACCCCATCTCTCTTAATAGAGTCAGGCTGCAACAAGTGCTGGCTGACGAGAGAAACTAACGATTTTGTTAGCGTTTATGTGTTTGCTCGTACCGAGCAGGCTTCAGTCATTCTCCTTATGCCCCGTCGAAACCATTGCAGCCCCAAAAAAATTTATGGAGCTGAGCGGAATCGAACCGCTGTCCGAGACACTGGTTTGAACCACCTAGTCTATTAAGAATAGACAATACTATTTTGACAGAGCTTTCTTTTTTAAAGCAAGTCCTTTAAGAAGAACTAGATTTTTTATGTGTTCAATCATAATGAATCAGTTAATGAAGTGTGTAGCGATTTTGCCAGGCGGGCTTGAAGCGGAAGGTGTAAAAGAGCTAATTGATTTGGGTGCTTACTCTATAAATTCTCTAAAAAGAAGCGTTTCTTTTGAAGCAGATTTAGCTTGTTTTTATAGGATTCATCTTTTATCACGGTTACCTTTTCGTGTTTTAAGGCAAATAGCTGAATTTCCATGTAATGGACCTGATTCTCTTTATTTTCAAATTCAAGAGGCTTTCCCTTGGGATGTCTGGATTTCTCCTTCACAAACTTTTCGAGTTGATGTTTCTGGGAGTACTTTTGGATTAACCCATAGTCATTTTTCAGCTTTGCAGGTGAAGAATGCAATTATTGATTTACAAAGAAAAGTTTTTGGGGAAAGATCAAGTATTAATGTAAAAAATCCTGACTTCTGCGTGCATTTGCATTTGAATCAAGGCAAAGGTGTCGTTAGCTTAGACAGCTCAAGAGAAAGTTTGCATCGAAGAGGATATCGTCCTGCAATGGGTTTAGCCCCTTTAAAAGAAAATCTTGCGGCTGGCTTGATACATAAGACCCAATGGGATGGGTCTATTCCATTAGTGGATCCATTGTGTGGATCAGGTATTTTCTTAATTGAGGCTGTAAGTATCTTTCTTGGTATTCCTTCTGGTTTAAATAAATCTTTTCTTTTTGAAAAATGGATAGATTTTGACTTGAATTTATGGAATAAGCAAAGAGAAATTGTAAAAAATATGAATCTAAAAAATTATAATTTACCTAAAATAATCGGATGCGAGAAAGATTTAGATATTGCAAATCAAGCAAAAGAAAATATTTCGCATGCAGGTTTAACTTCATTGATTGATGTTCAAAATATATCATTTCAAGATTTAGAATTACCTTCAAAAAAAGGCATTTTAATTTGTAATCCGCCATATGGGAAAAGAATTGGTGATGAACATAATCTGATAAATCTATATAAAGATTTTGGTAATTTTTGCAAGAAAAATGCAAGTGGATGGGATTTATGGGTTTTGAATGGTAATCCTAATCTTAGCAAGTTTCTTTATATGAAATCTACTCAACGCATCCCAATTAATAATGGTGGAATTGATTGTAGATTTTTAAAGTATTCAATTAATTGATTTAAGATTTACCAAATACAGCTTTTGTTGTTTTACTAATTCCGTCTAAAGTTTCAGGTAAGTAAGGACCTTTTGCAAGGTGGCCTCCTATTCTTAAGGTTAAGCCAGCAAGAGTAATATCAATAATAGTAATTAAAATAATTGACCACTCTAAAGACCAATTTAATTCTTTTGTCATCCAAAGTCCTAACAGGATGTGTATAGCGATTAATGCAAATAACATTAGAATTCCGCCTGTTGCCAGGAAAATTCCACCACTAATTAGACGTCTTTTTTCTCGATCCATTTCTTGCAGAGCAATTCGGACATGAAGATCCATTACCGAACTTGCTAAAGCAGTAACTCTCGCTGCAGCTCCTAATCCTTTTTTGGTTTGATATTCGCTCATTATTATTTTCTCCCTCCTGAGAGAATGAGACCAAGTATCACCCCAATACTTGTAGCAATCCCAATTGCCAACAAAGGCCGGGAGCGGACCGGTTGCTCTATACGGGGTCTCAGAGAACTATTTAACTCATCAAGAAGATTTTCTAATTGTTTTTCTAATGGTTCTAGATTATCTGCAAGATTTTTTGTTTGATTACTTGCAGAGTTGAAAAGCTCTTCAAGTTGTTCTTTAACTCCGTAACTTGTTTTGCCTGATTGGATAGATATCACTCTTGCTAATTCATCGATGCTTCCTTTTGTAGCCTCTAAGGTTTGTCTTGCTATTTCTGGCCAACGTTCTTGAATTTCAGGCAATAAACTTTCAAATTTTTCACTGAACCATTGGTCTGATTCATCTCCGTTGAGAATAGGAGGAGTATTTTCTTGTTTTTCGCGGGGAGCGGAATTCACTGATTCCATAAAACCCATACAGATGCTCCAAGACTAGGTAACCATTTGCCGAATCGAAACCCTTATATTTATCCATTTTTGGAAATCAAAGCTTGATTAATTTTCTTTTTATTACGATTAAGGAAGCATGATCCCAGTTTTTCTGATCTTTATAAGTCGTCTTTGCTTACATTTATTGCTATACGAAGGGTTCTAGTGCTAAAGGTCTTGTAGATCTATTTTGTTTTTTTGATCATGGACGTTGGAGTATCAGCAGTGTTGTTTGCGTCCAGTACACTGCCAACTTCTTTTGGCATGATTGCAGCTGCATTTGCTGGGGCTGGAAGTCTTCTTTTGATTGCTTTGCGCTTTGTTCCTCAAGAAGACTAAAACTCTTTGCTAAACAATTAAATACTGAATTAGCTTCTATTCTTTTCAGGATGACTAGTTTAGTGGAGATACCTTTTATTGTTTTTTTCAATAAAGGGTATTTTATTTCGTTGTAAACTTAATTTTTGTTTTCGGTTCGTTATTTTCAATGACCTAATTAGCAAAAATATTAATTTAGAGACAATCACCACCGTAATTTGGTTAGTTGTTAAATGAATATCTTATTAATATTTGATAAAGTAAATGAGGGCCAAAAACAAATTACTGCTTTGATTTGTTTGAGATTAATAAAGAAGAAAATATCTAATCTTCTTGTTGGCGTTTCACTATAAATATCTATGAAACAACCCAAAAGGTGGATTTTGTTAAAACATATTGACGCACCCGGCGATGACAAAAAAATACATTTTGATTTGCTTTTAGAGGATCAAATTGATTGCAGAACATGGAGATTGGAAGAAATTCCTCCCTTGAATGGAAAAGTCATTAAAGCAATCACTTCTAATAATCATAGATTGGCTTGGTTGCAGAAAACTAGCGAGTCATTATCAGGTGGGCGAGGATTCGCAACACGTATAGATGGTGGGATATATCAGGGAGATTTGCCTGCGAATGATGATGATCTGATAAATATTTATCTTTGTGGAGAGAATATTTCTGGGCAATTGAAACTTCAGAATGGTTCGTGTCAGATTTTTTCTCAAAAAACTACAAATGATTAATTCACTTGAGCTTCTTCTAAGTTTCGCTAATCTTTGGGAGATTTAGGGTTTCGGCCTGTTGGTTTACATCAATCAGGTTGAGCTTACAAATTTCAAGTCCTTTGGGGGGACTATGAAGATCCCCCTCGAGCAAGCTTTTACCGTAGTTACAGGACCGAATGGTTCAGGGAAGAGCAATATTCTTGACGGAGTACTTTTTTGTCTAGGTCTAGCTACGAGTAGAGGGATGCGTGCAGACCGTTTGCCAGATTTGGTAAATAGTGGTGTTTTAAAAGCTGGAAAGTCTGCTGAGACAATAGTTAGTGTGAGATTTGATTTAACTGATTGGCAACCTGACCCAGCTGAGGAGGGTCTGGATCCTTCAGAAGAAGGTCCATGGATTAAAGCGAATCAAAAAGATTGGACGGTTACTCGCAGATTAAGAGTGATGCCAGGTGGTTCATATAGTTCTAGTTACTCCGCGGATGGAGAACCTTGTAACTTGCAACAACTTCAGACTCAATTAAGGCGTTTACGTGTTGATCCAGAAGGAAGCAATGTAGTGATGCAAGGAGATGTCACTCGGATTGTCTCGATGAGCAATAAAGATCGGAGAGGATTAATAGATGAGTTGGCTGGAGTAGCACTTTTTGATACTCGTATTGAACAAACCCGAGGAAAACTTGATGATGTTCAGGAAAGGCAAGAAAGATGTGGCATTGTCCAGCAAGAATTAATAGTTAGTAAGCAACGATTAGAGAAAGATTGTGAAAAAGCTAGATTGTACAAAGATTTGAAAGAGAAATTTCAAATTGGGAAAAAACAAGAATTGGTACTAGCTTTTAATGCAGCTCAGCAAGGATTATGTGAGTTAAAACTTCGCTATGAACAATTAGGAAAACAATATTCAAATGATTCAGAGCTTTTAATTAAAGCTGAAGAGAAATTGGCTGTTTTAGTTCAAAAATTACAAAATCTGCAAAAAACGGTTAAAGATTTAGGGGAAGATAAATTACTTTCAATTCAGGCAGAAATTGCAGGATTAGATACCCAAGCAAGAGAATTAGAACGTCAGGCAGTTGTGCATAAAGAAGAAGGAGAGCAATTACAACTACAAAGGCAGGAATTGATTAATAAACGCAATCACATAGAAGAGGAAAGGGGAAAGACATCTTCAGATATAAATCCTGATCTTTTGAAAGAGGCAGATCATAATTATAAAAATGCAGAGGCTGCAGTAGAAGCAACAAGAAGAAGATTGTCTGACGTTGCTGGCAAATCGGGAGCATGGATGGAAAATCAACGAGATAGATCACTTACAAGAAAAAAATTACAAGATTCGCTCGACCCTCTTAAAGCTAAACAGCAAAATATAGAAGAAACTGTGCTGCAAGTTGATGCAAGACTTGAAGAATTACAAGCAGATCAAAAAAGAGATATTTCCGAGAACCAGAAAGTCCATGAAAAATTAATTTCTTTAGATGAAGAGTCGAAAAAGCTATCCTTGGAAATTTCACAACAAACAGAACAAGTTCAAGAACTTGTAGATGATCTTTCTATCCAAGAAAGAACTCGAAATCGTATGGAGCTTGAGCAAACCAAGCTTGAGAAGGAGATTGCTCGCTTAGAAAGCAGGCGAGAAACAATTCAAGAGAGTCGAGGCACGGGAGCTCTAAGAATTCTTTTGGAATCAGGCTTGGATGGGATTCATGGTCCTGTAGCTAAATTAGGTGAAGTGGAAGATTCGTATAGACAAGCTTTAGAAGTAGCAGCAGGAGCCAGATTGGGCCATATAGTTGTAGATAATGATCAAATTGCTGCAAAAGCTATTGAATTACTCAAACGTAATAAGGCAGGAAGGTTAACATTTTTGCCATTAAATAAAATTAACAAAGGAAAATTATCTTTCAATAAAGCATTTGAAAGAACTAGTCAAAAAGATGTTTTAAATATTGCCAATGGCTTAATAGGTAAGGCATTTGATTTGATTAAATTTGAAGTCATTTATAAAGATGTTTTTGCATATGTTTTTGGCGATACTTTGGTTTTTGATGATTTAAATTCAGCTAGAAAACAATTGGGAATTTTTAGGTCCGTGACTCTCTCTGGAGATTTACTTGAAAAGAATGGAGCAATGACAGGGGGAAGTTTTTCAAAAAGAAGTATAAGTTTATCTTTTGGAAGTAGTAAAGATCGTGATGAACTAGAGCCTCTTAGAGAAAGGTTGCTTTTACTTGGGGAGACCCTTTCAAAGTGTTTAACAGAAGAAGTTACGTTAAATAATTCTCTAGCGAAATTGAGATCGGATTTAGTTATATTAAATCAACGTCAAGTTGCTCTTGAGAGTGAAAGGACGGCGTACAAATCTTCTAATCGTCCTGTTTTAGAAAGACAAAAGTCAAGAGAAGATAGATTAAAAGAATTCCATTTCATTAAAGAAAAGCATAAAAATAATTTAAGCGAGATTATTAAAAATATTGCTCCAATTGCTAAACAATTAGAGCAGTTAAACCAAACAGATCAAGCATTACAAAATGATGTAGATGCTTCTAATTGGGAACAATTACAAGCAGATCTTAAATTGGCTGATGCATCATTAGAATCTGCAAGAACTCATAGAGATAACCTAATTAACCAAGAGAGACAAAATCAATTTTCATTAGAACGTCTTGAAGATCAAAAGTCAGCGATTTTAATTGAAGAAAATCGCCTTAAACAATCAGTAGATTCTTTGGCAAAAGCTCATCAAATGTGGCGAGATCAGTCTCAAAAATTAAATGTCCAAAGAAAAAAACTTGAAGAAGATCAAAAACATTGTGAAGCTATTTTTGGAGAGCAACGTCGTGCCCGAGATGTTGCAGAAGCTGAAGTCTCTCAACAAAGACAATTTCTGCAAGAGTCAAAGTGGAATTTGGACCGCCTTCGAGATGATCGTCTTGCTGTTGAAGAGGAACTTCGAATGTCAAAGATTCGGCTTAAAGAATTAGAGGATAAGCTTCCAGATCCATTACCTGAAATTCCTTTAGAAATTACAAACAATGGTTTAGCTTCCCTTCAAGAAGAATTAGATAATTTGCAGAAAAAAATGGAATTGCTAGAGCCTGTGAATATGCTTGCTTTAGAAGAATTAGTTACTTTGGAAAAAAGACTTGAGGATTTGTGCAACAGATTAGAAGTTTTATCAGAAGAAAGATCAGAACTTTTACTAAGAATAGAAACTGTTGCAACCTTGAGACAAGAAGCTTTTATGGAAGCATTTAAGGCTGTAGATATTTACTTTAGAGAGATTTTTGCAAGCCTTTCAGAGGGAGATGGACATCTACAACTGGAAAACCCTGAAGAACCATTAGAAGGGGGCCTTACACTAGTAGCTCATCCGAAAGGGAAATCTGTTAGGCGACTTGCTGCTATGTCTGGAGGTGAAAAGTCATTAACAGCATTAAGTTTTCTATTTGCTTTGCAGCGTTTTCGTCCTTCTCCCTTTTATGCACTTGATGAAGTAGATAGCTTTCTCGATGGCGTAAATGTTGAAAGATTATCTGCTTTAATTGCTAAGCAATCAAATGAGGCACAATTTTTAGTTGTAAGTCATCGACGACCAATGATTGCAGCTTCTACTCGCACTATTGGAGTTACCCAAGCTAGAGGAGCGCATACTCAAGTCGTTGGTTTGCCTATCGCAGCTTGAAATGTTTCTCTGTCAATTTTGCGCCAAAATGAATAAATCTCCATTACTTCAAAACTGAGTTTGACAAATACTCAATCTCCAATTGATTCCATAGACACTGTGCCCAGTGACAGACTCTGGTTGCGATCAGAGTTGATGGGCACTCAAGTTATCACTCGAGATGGGGGACGACGGTTAGGAGTGGTTGGCGAGGTGGTTGTGGATATTGATCGGAGAGAAGTTGTCGCACTTGGTTTAAGAGATAATCCTTTAACTAGGTTTTTACCTGGCTTACCTAGATGGATGACTCTAGATCGAATATGTCAGGTAGGTGATGTAATACTTGTTGATTCAATAGATTCTTTAACTGAAGGATTTACTCCAGATAGGTATAACAAAGTCATTAACTGCCAAGTTATTACTGAATCTGGACAGCAGCTAGGAAGAGTCTTGGGTTTTTCTTTTGATATCGAGACAGGCGAACTCTTGACTTTGGTTATGGGTGCAGTAGGTGTGCCAATTTTAGGTGAAGGAGTTTTAAGTACTTGGGAGATCAAAGTTGATGAAATTGTTAGTAGTGGAGCTGATCGAATAATTGTTTATGAAGGAGCTGAAGATAATCTCAAACAATTGAATAGTGGTGTTTTAGAGAAATTAGGGGTAGGTGGAAGTAGTTGGGAAGAAAAAGAAAGAGAGCGTTATAGGGTAAACCTTGTTCCTGTAGAGAATCAATTAGGTTCTGGAGATGAGATTGAACAAACAGAAAAGATTCTTGAAGCCTCTAAAGAAGAAATTTTTCAAGAAGAAGAATTTGAATATGTAGAGTTAGAAGAGCCAACCCAACAGCAAACTCAACAGTTGAGATATTTAGATGATTCGAATTTGTCATCAGATAGCAATTATATTGATGAAAATATCAATTCAGATAATGACGATATCAATAAAGAATTAATTGTCAATGAGGATTTGCCACGTAAAAAAATAACATCTAATAAAAGATTAATTCGAGAATTAGAAGAACCTTTAGATATAGAACCTATTAAATCTAATATGAAAAATAGTGAAAGTCTCAATAATTTAACTGAGGATCCTAAAGATAATCAAATAGAAGATCCTTGGTAGATTAATTAAATAAATTTTTTATTGTCTTAATTATATTCTTGCTTATTTTGTCAACAGCCCCAATTTCTCCTCTAAGCTCTTGTAGATCTTTTTTTTGTTGTTGAAGCTTTTCTGGCGAAGTAAGCCATTCATAAGAATCCCTTGCGACTTGACTAGGAAGTATCTTCCCAATTCTTTCTGGAACGATTAGTTTTCCTGCTGATATATTAGGCCAGGCCATAAATTTTCTTCTTCTTAAACGCCATAAACTAATAAGAATACCTAAAAACTTTTTTAAGAATGGCAATCTGCCAAATATTCCAAGCAGGCCATCCCATGCTTGCATTGTATGAATATGTTGAGTAGGAATTATTACAATCATTGGAGTTGTAAGGGCAGCTAATTCAGCTGTATTTGCGCCTACCGTTGTTAATGCAAGGTCGCACTGGCTTAAACTTTCATGAGCTGGATAATTTTCATGTAGGAAAATTTCTGTATCTCCATTAGTAATAAGTTTCCTCCAATTACTTTCATCATTTGGGCTTATTATTTTCATAATTCCTGATGTATATTGTTGGGCAATAGGATTGCTTTTGCTGCTTAAATCTATAAATTCATTAATACTTGTTGTAGGGGCTACTGGCAGTAAAAATTTGCAATTGGGAAGTAATTTGGCTAAATGATCAGCTACTTCAAGAAAAAAAGGAATTCCAATACTTAGCTTTGCTTTTTTAGATCCTGGCATTAAAGCTATCCATTGACCTTGTGGAAGTGGATTAACTTGTTTGGCTTTGAGGTTTATATCTGCCATCAAATCACCAACAACTATGCAACGTTTTTTTAAGTTTTTTGGAAGTCGTAGTTGTACATTTTTGGACATTGCAAATATTTGATCATTCCATTGAGGCCACCTTGCCACCCATTCTGCATAAGTCATATTGAGATATCCCAATCTTGCAGATAAAAGAACGCTCCAAAATTGATCACCTCCAAGGAAAATTACTATGCCTTTGGATGGCCACAATCCATATTTCTTTGGATTAATTAGTAGATACCAAAAGTTTTGAGCAGAAATTATTTTTTCAAATTGATTCCATTGGGTCGCTGCTTTTTTTTCTTGACCGGTTGCATTTGGGCAAGGTACTAAAACCAGTCGCATACTTATTGGCGCATTTTCATGTCTTGGTTGTATTAATAATTCCGAGTGTAGTTTTTCGGCTAGAGGTTTGACCCAAGTTGATAATTCTCCTGGGCCATTAGAGACCATAACCAACATTATTGAAGCTTCTGCCATCCTTTTTAGAGATAATTTGTCAACTTCAAGAAAGATGCGGATGGCGAGACTCGAACTCGCAAGGCCGAAGCCACACGCCCCTCAAGCGTGCGCGTATACCAATTCCGCCACATCCGCAAAAACTAAGCCTTTGGACTTAGTAAAACTGATCATAACGGTCAACCTTCTTAACTTTTATGGATTAAGAAGGGTGGTAGCGCTGATACGATCAATCTCACGCTTTAAGAGATTGGATGCCGATCGGCAAACTTCTAATAGCTAATCGAGGTGAGATTGCCCTAAGAATTCTCCGTAGTTGCAGGGAGATGGGCATATCAACTGTTGCTGTTTACAGCACAGTTGATCGAAATGCTTTGCATGTTCAACTTGCTGATGAGGCTGTTTGTATAGGGGACGGACCTAGTAATAAAAGCTATTTGAATGTTCCAAATATTCTTGCAGCAGCAACATCTAGAGGAGTGGATGCTATTCATCCTGGATATGGATTTCTTGCTGAAAATGATCGTTTTGCAGAAATCTGTAAAGACCATGGAATTGTATTTGTCGGTCCTTCTCCCCATTCGATTCGATCTATGGGAGATAAGTCGACTGCTAAGGCCACAATGCAGGACGTCGGGGTTCCTACTGTCCCAGGAAGTGAGGGCTTGTTACCGAGCTGTGAGGAGGCTGAGATTTTAGCCAAGCAAATGGGCTATCCCGTAATGATTAAGGCTACTGCAGGAGGAGGTGGACGTGGTATGAGGTTGGTAGATACTCCTGATCAATTCGAAACACTATTTAAGGCTGCCCAAGGAGAGGCTGAGGCTGCTTTTGGAAACTCAGGGCTCTATATGGAGAAATTTATAGATCGACCAAGGCATGTGGAAGTTCAAATTCTGGCAGATAAATTTGGAAAAGTAATTCATCTGGGAGAGAGAGATTGTTCTATTCAAAGAAGACATCAAAAATTATTAGAGGAATCCCCAAGTCCTGCTTTGAATGATCAATTAAGAATTCGTATGGGAGAAGCAGCAGTATCTGCAGCCAAAAGTATTAATTATGAAGGAGCAGGCACTGTTGAATTTCTTTTAGATAGAACAGGAAATTTTTATTTCATGGAAATGAATACACGTATTCAAGTTGAGCATCCAGTTACAGAAATGGTTACTGGAATAGATTTAATTTCAGAACAATTGCGTATTGCAGGAGGAGAACCAATATCCATTTCTCAGTCAGATATTAATTTGAATGGACATGCAATTGAGTGTCGAATTAATGCAGAAGATCCTTCGCATAATTTCCGGCCTTGCCCTGGAAGAATTACAGGTTGGCTCCCTCCAGGAGGTCCAGGAGTAAGAGTTGATAGCCATGTATATACAGGATATGAAATTCCTCCTTTCTACGACTCCTTAATCGGTAAATTGATTGTTTGGGGATCTAATCGAAAAGCTGCTTTGCAAAGAATGGAGCGGGCTTTAAATGAGTGTGCAGTTACTGGGATCCCTACGACAATAGATTTTCATTTGGATTTATTGAGGCGTGATGAATTTATTAATGGAGATGTACATACAAAATTTGTTGAACAAGAAATGATGTAGTTATTCGAAGTGAGGGGATCATCATCCAAGATGTTGAGTTCTATGAACAATTTGAGAAATAATTCCTTGCTGTCCAACCAATAATTCTCTTGCAAGACTTGTGAGTCCAACCCATATCACAGGAGTTACATCTACTCCTCCTATTGGATTAACAAATTTTCTTGTCAATGCTAAAAATGGCTCTGTGGGCCATGCAATCAATGGCCAGAAACCCTTGTTTAGATTGATTTTTGGGTACCAAGTAAGAATTATTCTCATGAGAAATGCAAGTGTAAAAAGAGCTAGAACTACTCCCAAAATGAATTGAATTATGGGAAGCGACTCAATAAAAAAAGCCATAATGCGCTTTCAAAGCATCACTAAATACAAATACATCGTATAAACAAGCAGATCATTCGTAAGATTGTGCTGATATTGATCTCGAAACAGCTGCAATGGCTTTTCCTTTATTAACTTTTTTTCTCAGTTCAGGGGTTTCCTCTGCGGTTTCTACTAACTCAGCTATTGGAATGATTGGCAGCTTTCTTGCCGCCGGTGCTCTAATTGTTGTACCAGCAGCATTTGCGCTTATTGCTGTTAGCCAAAATGACGCGTTGAGTCGTTAAAGCTAGTCAACTCTTGCGCATTTCTTAGACTGTATTTTACTGAGGTTGATTTTCAGCCTTCAGTTCTTTCTTTGGAGGGTGCGCAACTTTGGTCAATGCCAGTCTGAATTGGGCCAGCATTGTTGGCATTGTTCTTGCTATTTGCGGAGCAGGGCTATATTTCATGCGGTCTTTTAAACCAGCGCTTGCGCGTGATTACGACGTTTTTTTTGCTGCAATAGGCCTTCTCTGTGGAGGAATTCTATTTTTTCAGGGTTGGAGATTAGATCCAATCCTTCAGTTTGGTCAGTTTTTATTAGCAGGAACTACAGTTTTTTTTGCTTATGAAAGTGTTCGTTTGAGAGGTGTTGCAACTGATCAAGCACGTCGTTCTTCTTATTTTGATGACCCTGAACCTGGGATCTCACCTGATGGTGGGCTCAGAGGCGGGAGATGGCAAGAATCCTATGATCGTTTTGAAGAGCCGCAGTCAATTAGCAGGCGTTTTTCAAGCAGAGATGATTTAGAGGAGGATACTCCTGATAGGGATTTGTATCAGCCTAGAAGAATTTCTAGAGCAGCAATACCAGAAGAAGCTGCAAGTCGTATGGGCAGCACTAACTCTCAGGAAGAAGACTTTGATCAGACAACCGAGAGACAAAGAAGAATGGGAAGATTTAGAAACAATGATTCTTTATCCGATAAACGATCTAACTTTGGAGAAAGGAGAAACTCACGCCAAGATCTCCGAATGGGTTCACGTCCTTCAGCAAATGAACAAATCTCACCTAGAAGAAGAGGGGGAAGACCTTCAGCGAATGAACAACTATCACCTAGAAGAGGGGGAAGACCTTTAGGGAATGAACAAATACCTCCTAGAAGAGGGGGAAGATCTTTAGGCAATGAACAAATGCCTTCTAGAAGATTTAGTGGTTCTGGAGGAAGAGAAATTTCTTCATCTTCACCCAAAATGGATTCGCCAATTAGAAGGACTTCTTCTCAAAGCCCCTCATCAGCAGGTTCGAAAATTGAAGATGCTTCTTTTTCTAATAAAAGATCTAATCAAGCAAGAAATAACGATATTCCCAGAAGAAATCGAAGTAGTGAAATGAATCCAAAGCCTTCTTCAGGCGGAAGCACTTATAGTCGATCTTCTACGCCCAATAAACGTCCTAGGGATAACACTTCACGTTTTGATGATTAGAAATTAGTAAGGATATATTTAAAATCCTGCCCAATTTATAAAAGTCTTATTACTAGCAATTTCTATAACAATTACGGCGATGAAACCAACCATTGCAAAGCGTCCATTCATGCGTTCTGCATAGCCACTCCATCCAAAATTTGGGGTATCTGAGGTTGTAGCACTTGTAGTAGGTGCCTCAAAGACTTTTTCTTCTGAATCAGTTTTGTTCTCGATCAATGTTTCTCCATGATTGAGATCTGGATTATTTTGAGACATTGAATCTTTTCATAATTGGTCAAATTTGTATGATGAGGAAGGGATTAGCCTCCATGCACCTTCACCTAAGAGTTCTAGTACAGATGAATGGAATTCTATAAGGGTTGGACGATGTCCGACACTTATTACAGCTAAATCTCTTTTTTTGAGAAGTCCATATAATTTTCTTTCCGTTTTAACATCTAAGGCACTAGTGGCTTCATCTAGCACTGCAAACCTTGGAGAATTTAAGAGTAGACGTCCAAATGCTAATCGTTGTTGCTCTCCAAGAGAAAGGATTCTGGGCCAATCCTGTTTTATATCAAGATCAGGGTATCGTTCAAGAAGTGATTGAAGATTAACTTCTGCTAATACCGAGCGTAGGTGATCTTCACTAAATCTATTCTCTTCAGCTGGATAGCAAAGTTGTTCTCTAAGTGATCCCAAAATTAAATATGGTTTTTGAGGAATAAATAATAAATCTTCTTTTTTAGGTCTTTCAATTGTTCCTTTGACTGGTTTCCATAAGCCACTGATCATTCTAAGTAAGGATGTTTTACCACACCCTGATGGACCAACTACTAATAAACTTTCTGAATTTGCAATGCTTAAATTAAGATCAGATATAATTGGTTCATTACCTCCAGGAGGAAAAAGATTAGCTTGATTAATTATGATAGATTCACTAACAATTTCTTCTTTTTGATCATTATTAATTGATGCAATTTTGCTTACATTTTCTACTTTAGATTGAAAACCTTCTAGCCTACTAATCCCTGCTGTAAATTTGGCTAATTCTTCAATTTGATTGACAACAAAAAATAATGAGCCCTCGACCATTCCAAAAGCAAAACTAGCTTGAATAAATCTTCCATAATCTATTTCCCCTGCAAAATAAGGAATTGCCATAATTAAATATGGAAAGAAATTGCCTGCATAATTGATTGAGCGTCTCATTACATCAATTAAGACTCTCCAGATAATTAAAAGATTAAAGTTTTTGACTACTTTTCCTAGTCTTCTTTGTGTTTCTGCTTTCTCTGGATCTTCTCCAGAATAAAATGCAATTGATTCTGCATTATCTCTAATATGAACTAATCCATATCGAAAATCTGCTTCATATCTGAGTTGATCATAATCAATTCTAACTAAATTTTTTCCTGCAATAATTAATACTGTTGTAGCAAAGGCTGCATAACCAAATAGGGAAAAAGTTAGCGTTGTACTTATACTCCATAAAATCAGTATATTTAACGAAAATGTAAGTAGAGCATCAAATACTCCTAATGTAAAAGTCAAGCTTTGGCCTGTAAAAGCTCTTGTATCATCTGTAATTCTTTGATCTGGATTATCTACATCCGTTGCAAGTTCATCATTAGGGTTAAGAATATAATATGCTTTATTATTCATATAATCTGATATAAGACTTTTAGATAACCAATCTCTCCATATAATTCCTAATTTATATGTAAAAAATATTTGAGATACTCTTATAGGTAAAGCAACTATAAAACAACAAGCATAAATTCCAAGAATTCTATAAAAGCCTTCTTCTTGTTTTGCTACTAATGCATTTGTAAGATCTCTAGCAATAAATCCAATACCAGCATTAATTCCATTTACTGCTAATAACATTATTACAATTATTCCTAGGAATAACCAATGCAGCCATCTTTTATTTCTTAGTTGATGTCTAAAACTAAAGAAACTTGATGTTCCAATAATAAAAAGGCTGCCAAATAACCAACCCCACCAAGAACTCCAAATTGCTTCAATTGTCTTGACAACTCCACCTATATATTTTTCGGTAAGTAGTGGTTGAACATTATTTAATGTTTCTATTAAACCTGTAAGTATTACAAGTACTAATCCACCAACACAAAACAGTAAAGAAATTAAAAGCCAAATAAATTGAAATCCACTAGTCTGATCAAGTGGCAAGAAAAAAGGTTGAGCTAGGCGCCTGAGTTGAGCTAGTGTGATGTTGATATTTGTTTTATTTGAGTCAGTGCTAGTTCTCATGTGAATTGAGGATCATTGATTTGTAAAGATGTATGCTTTTTGTTTTTTAGGGATTATGAGATTTTAATCATTATTCTAATAACTAAAACTCTAGTTCAAAAAAGAATAAAACTATCTTAGGAGTAAAAAGTTTTTATTAGGTTGCTTGGAGAGGTTTTGCAGATTTTTGAGAATAATCTACTTTACCTTCTTGAGAAGTTTTCTAGTTGCTATTAGCATCCTTTCAATAGTTGTTAGGGGAGAAATCTTGGATTTATTAATTCAACCAGGAGGCCAAGTCATATCTCGCCCACCAATGATGTGAATATGGAGATGAAACACTGTCTGCCCGGCAGTTTCTCCTGTGTTAATAACAGTTCTCCAATTCTCTAAGCCTTCTTCTTTGGCAATTTTGGAGCCCACGAAAAGTAAGTGACCTAAAAGGTTGATATCTTTCTCTTCCGCTTCTTTTAAACTAGAGATATTTTTTCTTGGAATAACAAGGATATGTGTAGGTGCTTGTGGCTGTATATCTCTAAAAGCTAAACATAATTCATCACTATAAACCTCATCACACTTAATTTTCCCATTTAAAATACTGGTAAAAATAGTTTCTTTAGTCATTTAGAATTCAGTGTATTTACATCTTTATAGAAGAATCCATTCTCTTTAAGTTCTTTTTTCAATGTCTCCTCATTTGTTACTCGGTCAACAAAAAGAATTCCATTTAAATGATCTATTTCATGTTGAATGCATCTTGCTAATAAACCATCTGCATTCATTTTCTTTGGCCTGCCCATTTCATCTCGAAAACTGACTTTGATGGAAGTGGGGCGTATTACATCCAGATAAACACCAGGAATACTTAAACAGCCCTCTTCATACGTGTTAATACTTCCACTTGAAGAGATTATTTCTGGATTAATAAAAACATGTGGAGGTGTGGCTGGATTTTCAATATCAAGATCAATTACTAATATTCGTTTTTGAATCCCAACTTGAGGAGCTGCTAAGCCAATACCTTTAGCTGAATACATGCTAGTTAGCATATTTTTAGCTAGTTCTCTCATTGAGTTATCTACTTTGCTTATACGATTTGCAGGGTTTCGTAAAACCTGATTGCCAAGCTTGTAGATTTCTAGAGGGGGGTTCTCAACCGGTTCTTTAGAAACGGTAATGAATGCCTTCTCTTGTTCAGCTTTTTTTGCAAGTTGAGCAAAGCTTCCTGTCAAAAGGTTCTATTTAATCACTCTTAACATTTTCTCATGTTTTAGAACTAAAAGCTTATTCAATCCATGAATTTTATTGATAAATGTGGTTATTTTGATCAAAACAATATGAAACCTCTAGATGCTTGTAATGCAGTAGGGCAAATGCCCAATTTTAAGGAACCAAAGATAATTGGAGATTATGTTTTGTGGCTTGAGCAAAGACCGAATGAGAAAGGGAGGACAACTGCTCTTATAAGACCTTGGATGCAAAAGAATTTGGAGCCGCAGGAATTAACTCCACATCCAATAAATCTAAAGACACGAGTGCATGGCTATGGAGGTGGACCAATTGCCCTTAGTCAGAAAGAAAATTTGATTTTTTTATGTTGGATTGATGATTTTGATGGATGCTTGTGGATGCAGTCTTGGCTTATTAATGATCAAAATTCTATAGATAAAAATAATTATTTATTGCCAAATAATCAACCTCTTTGTCTTTCTATTAAGGGCGATTATTTATTAGCAGATGGTGTAATTGATCAATATAAAAATAGATGGATAGGTATTATGGAAAAAGAAAATAAAGATTATATAGTCCAATTCATATTAGGTAAACAGTTCCAGGATCCTTCAATTTTATATACATCAGATGATTTTATAGGTTATTTATCTTTGAATAATATTCACCATAAACTGGCATGGATAGAGTGGAATAAACCTTTTATGCCATGGGATTCAAGTAAACTTTTTATTGGCAAATTAGATGGCTTATCTAGTATAAATGATATTGAATCTTCTGAAAAAGAAAATATTAATACTCGAAAGTTAGTTTCTTTCTTTCAACCTATTTGGTTGCCAACAGGTGATATTGCTGTTTCTGAAGACAGCACAGGATGGTGGAATGTCATTTTGGGAAGTTCGTCTTCCCAGTTATCCAAAGATTCATTTTGGAAACGTATATGGCCTATGAATGCTGAATCTGGAATGCCCCAATGGGTATTAGGGATGTCATCAATTTCTGCTTCAGGAGATGAAATTATTGCCGTGTTTTGCCAAGAAGGAATCTGGAACTTATGTCGACTTTCTCAAAATGGTTTGGTAACTATTATCGATCAGCCTTTTACTGATTTGTCTTATATTCATTCTCAAGATAATCGAGTGGTTGCTATAGCAGGAAACTCTCTTCAAAAACTTGGTTTACTTGAATTAGATTTAGCAAATGGTAGTTGGACACATTCATGTTTAGGGTCGTTATCAATTGAAGAGAAATCCATAAGTTTACCGGAAGCTTTTTGGTTTGAAGGGTTTCGGAAAGAGAAAACTCATGCTTGGTATTACCCTCCAATTAATAGAAAGGACTATCCTGCTCCTCTTTTGGTGAAAACTCATAGTGGGCCTACTTCTATGGCGAGTGCAGGGTTGAATTTAGAAATACAGTTTTGGACTTCTAGAGGATGGTCAGTTGTTGATATTAATTATGGAGGCTCTACTGGATTTGGTAGGGCGTATCGAGAAAGATTGAAAAATTCATGGGGGGAAGTAGATGTTTTTGATTGTGAAGCTGTAGTGAAAGAGCTTATTAATTCTGGCAAGGCAGATAAACGATTTATTGCAATTGATGGAGGGAGTGCGGGAGGATTTACAACTTTAGGATGTCTAAGTTCTTCAAATATTTTTAAAGTAGCTTCTTGTAGATATGCGGTCAGTGATTTAATCGAAATGACTATTTCCACCCATCGCTTTGAGGAACATTATCTTGATTATTTAGTAGGACCTTTACCTTCGAAAAGAAATATTTATGAGACAAGGTCTCCAATTAATAATATTAGCAATATAGATTGCCCTGTTATTTTTTTTCAAGGTTTACAAGATAATGTTGTGAGCCCTGATCAAACCAATAAGCTCGTAAAGAAATTGAAGAATCTCGGTATAACTGTTGAGCTGCATATATTTGACAACGAAGCACATGGATTTAAAGATGGAAAAAATAAAATAAAGGTTTTAGAAAAAACCGAGCAATTCTTTAATAAAAATTTGGGGATTTAAGAATTCTTTTTTATAAAATCAATATTTGCATTTAATTCTTCCACTAATATATCAATTTCATCAAAAGTGGAAGTGAAGCTAAGACTTGCTCGTGCAGTTGAATTTAATCCTAATGATCTATGCAGCGGTTGACAACAATGATGCCCACTACGTATGCATATTCCTTTCGTATCTAATAACTCTGCTATATCATTAGAATGAATTCCTTTGATGTGAAAGGTTGCCAAAGCTCCTCTGCATGAATCATCGTTTGGGATTGGTCCTAAAATTGTTAGATCTTCAATATTATTTAACTTACTAAATAGATATTTAGTAAGTTCTTTTTCATATTTTTGTATTTTTTCTAATCCTATCGCATTCAAATAATTGATTGCATATCCCATACCAATTGCTTCTCCTATGGCAGGAGTACCTGCTTCAAATTTATGTGGCAAATCTCCCCAGGTACTGTGGTCCAGAAAAACTTCCTCAATCATTTCCCCACCCCCTAAAAATGGAGGCATAGTTTCAAGAATTTTTTCTTTTCCCCATAGAAATCCAACTCCAGTGGGACCACAGATTTTATGAGAAGATCCTGCTAAAAAATCAATTTTTAGAGACTGAACATCTATGGGTTGATGTGCAAGACTTTGACAAGCATCTAAACAAATTAAGGCTCCGACACTATGTGCTAACTCTGCAATTTCATTAATAGGATTACAGCATCCCAAAGTATTGCTTATATGTACAAGACTAATTATGCGAGTCCGATCATTAATTTTTGATTTAAGGTCATCAAGATCTAGTTCTCCATCGGGTGTGATTCCTACATGACGAATTTTGCATCCTCGTTGTTCACCAATTATTTGCCATGGAACTAAATTACTGTGATGTTCCATAACTGTTAAAAGGATTTCATCTTCACTTTTCAGATTGCTCTGCCCCCACGAACGAGCAATTAAATTGATTGACTCAGTCGCATTGCGTGTAAAAATTATTTCATTTGAAGAATTAGCATTAATAAATTGACCTGTCGTTTCTCTTGCATTCTCAAAGGCTTCAGTTGCTTTAGCACTTAATTGATGGGCTCCTCTATGAACATTTGCATTGTTATAGCTGTAATAATTTCGCAGAGCATTGATGACTAGAGAGGGTTTTTGACTTGTTGCGGCATGATCTAAATAGATAATTTGATTTTCTTCGTTAGTTGATGAGTTAAACAAAGGGAAGTCTTGTCTTGTTTGTTCTGCAAGATTTTTATTAGAATCGATCATTCAGTTTCTCTTATAAAAGATTATTTAAAAAAGACCATCTCTCAGAATATAAAGGCAACATGCTAATAATTTCCTTGTAGTAGCCTTCTAGTAAAAGTGAATAGGCTTGTTTAGAATTAATACCTCTACTTCTTAAGTAGAAAAGTTCTTCCTCTTGAAGTTGACTAATAGTTGCCCCATGGGTACATCTAACATCATCCGCAATAATTTCTAATTCTGGTTTTGTATCAATCTTTGCGCGCTTTGAAAGAATTAAATTTCTACTAAGTTGTGCCGCTTGAGTTTTTTGAGCAACTTTAGGAACTTGTATAGCCCCATTAAATATCGAATGTGAATTGTCGTTAGCGGCTGCTTTATTCAATTGATCTAGTTCCCCATTTGGTCCATCAAATCTTACATATGAATGAGTAGATAATTCGTCATCACCAGTTGAGATTTGCAACCCCTTTAAATTCGTTTTAGCGTTTCCTCTAAGTTGAATTATATGAGGTTCAAAACGACTAAAAAGCCAACCTTTTTGTAATGCGATTAAAGAATAATTACTTTGCTCTTTCTGCTCCACTGCAAGATTTGTTAGAAGATGTGCATTTCCTCCCCCTAAGGCAATTATGCCATGGTGAACATTAGCTTCTTCTCCAACAATTATTTCCATTAAATTACTTTGGGATGATTTCGATGATCCAATAATTACTTCATTTAAATTCAGAGTCGTTTTTTCTCTTACTTTTATAAGTACCCTGGTTGAATGAAACGTATTTGCATTTGCGGCTAAGACCAATTCTATAGTTGGAAGATTATTTCCTTTAACTTCTAATCCTATGACTTGATTTGTTGAAGCTTCATTAATTGCAACTGGCCATAAATTATTTGAATTACACCGATCAATTGTATGCCCAAGATAACATTCAATCTCCTCATTATTTAAGGCTCGGACCCCTTCAGGGAGAACAAGTGATTCAAGAGGGTTATCCAGAGAATCTATCTTAATTTGTAAAATATTCTTAGGAATATTCTTAAAGATTGGGTATTTATTTTGATAATCAAACTTTGCTTGATCTGGGAAAGGTAGATTAATAAAGTTTTCTAATCTTTTTATATTAGATAATCTCCAGTTTTCATTTTTAGTATTTGGATGATCTAATAGATTTAAATTAGATCTTCCTTTTTGTCGAATTTTTTCAACATAAAGATTATTGGTTTCTTTAATAGAATTCAACCATTGTGGTACACAATCCTTGAAAGACATATGATTATAGATTTATTTTTTTAATGTTTTCTTCTATCCATTCGTATCCTCGATTTTCTAATTCAATTGCTAATTCTTGACCCCCAGTTTTAACAATCGCTCCTTCTGCCATTACATGTACAAAATCAGGAGTGATTTCGTTAAGCAATCTTTGATAATGGGTAATTAAGATAGTTGCTGTAGTTCGTGTTGAAAGTTGGTTGACTCCAGATGCGACTATTCTTAGAGCATCTATATCTAATCCAGAATCAGTTTCATCGAGAATTGAGATTGATGGTTCTAGCAGAGCCATTTGGAGAATTTCATTTCTTTTCTTTTCTCCTCCAGAAAATCCTTCGTTAACGCTTCTATCTAAGAAAGCAGGATTCATTTGTACAACACTTAGCCTTTCTTTAACTAATTCTTCAAATTCAAAAGTATCGAGTTCTTCTTTCCCTAGTTCTTTTCTACGAGAATTTGTTGCAACCCTGAGAAATTCAAGATTGCTAACCCCTGGGATTTCAACAGGATATTGAAATCCTAAAAATATTCCGATTCGTGCGCGTTCTTCTGGTTCCATTTCCAGAAGGTTTTCTCCGTTGAATTTAACTGTTCCAGATGTAACAACATACGCTGGGTGTCCAGCAATAACTTTGGAGAGCGTGCTTTTGCCGCTGCCGTTGCGGCCCATAACCGCATGAATTTCTCCAGAACGTACTTCTAAATTCACCCCTGTCAAAATCTCTTTATCTTCGATAGATGCATGAAGATCATTTATTTCAAGCATTAAATTGGAATCTTGGCTAAGCACTGCAGTAAAGAGAAAAGAATTTTTTAAATTAGAAAATTAGTCAATAGTCGAATTAACCAACAGAACCTTCAAGCTTGAGAGCAAGAAGCTTATCTGCTTCAGATGCAAACTCCATAGGTAATTGATTAAAGACATCTTGGCAAAAACCACTCACCATCATTGAAATTGCTTCTTCAAAATCAATTCCTCTACTTTGGAGATAAAATAACTGATCTTCAGAGATTCGGCATGTGCTTGCTTCATGTTCAATATTTGCTTGTGGTTGTTGCGAATGAATGTATGGGTAAGTATTTGCAGCAGCTTGATCCCCGATAAGCATTGAATCACATTGACTGTAATTTCTCGCTCCCACAGCTTGTGGACCCATATGCACTAATCCTCTATAGCTATTACTAGATTGTCCAGCGCTAATTCCTTTGCTAACAATTGTTGAACGAGTCTTTGCGCCAATATGAATCATTTTTGTTCCTGTATCAGCTTTTTGAAAGTTATTAGTTAATGCGACTGAATAAAATTCTCCTACTGATTCTTCTCCTTGGAGGATGCAGCTAGGGTATTTCCAGGTAATAGCAGATCCGGTTTCTACTTGGGACCAGCTGATTTTGCTTTTCTTTCCTCTACATTGACCTCTCTTAGTGACAAAGTTATATATACCACCAACCCCTTGTTCATTACCTGAATACCAGTTTTGAACTGTTGAATATTTGATAGAAGAATGATCAAGAGCAATTAGTTCTACAACAGCTGCATGAAGAGTATTTGTATCAAACATTGGGGCTGTACAACCTTCAAGGTAACTGACTGAAGATTTTTCTTCGGCAATAATTAATGTTCTTTCAAATTGGCCTGTATCTCCTGAATTAATTCTAAAATATGAAGATAGTTCCATAGGACATTCAACTCCTTTAGGAATATATACAAAGGATCCATCGCTAAAAACAGCTGAATTTAATGCGGCAAAGAAATTATCATTAATGGGAACAACTGTTCCTAAATATTTTTTAATTATTTCTGGATATTCGTTTACTGCTTCACTTATTGAGCAGAAAATGACACCATGCTCAGCAAGTTTTTCTTTATAAGTAGTAGCAATGGAAACACTATCGAATACTGCATCTACAGCAACATTTGTTAAGCGCTTTTGTTCACTAATTGGAATTCCAAGTTTCTCAAATGTTTCTAATAATTTTGGATCTACTTCTTCTAAACTTTCTTTCTTCTTATCTTTTTTAGGTGCAGCATAATAAATTATATCTTGATAATTAATTGGAGGATATCCTAACTTTGCCCAGTTAGGTTCTTTCATCTTTAGCCATTCATCATATGCTCTTAATCGAAATTTTAAGAGAAACTCTGGTTCGTTTTTCTTTGCCGAAATTAGTTTAATTGTATCTCTATTTATCCCTTTGTTGATTTTTTCTGTCTCTATATCGGTAACAAAACCATATTTATATGGCTTAGAAACTATTTTTTCAACTGTATTTGGGTTACTCATAATTTTCTATTTTTACTCTAATGAAAGAGTAATTTGAGATAATGTTCCAAAACGCATTTTTTGGTCTGGCCAAAAGAAAAGGTTTTTATTGGTGAGAGGTGAGAGGTCAGTAAATAGAAAATACTGCTTTTCCCAGATAAGAAACTACTATGTTTCGTATCATAGACCCTCCGTCACACTCTTAAGAAGCTAATGATCTTGTCATTTCACTTGTCTTTCCAATAGTGTAGATGCTTTTTTTCTTCTTCTTCTTAACTAAGGCAGAAATATAGAAATGACACATAAGGTGACTCACCATAAGTGAATCAATTCTTTTTCTCCTTTAAAGCAAGGAGAGCTGAGCGCTTCAAAATTGGCTTTATTTTCGGTTGCAACTGTTTCACCAATTGGCCCCCATTAGGTTTTTATCAATGCATTGATGATTTTTTAGTCGGGATTTAAATTTATTTCATTGGTCAAACAGATCTATAGCAGATATTTTCCTAATGGTTTGAGATCAGGAGTTGCAATTAATTCGCTCTATTTTTTCGATTCTGATCTGCAACTCTTGCAATGGAGAATAGAGAAAGTTCAGGCATATCCATTTAAAATAATTCTTAATTTAATGAATCTATGAATTTAGATATAGCGTTTAACCATAATGATGAGAGCAGTCCACTTAATCTTAATCAGATTAATCGTATTGAAGAATTAACTCTTTCAGCTTTAGAAAAGCATCATTTAAGATTACTTGCTCATTGCCTGCAGGTTTTTAAATCAATACCGGTAGAATCTGATGGAAAGAATTTTCCTTCAAAGCAAGAACAATTAGATTGGTGGCTATCAAACCCAAAATTGAAAAATGATAGAGAATTCATTCTCTTATTAATAGATCAGTTTGATTCCGCGGCGATTCAATTGGAAAGAGTCGCGCAAGCTCTTCAAATTTTACCGATGGAATTAACTTTGGATGATTTGATTGTTGATGCCATGAGTCGCTCTTCAAATTCGTCTAGTCAATAAGAAATTAATTTGTCATTCTATAGAGCTTCATATTTTTTGATCCCAAAGAGAAAGGGAATCATTTTTTCTAGAAAATGCCAAAAATTTTCTAGGCATTTTTTCTTCTCGAAAAAAAAAACCAGATATTTAATTTTCTCATAATCGCTCAAAACCCTTTTGGCATAACGTGTTTCCATCACTTTCGAGGCTATATTTTTATTTTCGTAGTCAGTAGATGCTGACGGCACTCGCGAGATCTTGCCAAATCACGAGATACTGATCCCAAACAAAACATAAGGAGCTTTCTCAGGCGTGGGTCAAGATAAAGAGTCACTAACAAGCCTTACACTTCGTCAATTGCGCCAGAAAGCAAGTGTACTTGGAGTGCCTTTGTACAGTAGAAAAAGCAAGGCAGCTTTGATTAAAGAGATTGATTTATATCAAGAGAAGATAGATCTTGAAAGCAAATTAGTCTTTGAAGAACCTCAACAATCAATATCATCTAATGATGGATCGGATTATTCAGGTTATACAAAGGTTGTATTTCTTCCAAAAGATCCAGAATGGGCTTATGTTTTTTGGGAAATTTCTGACTCAGATAGAAATCAAGCTTTAGCATGTGGTGCAACCAGATTATCTTTGAGATTAGTTGATGTAACTGGTAGCGATAACGGAAAAGTCAATAAAGGAGCTCTAAGAGAGGTAACGGTAGATAGTCATAGCACTGAATGGTATTTGCCTATTCCTTTAGGTAATAGGGATTATCAAGTTGAGTTAGGTTATCGCTATAGAGCTCAATGGATCTCATTGGCATTTTCTTCAATAGCAAGAGTTCCTTCACAGCATCCAAGTGAAGTAATTCTTGATCAATTCGTTCCATTTAGTTTGGAAACTACTAGTGGAGTTTCAGTAGAAAGTATTGTCCAAGAAGATAATGATTCTGGAGATACAGATTTACATCAACGCTTATATGAATCAGCAACCAATACTTTTAGAAAGATTCGTGTAGGTTCGGAAGAATTTCAAGAGAGTAAATTAGGGGATCAAAATTTTCCAAACTCCAACCAATCTGGTGCAGGACTTTGGGCTAGTGGTATCAATGACTCAGGAACAGGGCTGCTTTCTGTAGATAAATCTTTTTGGCTTGTTGCAGATGCTGAATTAGTTGTTTATGGAGCTACAGATCCTCTAGCCAAACTAACAATAGGAGGAGAAGAGGTTCCTTTGGCTCAGGATGGAACATTTCGTTTGCAAGTCCCATTTCGTGATGGGATGCAAAATTATCCAATAGAAGCTTTAGATTCGAAAACTCAAGAGAAAAGAAATATAACCATGAAATTCGAACGTGTTACTCCTGAAGACAATACAAACCCAAGAGATAAAGCTGAGTCAGAATGGTTTTAAGTTTTTCGGTTTATAAATAATAATGTTGCGCATAGTTGTAGCTGTGACACCTCTTGCTGGAGCAATTATTTTGCCTTTAATAGTTCCTATTACTATTTCAAAGGTTGGTATTGGTCCAGGAGTGTTCACGATTTTGATTTTGAGCTCGCTTTGGTTTTTTGCAATGTTACGTACTTCTGAAATGCCGCATTAAATTCCTGCAATACCGCTTTGTACAACCATGAATTAACTTTTTTCTAGTGATTTCATCAGACTCTAATCAAGTAACTGTTCAACTCGATACACCTTTTGTTGATCAAAAACCTGGAACATCGGGTTTGAGAAAAAGTACCCAACAATTCTATGAACCTCATTATTTGGAGAGTTTTATAGAATCAATTTTCAGAACTCTGCCTGGAGTAGAAGGAGGAATTTTAGTTTTAGGAGGAGATGGTCGATATGGAAACCGCAGAGCTATAGAGATCATCTTTTCTTTGGCAGCAGCGCATGGAGTTAGACAGATAATTACAACTGTTGATGGGATTTTATCCACACCTGCAGCGTCTAACTTAATCCGTAATCGTAAAGCTATAGGAGCTATAATTCTTTCTGCTAGTCATAATTCAGGAGGGCCAGAAGGTGATTTTGGAGTAAAGATTAATGGGCCTAATGGTGGTCCTGCCCCTGAATCTCTTACTAATGAAATCTTTGAATGCTCTAAAGTTTTGGATTCATATAAGAAATTAGTTGAATATCAAAAAATATCTCTAGCTTCTCCTGGTACATATTTAATTGGTTCAATGAAAGTTGAAGTTATTGATGGTATCGAGGATTACATATTATTAATGCAAAAACTTTTTGATTTTGATTGTATAAGTTCATTCATTAAGACTGATTTCCCATTTGCTTTTGATGCGCTGCATGCTGTTACTGGTCCCTATGCTGTTCGAATCTTTGAGGACTTATTAGGAGCACCTAAGGGAACTGTTAGAAATGGTATTCCTTTAGAAGATTTTGGTGGTTGTCATCCTGACCCAAACCTGACTTATGCCAAAGAATTAGCTGATGCTTTACTCGAGGGCAAAAACTATTCTTTTGGTGCAGCTTGTGATGGCGATGGAGATCGCAATATGATTCTAGGGCGAGGATGTTTTGTTAACCCAAGCGATAGCCTGGCAATTCTAACGGCTAATGCAAGTTGTGTACCTGCTTATGCAAATGGTCTTTTTGGAGTTGCTCGCTCTATGCCAACTAGCTCAGCAGTAGACGTAGTAGCGCAAGACTTAGGTATTAATTGTTATGAGACCCCAACTGGATGGAAATTTTTTGGCAATCTTTTAGATGATGAAAAAATAACTCTTTGTGGCGAAGAAAGTTTTGGTACTGGTAGCAACCATGTTCGAGAAAAAGATGGCTTATGGGCTGTTCTATTTTGGTTGCAAATTCTCTCAAATAAAAAATGTTCTGTATCAGAATTGATGAATTCTCATTGGTCACGTTTTGGCCGTCATTATTACTCTCGTCATGATTATGAAGCCATTTCAACGAAGATTGCTGATGATCTTTATATTAGATTGGAGTTACTTTTACCTCAACTAATTGGGAACTCTTTTGCAGGGAGAACAGTTGATTTTGCAGATAACTTTAGTTATGTAGATCCTATAGACAATTCTTCTACTACTAAACAAGGCTTGAGAATTTTGTTAAATGATGGGAGTCGAGTAATTGTTAGGTTGTCAGGAACTGGGACTCAAGGTGCCACTTTACGTGTTTATTTGGAAAGTTATGTTTCTTCTGAAGGGGTATTAAATCAAGATCCCCAGAAAGCACTTGCAGATTTAATTCAAGGCATAGATTCACTTGCGGAAATTCGTCAACGTACTGGTATGGATAGACCAACTGTAATTACTTGATTGTTGATTTTAAAAGAAT
Source organism: Prochlorococcus sp. AG-402-N21 (assembly GCA_003216435.1). Classification (GTDB taxonomy): domain Bacteria; phylum Cyanobacteriota; class Cyanobacteriia; order PCC-6307; family Cyanobiaceae; genus AG-402-N21. The sequence continues at coordinate 84,674 of QCIW01000004.1, forward strand.
CACTTATATAAGATTTTCGTGGAACAGGATTTATTTACTTTTCATGGCGAAGAAGTTTTAAAGCAAAATGCTCCTTTAGCCGAGCGCATGAGACCTAAAACTTTAGATGATTTTGTAGGACAACAATTAATTCTTTCAGAAGGTAGGCTTTTACGACGAGCTATTGCAGCTGATCGAGTAGGTAATTTATTGCTGCATGGCCCACCTGGGGTAGGTAAAACAACTTTAGCAAGAATAATTGCTGCCAATACCAGATCTCATTTTACTATCTTAAATGCTGTTTTGTCTGGCATTAAAGAGTTACGTCAAGAGGTTCAAAATGCTAAGGATAGATTGAATCAGTATGGTCTGAAGACAATACTTTTTATAGATGAGGTACATCGTTTCAATACGGCACAGCAGGATGCCTTGTTACCCTGGGTCGAGAATGGAATTCTTACATTAATAGGTGCTACTACAGAAAATCCATATTTTGAAGTTAATAAAGCCTTACTTAGCCGTTCGAGAATTTTTCGTTTACAGCATCTTGAACGGAAAGACCTGCATATTTTGCTTCAAAGAGGAGTTCAAGATGTTGAATATGGATATGGAGATAAGAATATTAATATGTCTAATGAAGCGGCAAATCATTTAGTTGATGTAGCAAATGGTGACGCAAGGAGTTTATTTAATGCTTTGGAATTGGCTGTAGAAACTACCAAGCCTGATAAAAAAGGAAAAATTAATATTGATCTATTGATTGCGGAGGAATCTATTCAAAAGAGAGCCATTTTGTATGACAAACAAGGTGATGCTCACTTCGACACAATTAGTGCTTTTATTAAATCCTTAAGAGGATCCGATCCTGATGCTGCATTATTTTGGTTGGCTCGTATGGTTGAAGCAGGAGAGGATCCAAAGTTTATTTTTAGACGTATGTTGATAGCAGCAGGAGAGGATATTGGATTGGCAGATCCTCAGGCAATTGTTGTTGTAGAAGCATGTGCTGCAGCTTTTGAAAGAATTGGTCTTCCAGAAGGTCTTTATCCATTAGCCCAGGCAGCGCTGTATTTAGCCACGACAGAAAAAAGTAATAGTGTCATGGGATTTTTTCAGGCAATCCAATCTGTAAAAGATTCTCAATCAGAGCTTATTCCTTCGCATCTTAGAGATTCTCATCGAGATAAAGAGACTTTGGGTGATGGGAAAGGTTATCGCTATCCACATTCTTTTGTAGAAAATTGGGTTGCACAGCAATATTTGCCAACGCAACTTCGAGGAGAGGTTTTTTGGAAACCAACTAAACATGGGTGGGAAGGCAAAAGAAGAGCCATTACCCTTGAACGGAGAGCAGCTCAATTTGCAGCAGCTGAAGAAGCAATAGATACCAATCCTTTATTATTTACCTCAGGCCCCCAGCAGAGTTTGCTTGACGGTTGGATAAAAAGAGAAATTTCCGCAAATGGAAATCGTCTACAAATACTTCTAAAAAAATTATGGTCTGATTCATGTTTCAAGCGTAATGACAGAGTATTGATCATCGGAGAGAGGCCATTATTTTGGTCTGTTAAGCCACTAGAGGAGGTGCTTGAAGGAGGTGTTTATATCGTTATTTCTTCCCAAGATAAAGAGCGTATTTCTGCTCAATTGGAAATTTTAGATCCAAATTTAAGGCCAATATTAATCACTCAGGATTTAAATGAATTGGATCAATTACCGACTGATTTGAAATTTGAATATTTAGGTGGAAGAATAAATATTGCATCATTAAGTAATCATAATATTCAACATATATGGGATAGTCTTAAAAAAAAGTGCGTCCCTCATGCGGAATTAAGACTTTTAACGAGTCATCCCTGCTTGGGTCCTTTGAGTTCTCTAAGAGAGATTATTGAAAAAGATGAAAAGAACGAGTTTCAAAATAAATTGTTTCAGGAAATTTTTAACTTAGAAAGAGAATTTTTAAATCAAGAATCTTGTGAGAAATTGTTATACTCTGCCCTAAATAAATCAGGATGGAGCTTTGATATTGAGTCATGGGAAGAAGAGTTATTCTTAACTATTGATGAAACCTTGGAAGAAAGATGGTTTGGCGATAATAGTCTATATAAACAAAAAATATTGTATAAATTAGATGATAAACAAATTCAAAAATTATGTAATTTAATTAAGAGAATGAAGGGTCAAAAAATGCCTCAAAAAATAATTCATAAAAGGATATTAGGTACATTAAATTAAAACCATTGCTTATCTATCAAAACATATAATAGGTGGGGAAGGGTGTATATTTTTATCATAAGCAATTCCAATTTTCCATGAATCAATATCTATTAAGTCAATAAATACCTGTTTGCCTTCTTTCTTGTTTGTATATATTTTTGTATTTTCATTATTTTGCCATTGGTTGAGATCTTTGTATAAGAGTCCTTGTTGCCATTTGATTGCTGCTTCTTTTGCAATCCATCTTGATAAAACTATTTTGCGAATTTCTTCAATTTCTAAATCTTTGATTAATTTATTTTCCTTAGTGCTACAGATTCTTTCGGCAAGTTTGATTGCATTAAATGATCGGTTTGCATTTTCTATATCAACTCCAATCTTTTTGGAAGACCAACCAATTAGTAGAGCATTATTGCAATGACTCAGATTCATGTATCCCCATCCCTTTGCTAGCTTGGGAGGCTTACCTGGTGGTGCGAATAGAGGAATTTTTAAAGGCTCTATTCCAAATAGTGTTGATAGCGCCAAACGTGCATAAGCTCTGGAATATTTGTATTCAATCTGTTTTCTAACAGGTAATGTATTTGCCCATTTCTCTTCGATAGGAGTTATTTTTTTTAGTGGCTTAGTGATGGGGAATAACCAGATACCTAGTACGCTTGAGTTGGTGTTTGGTTTTGAGGTTAATGTCCTTGCGAATTGGAGATCCTGCACCGGATTTCACTCTCCCAAATCAAAATGGAGATTTAGTGAGCTTGGCATCATTGAAAGGCTCTAGAGTAATTATCTACTTTTATCCAAAGGATGCCACTCCAGGTTGTACAAAAGAGGCTTGTAATTTTAGAGATCATTGGAAAATCTTTGAAAAAAATGGCATTACGGTTCTTGGAATTAGTAAAGATCCTTCAAGTTCTCATTTAAAGTTCATAGATAAATATAAGCTTCCTTTTGTTCTTTTAACAGATTCTGAGCCTTGTCCAGTTGCAAGTTCTTTTGATAGTTATGGCCTGAAAAAGTTTATGGGTCGAGAATATATGGGTATGAAGAGACATACTTTTGTGATTGATCCGCAAGGAAATATTGAATTGATTTATTTCAAGGTAAAGGCCGACAAAATGGCAGATCAAATACTTGAGGATTTAAGTTTGATGGGAAATTAACTTTTAAGATCAATCATTCCTTCTAGTACAAGGTTTGGGTGATGAAATACTTCAACATTTCTTTCTTGCAGGGCATGGAAAATTATTGGAGCATCCCCTCCGCATATCCATAATGTTCCGGCAGAATCTTCTTTGGCTTGCTTGATCATTCCTATTAGAGATTCAAGAGATCCTCTCAACATTGATTCATCAGTTGATTGGGGAAATTTTCTTTTGGTGTAGTTTGTCTTTGATGGATATTTAAGATTTTGGGTACCTTCAGACATAGCTTTTAGTTGAAGATTTAACCCTGCTGCTAATTGCCCACCTTCGAATTTGCCATGAGAACTAATTTTTGTGAGGCTCAAAACAGTTCCTGCATCAGCAATAAGTAATCCATTCGTGCTCATTGAAGACAATTTTTGGGCTTTTTGAAAAGCTCCCCATCCAGCCAACGCTCTATCAACACCTAACCAAGGAGGGACATTTAATAGAGGTATGTCTTTTAATTGTAGTTGTGGGAATTGATCCAGATAAAAGCTAGTGGGGATTTTCCCTACTGATGCCCATGCTAATAGCGTTTCCTTTGGATATTCGGGTAATAAATTATTAATTGGAGTGTCTAAAAATTCCCATACTTTCTTATTTTTGAATGCCCAATGCCAACGACTATTCCCAATTAATAAAAAGCTTTTTTTGGATTGCTCCTCAAATAACTCTTGCATTATTTATTTGTTTCAGGGAGATGGATACCACATTCCTCTTTGAGACCCCCAAATCTTGTGTTCCTTCCTTCTTGATCTGGTGTATCTGGACCACTTGAATGCCAGTCTCCGACTGTTGAATAACCTTTCTCAAATAGAGGGTGTTGGGGTAATGCATGTTCTTTCATATAGTAAAAAACATCTTTATTTGTCCAGTTCAGCAAGGGCCTTAAAGAAAAACGCCCTCTTGTTTTATCCAGAAATGTCATAGAACTTCTCAGTTTGGTTTGGCCCCCTCTTACACCACTAGCCCAGCAAGTTACATTTAATTTATCAAAGGCCTTTTCTAGAGGTTTGACTTTACGAATAAGGTGATATTTTTCTAGATCTTCCATCTCTTTATTTTCCCAGAGGCGTCCATATAAAGCTTCCATTCTTGCCGGAGAAAGATCACTTTGAATAACCTCGATTGTTAACTGAAGCTTTCTGGTTAGTTCATTAGCATAGATATAAGTTTCTGGCGGCAGGTATCCAGTATCTATCCAAATTATTTTTGGAGGTTTATCTAGTTGTAAAAGATGAATCATATTAAGTAAAACTGCTGATTGAATGCCAAAACTTGTTGTGAGTACAAATTGTGAGCCGAATGCGTTATGTGCCCATTGGATTCGCTCTTCTGCCGTTATATTTTCGAGCTGCTCTCTGCTGTTTTTTAAAGAGAATCCTTGAAAAGTGTTGTTCCCAGAATCTGTTTCTGGCTGTTCTGCATTTGAAGTTTTGATTGGTTGGTTAGTCATGTTTTTATGATTCAATACTTCTTACTTCTGAAGTTTGTTTAAGGTTTCATAGATGGCCCTATGGGTTGCAACTATGTTCTCTGATGATATTAATTCTGATCCAGTTGTTTTAGTTGGTGGTGGTTTTGCAGGTTTAACAACTGCTTTGTCACTTAGTCGTCATCAAGATCGACCTAAAATTGTTTTAATTGAGCCCAGAGATAAGTTTGTTTTTGTCCCTTTATTATATGAATTATTAAGTGATGAGCTGAATTCATGGGAGATAGCTCCTTCCTATGATTCTTTGATTGAGGATAGAGGGATAGTTTTAATCAAAGATAAAGTCAAGTCTATTAAGACCAATAAGATGCAGGTGATAACTGAATCTGGATTAGAACTTAATTATTCTAAGGTCCTTATCTCTACTGGTGCGAAACCTAATGATTATGGAATAAAAGGGGTTGCTGAGCATGCCTTGAAATTTCATTGTTTGAGGGATGTTGAATTGTTGAGAGAATTGATAAATGATTTAAGAGGCACCATTAAAGCTCTTCCAAATTCGCTTGTCATTGTTGGGGGAAGTTTTTCTGGTATTGAATTGGCTTGCAAGCTTTCTGATCTTTTAGACCAAACGATAGATATTCATCTAATCGAAAGTGGAGACAGACTTTTGCCTCAAGGAAAATCTTTTAATCAAGAACAATCTGAAAAAGCATTAATTCATCGTGGTATTAGGATCCATTTGAGGACAGAAGTTTTGGAAATTACTGCAGATAAAGTGCATGCACGAACTTCTGATGACATGAAATCGCATGACTTTGTTTTGCAACATAGAGGTTTGATCTGGACCGCAGGCTCTAAGGCGGTATTTCCTGAAATTCTTCCTTCGCCATCTTTGAAGAATGGCAAAATCTCAATAGATTCATCTTTAAATCTTATTGGATATAAAAATATTATGGCTGCTGGTGATGTTTGTTCTGTTCAAGGAATCATTTGTCCTGCAACTGCACAAGTAGCAATAAAACAAGGAGAACTTGTTGCAAGGAATTTAATTAATTCCATGAAAGGGATTGATCCAAAGGCTTTTGAGTTTAATGATCAGGGAGAAATGCTTAGTTTGGGGATTGGTGAAGCTTCTATTACAGCTTGGGGATTCACGATTTCAGGGCCATTAGGTTTTCATATTCGCAGAATTACATATTTAGTAAAAATGTTAGATAAAGCTTTAGGAATTCGTTCCGCAAGTTCTTGGTTACTTGGATTCAAAAAAAATGTTTTTTATGAGAATAATCAATTGAATAGTGATTCGAATTAGTATTGTTTTGGACTTTTTTAAGCAAGAGTTTATTTGTGGGTTGGATTTTTTATGAAGCAGCGATTTTCCCAGAATGAATGACTTGATCTCTATTTATGAGAATCCTCATGCTGTCATAACATTGGCGGTTTTGATTTTGGCGGTTGTGTTTTTTATTTCAGGAGTATTAGCTCCTGAGTTGACAGGCCTTTTGAGTGTTGCATTGTTGATGGCAACAGGTGTTTTGCCTCCCCAAAAAGCGTTGGCTGGGTTTGGGAGTCCTGCGTTAATAACTTTGATGGGTTTGTTTGCTGTTTCTGCTGCTTTATTTAAAAGTGGGGCGTTAGATCGTTTGAGAGAATTAATTGCTTCTCAAAGTATTAGAACACCAAGACGATTAATAGCTCTTTTCGCATTTGTAGTAGCTCCTATTTCTGGAATAGTTCCTAATACACCTGTCGTGGCATCACTTTTGCCGGTTATAGAAGCTTGGTGTATTAAAAGAAAACTATCTCCTTCCAGAGTTCTCCTTCCACTATCTTTTGCAACAGTGATAGGAGGAACTCTCACACTTTTAGGCAGTTCTGTAAATCTTTTGGTGAGCGATATTAGTGCTCAACTTGGTTACGGCTCATTTGACTTATTTACATTTACTTCTATTGGAATACCGATATGGCTCATTGGGACGGCTTATCTTATTCTTGCTCCTCAAATTCTTTTGCCAGACAGAGGAGCGATTAATAATGAATTTAGTGGTAGCTCCGATCAAACTGGATATTTTACTGAGGTAACTATTCCTAATGATTCTGATTTGGTGGGCCAATCAGTGCGTAATAGTCGATTGCAGCGTCGTTTTGATGTAGATGTATTGGAATTACAAAGAGATAAAGAAAGATTTTTACCTCCTTTAGCAGATAAAACAATTGCCCCAGGAGATCGCTTGTTATTAAGAGTTGGCAGAGCAGATCTTTTGCGACTTCAACAAGAACATACGGTTCAACTTGCCAAAGGGGATTTAACTCAGAGTAAATTTCAATCTTCAGCTTTTGCTAGTGGTCAAAAGACAGTAGAGGTTCTTCTTCCCGCAGGATCTACTTTGGCTGGAGCTAGTTTGCGCGAATTACGTTTTCGTCAAAGGCATAATGCCACTGTTTTAGCCCTTAGAAGAGGTCAACAAACCGTTCAGGAACGTCTTGGGAAAGCTGTTTTAAGAGAAGGTGATGTATTGCTATTGCAAGCTCCTATTGATTCAATACGAGGCTTGCAAGCAAGTAATGATTTGTTGGTACTTGATCAGTTTGAGAATGATCTACCCACAGTTCGACGTAAGCCAGTAGCAATTGCTATCGCAATTGCGATGTTAATAGTGCCAACTATTTCAACATTGCCTCTAGTTTCTGCAGTGCTTCTAGCTGTGATAGCAATGGTTGTAGGAGGTTGTATTAGACCCGCAGAAGTACAGCGATCAATTAGATTGGATGTAATTTTATTATTGGGATCTCTTTCAAGTTTTAGTGTAGCAATGAACGATACGGGTTTGGCTGATGCATTTGCCAATACCCTTGATTATTGGTTGGAAGATTTGCCGGTTTATTTTGCGTTGTTAGTAATAGTTCTTTCCACCACAATCTTTACGCAAGTTA
>QCIW01000005.1 GCA_003216435.1 Prochlorococcus sp. AG-402-N21
CTAAGAAGCTCTGCATGCTTTGCTTCTTTATCTCTTTGATACTAATTGTGCTGATCAGAAGTTGTATTAGTTGTTGCATAAGAGAAGGTTATGGTCTACATTGATTGATGCGCATCTGACGAGTTTGGATACGCAGCTCACTTAACGTTAAGACGAGAGTTTTCACGTGATGTGGGCACTTCCAACAAAGGAGAAGATCATTTTCCTTGGTTGTAAGTTCCAAAGACAGTCACTTATGGCTGTTGTACCTTAGTCTTCAAAATTTTTTTGAAGTAATTAAGGACTGAACCTGGACAACTGAAAAGTTTAGGAACTGACGCTTTTATCGCGTTCCTAGAGATTTGATAATTTTTTATTAAATCTGTAGGGATGAATTTGCGATAAAGGTGTGAGGTCCCGTCAAAAGAAATTAAGTTGCTTAATCCCCTTTAATGCATTGAGAAAATAAGTTTCACGGCTTATCTCATGTAAAGGTGTTACAGGTGGATGCAACGACCGGATCTGAGATCTCGGAAAGACACTAGGGAGAAATTCTAAAGTGCACTCTTTGAAACCTTCAATAAATTCGAAGGAGCAACAACTGCTATAAATCAATTATTAGCGGGTGAAGCAAATCAGGCTGAGTAGAAATATCTACAACAGGGTTTGATCTACAACGGAGAGTTTGATCCTGGCTCAGGATGAACGCTGGCGGCGTGCTTAACACATGCAAGTCGAACGAACCTTCGGGTTAGTGGCGGACGGGTGAGTAACGCGTGGGAATCTACCCTCAGGAGGGGGATAACGGTTGGAAACGACCGCTAATACCCCATATGCCGCAAGGTGAAATGAATTTCGCCTGAGGATGAGCCCGCGTCTGATTAGCTTGTTGGTGAGGTAATGGCTCACCAAGGCTTCGATCAGTAGCTGGTCTGAGAGGATGATCAGCCACACTGGGACTGAGACACGGCCCAGACTCCTACGGGAGGCAGCAGTGGGGAATTTTCCGCAATGGGCGAAAGCCTGACGGAGCAACGCCGCGTGAGGGACGAAGGCCTCTGGGCTGTAAACCTCTTTTCTCAAGGAAGAAGATATGACGGTACTTGAGGAATAAGCCACGGCTAATTCCGTGCCAGCAGCCGCGGTAATACGGGAGTGGCAAGCGTTATCCGGAATTATTGGGCGTAAAGCGTCCGCAGGCGGCCCTTCAAGTCTGCTGTTAAAAAGTGGAGCTTAACTCCATCAAGGCAGTGGAAACTGTTGGGCTTGAGTGTGGTAGGGGCAGAGGGAATTCCCGGTGTAGCGGTGAAATGCGTAGATATCGGGAAGAACACCAGTGGCGAAGGCGCTCTGCTGGGCCATAACTGACGCTCATGGACGAAAGCCAGGGGAGCGAAAGGGATTAGATACCCCTGTAGTCCTGGCCGTAAACGATGAACACTAGGTGTCGGGGGAATCGACCCCTTCGGTGTCGTAGCCAACGCGTTAAGTGTTCCGCCTGGGGAGTACGCACGCAAGTGTGAAACTCAAAGGAATTGACGGGGGCCCGCACAAGCGGTGGAGTATGTGGTTTAATTCGATGCAACGCGAAGAACCTTACCAGGGTTTGACATCCTGCGAACCTCTAAGAAATTAGAGGGTGCCTTCGGGAATGCAGTGACAGGTGGTGCATGGCTGTCGTCAGCTCGTGTCGTGAGATGTTGGGTTAAGTCCCGCAACGAGCGCAACCCACGTTTTTAGTTGCCAGCATTTAGTTGGGCACTCTAGAAAGACCGCCGGTGATAAACCGGAGGAAGGTGTGGATGACGTCAAGTCATCATGCCCCTTACATCCTGGGCTACACACGTACTACAATGCTACGGACAAAGGGCAGCTAACTCGCGAGAGCAAGCAAATCCCATAAACCGTGGCTCAGTTCAGATCGTAGGCTGCAACTCGCCTACGTGAAGCAGGAATCGCTAGTAATCGCAGGTCAGCATACTGCGGTGAATACGTTCCCGGGCCTTGTACACACCGCCCGTCACACCATGGAAGTTGGCCACGCCCGAAGTCGTTACTCTAACCCTTGTGGAGGAGGACGCCGAAGGTGGGGCTAATGACTGGGGTGAAGTCGTAACAAGGTAGCCGTACCGGAAGGTGCGGCTGGATCACCTCCTAACAGGGAGACAAAAAACTGATTATTTTTGAGCTTAATTATTCTCAAGAAATAATCCTGTCACCTTAGGTCGATCGGTACCTCAGATTGAGATCTAAAAATAGGAGTTAATTATTCCTATTTATTTTTCATTTTCAGTTCCTAAACTTGTCTAGGTCACACCCAACAATGGTTCTCCTGGGCCATTAGCTCAGGTGGTTAGAGCGCACCCCTGATAAGGGTGAGGTCCCTGGTTCAAGTCCAGGATGGCCCATTCGGTGTTGGGGGTATAGCTCAGTTGGTAGAGCGCCTGCTTTGCAAGCAGGATGTCAGCGGTTCGAGTCCGCTTACCTCCACTGATTAATCACCAGATATCTAATTAAAGATATGGAGAAAAATTTGTTGATGTGATTTAGACCTAAATGACTGAAAGACCCTAGCTTCCTATCATTCCAATTGGTTGATAATAAGCTGGGCTCTCGGTAATTCAAATGAATTGCTGTGAACTTCAGTAGAACCTTGACAACTGCATAGATTGAGTCTGGAAAGAATTAAGCATTTCATAGATGCGTGATTTTTTATGTGATTTGAAATAGTTTTAATGAACTATTTCTCTTCTTAAAATCATAAGAAATCATCTTTGATTTTTAAATGAAGGCCTGACTTTATAACCTTTAATTAGATGTTTTAATTACTTTTAATTGAAATTATGAAGTTCAATGGTCAAGCTACAAAGAGCTCATGGTGGATACCTTGGCACACAGAGGCGATGAAGGACGTGGTTACCTGCGATATGTCTCGGGGAGCTGGATACACGCTTTGATCCGGGAATTTCCGAATGGGGCAACCCTTAATACGGTCAGCTGAATACATAGGCTGACACGAGCCAACCCAGCGAACTGAAACATCTTAGTAGCTGGAGGAAAGGAAAGTAAAAACGACTCCCTCAGTAGCGGCGAGCGAACGGGGAATAGCCCAAACCGATGATCTCGATCGTCGGGGTTGTGGGACAGCAATGTGGATCAACAAACCTAAAAGAAGCGTTTGAATGGCGCGCCATAGAGGGTGAAAGCCCCGTAATTGAAAGGGGAGTTGGCCTAGCTGTATCCCGAGTAGCACGGAGCACGTGAAATTCCGTGTGAATCCACGAGGACCACCTCGTAAGGCTAAGTACTACTGTGTGACCGATAGCGCAACAGTACCGCGAGGGAAAGGTGAAAAGAACCCCGGGAGGGGAGTGAAATAGAACATGAAACCATGAGCTTACAAGCAATGGGAGCCCGACTTATCGGGTGACCGTGTGCCTGTTGAAGAATGAGCCGGCGACTTATAGGCACTGGCGGGTTAAACCGGGAATGGTGGAGCCATAGCGAAAGCGAGTCTGAATAGGGCGTTTGTCAGTGTTTATAGACCCGAACCCTGGTGATCTAACCATGGCCAGGATGAAGCTTGGGTGATACCAAGTGGAGGTCCCAACCCACTGACGTTGAAAAGTCACGGGATGAGCTGTGGTTAGGGGTGAAATGCCAATCGAACCAGGAGCTAGCTGGTTCTCCCCGAAATACGTTGAGGCGTAGCGTTTAGTGCTCCAGCAGGGGGGTAAAGCCACCATTTCGGTGCGGGCTGCGAGAGCGGTACCAAATCGAGATGAACTCTGAATACCCTGTGTGTAACTAAGCAGTCAGACTGTGGGGGATAAGCTCCATAGTCGAAAGGGAAACAGCCCAGACCGCCAGCTAAGGTCCCAAAATTAACGCTAAGTGATAAAGGAGGTGGGATTGCCCAGACAACCAGGAGGTTTGCTTAGAAGCAGCCATCCTCAAAGGAGTGCGTAATAGCTCACTGGTCGAGCGATCCTGCGCCGAAAATGAACGGGGCTAAGCGTTGTACCGAAGCTGCGGATTTAACTTGTTAAATGGTAGGGGAGCGTTCTATGTGGGGTGAAGCGTTAGCGTAAGCGGGCGTGGACTGCATAGAAGTGAGAATGTCGGCTTGAGTAGCGAAAACATGGGTGAGAATCCCATGCCCCGAAACCCTAAGGGTTCCTCCGGCAGGCTCGTCCGCGGAGGGTTAGTCTGGTCCTAAGGTCAGGCCGAAAGGCGTAGTCGATGGATAACAGGTCAACATTCCTGTACCAATTATGTTTTGGGAAGGGGGACGGAGAAGGCTAGCCAATCCAGATGTTGGTTACTGGTTCAAGCGTCCGAGGCTTTGAGGAGCGGAGAAAACGTTCTGAGCTAAGGCGTGAGTACGAGCTGCTACGGCAGCGAAGTTGGTGATGTCATGCTTCCAAGAAAAGCCCTATACCCGTTAAGACATAATTGCCAGTACCCGAAACCGACACAGGTGGGGTGGTAGAGAATACCGAGGGGCGCGAGATAACTCTCTCTAAGGAACTCGGCAAAATGACCCCGTAACTTCGGGAGAAGGGGTGCCAGCGAGAGCTGGTCGCAGTGAAGAGGCCCAGGCGACTGTTTACCAAAAACACAGGTCTCCGCTAAGTCGCAAGACGATGTATGGGGGCTGACACCTGCCCAGTGCCGGAAGGTTAAGGAAGCCGGTTAGCGTAAGCGAAGCTAGCGACTGAAGCCCCGGTGAACGGCGGCCGTAACTATAACGGTCCTAAGGTAGCGAAATTCCTTGTCGGGTAAGTTCCGACCCGCACGAAAGGTGTAACGATCTGGGCGCTGTCTCGGAGAGAGGCTCGGCGAAATAGAATTGTCTGTGAAGATGCGGACTACGTACACCCGGACAGAAAGACCCTATGAAGCTTTACTGCAGCTTGGTATTGTGCTCGGGCTCTGAATGCGCAGGATAGGTGGGAGACTTTGAAGTAGTGCTTTTGGGTGCTACTGAGTCACTGGTGAGATACCACTCTTTCAGAGCTAGAGTTCTAACGTTTACCCGTTATCCGGGAAGCGGACAGTATCTGGTGGGCAGTTTGACTGGGGCGGTCGCCTCCTAAAAGGTAACGGAGGCGCACAAAGGTTCCCTCAGGCTGGTTGGAAATCAGTCGTCGAGTGCAAAAGCAGAAGGGAGCTTGACTGTGAGACCTACAAGTCGAACAGGGACGAAAGTCGGTTTTAGTGATCCGACGGTTCTGCGTGGAAGGGCCGTCGCTCAACGGATAAAAGTTACTCTAGGGATAACAGGCTGATCTCCCCCAAGAGTTCACATCGACGGGGAGGTTTGGCACCTCGATGTCGGCTCATCGCAACCTGGGGCTGAAGTCGGTCCCAAGGGTTGGGCTGTTCGCCCATTAAAGCGGTACGCGAGCTGGGTTCAGAACGTCGTGAGACAGTTCGGTCCATATCCGGTGTACGCGCAGGAATATTGAGAGGATTTCTCCCTAGTACGAGAGGACCGGGAGGAACGCACCTCTGGTGTACCAGTTATCGTGCCAACGGTAAACGCTGGGTAGCCATGTGCGGAGTGGATAACCGCTGAAAGCATCTAAGTGGGAAGCCCACCTCAAGATGAGTATTCCCATGGCATAAGCCAGTAAGGTCACGGGAAGAACACCCGTTGATAGGCTCTACGTGGAAGCTTGGTAACAAGTGCAGCGGAGGAGTACTAATAGATCGAGGGCTTGACCTTTTTTGGCTTCTTTAAAAAGTTTTTTTCAATCCAGACTTTTAATTATTTATAATTAAATAATTCTATGCAGTTCTCAAGGCTCTTCTTGAGAATGTTTTTCCTGGTGTCCATGGCGGTGTAGACCCACTCCGATCCATCTCGAACTCGGTTGTGAAATGCATCAGCGGCAACGATATTTGGGGGGCAGCCCCCTGAGAAAATAGCTCGATGCCAGGTAAAACATTTTCACAAAGCTAATTCTCTTTGATATGAATTAGCAAAAAAAACCACCTATTAACCTAGGTGGTTTTTTTTGTATTTAAGATTTCATAATTGACATTGTGGACACCAATGAGTACTTCTACCTGCGATTTTTTGACGTTTGATTTTTGTCCCACATTTTTTACATGGTTCGTTTTCCCTTCTGTAAACAAGTGATTGTCCTCCATAGTTCCCATTTAAGCCTTCTAAGTCGCGAAAATCACTGAAAGTAGTACCTCCTTCCCCAATGCTGATTTTTAATATCTCCACAAGCTTCACACAGAGTTTATTGAGTTCGAACTCTTTGATTTTGCCTGATTCTCTTGTAGGAAGAATTCCTGCAGCAAAAAGACTCTCATCAGCATAAATATTTCCTGTTCCAGCTACTATTGTTTGATCAAGTAAAGCTGATTTGATTGATCTAGTCTTGCCTTTTAATTTTCTCTTTAGGTAAGAAGAGTTGAATTCTTCGCTGAAAGGCTCTGGACCAAGTGTTTTTAACCCTTGAATATTTTCTGATGGGTAACTATTTGGTTCAATCCACCAAAGTTGCCCAAAGTTTCTCATGTCGACAAATCTAAGCTCGGTCCCTTCTTTATCCCAAAAGCGAACTCTTGTATGAGAACAGGGAATACAAGGTTTTTGGTGAATTTGAAATTGACCAGTCATTCGTAAATGAACTATTAGCCAGCCACCATGACTTTTGAAGGAATTAGAACTATTTTGCTTTTGCAGAGATGCAATCAAATATTTCCCTCTTCTGGACCATTTAACAACTTTTAGCCCTTTAAGTCTTGAAAGGAATGTCCTTGAACCACCTTCACTGGCGATAGATCTTTCTTTTAGGACCTCTACTTTTTGGATAGAAAAATTAGAAATTTTTTGCTCTAATCCTCTGCGTACAGTTTCAACTTCAGGAAGCTCTGGCAATAGATTTATGCTTCCTCAAGCTCGTATGAGGCAAAGTTATTTGTATTGAGGCCACCTTCCTGACCACTGTAAACTTTATAGTCAACTTTTTCGAATCTGACTGTAATTGGATACTTGATAGGAGGGTTGGACTTATCTATTGAAGCCACTTTCCCGGTTTGGTTGAACCAGTATGATTCAGGGCGCTTTATTCGCACGATGTCACCCTTTGCAATAGCCATTGTGTGATTTAACGTATCTAACCTCTAAGATTATCGCGAAGAGCGTATTACTTTGCTTCAGCGTCACAGAATGTCGTTGCGGATATTTATCACTCTGTCAGGATTTAACTCTAGTTAATCATTTTTGTGAGTTCGTCTATTTCTCCAGAAAACACTTTGCTTCAATTGGATTTGCCAGATCCAAGCAGAGATGATCTAAGTAGTGTCGAGTTTTTAAATCGCTTAGAGAAGGCGTGGTCAATTTGTGAGAAGGTTGATTTGCAAACGGAAATATGGAGAGGGAGAATTCTTCGTACTGTTAGAGATCGAGAGAAAAGAGGAGGAGAAGGGAGAGGTGCTGGATTTTTACAGTGGTTGAGAGAAATGGAAATTAGTAAAACACGCGCTTATCAATTGATTCAGTTGGCAGAATCTGCTGAAGAACTTGTAGGAGGTGGAATTCTTTCTGAAGAAAGTGTTAATCAGTTTTCAAGAAGAGCTTTCATTGAGACGGCACAATCTTTACCGGAAGTGCAACAAATGATTTCTGAAGCTGCTAATGAAGGTCAAGAAATCACTAGGAAACAAGTTCGACGACTTTCCGATGAATTTACAGCAGTAACAAGTGAATTATTACCTGAAGAGATTCGAGAGAGAACACAATCTAATTTGCTGCCACCAAAAATTGTTGCACCACTTGTTAAGCAACTTGCCAAATTGCCTGAACTTCAACAAGAGGACTTCCGGGAACAATTAAGCGAAAATCCTGAAGTTCAATCTATTAAAGAGATAACTAATAATGCTCGTTGGATAACAAAATCGATGGAAGCTTCTTTATCTTTAAATAGTTTCCAAAATGTTGATCTAAACCTTGAAAAGGCTATCCAAGAAGCTCAGCGTTTAGACTCTTTAGGAATGCTTTCTGATGCATTTGGCCAGGCTAGGGCAATTGAGTCTGCAGTTGTAAAGCTATTTATAGCGTGGAAAAGACTCGGAGGATTATATGAAAGGTTATGGATTGAAAGTGGAAGTAGCACCCCATACTTAAGAGAAGTTCTTGAGGCGCTTCAGGTTGTTACTGGTTCGACTATTAGGATTTCTATCGGAGAGCTCGAAGGAGGGAAGAAAGTTCGATTACAGATAGTTGAGGAAGCTCATGATCAAATAGAACCACCAGTTATTAGTTGACTAAGGAGTTATTTCTTTGCAGAGGTCTTCTAATAAAGAATACTCGAAGTCTTCTTGAGGGGTGATCCATTCTCTCCACTTTGCTTTGGCCCCAGTCCTGTTAATTATTCTTTTAGAACATTTCACTGCTAGGAACAAATATTTTCCATTTTCATGAATAGAGTTAGCAATTAAATTTCCATCCTGTGACTTCCAACTAGACCAATTTACTTTTAAAGGTCCATAAGTTCTCCAATCTGGGTAGGAAGTTTCATTGTGAGAGATCACGCTATCCTGTGAATTGGTTTGAGAAGAATTAGTTAAAATATTGGGCTTTAAATTTTCTGTTGAAGATATTTCTGAAGGATTACTTTTTAATTTTTGTTCATTATTATTAGGTTCAGATTTGAAGCCATCAAAAGGAATAGAAAGCTTTTGACCAACATAGATACTGTCAGGACTGGTTATATTATTCAATTCAATCA
The DNA here is from genome assembly GCA_003216435.1 of Prochlorococcus sp. AG-402-N21. GTDB lineage: Bacteria > Cyanobacteriota > Cyanobacteriia > PCC-6307 > Cyanobiaceae > AG-402-N21. Next base: position 8,733 of record QCIW01000005.1, read on the forward strand.
GCTCTTCTTTTTTAAGATTATATATTTTTGATATTTCAGTAATTGACTCTCCTTTTTTTACTGTGTGTATCTTGTAATCACTCTCTTTGATTGGAAGTTTTAAAGTTTGACCTTGCTTTAATTGATTTGCATCAAAAATATTATTTGCATCCATTATCTCCCTAATTGTTAAATTATTCTCTTCTGCCAATTTTGTGAGTGTATCTCCTTTTTGAATAGTTATAGTTGTACCAAGACAAGGTATAGCAATCAAACTAAGGAAAGCAAGTGTGGAGAAAATTTTTTGTTTGTTCATTTTTTTTCTCAATCTGTCTTTAAGATAAAACTTTTTTTAAGGTATGCCATTGCATATGACCCATTTTAACTGCCTAATTGAATTGTCAAACCATAGGCTTTAACTTATAAGTCTCTTTAGTAAAGATGGATCAAGCTTGTAAGGAGGATATCTAAAATTGAGATCAAGCCAAAAAGGTTTTTTAAAGATTGTTTTCTTATTGGAAAATGTTTCAAAACCTGAGTATCCGTGATATCTACCCATCCCACTGGCACCGACACCTCCAAAAGGTAACTCAGGGATACCAGCTTGAAGAACTACGTCATTGATGCAAAGACTTCCTGAGCTTGTTGTGTTTATAATTTTCTCTTGTTCTAAAATTGATCCCCCAAATATATACATTGCAAGAGGTTTTGGATTTTCTCTTATTTCAGTTAGCAGTTTTTCTAATTTCTGAAACTTAAGAATAGGTATTAGTGGGCCAAAGATCTCTTCTTCCATAAGAGGGTCATTACGATCTTCAATATTAATTAATGTAGGACTTATCCGATTCCTATTTTCGTCAATATCTCCACCATAAATAACTTGATTTTTTATTTTTGCATTTTCAAGTAGAGCTTTTAATCTTTTAAAATGATGCTTATTGATTATTTTTCCTAGATTTTTAGATTGCAGTGGTTGATTCCCATAAAAATAGGAGATCGTAGACTTCATTGATTTAACTAGTGGTTTATATAATTCTTCTTTAATTAAAATATGATCTGGAGCTATACATGTTTGACCTGAATTGAGACCTTTCCCCCAAATGATTCTTTTTGCTGCGATTTCAATATTGGTCCCTTCTAAAATGATGGCAGGACTTTTCCCTCCTAGCTCTAGCGTTACAGGCGTTAAATGATTTGCGGCTGCTTGCATAACTTTTTTACCAACTTCGCTACCTCCCGTAAAAAATATATGATCAAAGGATTTAGAGATTAATTCCTTCGCTATATATCCATCTCCTTGAATTACTTGAACAACATTTTTGGGAAAATATTTGGGAATTATTTTCGCTATCAATTCAGAGGTATTTAATGCGTGCTCAGATGGTTTGATTACGGCTGTATTCCCTGCAGCAAGAGCACTTATCAATGGCTGAATGGTAAGCGAAAAAGGGTAATTCCATGGGCCTATTATTAGAGCACATCCTAGTGGTTCAAGCTTAATAGTTGCAGAACCTGGTTTTAATGAAAGGGGAACTTCAATCTTTTGTGGTCTCATCCATGCTTTTAGATTGGTCTCAGCTACTTTCAATTCTTGAAGAATAGCTATCACTTCGAAGAAGGCCTCGGTTGAGGGTTTTTCTAGATCATTTTTAAGAGCATTTATTATTTCCTTTTCATTTTCCTTAACCATGTCTCGAATGCGTTTAAGTTGAACCCTTCTCCATTCTTCTGAATTGCTATGCCCTGATAGCACTGGATGACGCAGTTCATCTATAAGGAAGTCTTCTTTTGGCAAATTACTTTTTTAGTAGTAACTATGGTTTAGCAAATTTGATTGAACAATTGTAGAAAAATTCTTTTTCAATCAAGCTCAAAAACCTAAAATTTCTTGAGAGGCAAGGTTTTTGTTGAAAAAGAGAAGATAGGATCATTTTGTTGGAAGTATTATTTAAGCCGTCATCAACCTGCTAATTAAAGCAAGTATTTGCTTGAGAGATTGATTTTTGCAGACCAGAGACTTACTCTTCATTGGAGGAATTTTGAGGATGGGAAAAATTTTCCTATTTCCAGGCTTCTTTTTATTCAACATTATTAAGCTGTAGTTAATGAAAAATCGTTTTATAATTAATAAACTATATAAATATAGTTTATTAATTATAATTCTTACTATTCTTTTCCTTTGCTATAAAAATGTTAATATTGAGGTTGTTAATAAATTTATAGAGGAAAATCAATATAATATTGAAAATATTGGGATTTACTCTGCATTTCTTGTTGTAATTCTCAGAGCTATTAGTATTTTAATTCCTATAATTCCAGGTACCTACTGTTCTATTATTGCCGGATATGTTTACGGGATAAAATCAGGATTATTACTTATTTTTATTGCTGATTTTTTATCTTGTTCCGCTTCTTTCTTGATTTCCAGGAAATTAGGTAGAGATTTTGTAAGAAAATTTCTGGGATCTAGTCAAATGATTAGGATTGAGAGGATTTCTAAAAAATATTTAGAGAACAATATCTTTTTAATCACCGGATGTTTGATGACATCCTGGTTTGACTTTGTGTGCTATGCAGTTGGGCTGACAAAATTTCCATGGAAAAAATTTATGCCAGCGTTAATTCTAAGCATAGTAATTTCAGATATTCCTTTTGTCGCCACAGGATATACACTAAGCAAATTAAACGGTATGAACTTTAAGCAAATTATAAATGGTGATATCCCTTTAATAGAAGGACCTTACCTGATATTATTTATATCATCGGTAATTACTATATTTGGGCTTGGCTTTTTAAATTTATATCTCCAAAAAAAATCAAATCTCGAAGACATGTAGTTTCTAAGTAGATACTGATTCACCTTTAGTTTAAGTTTATGTAATGATTCCATAATTTTTTAGTAATTTTTTTCATATATGAATTTAATGATTCTATAGTTTTAAAAATACAGCAGAATCAAAATTCATACTGTGGAGACTGGTCAAAGCCCAAGTAAGTTTTCTGTTAAACCTTTGGCAACATTTGATGAAATATGGGAAAAAATTCTAACCATACTTAATTCTCAGGATAGAGAAGAAGCTGATAAAGCAGAGTCAGAAATAAATGAACCATATTTTGGGGCTAAAGAGATAACTGTAAGACGAAGTGATAGATCCATAATTGCATTTGCTTCTCTTTCTGAAATTCAGAATAATTCAGATGAGTGGGCTGTTTATAAGGAAAGATAAATATCTTGCTATTCTTTTGATTTCTTTAACGAATTGAATTTTTTTAACAGTTATATTTAGATAAATACCTTCGCCAGAAATTAAGTTAAAGCTATCAATTCATTATCGAATGTATTGATTATAAGATATTAAAACTTAAAATATTTTAGCTTTTTAACTTCTATTTTTACAGATTGCTAAATGTATTTTTTAGTTATTCGATTTAAATAGAAGTATCTATCGACTTTATTTTTGGAATTCAAATCCTAAACACAAGAATAATTCTTATAATAAAGAAAGAGTGGCTACTTGGGAGTATTTCTTTTCCAAGGTTCATTCAAAAACCTTCTTATTTTAGATTTAAGGGTTATTACTTTGAGATTACAATTCATCCTTGGAATATCTAGTCTTGGTCTTGACTTACTTAGACCAAATGGAGGGGTTGGTTTTGTGCTCTTGATAACTGGAATATTTGTCACTGCCATATCTTTGTATGTTTTTTATAATGTTATTTCGGATGTTGACTCTGTCTTGGATAAACAAAGAAAGAAAGAAGCTAAAGATTTGCAGAAGGAAAAGATCCTTCGTTTGTATCCTAAGAAATAACTGAAAATGTAGTTATATAGATTAAGGAGATTACTTTTCGAAAAAGTAGAAGCTCTTATAAAAAGACTTCTGGAACAGAGCGTATAATTTCTTTTTTAAATTGCTTGTAAATAAATATACCTAGCAATGATAAAGCAATTACAGGCATTTCAAGAGAATCTTATTCAATAGAATTTTAACCAGCCACCTTTCCTTTGCAATTTAAAATTTTACCAAAATATGTTTCATAATTTGCTGTTTGCCAGTTAAGTTATGAAGTGAATCAAATTAATCTCAATAAACTAAGAAATATTTGTAGAACTGGCAATAGAAATCGAGAAATAATTCAAATAATCTAGATTTGTATAAAAAGAAACTCTTGCCGATATTGGCAAGAGTTTCTTTTTATAAAGTCAAATTAAAAAATTGAGGATCCTAATAAATAGGTTTAATCCTATTTAGAAAATACCGGGTATGATTTGCCCTGTTGTTGCGTAAGAGCCGAAAGCTGCTACGAAGCCAATCATTGCAGCCCAACCGTTTAATTTTTCTGCTTCAGGTGTCATGGGAAGATTTTGAATATTTCTATTAATATAAAGCAAACATAAAGATGGCGTGGGTTTGGCGTGGCTGGTATGTGTTAGTAAAAATTATTTCAAGTATTAGGAAATTAAATGATTTGAATTTTTCTATTCTTCCTATCTCTATCCATTCTGCCTTTTTCTGGATATCGCTTGATTTAATTTTCTAATTTATATTGGAAGATTCTCTACTCAATAAGGAAATAGTTTTTATTTCCTTTGTCTTAATTCTTGAACGATGTCATCCCATTTTTTGCCAGCTTTTTCTTGTTCTGCTTGCTTACCTTTTTCAATTAATTCCGATGTGATTTTTGTAAGATATTTTTTTAGACGTTTCATCTTGAATATCCGAGAGGTTTTTCTCATTCAATTGACATTACCAAATAACTTTATGAGATCTCTATCTCAAGAATATTCAGTAATTTCAAATTAAATTTTGAATAGGTCTAATCCTTAAATTTAATTGGATTTTTCAATTATTAAACTATTGAAAAAATTCATCTGAGAATTATTCAACCTTCTTACAGGTTCTGCCATCCAATCGAAATGATCCCATTTCTTTAATAGTGTTTCCAGCTCGTTTAGTTCGGATTTATTTTTTGTTTGCATTATCCATTTTTCTTCTAAACCATTCGGAATAATAACAGGCATACGATTATGTAGTGGTTTAATCAATTCATTTGGCTCAGTAGTCAATACACAGCAGCTCTCCAGTTCGCTTCCATCTAAAGACATCCATCTACTCCAAATTCCTCCTAACCAAAAGGGCGTTGAATCTTTTTTTCTTATTCGATATCCTTTCTCAAAAAATGCAGTAGCAGGTAAAAGACATCTTTTGTAATTCCAACTATTCCTAAATATTTTTTTTTTCATAACAGTTTCGGACCTTGCATTAAACGGTCTTGGAGTAACAGTGTTAAACGGATCTTTGCTCCATTGAGAAATTAATCCCCAAATCATTATTGAAGTTGAAGTCTTACCTTCGTTTTTTAGTACTATTACAGGATCAGATGGTCTTATTATCTCTTGAGAAGAGAAATTTTCTTGAAAATTCTGTGGGAGCTCTTTTCTTAAAAGACAAGGTAGTTTCTTAAATTGTGTTTTCAGCTCATATCTTCCGCACATAGGATTTATGAAATATCTAATAAAGGGTACTTTTGTTATTCAACATTGAGGCGACCTTTAATTTGAGAACAAAATTGGTTTTGTGATTTTATTCAAATTCACCTGGAACGATTTCTTTAAGTTCCCCTGCCTTGACTTCTTTTAATAGACCTTTAACAAGTCCCCACATTGGGAAGCCTGTTGTAAAGGCAATAATTAAGGCTGCGATTAATGAGTTTTTAGGGGAGAATGTCAAGATTTCAAAAATCGCTGTAAACATAATTGTTAGTCCAGTTAATGCCGCAACAAAATTAGATATAGATAAAAAGCCTTCCAATGGCAGTGGCGATAACTGCTCTGTCTTCCATCGTTGGATCTTTACTTGAATTATATATATAAAAACACATAAGAAAAAAATAACCAAGGAGCCTCCAAACCAAGCGATAGTGGTAATTTCAATCATGCTTGAGGTTAAGAAAGTATCGAATCAATATAAGAATATTATCTCCTAGCTTTTTCTTTTCTCTGAAAGCAACTGTTAAAAATTAAGTTTTTATTTTTTTAATAATCTATCTGTATTCTTGTAAGCCGGGCTCCAAACCATGTAAGAGACAGTACAAATCATTAGGATCGCGATCATAGAAACCCCAAAAAAAACCTGTTGTATAGGATCTAAAACAAGAAACATTTAATCAAAACATGAATTTAGATTTTAATAGTAAAAAGTTGGAAACGTGATTAAAAAGCCCCTTAATATCTATGATTACTCTAGGAAAGGCCTATATCTAAGGAATATTCTTCGAGTTAATAGTCTAAATACTGTTCAATGTAAATATGAGTTGTTTCCCAATGACATTCAAGCCTTAATGGGTCGAACTTTCGTCAAATAATTTGAGCTTAAAGAAGTAGTAAATTATTCTTATTGTTAGGTGGACAGTTTCTATCTAGAAAATAGTTATGAGTCTTTGCACAGGTGCGAAAAATACGTGCTGGGCTCAAAGAGGGTGAATGTTATCTCGCCCTCTTCTCTTTTGGTAATTTTTACCGATGTAAAAATTGTGTGAATTGTCTATTTCTTAAATAAGAATTTCAAAAAACGATGAACAAAACAATTCATTGGTTTCAGGAATTATTGGAGTCAATGGGCAATGCTCTATTCCATCCATACAAAGACAATAGTCTTCCATCTATTGAGGCCCAGCCATTTAGAGACGATCCTTATAAAAACAGAGGCATAGCATAAGCTGCAGTAGGTTTAAACAATCGATAAGACTTGTTTATTTGAAAGACTACGCGGCAATTTTTTCGTTACCTAGTTGCTCTGCTATCAATTGATCAATGACATCACCTTTAGATTTTTTCTTTAAATAACTTGTAAAATCAAGTGGCTCCTGCATTTTGCTTTCAGCATCTTCGCGAACATTGTTAAGAGCTATTAGGAAGATTGTGCTTACTAAAGCGAGGGATGCATAAAGTAGAAGTAAATTATCAAGAGACATAATGTAAATTCTAAACTCTTTGAATATCTCTTTGATTTAGGCAAATGCAAGATTATGTACTTGTTCCCTAATGTATTTTTGAAATAGTTTTCTCCATCGTTCATCTGCGAAGTTAAATTTCTCTGATTGATTTCTGAATATAAAACCTTTGCTTCTGATTATTTGGCTCAATCTTTACGCCCTTTTTTAATCATGAAGACAGGTAAACCTATTGTAAAAATAATTCCTGTTAATAAAACAGATAATCCTAATGGGGACAAGATGTCAACACCTATACCTTCTTGAGCAAATATGACCATCTTATTTAGGTGTTTTTGGGCGGATCGATTTTTTATCCACACTAACTATAATTTAGATTAGCTGAAACCTGGTTCAAAGGGAAAAACTTGCTCACTGCCAAACATATCCTCAACATTTAAATCCTTTGTTACTTCTATGTCTATATCTTTATTATCTTGGGAAGTCTCGGGCACTATTTCAATAGCTTTATCCTCTCTATAGTCTTCTGGTGGTGTCCAGCCTTGCATTAAGGCCTCACTACTAGTAACACTTGTAAAGAGTATTGCTAAAATTAGTACTAGCCTAATTAATAAGCGTTTCATGTTTTTTCCTTTATTGGATTAAACTTACATCGATTCTTATTCAATTTCCATTAAATTTGATTGATTCCTTTAAAATCAATGTATCTCTTGAAAACTTTGGAGAAATCTACTTGAGGTGTTAGTTGTTCGCATTGTAATTATGGCAAGTTATTAGAACTCTTCTGAGTAGGCGTTGGTATTTATTGGCTACTTATTAGAGGTATTTGATTGCTTTTCTTTGTTAGATTTATTCCAATTTTTAAACAAGACCTTAAGTGATTGTCCCCTTAATCTTTTGGGCGGATGTTTTTATTTCGGCCCTTTTTGTAGTTGATGAAGAGCTACATTAATATGCTTAGGCCGGGTTCTTGAAATACGAAAACCTGATTCTGTACGTTGTAGTAAAACTAAATTGAGGAATGCCTCAGCTGTAGGAATTTCATCTTTGGTGAAAAAGATTGTTTTCCAAGGCAACCTTGTGCCTTTTTGCTCTAAAGACCAGCTTCTAAGAATAACTTTATCTCCATGGCTTAAAGTTTTCATATATTTAATTTTCAAATCTACTACAGGCATCTCAAATCCACTGTTGGAAAGATCTGCATAAGATAAACCTACATTTGCAAGAGCATTGACTCGCGCCTCTTCAAGCCAGTTTAAATAAGATCCATGCCACATGACACCTGCATGATCCGTATGTTGAGGTAAAACAACCTTTCTCAGAAGCCATGGATTCTTTGTTTCCATTTCATCCATCAGATTTCGTTGCTATTTACATTCCTATTCTGGTTTCTAAAGGTGATTTCCGATGAATTCTTATTAATAAAAGTTTTTTATTTTGACTCTCTAGACCCTTTGCATTATCGAAAGCTTTTTGATGGCTGGTAGCTTTTGTAGTTAAAGCCGATTATTTTTTCTACTTAAGCAATTTTCTGCAAAGTAAATGAAGATTTTTATTATTAGTGAAATTGAGTAGATTTCTATTCAAGAGGATAAGGACCTTGTTTATGAGATTTATCAGCAAAAGAAAGTGTCCTCAAATTAAGGAGAACTTTTAATGACACGATACAAGTGCCCTTATTGTCTACCTCGATATCAGTTTTCTCAGCAAAGATCTGATGGAGTAATGGTATGCGGACAATGTGGTGAGCCTTTGCTAAAGGTCCCATTGATTAGACCAACTCAGATTATTGCCCTTATTGCAGTATTATCATTGATCGCACCTTTTATTTTGATGATATTTGATTATATGAAAGAGTTAAATAGGGATCATTCTCAACCAACTTTGCTCTCACTTGCTAAGAAAAATATTCAATTCTAGGATAATTGATTTAATCTTCTAAATTTTTTAGAAGTAACTTTTGGTCTGTGATTATTTATACGACTTTTCTAAAGAGCTTTTAATGATGGGTTGTCACGAATAATGAGTGGTACTAACCGAAGATAGTGATATTTACCGAATACATTTCTTCGGTTTACTTCCTTCTTACTTCTAAACACTTCAGGCAAGGTGGTGGAGTTCCTTGCACAGAACATTATGTACACATCTTTATTCGATTCTTTTCTCTCCCCTATGCGGACAGTTTATGTTGTTTCTGATAGTCAACTAGAACAGATCAAGCGAAATCAACGACAAGAGGAACTCGATAACATCGAGCTTTCCCGAAAGAGGCTTGAGGAAACTTATCAATCAAAAGTAAAAATTCTTGACGAGAGAGAACAAGAACTTCAAGAGGAGCTCAAATCTCTTACTTCTTCAAAGGAAGAAGAAGTCAAAACTTGAAAAATTCTCTTAAGTGCGGTTGATCATTGAGTCAAAAAAAAAGGGACCATAGTGGTCCCTTTTTTTTGAATTTTAGCTGATCATGAAGTTATCACGATAAAGGCATCAATTACTTGCTCTTAAAATATCGGTGCTTTATAAGGTCTTCAATATTTGGCCAAGCCGCGATTAATTCTTTAAGGGCTTTTCTATTTGGGGTATATAAAATGCATGAGAAAGCACTAACTATATAAGCTACAAACCACCAATGATTTAAAGCATAAACAGAAATAAATGAGAAGAGAAAGCTCCCTAAAAAAACGAAAAATAAAATTCGATTAATTATTTCAACGGGAGATTTTTTTAATCTTTGGAATGTTCTACTTGATGGTCTTCTTTTTTCTTGTTCTTGTTGTCGCTCTTGATCCCACTTTTCTTTTTCTTGATCAAGAGTCTCGCTTGATTGAACAACGTTTTCCAATTGTTCTTTTGTTAGGTTTTCTAAAGGGGCAGAGTTTTGATTGGTGGATGCCATGCTATTTAGACCCGTTAGATACTTTAGAGATTGCAATCTCTTAATTGACATTACCAATCAGGGTATATGAAATCCTCTCCGATTGGTTCCTCGTAAAAGGTTCCGGTATTTATGCCTTTCTTATAGTTATTAATTAGTTGTGTGTAATTAGCAATTGCAGGAATAAGATTCCTGTGGCGGTTTTGGGTGTTTTCCTCGATAAAAGACATTAAGACCCTTTCTTTAAATATTGGATTCAAGCATTAAAAAACCCTCATGGAGAGGGCTTTTTAATGCTTGAATTGGTGTATTGTTCTTACTTTGCGTAGGTAACTCCCCTATAAGCAAGGTTTGAATACAGCCCTTTCTTTGCTTCATTCCTGCAAGTGTTGTAGTACTTACGGCGATAAGTTAATTCAACGCAGTTTTTTTGTTGGACAGGCTCTTTGTGCTGAACATAGTTATGTCCACGATAAAGAAGAGTAGTCATGAATTCACTCCGAATATTGACTTAAGTCCCCGTTCCTTGGCTTAAGTCGTAATGCGGCTCGCAAATGTAGCGAGTTGAACGTTTTTGTAGCGGTTGCTACAAATATATTTATAGCAGCCTGGTTATCGCTCGTGTAGTTCATGAAGATACAAAACTCCTTTTTGAAGGGGAGTGGTATTGCAAATAGTTGGATAGGGGGTTATTAAGAATCAGCGATCGCACCTAAAGTGATCTATTCTCTTATTTCAATGGCCTTAATGCTTTTCTCTCTTCCATTCCAGGGATTTATAAATGAGAAAAGATAAGCAGGCGCTTTTGGACGCTAGGCGCAAATGGGAAAGCGATATTAATAAGTATAAAGAGTTCCTGAAAGGGGAAATCCAAACTTTTGATGGAAGATTGGGCGCAGAAGAATATATAGAGCTTGCTAAAAATCAGATAGAAATTATTGATTTAGAGTTGGCTCTAGATTCTATTGAAGAATCTCATTAGTAAAGAAACAGGGAAAAGCTCGATAAGAGGAATTTTGCTTCAAGTATCTTCACCTTAGGCAAAGGTTGTTTACGTTCAAAGCCAAAAATAAATTTTCGACCTTTAATTACTTAAGAGCTGTCTATCTGACAATGAACCATTTTTTGGCGACATACATTGATTTTCTTCAAAGCTTAGGAGTAGTCATAGTGATTGGCTTTATTGCGTATAGTATTAAGAATATTCTTTTTAAGGTGGAACAAAGGATTGAGGAAGTAGAAGTCAGGGTTGAAAAATGAGATTTATTTTTACTTTTTGCACCTTATTCTTATTCCTTTTGTTGCCGTTTATAGCTTATGCAGAGGAACAGGATTTTGGATTCAACGAGAATCAAGAAATAGTTGTATCTAAGCAAATAGAAACAACTACAAAAATGACTCAAGGAGAAATTGAGGATCTATTTGGTCCAGAGCCTTACTTGGGGCCAACTTCTTGGATTGGTTCCAAGCAGGATGAAACTGAAAGATAACAGTTCTTAGACCTCTAATTCAATTATTTTTTGGCGATCAGAGAAGGACACAAATGACATTAGATTCAATTAAAGCTATTTCATATGAGAGATTAAAGTAATAAATATCTCTGAGCTAAAGGTAGAATTTCTGCTGGTTCGCATGTAAGTAATTGACCATCCGCAAATACCTCATAGGTCTGTGGGTCTACTTTCATTGAAGGTCGCTTATTATTATTTCGCATATTTGACTTGGAAAGATCTCTTGTGTTCGCGACAGCGAGACAAGTTCTCTGTAAATTAAGTTTTTCTGGAACTCTTGCGTCCATAGCTGCTTGACTCAAAAAAGTAATACAGCTACTAGAAATAGCATTTCCTAAAGATCCAAACATAGGCCTCCCATAGACAGGTTGAGGAGTTGGTATTGAAGCATTGGCATCTCCCATTTGGGCCCAAACTATGCTTCCTCCTTTTATTATCATTTCTGGCTTAACTCCAAAGAATCCTGGTTTCCAGAGGACTAGATCTGCAAGCTTTCCTTCTTCTATAGATCCTACATGATGGCTTATTCCATGAGCTATTGCTGGATTGATAGTTACTTTCGCGATATAGCGTTTTAATCTATTGTTGTCATTTCTAGCGGTATCTTCAGGGAGAGTACCTCTTTGCATCTTCATTTTGTGAGCCGTTTGGAAAGTACGACTAATTACTTCCCCTACTCGTCCCATAGCTTGTGAATCACTAGCTATGATCGAAAAAGCCCCAAGATCATGCAGAATATCTTCGGCAGCAATGGTTTCGCGTCTTATTCGTGATTCGGCAAAGGCTACATCTTCCGGAATCTTGGGATCTAAATGATGGCAAACCATAAGCATGTCTAGATGTTCTTCAAGAGTATTTTTCGTATAAGGTCTTGTTGGATTTGTACTACTTGGAAGGACATTGGACTCTTCGCAAATTTTTATAATGTCGGGAGCATGACCACCACCGGCACCTTCAGTGTGAAAAGTATGTATTGTTCTACCATTAATTGCTTTAATTGTGTCTTCTACAAATCCAGCTTCGTTCAGAGTATCTGTATGGATGCAAACTTGAACATCCATTTCATCGGCAACTTGTAAACAACAATCAATAGAGGAAGGAGTCGTCCCCCAATCCTCGTGAAGTTTTAAGGCGCATGCACCAGCAATTACTTGTTCTTTTATGGCGTTCAAGTTACTTGCATTGCCTTTCCCGAAGAAACCTAGATTTATAGGTAATGCTTCTGAAGCTTGAAGCATTCGGGAAATATGAAATGACCCAGGTGTGCATGTGGTGGCATTTGTCCCTGTAGCTGGCCCGGTCCCACCGCCAAGCATGGTTGTAACACCACTCGCAAGAGCAGTCTCTATCTGTTGTGGACAGATGAAATGGATATGGCTATCAATAGCACCGGCTGTAAGAATTTGTCCTTCTCCAGCTATAGCTTCAGTACTTGGCCCAACTAAGATGGTTACACCTTCTTGTGTGTCTGGATTACCTGCCTTACCTATACCCACAATTTTGCCATTTTTAATACCTACATCAGCCTTGACAATTCCCCACCAATCAAGAATTAAAGCATTTGTAATTACCGTATCTACTACCCCTTCATCTCGAGTTAACTGTGATTGCCCCATCCCATCTCGAATAACTTTCCCCCCTCCAAATTTGACTTCATCTCCATAAACTGTTCTGTCTTCTTCAACTTCAAGTATTAAGTCTGTATCAGCTAAGCGTAATCGATCTCCAGTTGTAGGACCATATGTTTGTGCATAAGCCCGGCGAGAAATGTGAAAAGACATAATGAATTTAATCTAAATCTCCGTTTACTAATCCGTTAAATCCAACGGCTCTTCGATTCCCAGCAAAAGGAACAAGATTAACTTCACGCATGTCTCCTGGCTCGAAACGAATTGCAGTTCCTGCGGGAATATCTAGACGCTTCCCAAAAGTGATTTTGCGTTCAAATACAAGTCCATTATTGGCTTCGTAGAAATGGAAATGAGACCCTACTTGTATTGGCCTATCAGCTTTATTTGAAACCATGACATGAGTAACTTCTCTGTTTTTGTTAAGTTCAATGGTTCCATTTTCTGTAATTAATTCGCCTGGGATTAGAGAACTCATTTGATGAATTAGCGAATAGGGTTATGAAGAGTTACAAGCTTTGTTCCATCAGGAAAAACAGCTTCTATTTGAACCTCATCTATTAAATCTGGGATCCCTTCCATTACTTGGGATTTAGACAACCAGTTTGTGCCTTCTGCCATCAAATCTGAGACACTTTTCCCATCTCGAGCGCCTTCTAGTATTTGAAAACTGAGCCAAGCTATTGATTCAGGATGGTTAAGCTTTAACCCACGATTCAATCTCCGTTCTGCAAGTAGAGCAGCTGTAACAACATGGAGCTTGTCTTTTTCTTGCGGACTTAAATTCATATGATTTTTAGTACATATGTATATTTACAAATTATTTTTCTATTTAAAGTTCGCTATGGACACTTTATTAGACAGGAACTTCTTGCATTGGCCAAATTCTTAGATATCCAGGAGGGGATAATTTTCGCAGAATTCTCGATTGTTTCCATATTCTATAAAACCAAAATCGAGCATCTTTAGTAGAAGAACCGATATATCTTGCGGAAATACCGTTCTTTAACTGGCTACAGGCCATAGAGCCATGTAATCCTGATCTTTCTTCACGACATTTTTTTAGGAAGTCTGGGAGAGATTCCTTGGATATAAATTCTGGCATTATCCAAATTAATGATCCAAAAACAGGTTGATTATTCATTCCATGAATTGAGCTAAGAGAATCACCACTTAATTCCAATCGATCTATGAATTCTAAATGCAGCTTATTTGCCAATTGTCTTTTTATTTCTAGTGAAGACCTCCAGCTACCATTCTCAAGTGTTTCGCCTGCGGCTGTTCTCCCAAGTCTTACAATATCTACGCATAGGAAACTTGATGTCGAAGATAGTGAGACAATCATATTTTGTTCATATAACCCTCCTTTATACATGATCAATTCTTGAGGAATCCATTCTAGATCTGAATTTTTCTCAAGATGAAAAGAACATTTTTGTTTTGACCATTTTCCTTCTGGGAATAATAAAGATCTACCCACACTTCCATAGACTTTTTGAGCGGCTACTGTAGAAACTAAGGCACTTGTATTGATACCTCCATGAATATTTATCGAAAGCTGATCCCCTCCTACCAAACCTCCAGCACTATGAAGAATTGGTAATTCGCATCTGCCATCTTTATTAGAAAATGCTTTCATCATTTTTAAGGGAGCTTTGCATTTTCCTTGATGTAAAGTATTGATCGCAGTTGAATCTTGATTTGTTCGGGAGTTAGTAAGAAACCTTAGGTCACATCTCCCTTGCCATGGTTGACTCATCGTATTAATTGAGCAGACTTAGTCATCTTGCTAAAGGTACGTTCCTGAAATGAAAAAAACATATAAGCTTTTCAACAAGCATACAAATAAAGATTGTCCAAACAACCAATCCATCTAACTTGTAGGTCTAAAAGAAGTGCAGACAAAAATTGTCTCATTCTTCCTTTAACAGCAGGAGAAAGAACCCAATTAAGAGGAAGAAGAATTACTTCTGATGGAACTGAAGTCATTCTTTTGTTACCTCGTGGGAGCAAATTATTGCCAGGAGAATTTTTAGGAGGAAATAATCCTAAAATAACAGTTGCCGTAACTGCTTCGGAAGAAGAATTACTTAGAGTAAAGTCTCACTCTCAATCATCTTTATCCAAAGCTGCATACCATTTAGGTAATAGACATGTAGAGGTCGAAATCTGTGAAAATGAGTTATTCTTATTAAATGATCTGGTTATGCATAAAATGTTGAAAGGACTTGGTTTCAGTATAGATGTTGTAGAGAGAGAATTTTTTCCGGAGCATGGCGCTTATGAGTAGTAATACGAATTGCAATGAAACTTGAACTTTTACAGTTAACAAGTCCTGCTTTGCCTATAGGGGCTTTTAGTTATTCAGAAGGGCTTGAATGGTTAGTGCAAAACGAAGTTATTACAAACGAACAGACTCTTTATGAATGGATTCAAAGTGAACTTGTGAGGGGGCAAGTAAGAATTGAAGCATGTTCTATTTCTAATATTATGGATGATTTTGATATGTGGAGAAAGACTAACGATGATAGATATAGAGAGCAAATCATTCAATCCAATTCACGGATTCTTTCATTGAGAGATTCCTCTGAAGTACGTTCACAACAATTGCAAATGGGACGCTCGCTTATACAACTTTTAAAAGAACTTGGTCATTCAATCCCATTTGAAATTTGCGATGTAACTTGGACTATAGGTTTTTCATGGGCTGGAATTTGTTGGGAAATATCTAAAATTGATATGATAGAAGCATATTTATATAGCTGGATTGCAAATCAGTTAAGTGCATCATTGAGATTGTTGGCATTAGGACCTACTAAAGCGCAGAAAATTCAAAATAAACTTTTGCCACTTATTCAAGTTCAATCTGATATTTTGTTAAAGCAAAACCCAAGTGAATTATGGACAAGTGATATAGGAGCTACGATGGCCCAGCAGTCTCATGTAGAACTTTATTCAAGATTATTTAGAAGCTAATGAGTAGTAAATTGAGAGTTGGCATCGCTGGACCAGTTGGTTCTGGGAAGACAGCTATTATTCATAGCCTATGTAAAAGGCTTAAAAGTAAATTCGAGATAGCTGTTGTTACTAATGATATATACACACAAGAAGATGCTAATTTTTTAACGAAAGAAAAGGCCTTAGAACCTGATCGTATTAAAGGAGTTGAAACAGGAGGATGCCCTCATACTGCAATTAGAGAGGATTGCTCTATAAATCGAAATGCCGTTGAAGATCTCGAACATAAATTCTTAAAGTTGGACTTTATCTTTGTCGAAAGTGGTGGAGATAATCTTGCGGCTAGCTTTAGCCCAGAATTAGTTGACACCTGTATTTATATTATTGATGTTGCAGCAGGCGATAAAATTCCCAGAAAAGGCGGACCTGGAATAACGCGCTCAGATTTGTTAGTTATTAATAAAATTGATTTAGCGGATATGGTAGGAGCAGATTTAAGAATTATGGCGAGAGATACATCGTTAATGAGAGGTAAACGTCCATGGTGTTTTGCGAATACCAAAACTGGAGAGGGGATAGAAAAAATTGAAGAGTTTTTGTGCTTTCAAATACCAAATGCCAAAGATTTCGTATAGAGAGATACTGAATAATATTTTTGTTTCAAGGCAATTAAAAAAAAAGTTCTTTTTGATACAAAACGATTGATATTTTTTTAGATACCTTCTTTCATATCCATGAATTTGGGTGTTATCTCAAAGTTTTTGTTTTTCATGAAGCTATCTAAACGAATTTTTGCAGGATTGGCGACTGCCTCTTTAGCTACGACATTAACTGCTTGTGGAGGTTCTGACACCTCGGGAAGTGCTTTTGATGACTCAGTCACGGTAGGTATCTTGCATTCACTATCTGGGACAATGGCAATTTCAGAATCAACTCTTGTTGATACTGAGAAAATGGCTATTGAGGAAATCAATGCAGCAGGTGGTGTTTTTGTAGACGGAAAATTTTATAAGATTGAATATATTGTTGAAGATGGTGCTTCTGACTGGCCAACCTTTGCTGAAAAATCTAAGAAGTTAATTGATCAGGATGGTGTTCCAGTTGTATTTGGAGGTTGGACTTCTGCAAGTCGGAAGGCAATGCTTCCTGTGTATGAATCTAAGGATTCATTCCTTTACTATCCAATTCAATATGAAGCTCAAGAATGCTCTAACAATATTTTCTATACAGGTGCAACGCCTAATCAGCAGTCTGAACCAGCTACTGACTTCATGTACAAGCGCTCACCAGCTGCTGGAAAACCATTTTTCTTGGTTGGCTCAGATTATGTCTTCCCAAGAACCTCTAATACGATTACAAAAGCTCAGGTAGCGCAATTAGGAGGGAAGGTTGTAGGAGAAGATTATTTACCTTTAGGGAATACAGAGGTTGCTCCAATTATTTCGAAGATAAAAGTTGCTCTTCCTTCTGGTGGAATAATTATCAATACATTAAATGGCGATCAGAATGTAGCTTTCTTTAAGCAAATTCAAGACGCAGGAATTACACCTGCAAATGGTTACTATGTTATGAATTATTCAATTGCAGAAGAAGAAATAAGCACAATAGGTCCTGAATTCCTTGAGGGACATTATGGTGCTTGGAATTATATGATGTCTATTGATACTCCTGCATCCAAGAAATTTGCAGCTAGTTTCAAAAAGAGATGGGGCGAAGATCGCGTTGTAGCTGATCCTCAGGAGTCAGCATATAACATGGTTTATTTATGGAAACAAGCAGTGGAAGCTGCTGGAACCTTTGATGACAATGCAGTTAGAGAAGCTTTAGTCGGTCAGACATTCAACGCTCCACAAGGTCCTGTTGAAGTTATGCCTAATCATCACCTATCTCAAACAGTCAGGATAGGTCAAATTAACTCATCTGGTGGCTTTACAATCCTTGAAGAAACTGGAGTAGTTACTCCTCAGGCTTGGAATCAAAAGCATCCAAGTTCAAAAGGGTATGCATGTGATTGGACTGATTCTTCAAAAGGTGAAAAATACAAGCTATAAAGTAATTTTTACTTTATAAATACTTAAGAATAGGAGCCTTTATGGCTCCTATTCTTTTATAAAAAATGATTTAAAGCTAGTGCAACTTATTATTGAAAGTCTGTTTAATGGTGTTGCTATTGGCTCAGTTTTGCTTGTCGCAGCACTTGGCCTAGCAATAGTTTTTGGACTAATGGGTGTTATCAACCTTGCTCATGGAGAGTTGATGATGCTCGGGGCTTATTCAACTTATGTAACTCAATTACTCTTTAAGCAAATTCCTATGCTGAAGCCCTTTTATGACATATATGTCATAGTGGCGATAGGAATTGCTTTTATTGTTAGCGGCGTAGTCGGGATATTGTTAGAGCGATCGATTATTAAACGTCTCTATGGAAGTCCTCTGGAAACATTACTTGCGACATGGGGTGTGAGTCTTATCCTCCAACAATTTGTAAGAAGTGTACCGCTCGCTTATGGCAGTGGTGTAGTGGTTGCACTTTTAATCGCCTTATCTTCCCCTCTATTGCTACCTGATGATTTGCTAGCCGGCACTAAAGGAAAATTCATCAAAGCAGGAACTTGGTTTCTCTCAGCTATTGCCGGTATTACTACTGGTGGTATTTTATCTTCTTTAGTTAGCAAGTTGGGGAGAGCAAGTGCAAGAAATGTTGATGTAACTGCTCCATCTTGGATGAGAGGTGGTATCGAAGTTTTTGGAACAACATTTCCTAAAACTCGTTTATTAATAATTCTAATTACACTTATTTCAGTTGTTTTGGTTAGTATTTTTCTTAGTAAGAGTTCTTGGGGAATACGTATTAGGGCGGTAACACAAAATAGATCAATGAGTGACTGCTTAGGGATTTCAACGGAAACAGTTGACGTTTTAACTTTTGGCATCGGTTCTGGTTTGGCTGGAGTTGCTGGTGTTGCAGTCTCATTGCTTGGTTCAGTAGGTCCTAATGTTGGGGGTAGTTATATAGTTGGAT
This sequence comes from Prochlorococcus sp. AG-402-N21, assembly GCA_003216435.1. Lineage (GTDB taxonomy): Bacteria > Cyanobacteriota > Cyanobacteriia > PCC-6307 > Cyanobiaceae > AG-402-N21. Next base: position 27,660 of record QCIW01000005.1, read on the forward strand.
GCTTTATGGTTGTGGTTCTAGGTGGAGTTGGCAATTTATTAGGAACGATTATTGCGTCTTTATCTATTGGAGTGATGACAGATCTTATAGGAGCGGGCAGACTTTTAACGATATGGCCAACGATGCCTTCTCCACTAGCATCAACCATAGACTTTTTTGCTACAACAAGCATGGCAAGAGTAATGATATTTGCTTTGATAGTCATTTTTTTGCAGTTTAGACCTGCAGGATTATTTCCTCAGAAAGGTCGCATGGTGGAGTCATAAATTATGAATAACTCTCGAAAAACCCAAGCTTGGATATCTTTAATGATTTGGGTGGTAATCATTGCTGCAATTATTGCTGCTCCAGCAGTTTTGCCAGTTTTTAGATTGAATCTATTAGGTCGTTATCTATCACTCGCAATTGTTGCTCTTGGAGTCGATTTGATCTGGGGATTTACAGGTTTATTAAGTTTGGGCCAAGGCATTTTCTTTGCTTTAGGGGGTTATTGTGCGGCAATGTACCTTCAGCTCAACAGTGCATTTGAGTTCCCTAATGGAATCCCGGAATTTTTTGGCCTATATGGAGTGGAAAAACTACCTTTCTTTTGGGAACCTTTTAACTCTCCGATTTTTGCATTAATAGCAATCTGGTTAATACCTTCACTTGTTGCTGGAGTTTTAGGCTTCTTGGTTTTTAGAAATCGTATTAAAGGAGTTTATTTTTCAATTCTTACGCAAGCATCTTTATTGGTCTTTTTTAATCTTTTCAATGGGCAACAAAAACTAATTAACGGCACCAATGGTTTGAAAACAGATGTAACACTTCTTTTTGGCCAAATGGTTGGCTCTGATGTTGTCCAAAGATGGTTTTTCTGGATATCTGCAGTGCTGGTCATTTTTGCCTGGTTGTTTTCTAAATGGATTGTTCGTGATCGCTTTGGAAATATTCTTATAGCTATCCGTGATGATGAAGCTAGAGTTAGGTTTACTGGCTATAACCCTACAATTTTTAAAACAATTATTTTTGCAATAGCAGGAGGTTTGGCAGGTATATCAGGAGCTTTATACACAGTTCAATCTGGAATAGTTTCTCCACAGTTTATGACAGTGCCATTTTCAATTGAGATGGTTATTTGGGTTGCAGTAGGAGGTAGAGGAACTCTGTTAGGTGCAATTTTGGGTGCCGTAGTGATTAATTATGCCAAGAGTCTGGTTAGTGAGGCTCTCCCAGCAAGTTGGATGTTTATTCAAGGAGGTTTATTTATTTTGGTCGTAACAGCTTTGCCTGAAGGTGTACTTGGTTGGATTCAGCGAGGAGGTATAAGAAACTTGCTTGTAAAAGTAGGCTTTTCTCGTAATATAGCTACTTACCCAAAGCTTGAGATTGCTGATAGAGAGGACATGAAAGTATGAGCAGTCCGCTTCTTCAGCTTAAAGATATAACAGTTAGTTTCGAAGGTTTTTTAGCCTTAGAGAATCTAAACCTATCTCTTCAACCAGGAGAATTAAGAGCAGTCATAGGACCCAATGGAGCAGGTAAGACAACATTTCTAGATGTAATTACTGGTAAGGTAAGGCCAACTAATGGGGATGTAATTTTTAAAGAGCAATCTCTTATAGGTAAACGCGAGCATCGTATTGCGAGACTCGGTATTGGAAGAAAATTTCAAAGTCCAAGAGTTTTTGAGAATTTATCTGTATATGACAATCTTGCTTTAGCAGTAGCTATCCCTAAGAAACCTTTTCCTCTTTTGCTAGGAAGATTACAAGGATTGCAAATAGATCGTATTAGTCAACTAATGAATATTATTAATTTGAATTCTCGGGCAACTAGCCTTGCTGGTTCACTCTCTCATGGACAAAAGCAATGGCTGGAGATCGCTATGCTGGTTGGCCAAAAACCAGATCTATTACTTGTTGATGAGCCTGTTGCAGGTCTTACTGACGAAGAAACAGAATTAACAGCAGATCTTTTAAAATCTTTATCAGGAGAAAATACTGTTCTAGTCATTGATCACGATATGGAATTTATTAGACGACTAGATAGTCCTGTAACAGTCTTGCACCAAGGCCAAGTTTTATGTGAAGGATCAATGGAAACAGTTCAAAATGACCCGAAAGTTATTGAAGTTTATCTAGGCCAACCCGAGGAGGAAAAGCTATGACACTTTTAGAGGTTACTGGTTTAAACACCTACTATGGAGAAAGTCATATTCTTCGAGATGTAGATATAAATTTAAATAAAGGAGAAATGGTTTGTCTGATTGGTAGGAATGGTGTTGGAAAAACTACTTTGTTGAAATCTATCATTGGTTTGTTAAAGCCTAGAAAAGGTGAAATTTCTTTTGAAGGTAATTCAATAATCAGAAAAAGACCATACCAAAGAGCCCGTTCTGGGATAGCTTATGTACCTCAAGGGAGAGAAATTATTCCTTATTTAACTGTTGAGGAAAACCTAAATCTCGGAATGGAAGCACTTCCAGGAGGTATTTCAAAAAACAAAGGAATTGATCCATTCATCTTTGATCTTTTTCCGATACTGCAAACCTTTCTTTATCGAAAAGGAGGAGATCTAAGTGGAGGTCAACAACAACAATTGGCAATTGGAAGGGCATTACTCGGTCGCCCAAAAGTTTTATTACTTGATGAACCAACAGAAGGAATCCAACCAAGCATTATTCAAGCCATTGAGTCTGCGGTTAAAACAATAATTTCTGAAACAGGAATAAGTGTTCTACTCGTTGAACAGCACTTGCATTTTGTACGTCAAGCTGATAGGTATTATGCAATGCAGCGTGGAGGAATTGTTGCCAGTGGTCAAACGAAAGATCTTAGTAAAGTTGTGATTGAAAAATTTCTCAGTGTTTAAAGATTTTTTCTCTTATTGTTGTGTTTCTAATGGGTTTGGTTCAGTTCATCACAACTAATTTAATTATGCATATAAGCTTTTATTATTTAAAAAAGGAATTGATCAAGAGGCTTGGCTATGAATTATGACCCAGACTTACTGGTTGAATATTTAAGTTCCCCCTCTGGCCTTGAAAATATTGTTTTGGTAATTATTTTATTTGCTATTGTTAATGTAATTTTTATTTTCTACGCAGTTAAAAATAGTTTCGGACGTATTAAAGAGGAAACAAAAAAAAGAAAGATTCAAAAGGAAAAGCTTGATAGGCTCTCTCCTAAAAAATCTTAATTTTCAAGAGCTTCATAGATTTAAATTACCTCTGGAAATTAGAGTCTCTTTTTCTCTGGTAGCTGCATTCAAGGATGAAAGAGAGAGACTAAAGATTCATTTGAGATTAGATTTTTGGGAAAATACTCTTAAGAAACTTTTGGAAATATTGTATTGGGATTAAAGCTCGTTTTGTATCTCATGCAAACGCAAGTTGAACGTGATCTATTGTCCCAATTTTAGTTGAAATTTCGGCCTCTCTTTTTCTTCGAATAGTTCGCTTTGGATAGTATTTTTGAGGTCTAATACGTAGACATTGGCCAAGTCCAATAGGTGAACAAGTTGCTGAATTGCAGTCTTCTGCTCGGAAGACAGCGTAGGGAGATGCAGGAGAATTAATCATACAACTATCGATAGTACATATATACTAATAACTGTACTTACCTGCTGTCAACACTTTTGTTGTATGGGTCCAGCTAAGAAAGCTACTTGTGGGGTAAGGAGGATAAGGCAGAACAGATATATGTAAGCTATTTCTAGAAAGTTTTCTACTCAGCTGAATTTGTTAATTAGAACCTAGTGATGGTGATGATGTTCGTGAACACTATGCTTGTTTGGCTTTTCATGATCCCCATGCTTTTCGCAAGGCATCCACTTGTTTCCCATTTTATGAGCACCTTTACAGCCGAATTTTTTGGCGGCTTTTTCGGCCTCTATTTTGCTTTCGAAAAGAGCAGGCATCGGGCTATCTCCTTTTTGCTGTGAGCAACTTATTAGAGGCAGAGATAATCCTAATATGAAGATCATTTGAAGGAATGACTTTTTTTTCATGAAATTCTTCTAGTAGCTTTTGACATTATCTTAGATTTTATTCAATAGTAATTGAACTATATTCTTTCTATGCCTTATTCAAAAAGCTTTAAAGCAAAAATGCAGATAAAATATAAATAAGAAAAATGCATCTAAGGAAAATAATGAGTAATTTATGTTTATTTTGCTATAACTAGCGCCAATTCCCATGACAGCATCAGCACCAACTAAACCAGCAGCGAAGAAAAAAGTTATACAGAATAATCAATCATTTTATGCATCGTCACAATCAAGATTTGCCGGCTCTAAGCTTATACAGAACTTGGGTTCATCTACTGAGGGAGTTCAATTTAATTTTGCAGGTAGTTTGAGAACTGCTTATGGAAGGGACTAATTAGAAATGGACTTATTAAAAACCCTTTTAACCGTTGCAACTTGTCTCGGCATTGGATGGGCCTTAAGCAAAGGAATCATGTTCGGCTTAACACATATTTGAAAAATGAATGGAATTTCTACAGTCTCATGATTTGCATCATTTTCAACTTTGGACCCCTCTAATAGGGGGACTTATTTTGTACCTTGGACTAAGAGTTCGTATTGTAAAAGTAGAAGACGAAGAATAATTGAGAGACAATTCTGCTAACTATGGAAAGTGGTTATGAATTAAATCAAAGTCACAATGGTATTTAATACGTAAAACAGGTGTACTTTTCCCAATAAGACCTAGGACTATTTCCCTATCTAACTCATTAGGGAGTTTTCTTAAGATTTCCCTCCAAGTGAGAAGACATTTATTCCTTTTGATTGTAAATATATTGCTCCGACTAAGCCGATCAAGTTTAATCCAATTACAAATAACCAGATTTTCCAGGGTTGGTTGTTTTTTTGCTCCATATTCAGATCTCAAGGGAGTAGTGATTTTGGATCTCTCTTCTGAGAGTACCAACTATCTTTTTTTCGAATCAACCTAACTTCTAAAATTCTTATAAAAGCCCTTGCTTGTAATATTAAGAATTCAGTTCAAGCGAATCAATTTCTTCTTTAAATAATTATAATAAATTTGAGTAAAGATTTTCTTATTAAATCATTAATTGGTATATTACTTTTTTTGCTAGACTTAAGAATATGCTCAGAATCACTATAAAAGTATCTATATGTTAGATAAAAATTCATTCCAGAGAGTTGAATTTGGACGAATTTGATTAAATATCTTTTAAAAAATCGAAAATGTAATTTTGATTGTATATTTAGAGGTAAATCTTCAAGAATAATCATTTCTTATTGAATACTTTTCAATCTAGCTCTGTTTCAAAATACATGAAAAGTAGCTAAGGTTACTAAAAAAAAAGATCATTAGCCTAATATTGAATGAGTTGTAAGTGAATAAATGAATGAATTTCAGGCAATTACTTTATCTAGCTCATTAGCATTACTTGCTATAACTTGGTTCTTCTTCGGCTTTAAAGACGATGATGATGATGATTTTGGTCAAATGCGACCAATAATGCAACGTATTAATAATTAATCCTCTAATTTGTGATATTTGTAACCAGGTTGCCATTCGTAATATGCAAATAAGGTCAAAATAATAAATTTTGATAAAGATCTTCAGGAGCTAAAGTTATAGGTTAGTTACTATTTCTTCTAGTTTAAATTTTAAATTCTCCCGACTTTCTTTCTTAGGTTTTTTATAAAAGTAATTCCAACCCCTGGAATAGACATCAAGTCTTTATCTGCCGCTGCAATTATCGCTTCTGGAGTCTTGTAGCCTGCATCAAAAAAAACTTTACAGTTTTTAATCCCGATTCCAGGAAGTGTTGTTAGGTTTTCACATTTTTCTGAATCTTCAATATTCTTACTTTCTTTCTTGAAGAATAGAATTAACTTTGATTTCAGGAGTGAAAACTTTGTACGAATAGTCATGAAGATACATATCTTTATCATACTTAGTATTACTTTTTATTTGTAAAAAGCAAACTTTCCCAAGTTTTGAATATCATCATTAAGACTAATTGGTATAAGCTAGTACAGAATAAGGCACATAGAATCTAAGTGATCTTCTTAATATTCAAAAGTTAAATGATAAGTAGGGGGCGGAAGTATTTTAGATATGATTTGCTATCGGCGAAGTTCAAAAGGACACCTATTAAAAAGGTAACAATATAGAAAATATATAGACATCGATTCAAGTCAACTTTGTTAGTATTTTCACCATGATTTATCCTTTGCATCCAACATCCTCACTTGCTTTGCAATGATGAGGTTTGTAGTTATGGACCATTTCTTGAGGTATGAAATCATAAATATCGATTGGAAAGTTATAAGAAATTCCGCCAGCAATTGTTGTTAAAAAAATTAAACATACACATTTTGACCTTTTATTTAAGATTGAGAAGCCCATTTCCTTTTAATAAATCATGAGAGATTTTAACTCAAAGATTTGGTAAGATTTTTCTGATCAAAGATCATTATTTTTTGGTTGTCAATCTTTAAATAGCCGGAATTTCTTAACTCACCTAATAGACGACAAACGGTACCTCGTGTAGATCCAATTGATTTTGCAATTTCATGGTGAGAAAGAGTGAGATCAATAGTTATACCTTTCGATTCTTGAATTCCAAAGTCCTTGCAAAGAATCAAAAGAAAACCAACTAATCGAGAAGGTGTATCTGGCTGAGCCAATGTTTCAATCATGGCCTCAGCATGCAAGATACGACTAGATAACCCTTCAAGTAAAGTCAATCTAAGATCTCTATCGAGTTCTATTGCGTTTTTTGCTGAGGATATAGGTGCAGCATCCATTTCCACCTGTGTTAAAGCGGTAAGAAGATAACTCTTTTTTGATTGGTGTTCATTCAAAAGAGAGGTGATACCAATAAGACAATTCTCTTTTAACAAACTAATTGTTGTTTCTTCTCCAGATTGGCATATTCGTGATAAGCGAACGACTCCCTTTTTAATTAGGTAAATTTTTTTTGCACGTTCTCCAGATAAAAAGATTACTCTTGATTTATCTAATCTCTCACTATCCGCACCTTTTAAGGATTTAAATGTTTTTAAGAGTATTTTGGAATTCAAAGTGATTGTTAAATACAGTTGAAGAGGGTTTAATTATTATCGTTGTTCCCAGACGACATCAAATTGATTGGCAACTAAGTACAAATTTGACTTAGGAAATGCCTGACATAGAAGAACATAACCTTCTTCTTGAAGTTCACTTCGGAGACCCATTGCATCCATATCTACTGAACCTTCTTTTAATAACGCAGCACATGTACAACACATTCCAACAAGACAAGAACTTGGTAATTCCACACCTGCATCAGTAGCAGCTTCTAATACTGTCTGATCAGACCTGCAGCTAAAATTTTTTTGAACTTGGTCAATCTCAATATTGATTTTAAATACAGAATTAGACATTTTCATCCAGACGAATCAAGTCCATAATGCCTTATTTGTTACACATAAAGAAAGCTTTCTATACAAAGAGCTATTTCACTTTCGCTGCAATCAGTTTGAACTTAGTTGGCCAAGTAACTTGTGATAACAGTCGAATCATAAATATGGCCTCCAGCTTCAATCATTTCTCTTGCCCCTTCAAACATTGCTTTTGCTGCTCCTTCTTCTGCTTGATGGATGACTATAACTGACTGAGGATCATCCTTATTTATTCCTCTATATAAGGTTTTTATTCCGGCCTCTTGATGCATTTTGGCTGCTTCGGGACTATCAAACAATGCAGCCCATTTTTCAAAATGAACAGAAATCCTGAAGGTGAATGTAGTTGTTTCAATTGTCATTCGAAAAAATGCTAAATGCCAGCAAAGTTTGTTTACGAATTATATGTGTCTATTAGAAACAATGTGATTTAAACCCAAGTGCAAGAAAATTGCTCTATTAATTTATTTACTTAGAGGAATGTCAACTCTAGAAGCTTGTTTTTCGATCTCTTCAATAAAACTAGATAATGCTGATTGAGAAAAAGTCTCAAGAATCTCCCAATCCATTTCGACAGGTAAATTGATTTTTCCATTACTCGAGTGCTCTTCCATCAAATTTGTAATTTTTTATAAGAGCAAAATTACTCTATTTTTTATGCAATGCAACCAAAGAAAATTTATAGGCAGTCAAAAAAGTACCTATTGATACCTTTGTGAGCATGAAAGAAGTTAAAAAAGACTGACTAATTAAGCTCCCTAGAGGAAACTGAAGCCAGGAGGTACGGATTGATACTTTTCCACAATTATTGTTTTTCTCTGACAAGGTCAAAAGATTATGACAATTACAAAGAGATGCATTCCTTTATACACTGATCCTGAGATCCATTGGGATACTTGACTTTTTGCTCTCTCCCCAATCATGTAATTAATCCACTTATTACTTTGTCACTAGCAAGGATCATTCCATCCAATACTAATGCTGGGTGTGAAAATGTGGAAAACTCTGGCTTAGAATTATGTTCAGCATCAATGCCTTGTAGAAAAGTCGATTTTAAATCCTCAATTTGTTTTTGCGCTTTGAAGCTGAGGTGGGTATTTATTGAAAAATAGATTTGCTTTCTCTTTCGACGATTTAGAGAAAATGGGTATAAAAAATGTAACTGTGTAAATTAGAAAAATAGAATGTAATCTCTATGGACAAAAAGCAAAAAAAAGAAAAAAAAGAGGTGGAATCAGAAAGGTCAAATAAGCTGATCTTAGGTGGTGTTATTACAGCAATCGCTTCCATAGCTTTGCTGATTTATATTGTCAGCTCCAAAATCCTCTATTTAAGTTAAATAGTTTTGACTCATTTCATTCTAAACTCCTTTGAGATTCTGGCAGCTTTTTTATTTTTCACTTGTCTGGGCAAGGAAAATCCCACTTAGATATGTATTAGGTAATACCCTTCAAGATATACCAATATATATAAATATCCTTTGTATAAATTTTATTAGCTAGACTTTGTAGTCGATTTAGCTGAATTGATCACTTTATGTAGATAAGTTTGAATTAACCTATATTTGATTTCTTATGAAAGAAAAAATCACCACATGGCTGTCTGAAAACTTTAAACCTGACGAGGCTGAAAAGTACAACGGATGGGCTGCAATGTTGGGTATCGTTTCTGGTGTTGGTGCTTATGCAGTAACAGGTCAACTTATTCCTGGGATCTTTTAGCCCGATTTTACTCCAATGTTTTTGAGGGCCATATGTCGGCCCTTTTTTCGTGTTGCGATATCTACCTAATTCTTATCTATAGATTCTTTTGGTTTAAATTATTGATTCAGTTTTCTAATTATCATTTAAATTTAGGAGGGTAAATCCAAAATTAACACTAGAACACTAGAACACTTAGATAATTATTTTATAGCAACTAACTATATTTAAATTTATATAAATGAATAGCTCTTTTGCCTGTGAGAAGAAGGAGAGACCTATAAATCTGGCAGAAATTTTAAATTGATTCTGTTATATTTAATAAAAGTGTTTAAAACCTTTTTTCGTAGTTATAAAAACTACTAAATAGAAATTTATATTCGCTTTGATCTCCAGCCGTACCTTTCTGCAAATACATCAAAAATATTTTGCCAATGATTAATTATGGCCAATCATAAGGAAGCATATCTACCTTCTACTAGTAAAATCTAGATATGCTTTTAATGATATCTCTACTTAGAGCTATCTAATACGTATAGCTAAGGAAAGTAAGTCTTCTGTAAGCCTATCAAGAAGTTGATCTGAAATATTTTGTTCACAATGAACAGCAGGAAGCTGAGAACCGACTAAAAAATAGTAACTTTAATTGTTCGATGCTTTCTACTGCTACTCGAATTCGTGTTCAAGAGATTATTTGTCGCATTGAAAGACAGGAAAAAGTCGAACTATCTGAAAGAATCTATTTGAGTAAAATAGCATCAGTCTCAATTATTGTTAGAGGATGGTTGAATAAGGGGTTAGGTTCTGAAGCATTAAACATAGACCAAGATATTTATTAGAATGACTATTTGTGAAAGAAAATGTATATCTATATACAGATAGATAGCTTTTATTATTGTTTAATTAAAAAAAAACTATCAGATGGCAGAAGAAGCAGGGACAAAAGAATGTGATGTTTTTATTGATAGTAAGAATAAGATCGAAAAAATCTTGTATAGACTTAGTTCAATTGATAATACCGAGCATATCTGCAGTCAGTTGAAATCTTCTTATAAGCTTATAGATGGTATGCATGAATTAAAAAAAATAAGAGTTAAGAAATCTAGAATAAATAGGATTAAAAATGATAAAAGTTTATCTATCATGAAGACTTAGATTTAAAAACTTTTATTCCATTTGAAGTTCATATTGATCAGTTTGAGCTGCTTTCATCAAAGTATATGGATTAATTCAAGATAGAATTATTTCTGTGTATTTAACGACATTGGCTATTATTCTTATGGAGTATAGTAATTCAATTAAATATAATTGAAATGTATCTTAATTTCCTTAAGAGAGCCGAATCTAAAAATACAAAGTTGATAACTTTAGGTCTATCTTTATTTCCTTTTTTATTAATACTGATCAATTATAGATTGATTGATTTAATCTTTTGATTAAGCAAGTGAATATAAGAAATATTAATCTTTAAACCCTTCTCATAAGATAATAATATTCAAATAGATGAAGAGTTATTCTGAAAATCAGGTTCCTTTTATTTAGTTAAATATTGTAGACTTGTTCAATAAAAAAAGAGCTAGTTACTATGTAACCAGCTCTTAAATAATTAATAGGATTCAACGATTCCTATATAAACCTATTAATTATGAAACCTTTCAAGGCAGGAGCCAGAGAATGGCAAACTGATTTTCTTCCCATTGACTCCTGACCGATTGGTAGATGCGACAATGGATCACCTCCTTTATGAAACTTTCTATAAATTAGCAAGAAATATCTTTTGGTGCTGTAGGCAATAACACAATTTGCTGAAAATAAAGCAATACAATTGGCCTATATATACTATTTATGCGGATATTTAACTAGATAATTATCTCCTATACCCCTAACTTTCATAAAGCTAGTCTTCATTATTTTGGAGGGATCGAGAACCAGACTCTTTCCTTTAACTCATCATCAGCAAGCCATTCCTTATATTCATTTGCGAAAGCAAGTCTGTCTTCCCCTTCTAATTCATTGATTCTGGCCAGAGCATGGTCTAAAGCTACCTCGAGGGACTTCATGGCTTGACCTTCACGAGAAGACATAAATATTCCTTTGCTTTCTATATTTTATCTAATTTCACAACTAAAGCCATATGACCTGAATCCTTGTGGATAAAGATATCTTTCGTGCAGAAAATTAAGTACATTGCTTTTGGCAATGCTAATTTCAGTCCTTTTGAAATTCTCTAGTCAATTAGAGCGACCCAGGAGAACGCTGATCCTATCCCAATCCATATTTCTGCTCTTAAGAGTTGACCATTTTCCCTGTTAACTCCAATGAGTGATACCCATTGGGACCTGATTTTATTTGATTTTAAGGAGTTTCTCGAGACTTACAAGTAATTCAATGCCTGTTAATAATCCTCTATATCATTCTCTACTATTTGATTTTTAGTGCAAAAGTTGAGGTGTAGGCCTCTTCTTTTATAGCTATTATTCCAGTCATTGTAGTGAATAAGGTAATCTCAATAATGAAGATAGTGGTCAATGATTTTTTACCTTAGGCCTGAAACAAAGAAATACCAGGTAAAGACTATTGCATTTAAAACAATGGCTAACGAAATAACAATGATTTTAAATTTTATTCCCACTTGCGCTGAGTCTGCACCAGCTTGTATTTCCTTCATTTAAATTTCGATCTCTTTCTCTTTTTTAGCTTATCTAGATTAATTTTTCATTCCTGTGGTAGAGAGGTTTAAGTAAGGGAAATGATCAAAGATAAAAATTTTGACCTTAATGTGGTTAACTTCAACTAAATTGACAATTCAAAATGATTGCATTCATAATTTTTTTACTTGGTTTGTTGGTTGGTTGGGCCTTGACTCGACGGAGATGGATAACAGTTGAACGGCAGAAAGCTAAAAGTGAAATGAATGATGAAATAGATCTAAGAGCTACCCCTGATAACTATCTTTCAGAAGTACAGCGTATGAAAAAACGGTATATAGAAGCCAAGTGGCAAGAGAGAGTCGACTGGGCTAACAAGAATCGTTTGACAGATTCAAAATTTGCACCTGAACATCAGAAGGATTAACTGATCAATTTTCGAATATTTTTAAGAAATTCTTGTAACACTTTTACTGTCCTCACATAAAAGCTTATCCCTAAAGATCTCAGTGCCCTCGTCGGGACTTGAACCCGAGACCTCTCCCTTACCAAGGGAGTGCTCTACCGCTGAGCTACAAGGGCTTGTGGAAGGTGGGCCGGGTTGGATTTGAACCAACGTAGGCATAGCCAGCGGATTTACAGTCCGCCCCCTTTAACCACTCGGGCACCGACCCACGCACATTCCACATGAGGAGATTATCAGTTAGAGGTGATTTGAATGGAAAATTTTGGGCGTTTTGCAAGAGGATGGATATTATTTAGAAGCATTATTAATTTGGATCATGCAGTTATTATTAATCAATGGTCCAAATTTGAACCTTCTTGGTAGGAGAGAAACAGATATATATGGGACTACAAATCTTGAATCTATAGAAGAGGAATTAAGGGGAAAGGCTATTAAAGAAAATGTTGACCTAGATTGCTTTCAAAGTAATTCAGAGAGTGAAATTGTCGAGAGAATACATGATTCATTTAAGAAAGTAGATGGAATACTTATTAATGCAGGTGCCTATACACATACTTCAATTGCAATTAGAGATGCCCTCTTAGGCGTTTCCATTCCATATGTTGAGTTGCATTTAAGTAACACTTATGCAAGAGAAGATTTTCGTCATCAGTCTTACCTTTCGGACAAAGCTATTGGATTAGTAAGTGGTTTCGGCATTATGAGTTATCAACTTGCTATGCAAGGTCTTCTAAATCATATAAGAACATCAAATTAGTGAGATTAGAGTTTGAAAAAATACGATAAATCCAAATTCAAAATAAAGTGGTTATCTAGTTCAACTAGTGATGCTTGGTTGAAACAGGCAATTGAGCATCCAATTGAAGTCCTTATTGACCACGCACATTGCGAGAGAAAAGCTGCTGGAGTTGCTCTTCAATTAATGTTTCGTTATCTCTGCGAACCTGGACTTTCTGAAGTCCTTAGCCCTCTGGCAAGAGAAGAATTAGAGCATTTCGAGAGGGTCTTAAGTCTTCTCTCTTCAAGAGGACAATCGCTGAAACAGTTAGCTGCGCCTCCTTATGGTGCTGTTTTGGCTAAGAATATAAGGAAGGATGAACCATCTAGAATGCTTGATAGTTTTTTGGTTGCAGGGTTAATAGAAGCCAGAAGTCACGAGAGAATGTCTTTACTTGCCTTGAATAGTCCTGACAAAGAATTGAGAGCCTTATACAAGGATTTGCTCCAAAGCGAAGCTCGTCATTTCTGTCTCTATTGGACTCTTTCTGAAGAGCGTTTTGAAAGGAGGATAATTCTTACAAGATTGGAAGAATTGGCTCAAATAGAAGCTAGTGCGCTTTCTAAGTTACATCCTTATCCTAGGTTTCACAGCTAAAATTTTAATGAAAGTTGAGAAAAATTTGAGACATTTTATTAAGAAATTGTTTGTTTGATTTTCTACTTTTAAACATACTTTTTCTAAACAGGGAAATGTTAACTAGTAATTTGAAATTTAACTCTAATCCAGAAGCGCAACTCATTCTTATTGGTGTTGGCCCAGGTGATCCTTCCTTGTTAACTCTTGCTGCTGTAGAAGCTATTAAGCAAGCAACTGTGGTTGCATTCCCTGTGCCTAAATTTGGAGGTAATAGTTTTGCTGCTGATATAGCTTCTCCTTGGATAGAGCAAGGGAAAAAAAAGATACCTTTAATTTTCCCGATGGTTTCAGAACTTGAATTAAAGAAACAGGCTTGGAGGGAAGCTAGTGAGAAATTGGCTTTTGAAGTTTCGAATGGTGAGCAAGTAGCTTTTTTATGTGTCGGAGATGTTTCTTTATTTGCTACCGGGTCTTATTTATTACTTGATATAAAGTCGAATTATCCTGAATGTCCAATCAAAATTATTCCTGGAATTAATTCTTTTTCTGCTGCAGCTGCTGCTGGGCATTGCCCTCTTGGGATGCAACAAGAACAGTTACTAATAACACCTACCCCAGAAGAGCCGGAAACTTTAGAGTCTTTGTTGCAGGAGGCAAGATCATTAGAAAGAATTCTTGTTTTGATGAAACTTGGGAAAAGATGGTCTTGGGTTAGACCTTTGTTAGAGAAGATGAATCTTTTAGAAGAGACTTTATTCGCTAAGAAAGTTGGTTTTCCTGATCAAAAGATTATGTATTCAATAGATGTGCCTCCAGGTGAGTGTGATTATTTCTCTTTATTATTAGTGCGACAAAATTGGAATAAAATTCTTTGATAAAAAGAATTTAGTTAAGACTATTTATTTTTTGATTTAAGAGTGAAATCGTTTCATGTGGTGTTTTGGCTTTTACGAGACAATTAGCAAATGCTGAAGATCCACTGAAACCAGTGCAGGTCCATTTGAGATGTTTTCGAGCAATAAGTAGACCATGATCACCTTTGGCTTTTAATAGTTCTTGAAGATGTTCAAGGGCGATATTCAGTCTTGTCTTTGGATCTGGATCTTTTATTGGTTCTTGACCTTCTAAAAAGGAATTAATTTGTCCTACAAGCCAAGGAGAACCAAGACTACCTCTTCCAATCATTAATCCATCAGCATTAGAAATTTTCAAGCAATTAATTGCATCATTGGAATTTTTGATGTCTCCATTTGCAATTACTGGAATTCCTAGAGCTTTTTTCACCTCTGCAATGGCAAGCCAATTTGATTTTCCTGCAAAACCTTGTTTTCGAGTTCTTCCATGAAGTGTAAGGAGTTGTGCTCCAGCATCTTGAAGTAGAAGTCCGAGGCTAACTGGATCAGAAGATTTCTCACACCATCCAAGCCTTGTTTTTACGGTGACAGGAATTTTTACAGCATTTGAAACTTCACTTACTAATTCTGCCGCTAAATTCCAATTCTTTAAAAGAGCACTTCCGCCTCCTTTTTTGGCGATTTTTTTTACAGGACAGCCCATATTGATATCAATTAGAAATGCCCCAGCGTCTTCTGCTCGCTTAGCCGCATCTATCATTGATTGCAGACGAAAATCAAAAAGTTGTACTCCAATAGGACCTTTTTCTTTTGAGAGTTCTTCTACTTTATTTCTTCCATACCCAAGCTCCAGGCTTCTGGCGTTTACCATCTCAGTGAAAAGTAAAGATTCTGGAGCCCATCTTCTGACTAGTTTCCTGAAGATTTGATCAGTTACTCCTGCTAGCGGTGATTGCAACACGACACTTTTGAGAACTCTCTTTGTTCCATTTCCAGGAAGAGTTATCTTGGAAATATTTTTTTTCATTATTCGGTTAATAAGAAAACCCTTAAAGGTTTTTACACCAACTTATTGATGGATCATTTTTGTTATTTAATTGTGAAAGGCACACAATATCTAAGCTTGCTTTTATAGCAATAGGTAGCTGTGAGATTACTAGAACAGTAAAAGCTATTCCCATCCATGGAGTATGCAGACTAAAAACTTTTTGTTTTTTGTGTGAATTCTTTTTAAAAGGACCTTGTTTTTTGGGCAGCATTTTCTTTGGCAAAACTTCTTACATAAATCAGTATGAAGAATCATTGCCCTAATTGGTCTATAAAGGATTAATAATTTTATGCAGGTAAGTAGAGTTGGTTCGTCCTGTTGTAGCGATTATTGGCCGTCCAAATGTCGGTAAGTCGACCTTAGTGAATCGCCTATGTCGGAGTCGGGAAGCCATTGTTCATGACTTGCCAGGTGTTACTCGAGATCGCAGTTATCAAAATGGTTTTTGGGGTGACAGAGAATTTAGGGTTGTAGATACAGGCGGACTTATTTTTGAGGATGATAGTGAGTTCCTGCCCGAAATTAGAGAGCAGGCAAACCTTGCGTTAGCAGAGGCTTCAGTCGCTCTAGTAATTGTTGATGGTCAACAAGGTATCACTGCGGCAGATGAATCTATCGCGGAATGGTTAAGAGCTCATCCTTGCAAAACCCTTGTCGCTGTAAACAAATGTGAATCACCAGAACAAGGAATTTCTATGGCAGCTGAGTTCTGGAGACTTGGATTGGGACAACCTTATCCAGTTTCTGCAATTCATGGAGTTGGGACTGCAGAACTTCTTGATGAAGTGGTATCGCTGCTCCCTCCTAGACAAAAAGAAAATGAAGAGGACGATCCTATCGAAATCGCAATAGTTGGCAGACCAAATGTTGGGAAATCTAGTTTGTTAAATTCCATTTGTGGAGAATCACGATCAATAGTTAGTCCAATTCGTGGCACGACAAGAGATTCTGTTGATGCGAGTCTTAAGAGAGAAGGAAAATTATGGAAATTAATAGATACAGCGGGTATTAGAAGAAGAAGAAGTGTTGATTATGGGCCAGAGTTTTTTGGAATTAATCGAAGCCTTAAGGCCATAGAAAGAAGCGATGTTTGCGCATTGGTTATTGATGCTTTAGATGGAGTTACTGAGCAAGATCAAAGATTAGCTGGGAAAATAGAGAATGATGGACGAGCTTGTGTTCTAGTGGTCAACAAATGGGATGCGGTAGAAAAAGATAGTCATACGATGTCAATGATGGAAAAGGACATTAGATCGAAGCTCTATTTTCTCGATTGGGCAGATATGTTGTTTACTTCGGCGCTTACTGGGCAGCGAGTTGAAGGAATGTTTGCTGTTGCAGCTTTAGCTGTTGAGCAACATCGTCGACGCGTTAGTACTTCTGTGGTAAATGAAGTGCTAAAGGAAGCCTTGAGTTGGCGAAGTCCTCCGACTAGCCGAGGTGGGAGGCAAGGACGTCTTTATTATGGAACGCAGGTTGCAACTAGACCCCCCAGTTTTACTCTTTTTGTGAATGAACCAAGGTTATTCGGAGATACTTATCGGAGGTATGTCGAGAGACATCTGCGAGAAGGTTTAGGTTTTCAAGGTACACCTCTCAAATTGTTTTGGAGAGGGAAGCAAAAACGTGATGCAGAAAGAGATATGGCTAAGCAACAACATGACACTTCTTCTTGATTAATGGATTGGTTACGCAAAGTTCCTATCGGGCAATATGTAGCTGGTGAGAGCGGATGGCTCCGTGTACTTGATCCAAGAATGAAAATAGTTTGGGTTGTATTTTTTTTGACAACCCCGGTTCTCGCAAGTTTGGAGTGGAGGTTTGCTTTGGTTATTGCTCTTTTCTTACTTACATTCCTAAGTGGATTACCGTTTCGTATTTGGTGGAGATCTCTGAGCTTCTTGTTGTTTTTATCATTATTTATAGGTCTATTAGCTATGTTCTTGCCTGCTAGTGAGTCATCAGTAACTGTGATGGTCAGAAATCCAGAAGAGTTACCAAATGCAATTGCTACAGGATCTTCATGGGAATTGGCAAAATTAGGACCATTGATTATCGATAGACGTTCAGCTGAATTAGGCTTTAAAAGCGCGACTTTAATTTTTACAGTAGTTCATAGTGTCAATTTAATGTTAATAAGTTCATGCCCTGAAGATCTTGTATGGGCATTAAGTTGGTTTTTGTCACCTCTATCTATAACAGGTTTACCTATAGATAAGATTAGTTTTCAGTTGCTTTTGGCATTGAGGTTTATGCCTTTAGTTCAAGAGGAATTGCAAAATCTTTTGAGATCTCTCGCGACGAGGGCAATTAGCTTTAAAAAACTTGGGTTGAAAGCTTCTTTTGCTTTGCTTCTTTCTGTTGGCGAACGTTTGTTGGCAAATATTTTGTTGAGATCAGAGCAAGGAGCTGATGCACTTATTGCAAGAAATAGCTTATTGTTCCCATCTCATTATCTCAAGCCTAAAGCTTCTATCTTGAAATTTTCTTTGGTCAATCTGATTTCTATTTCTTTTTTGATGGTTGGATTAATTGTTAGATTCAAATTTGGTACTTACTCATAAATAAACACACTTTGAACATTTGAGGTTCTTAAGAGGTAATGTTTTGATAGAGGCAAAAATTTTAAAAATTGAGTGCTGAGAGATATCTCAATCATCCTACTTTTGGGATGCTCTATTTAGTTTCCCCTGCAGGAGAGGGAAGAGATGTATATGCAACTTTATATGCTCAAAAGATGTTTTTCTTGGTTACTCTTCAACCAAGAGGCGCACAATTTGAGGTTGTCCCATATATGGACGCTAGGCATCATGCTGAGATGAATTTAATTCGCTGTAGAAGAGAGAGGTCAGCTGAATTGGAAAGATGGAAAGAATTATTTAATCAAACTTTTATTTAGGAATAAATTTTGACTGAATCTTTAGTTCAAATCAAGAATTCTTTGCCTACAGAAGTAAATTTATTGGCAGTTAGCAAGTCTCACCAAGCTTCTTCTATCCGTTCATTTTTTCATAAAGGGCAATTGGATTTTGGAGAGAGTCGGCTTCAAGAAGCATTACCTAAAATAAATGATTTATCTGACCTAAACGGAATATGTTGGCATTTTGTTGGTCGATTGCAGTCAAATAAAGTTAGGGGGGTAGTTAAGAACTTTAACGTAATTCACTCTTTACATTCTTTAGCCTTGTCTGAAAGAATTGCAAGAATTTCGGAGGAAGAAGGACGACATCCAAAAGTTTTTCTTCAGATAAAACTTCGAGAAGATATTGCAAAAGTTGGATTTTCAAAAGAAGAGCTTTTGAGTGTATGGCCAAAGCTAATGGAATTGCCCAATATTAATATCATCGGATTGATGACAATTGCTCCCATTACACTTGAGTTGAATGAGAGAAAGAAACTTTTTAGAGATTGTCGAGATTTGGCGAATAAATTGAAATTAAAGGAGTGCTCTATGGGGATGAGTAATGATTGGAGAGAAGCAGTTGAAGCCGGAGCAACTTGGATTCGTGTGGGTTCTCTACTGTTTGGCAAGCGGTTGAAATAATTCAATTTTCTTCGAGATATCAATAAAAGCAATTAAAAACCTTGCCCCCGCTTTAAAGGAACGCTATTTATTTAAGTATCAGGATCGATTCTTTTTTTTAGAATGCTTCTGTAGTTGGTTTGAACACCAACTTGCTCAAATTATCCCGAGAGGATTTAACTGGTGTCGCTTATTTCCCGTCTTCGTGCTGTCGTTGCTGGTGACGACTATTTAGATAGCGATTTTGATGAGCTCGATTACGAAACTGGAGATGATTTTGACTCAGGGAATAGGAGTCAAAGAGATACTGCTGGTCAAATGTCAGCTCTTTCTCAGTCAAATCCTTTTGAGATAAGAGACAGTTCAGTATCTTCTAATGTTATTGGTATGCCAGGTATTTCTACTACTAGCTCCGAAGTTAATTTAATGGAGCCCAGAAGTTTCGATGAAATGCCTAGAGCAATACAAGCTTTGCGTGAAAGAAAGACCGTTATACTCAACCTGACCATGATGGAGCCTGATCAGGCTCAAAGAGCTGTTGATTTTGTTGCTGGAGGCACTTTTGCAATAGATGGTCATCAAGAAAGAGTTGGAGAGAGTATTTTTCTCTTTGCACCCAGTTGCGTAAATGTAACTAACTCTTTTCAAGAAGAAGCTTCGCCTTCCACAGTCGTCAATAAGGACAGTGAATCGTTATCAAAAGAAGTTGTTACAGCTCCTGAACCAGCTTGGGGAGACTCAATAGCAACAGCTCTATAAGCTAAGTGCCTGTATCTCTTGGTGTTATTGGCTTGGGGAGAATTGCTCAATCTCTTCTAACCCCTTTAATTGATAGGGGTGACTTTCTACCTCATCAGATTCTTGGAGTTGTTGGGAGTGAATCAAGCGTTGGGAAAGCCGTAAAGAATTTTCCGAAGGGTTTACGTGTTGTTTCTTCAGATAATCCTAATGCAGATGAGGTTTGGAGTTCTCCAATAAAACTATTAGCTGTTAAGCCTCAGCAATTGAGTGAAATTAAGGAGAAGAAAGAAGAAAATCAACAGCTAACTGAAAAACCATTGATGATTTCTTTGTTAGCAGGTGTTACTTTAAGCAGACTTCAAAAGCTTTTTCCTGGACATATTTGTGTTCGCGCTGTCCCAAACACACCTGTACTTGTTAAAGCAGGTCTGACAGGATTAGCCTGGGGAGATGGGATAACTAGTGAACATAGATTGATAGTAAAAAAAATTTTCACTCCCATTAGTGAAGTTTTTGAATTACCTGAAAAACAGTTGGACGCATTTTTAGCATTAACTTCTTCGGGGCCTGCATATGTAGCGGTAATTATTGAAGCATTATCTGATGGTGCGGTAGCGGCAGGATTACCTCGCTCTATCTCAAATTATTTATCTCATAGAACTTTGGCTGGAACATCGTTATTACTTAAGGAAAAAGATTTACATCCAGGACAATTAAAAGATATGGTTGCATCTCCAAGTGGAACAACTATTACAGCTCTAAGACATCTGGAAATGGCTGGATTACGATCTGCGTTAATTGAGGCTGTTGTCGCCGCTGCAGAGCGAAGTCGGGAAATTGCATAGGGTTATTGAATTTTTTCCACTGAGTAGAGTTGAATAGAGACTTTCAAGAGAATCTATATTTTGCTTTAGAGTGTATCTTTCCTGAATTCTTATACGCGCTCTTTTCCCAAGCTCACAAGTAAGTAAAGGTTGATCTTTTAAGACTGGCAAAAGAGTCCTTAATTGAGAAGTCACATTTTCCGTATTTAGAACGATCCCAGCTCCATTTTCAAGAACTTCACCATCTGCACCAGCGTCAGTTGCGATACAGGCTGTTTCAGTTGACATAGCTTCTAGTAATGCAATTGATAAACCTTCAACAAGACTAGGGAGAAGAAAAACTTCCGCACATTGTAAAAGAGCTATTTTGGTTTCTAAGTCTGATTCATACCCCCACCATAGGACATCATTTTCTTTATTTGTGAGTGAGTTGTTCTCAAGGGTTGGGCGAAGGGGACCATCCCCTACGATTACTAGACGACAATTTTCTGGCTCTACTTGACGCCAAGCGCGAAGAAGTGCCTCTACATTTTTTTCGGAAGCAATCCTTCCCATATAGAGAAAAATACGATATTTACCTAGTTGTTTGCGCACATGACGTTGTATATCAGTTTCATTATCCACTCTTAAAGGTAGCCATAGGTCTGGATCGACACCATTAGGGATGACTTGTATCTTTGTTTCTTTTACACCAAGTTTGGCAAGAACTTCTGCCTGCATCTCAGAAAATACTATAACTTTGTCATACTTGGCTAGAGATGGTGCGTAAAGTTGGTATGTAAGTTGTTGTGTACTTGCAGTTAAATTTCTTAGCCTTGAATCAAAAGCTGGGTGAAAAGTTGCTATAAGAGGAACTCCTAATTGATGGCAAAGTTCTGGAAGTCTGAAGTCAAGAGGAGAAAGTGTAAGACTTGCGTGAACTAAATCGGGCTTGAGTCTCTCAAGTGATTCTCTTAATTCTCTTTGGGCACGTAAAGAAGGTATCGTGTAAACCTGAGATTTAATTAGATATGGAAGACTTACATCGGGATCATTCGCTAAAAGGGAAGTTCCTTTATTTTTAGGATTACTGGGATTATCGAAGTGGATAAAACTTATCGTATGACCTCGTCTCCTAAGCGCCTCAGTGGTACTTAGGCCGTAGCTTACATTTCCGCAGAATGGCGTTTTTTTTCCCAGCCAGGCGATGTGCGTCACCAGCTGCAATAGATTAACGATATTTGTAAGTTAGCAGTGTTAAGGCATTTTCAGACAGAGCTCGTAATAATGTAAGGAAGGCAACAATTAATCAAAATGATCTAAGCATTCTTTTTTGATGTTTATTAGTGGAATTTATTCATAAGTGTAAAAAAAATTTTTAATCTAATGAATCAGTATCTATATAGAAAACTAACCTAATTTGGAAGAGGGTAGATTGACAACATCTTCTAACATCTTTAATGAATTTACTCTTTTATGTAGATGATTTCCTATCCACTTGTCTACTACTCTTAATAACTTAAGCCATACCTCTTTTGGACCTAGGAGTTCTCCATTTTTTTTTATAGGAAGAGTAGGATTAAGTAGTCTTTGAAGTAAAGCTAGCTCAGATGGATTTAATTGAATTTCGGCATTGGGAATAGATCCAATAATAAATCCTTCTTCAGGTATAAGACTACACTTCCATTCCCATTTCCCTAGAGGAGGTTCTAATTCTAGACCTGTTCTGGAACATGTTTGCACAGGTAAGCCATATCCGCCTAGGGCTAGAAGATGGATACAAGCTTGAAGGGTTTTAGCTAATACCAATCTTTGATCTTCTTGAAAGGTTGTTATTTCTTCTAGTCTTTCAAGGTGAATGAGGATTGTGTTGAGAATATTGGGTTGAGGATCATTATTGGCAACCAGCATTAAGCTCAGTTCCGCAAGAGTTTGTGCGGCAGCAAGTGTTTCTATATGTTCTCCTAGTTTGCTAAAGCTTTTTAACACTTTTATCTGGCGAACTCTTTTAAGCCCCCTTTTTCCTGTTATTTGTAAGTCGAGATATGTTAGGGGTGCAGCTGCGGCAAGTCTACTTTTTGGTCGACGTGCTCCTGGTATAGCAAGACGAGTAATTCCTTCATTGTCACTAAGAAGAGTAAGTAACCTGTCGTTTTCTCCGAGAGGACCGACTTTAAGAGAGAGACCTTTTATACGATTTTCTATGGTCAATTGTAAGCTTTGTTTTTTATTTGTTGGACCAGTTCCCATCCAAAACTAGTTCCAATTTGATCGGCTCCAGAGTCAATAACTTCTATTGCATGAGGAAGAGTTTTAATACCTCCGACACCTTTTACTAAGCATCTACCTTTAGTAAGCAATGATAATTCTTTAATTTGTTCTTTGGAGATTGCTGGTCCAAATCCATTGCCACTTTGAATAGCGGTAACTCCAGCATCTATAGAAGCTTCAATTGCTGTTGATAATTTTTCTTTAGAGAGATTAGACATATCAAGTATTGATCTGACCGGGAGTCCAAATTCAACCAATTCTGCAAGTTCTTCAGCAAAGATATTTATTTCTCCATTTTGCAAGGCAAGGAAATTAGGAACAACTTCTAATTCATCGGCTCCTTGAATTGCTGCCCACTCGGCTTCTTTCTTTTTTAAAATAGATGGGATATCTCCAAATGGAAAAGCAATTACAGCAATGAGTTTTGTTGAAGACTTTACGCCAAGTCGTTTTTTTGCATTTGCTAATTGCAACAAATTTGTGCACAATCCTGAAAAATTAAACTGATTAGCAATCTTGCAGATTTGATCTAGAGATTCTTCTGATAAATGTGGATTTAAGACGGCTTGGTGAATAAATCCAGTTATTTCATCTAGCTGGTAGCGTGAATTTTCTCTATTCATGAAATCTAAAGTCTTACCCTTTAGCCTGGATAACTCCGTACCCTCCATGATTTCTCTTATAGATAACTTGGAGCTCTTTCGTTTCTTCTTCTCTAAAGAAATAAAAGTCGTGATCAATTAAGTCAAGTTGATGCCTTGCTTCTTCAAGGCTCATTGGACTCATTTGAAAATACTTTCTTCTAATTCCAGGATTAGGGAGATGAGCTTCTTTCTTTTGGTCTGGAGAAGTGCTAATTGTGCTATCAACTAGAACTTCTTCGGTTTCTCCAATTTTGAGACTTTTGCTTCCATGGTTTTGATGATGATTATTATGACGCTCTTTGTATTTGCGTAACTGTCTAGAAAGTTTGCTGGCCACAAGGTCAATACTTGCATAAAGATTTTCGCTTCGTTCTTGTGCCCTGATTACAGTGCCATTAGCGAAAACAGTAACCTCGGCAATTTGTTGTGGAACTCTTGGATTACGAGCTACAGAAAGATGTACATCTGCTTCTTTCACAATTTCATCAAAGTGATGAACAGCTTTCTCAAGTTTTAACTGTGTGTATTCACGAAGCGAAGGAGTTAGTTCAAGATTTCGCCCATGGATAAGCAGCTTCATTTAAATCCTCCGACGCCAGGTGATACTGGAAAGGTAGTTGTTAATTATTTAACAGAAAATAGGACTTCTTCTTTTCTTTTTCAGCCAAAAGAGTTAGTCCAGTTTGAGACTGCTTGGAATTGGCAGAGTTCTTGGCGAGAAGATCTTTTACGAGATCCCTTTATGAGCCAGGCTATTTGGTTATTAGAGCATCATTCTTGCTACACACTTGGAAGAGGAGGGGATAGGGAAAATATACTTTTTGATACAAGCAATTCATCTTTAGATTTTCACCGTATTGATCGAGGTGGTGACATTACTCATCACATTCCAGGTCAATTGGTTATCTATTTAGTGATTGATCTGCGCAGATATAAGACTGATTTACATTGGTATTTGCGCCAGTTGGAAGGGGTCTTAATCGATACTCTTAAAGTTTTGGACCTTCCTGGAGAGAGAATGCAAGGTTTTACAGGCGTTTGGTGTGAAGGATATAAGGTTGCTTCAATAGGGGTGGGTTGTCGAAGGTGGGTAACTCAACATGGAATGGCCTTAAATATTAGTTGCGAGTTGGAGGGTTTTAATAAGGTTTTGCCTTGTGGCTTAGATTCTTCGACAGTAGGTAAGTTGGAGCAATGGATACCTGGTATTACAGTCGAGGAGGTTTGTCCAATAATCAAGAAAAGTCTAAGTGATCGTTTTACTTTAGATTGGATGAATTAAGTCAAAAATTGAAGATTATTTATAGTTGAATTGAAAATTGTCTTTGCAATTTTGGCGAAAAAAGGAGGCCTCTGAAAATGTTTTTGAGAAGAAAAAAAATTGGGAATGGGCCAAAGCTTGCTGAAGCTACTTGGAGAATGACCAAGAAGGAACAACGAGCTTTGGAGTTCCATCGCTATGTCAATAATTTTGTTCGTGTTGATCAAATGTGGCCTTGGTTGAAAGCCCACTTTGGTGATGTCCTTGCTGTTGATGCTCCTCATGCAGCTCACCCTGAAAGTTATAGCTATGCCGCATTATCGGAAAAAATTGATACTTCAGCTTCAGCTTTTAGAAGTTTTGGAATTGGTAGAGGAGATGTTGTTGCACTTTTCGCCGAAAATAGTCCGCGTTGGCTTGTTGCTGATCAAGGTATTATGAGGGTAGGTGCCATTGATGCAGTTCGAGGAGTTACTGCTCCTGTAGAGGAACTTAATTTTATTCTTGATGATTCAAAAGCGATTGCTTTGGTTATTCAAACAGCAGATTTATGGCATAAGCTTGCGCTCTCAGATGATCAGAAAAGTAGATTAAAGTTAGTTTTGCAACTCGAGGGTGAACCAGCAGAAGGAGTTGTTGGATGGGATGAATTTCTTCTGAAAGGTTTTGGAGAAGCTTTTTTACAGCCAGGTGATGAAAGAGATTTTGATACTTCAGAAAGTGCTACAGCAACAATTCTGTATACCTCTGGAACAACGGGTAAGCCAAAGGGTGTGCCTTTGAGCCATGGAAATCTTTTGCACCAGATCAGATCACTTGCATGTGTAGCAAATCCTTTGCCTGGATCTGCCGTATTAAGTGTTTTGCCTATATGGCATTCGTATGAAAGAAGTGCTGAATATTATTTTTTTTCTTGTGCTTGTACCCAGACTTATTCAACTATAAAACAATTGAAATTTGACTTGCCAAGAGTGAGACCGATAGTTATGGCAACAGTTCCGAGGCTTTGGGAAGCAATTCAAAATGGTTTTGATGATGCCGTAAAACAAATGCCAATATTTAAGCAGTTATTGATTAAGACAGCTCTTGAAAATAGTGGCTCTTACAAGTTGGCGATAAGGAAATCTCAAAATCTTTTAATAAGAAAACCTAAAGTCTTTCAAAGGCTTATTTCTCTCTTGGAAGTTGCTTGTCGTTTTCCTTTCCACCGCTTTTCATGTTCTCTTCTTTGGCCCAAAGTTGTAAATCAACTTTGCGGTGGGAGGTTACGTTTTCCTATTAGTGGTGGAGGTGCTATTGCTCCTCATGTGGACCTTTTCTTTGAATCATTAGGAGTTGAATTATTGGTTGGTTATGGGCTTACAGAAACCAGTCCTGTGGTTGCTTGTCGTCGTCCGTGGCGAAATATTAGAGGTAGTTCAGGTCCTCCATTGCCTGAAACATATCTTCGGGTAGTTGATAGTGAAACCAACACTCTTAAAAGAGTTAATGAGTGTGGTTTGGTAATGACTAAGGGTCCGCAAGTTATGAGTGGCTATTTGAATAGGCCAGAGGAGACAGAAAAGGTTTTGGACGAAAATGGCTGGTTTAATACTGGTGATTTGGGAATGTTATTGAGTGATGGATCACTGGTACTTACCGGTAGAGCAAAAGACACTATTGTTTTAAGCAACGGAGAAAATATTGAACCTGGCCCTCTTGAAGAGGTTCTGGTGGCAAGTCCTTTGATTGAGCAGGTTATGTTGGTTGGTCAAGATGAGAGGCAGCTAGGTGCTTTAGTGGTTCCGAAAATCGAGGCAATTTTAACTTGGGCAAACGATAAAGGATTGGTTTTGAACGGAAATTTAGGAGGTTCCCCAGGGAATGAAAAACTTAGACAATTCTTGAGAAGAGAAATTAATCTTTTACTTTCCTCACGTTCAGGTTCTCGTGCTGGCGAGAGAGTTTTTGGGGTGGCCTTAGTTGAGCCATTTACTATTCAAAATGGCTTACTCACTCAAACTCTTAAGCAAAGAAGAGACAGGATTGCCTTGAGGGATTCTCAAGTTATATCGGAAATTTATATAAGTTAATTTCTTGATGTGAAAAATTTAGTTGACCTAAAGTTCTTCCGCTGAGATCCTTGATGCTTATTGAATCAAAAAATGACTGAAGGTACAACCATTTCGATTAAACGTTCTCTTGCAGTTAGAGCTGTTGTGACCCCTTCTTGGAAAGAAGAGGCTGAAAAAGAGATAAGCAATGCAATTTCCACAACAGATGAACAATTAGCTCAACTTGAGAAAGAAGGGCAGCAAGTGGTTAATGATGTTCGTAATCAGAGCTCAAACCCATTAGATCCAAGAGTTCAAGATCAAGTTGCACAGATTCAGCAGCAAGTATCTGGAAAAAGATCTGAGCTTGAAGAACAAAAACGGAATTTACTTCAGCAACAATCTCAAGTAAGAGAGCTAGAAATGGAACAAATTGTTGAGCAGGGGCAGATGGAAAGTTTGTGTGATTTAAAGGTTGGAGATAATTTGGTTGAAAAAATGCAAGTATCTATACTCATCAGAGATGGGGTTGTTGAAGCAATAGAAGGGATTGCTTAGGACCGTTAAGTAATTAAGGATTTATTAATTGATCGCACAACTTTGGTTGGAGAGTTTTCACTATGCAATTAACATTTAAAAGTTACGCTGTTTAACTATCTTCTATTTTGAAGGAAGCTATTCAAAATGGCTAACACTAATCCCTATAAACCTCTTGTAAAGACTAGATAATGGCGACACACGACATTTTTATGCCTGCACTTAGTTCAACTATGACTGAGGGCAAGATTGTTGAATGGCTAAAACAACCTGGTGAGAAGGTTGGTCGTGGGGAATCGGTTTTGGTTGTTGAATCTGATAAGGCTGATATGGATGTTGAAGCATTCCAGGAGGGGTATTTAGGTGCGATTTTGATGCCAGCAGGTAGTACAGCCCCTGTAGGGGAAACGATTGGTTTAATTGTGGAAAGCCAGGAGGAAATAGAGGCAGTTCAATCACAATCGAATCAACTTGCAGATCAACAAGTTCAGAAAGACAAAGAACCTGAAGGTAAAAGCAATATTCAGGAGCCCTCTAAAGACTTAAAAGAAAAAGAATCTGTTTCCCCTCAAGCAGAATTGCCAGCTCCTATATCAGCTCCACAGCCACCAGTAACCAGTGCGAAGAAAAACGGGAGGATAATTGCGTCTCCAAGGGCAAAAAAATTAGCTTCTCAATTGGGAGTTGATTTATCTGTGCTAAAAGGGACAGGTCCTCATGGACGTATTCAAGCTGAAGATGTCCAGAGAGCACAAGGTCAGCCAATCACTGTCCCTTGGATTGCTGAAAGTGATTCTCCAGCATCAGTTTCTATGCCGAAGGATTTCCTTAGAGATTCCTCATCTAATTCGTCGAAGAAAACTATAAAGAAAGAAGAGCCTAGTATGGGTAATAGCTTTGGTTCGCCTGGAGATACAGTCCCATTCAATACTCTTCAGCAGGCTGTTAATAGAAATATGGAAGCAAGCCTGACTGTTCCTTGCTTCAGGGTTGGTTATACAATTACCACTGATAAACTAGATGCTTTTTATAAAGAAGTCAAACCTCAAGGGGTTACTATGACAGCACTCTTGGTTAGAGCTGTTGGGAAGACTCTTGCTAGGCATCCTCAAGTAAACGTAGCTTTTAGTGATCAAGGAATGTCGTATCAAGGCCAAGTAAATGTTGCAGTTGCTGTGGCTATGGAAGATGGCGGGTTAATTACACCTGTATTGAAAAAGGCTGATAGTACCGATCTTTTTGAATTATCTCGTCAGTGGTCAGACCTTGTTAAGCGTTCTAGAAACAAGCAGCTTCAGCCAGACGAGTATAGCTCTGGTACTTTTACGCTCTCTAATTTAGGCATGTTTGGAGTTGATAGGTTTGATGCCATTCTTCCTCCAGGCACAGGAGCTATTCTTGCAGTGGGAGCATCTCGTCCCAATGTTATTGCTGGTAAGGATGGCTCTATTATGGTTAAGAGACAGATGCAAGTTAACCTAACTGCAGATCATAGGGTTATTTATGGAGCAGATGGAGCATCTTTCTTGAAAGATCTTGCTCACTTAATAGAGGCTAAACCTGAAAGCCTTGCCTCTTGAGTGAATAATTTTTGAAAAACGTGATTATCATTTAAAGATTCTTGCAAATTTAAAGTTACTTTGTTTGTGGCTGATTTAATCGACTCTTATCTCAGTTCTTATGATTATGAGCTTGATCAACAGTTAATAGCTCAAACACCTATAGAACCTCGCCATCAAGCGCGTTTAATGGTTATAGGGGAAGAGAGTAAAGATAAAGAATTGCCCGGATCTCACAAAGTGTGGGATTTTAAGGAGGAATTAAATGCTGGGGATTTATTGGTCTTAAATGACACTCGCGTCCTTAAAGCTAGGTTAAGTGTTCGTTTATCAAGTGGTGCTTTAGGAGAATTATTTGTTTTGGAACCTCTTGGGAATGGACGTTGGTTGTGCCTGGGTAAACCTGGGAGAAAAATGAAGGTAGGAGGTGATTTAATGCTTGAGGCTGAAGAGAATACCCCAATTGAATTAAAGTTAATTAGCAAAGACAATGAGAGTGGAGTACAAGTAATTCAATTCCCAGAGCAGTATTTTGATAGAGGGAGTATTCAGCACTTACTAGATGTTTATGGAAAAATTCCTTTACCTCCTTATATAAAACGCAATGAATCAAGTGATAATGATAGATATCAAACACGTTATGCCGTAAATCCAGGAGCCGTTGCAGCTCCTACGGCTGGACTTCATTTCAGTGATGAGCTTTTATGTGCTTTGAAGGAGAAGGGGGTTTTACAGGAACGATTAACTTTGCATGTTGGTCTTGGGACATTCCGGCCAATCAAAACTGAGAATCTAAATAATTTAGCTTTACATAGTGAATGGGTTGAAATTAAAGAAAAAGTAGTTAAAGCTATTGAAAATTGCCATTCAAAAGGTGGTCGTGTTTTTGCTGTTGGGACAACATGCGTTAGAGCTCTCGAAGGTGCTTATCAACTTGGAGGCAAAAAACTAAAAGCTGTCAACACAAAAGTTGATCTTGTGATAAAACCTGGCTATCAGTTTGGAGTAATTGATGGATTGTTAACGAACTTTCATCTCCCTAAAAGTTCATTATTGCTACTTGTATCTGCTTTGATTGGGAGAAAAAGATTACTTAATCTTTATGATAAAGCTATTAGTAATAAATATCGCTTTTATTCTTACGGAGATGCAATGTTAATTAAGCCAGAGGCAATTATGCCTCTGGCTCGCTCTCGTAATAAATAGATTAGGCAGGTTGTTCAATAATGCCGGTAGGCACGTTTTCAAACATTACTGACGAGAGATAACGTTCTGCAAGATCAGGAAGTACTACAACAATAGTCTTACCAGCAAATTCTTCTTGCTTAGCTAATCTAATTGCAGCTGTTGCTGCAGCACCGCAGGAAATTCCAACTAACAATCCCTCTTCTTTTGACAGACGAAGAGCCATTTCTGTTGACTCTTCATTTGTGACTTGCTCGACTCTGTCGACTATAGAAAGGTCAAGATTTTTTGGGATAAAACCTGCACCAATTCCTTGGATTTTATGCGGTCCAGGCTTTACTTCATCGCCATTTATTGTTTGAGTTATGACTGGACTATGGCTTGGTTCAACTGCTACTGACAGGATGGATTTTCCTTTTTGCTGTTTAATATATCTCGATATCCCTGTAATAGTTCCTCCAGTTCCTACCCCAGAGACTAAGACATCAATTTCTCCGTCAGTGTCGTCCCAGATTTCAGGTCCTGTTGTTTTGAAGTGAATATCTGGATTTGCAGGATTGTCAAATTGACCTGGCATGAAATATTTCTTAGGGTCACTCTCTGCAATCTCTTTCGCCTTTGCAATAGCTCCAGGCATTCCCTTGGAAGCTTCAGTAAGAATTAATTCTGCTCCAAGTACTGCCATTACTCTTCTACGCTCTAAAGACATAGATTCAGGCATTGTGAGAATAAGTTTGTACCCACGGGCAGCTGCAGTAAAAGCCAAGGCAATTCCGGTATTCCCAGAAGTTGGTTCTATAATCGTTTGATTTTTTCCGAGCAAACCTTTTTGTTCAGCATCCCAAATCATGTTCGCTCCAATTCTGCATTTCACGCTATATGCAGGATTCCGGCCTTCTATTTTTGCTAGGACGGTAGCTTTTGCCCCTTTTGTGACTGAGTTGAGCTTTACTAAAGGTGTTTGTCCTATTGCAAAACTGTTGTCTTCGAAAATCCTTGCCATTTTGAAAGGTATTTGTGCTCTAAGTGAAATTTAGTCAAATACATCACGATTCAGTGAATTTATAAGGATTATCTTTCATTTATTACTTATTCGTTTAAAGCTTTATTGAATTCTTCCCATAGGGATTGGGGGTCTTCGAGACCTACGGAAACCCTCAAAAGATGTGAAGGAACACCACATTTTTTTGCCCATTCCAATTCATTGTAGTGAGCTAAAAGCACGTAGGGGCACACTAATGTGAAATTTGTACCAAGACTGGGAC
Organism: Prochlorococcus sp. AG-402-N21; assembly: GCA_003216435.1. Classification (GTDB taxonomy): domain Bacteria; phylum Cyanobacteriota; class Cyanobacteriia; order PCC-6307; family Cyanobiaceae; genus AG-402-N21. Next base: position 58,962 of record QCIW01000005.1, read on the forward strand.
CTTTGCAAACTTTCAGAGAGTCATAAAATTTCTTTGCTTTTTTTAGACCTCCAATTAGCTCGAAGGAAAGAAGACATCCGTACCCAGAATTTGGCCTCATTATTTTTCTAAAATTCGAACAGTCTTCAGGATGAAGAACTCTTTTGACTTCGGGATGTTGTTCTAGTTTTCTTTTTAATTTCAAGCATGCATCATTTAATTTGGGTAGACGTTCTTCTACATCCTGGCTAGCAGTTTCAAGGGCAATTGCATCTGGGTCAGCTAATGGCGTACTACAAGTGTTGAGTAATGATTCTTTGAGTTCGTCCTTCCAAGGAGATTTGGAACTAATTGTTAAAGAGCCTGCAAGGATATCTCCTCTGCCAGCAAAGCTTTTGGTTAATGAAGTGAAGATAAGATCTGAATAAGGTTTAGGGTCTATATTTATCGCAGAACCAATAGTGTCATCTGCAATTATAGGAATTCCTCTCTCTCGAGCTAGTTTACTTACAGTTGGTAAATCAATACATTGAAGCATTGGATTGCTAGGTAACTCAACAATTACTGCCGCAGGTTTTCGACGATCAAGTTCTGCAGCCAATTTGCCTTGGCTTGCTTCTGTTACAAGTTCACTACCTCCAAAAAGCGCCTGAGGTAATTTCAGAACATCAACATAAGGAAATCCCAGTTGGAGAAATGATCTGTGAGGGCGAATTTGTCTGATTATTTCAAGAGCTTTATTTAATGCTGCCATTCCTGATGGTTGTAGTTGTATCAGATCAGCAGGACAGTCGTAGATATTTGATAATCGATTAATCAGGATATTTTTTGCAATAACTCCTTCTTCTTTGAAGGGAGCATGCTCTTTCCCGAGTGCTATAGCTGCTAGACGAGAAGATGCTCCAAGACCCGTGTGTTGCCAAAAAGCTTTAGCAAAAGGAGTGGTTTTATTATCTGTAATTAGACAATTAAGACCGCAAAAATTTTGGATAACAGTTTTACTATCGATGTTTGCTTCGCAATAAAGTTGTGCTTTCTGTGCGATTTCTAGGCTTGGGAATGGCCACCCACTTCCTTCTTTAATATTGCTCATCTTAATAGCTTTTTTAGCTACCTCAGCGACAAGAGGATTTAGCCCAAAACGTGGGTATATTGTTTTGAGAGTTTTTATACATCTTTCTTCTTTTTCTTCGTAATCAATAACGTCTTGCCATCGAGGAAGTGCTACGGATACAGCATGGGGACTATCTGGAAGAGATTGACCTAAATCTTCACCTCTCCAGCATGGTTCTAATAGTAGGTTTCGCTTTTTCAAGTCAATAGTTCTAGTCCATTTTGAAGATCTTTACTTAGATCATTTAAATCTTCACATCCCACGGAAAAGCGTACTACCGAGTCATCAATGCCAAGAAAAGCTTTAGTTTTTGCGTTGACAGAGGCATGTGTCATTGATGCAGGATGACAAACAAGACTTTCAATGCCACCAAGGCTTTCGGCCAATGTGAAGTAATTTAGGCTACGGCAAATAGAAAATGTTTGCTTTAAATTGGCTTTTAAGCTTGCTGTGATAATTGCGCCACCTGCACTCATCTGTTTTAAAGCAATGTGATGTTGTGGATGGTCTTCTCTGAATGGATATCTTACCCAGTTGACCGCAGAATTTTTTGCTAGCAAATTAGCTAATGCAGTAGCACTCTTAATTTGCTGATTCATTCGGAGAGTTAATGTTTTTACTCCGCGTGTTATCAACCAACAGTCAAATGGCGATGGCTGTAGACCGAGAGATTTTTGAGCAAATTTCATTCTTTCTTCCCATAAAGGATCTTGAGTGCAAACTGCACCTCCAAGTGCATCAGAGTGTCCATTTATGTATTTGGTTGTACTCATTAAAGACAACGTTGCGCCCAGCTCAAGCGGTTGTTGTAATACTGGGGTCGCAAAGGTGTTGTCTACAACAACTGGAATTTTGTTTTGATTGGCTATGTCACAAACTTTTTTCAGGTCGATTATTTTCAGGAGTGGATTTGTAGGGCTTTCAAGCCATATCATTGCTGGTTTGACTTCATTTATTTTCTTTAAAGAAGAAGGGTTTGTGAAGTCAGCCCATGATACTTTTACCCCAAATTTCTTAAAGATTTTTTCAAATAATCTAACGGTGCATCCATAAAGATTTTCTTCGCATAAAACAACATCTCCTGAGTTTAAGGACGATACAATTGCTGTTATTGCGCTAACTCCGGATCCAAAAACAGTTGCATACTTGCAATTCTCAATTGATGAAAGTACAGATTCAAGGATTTTGAAATTTGGATTTCCAGAGCGGGTATAATCAAAACCTTTTGGATTCCCATGCTCAAATGTTGAGCTGGGGAAAATAGGTGGCATTACAGTTCCAGTATCTTCTGCAAAACTATCTCCATGGTGAATGACTCTTGTGCTTAGTCCTGGAAGTTGACCTATGGATTTTTGTTTGGATTCCACATCTTTAAAAGTAAATCATTAAAACAATAGATAACTAAATGAGAAAGCTCCCGTGTATGCGGGAGCTTTGAAAAGAAAAAATATTTGATATTTTTTATACTTTTCTTGAGTAGTACTCAACAACAAGTAGTTCATTGACTTCTATTGCCACCCACTCACGCTCACATTGGCCAGTAATCTTGGCGGACATCTTTTGTTTGTCTAAATCAAGATGAGGGGGAACATTCGCAAGGCCTGGGAATTCAATATTAGCTTCCGCTAATTTTTTACTCCCTTTTCTCTCTCTAATTGCAATTACATCCCCAGACTTACATTGATAACTGGCGATATCTGTAATTCGGTTATTAACAGTGACATGGCCATGATTAACAAGTTGTCTTGCCCCAGGGATAGTAGGTCCAAATCCAATCCTGAAACAAATGTTATCTAGTCTGTTTTCTAAGAGCTTCAATAAATTTGTTCCTGTTGATCCTTCTTGAGCTCTTGCTTTTTTTACATAGCGTACAAGCTGTCGTTCAGATATTCCATAGTTGAAGCGAAGCTTTTGTTTTTCTTCTAGACGGATCGCGTATTCAGAGCGCTTGCGACGGGCTTGGCCGTGCTGACCGGGGGGATGTGACCTTTTGGCGGCCTTCCGGGTGAGACCTGGCAGGTCTCCCAAGCGACGCGTGATCCTCAGACGAGGCCCACGGTATCGAGACATAAGTTAGAAATTAGAGGACAATTGTGATTGAAATGCACCAAATTGGCAAATGAGACCCAAAATGGTAATTCATACTCACTAGTTGAATATTCTAGCTCTCAAAATGCTCACAGCCCTAAATCGATTTTTGGTTTGGTGTCTTTTGCTCATCATTAACTTCTATCGTAAATGGATATCACCTCTCTCAGGCCCTAAATGCCGATTCATCCCAACATGCAGTGAATATGCAGTTGAAGCAATTACTCGTCATGGCCCATGGAGAGGCGGGTGGCTCACTGTTAGAAGACTATCTCGATGCCATCCATTTACTCCTTGTGGCTGTGACCCAGTCCCTGACGAATGAAATCATTAATTTTAACTCTTTATAGCCGTACTGGCTGTTGCTTGTGTGAGGGGTTGGAACAAAATTTGAAAAGCATTTCTTTGAAGGATTTAACTCCTCCTTTAGAACTTCATGTAGTTGATATTGATTCTGATGTAATGCCTAAGAGTGAAAGAAATAGCTTGAATTTAAGAGTCCCTGTAATGGTTATTTACTGCAAGGAGAGTCAAAAGAGATTAGAGCTCCCTAGAGTTTCTCCAAGGATTCAAAATAAAGAGCTTTTTGCTTGGATGCAAAAAACAATAAAAAATTTACTGGAGTCTCTATAAGAAATTTATGACTTGGAAACTTCATTCATTAATGCAGGAAGTGGGACTCGAGATACCTGAAGGTTTTTCAAATCCTCTTATTGAAAGTGTGAGTTGTGACTCTCGCCAAGTAAAAAGGGGAACTTTATTTCTTGGAATTCCTGGCGAGACAGTTGATGGAGGCCTTTTTTGGCCTCAGGCTTTTGAGTCAGGAGCAGTTGCAGCTGTTATTGGTGTAGGAGCAGCAACGTTAAACCCTCCAGCTCCTCATGATGCTGTAATTATTCTCGAAGAGCCTGTAGCGCAATGGATTGGGGAGTTGTTGTCAGTATTCTGGAATAGGCCTTCTTCTAAACTTTGCTTGATAGGTGTGACTGGAACAAATGGGAAAACAACCACTACACATCTGATTGAGTATTTAAGTAAATCTGTTGGTAATTCTTCAGCTTTGTTTGGAACTTTAGTGAACCGTTGGCCTTCTCATGAGGAAACATCAATTAATACCACTGATGGAGTAGATGTTATACAGGAAAAACTCTCTTCTGCCGTTAATGCTGGTGTTCAGTTGGCTGCAATGGAGGTTAGTTCTCACTCATTGGTTCAATATCGTGTTGCGGGATGTCGTTTTGCTGGTGCAATATTTACTAATTTAAGCCAAGACCACTTGGATTATCACGATTCGATGGAAGAATATTTTAAGGCAAAGGCGAGTTTGTTTAATGAGCCTTATTTTGATTCTAATGATTCAAGAGCCGTCGTTAATATAGATAATAAGTGGGGAGCATTGTTGGCTGACCAGCTTCATGATCGATGTTGGAAATGTTCTTTAAATGATGATTATAGTAATTCTGAAAAACCCGAACTTTATGTTAGTAAGTTGCAAATCACATCTAACGGTGTGAGCGGTCTCCTCAACACTCCTGTTGGCATGGGATGTTTTCGCTCTCCTTTAGTTGGTAACTTTAATTTGATGAACTTAGTTCAAGCTGTTGGATGCTTGATTCAACAAGGAATACCTTTGCAAGAAATTTTGGACGTTGCTATTGATTTTCCAGGTGTTCCTGGCCGTATGGAGAAAGTAGCTTTAACGAATGTAGATAATATATCCAATATGCCTCTTGTTATAGTCGACTATGCTCATACACCTGATGCTCTGAAAAATGTGTTATTAGAGTTACGGCCTTTTGTCCGTGGGAAAATTATTTGTGTATTTGGTTGTGGTGGAGATCGAGATCGAGGTAAAAGGGCTCAAATGGGAGCCATAGCTTCTCAAATGGCTGATTGTGTAATTATTACCTCAGATAATCCACGAAATGAGCATCCAATGAAAATAATAAAAGACATAATGAGTGGTATCCCGAATTCGAAGAAGACGATTATTGAAGCTGATAGGCATGATGCTATTCACCTTGCTGTTTCTTCGGCGTCTACTTCTGATCTGGTTCTTATAGCTGGGAAGGGTCATGAGAATTATCAAATAATTGGAAATCAAAAGAAGTTTTTCGATGATCGTGATTCAGCTCAGAAGGCCTTGAAAGCAAAAATTAATTATTGAAAAATTATATTTTGGATGGGAAGAGATTGAAGAGAATTAAGGAGGGTATCAATTTCTTGTTCTTGGCTAGTTACATGTAGACATGCTCTTAACCATGAAGGATCTTCTAAAACTCTTATCCATGTATTTTCAATGCCAAGAAGTTTGACAATGGAATGTTCTTCTTTGCTACTTACCAACGAAAAACTAACCAATCCAGAAGGAGGAGGACTTTGGGAAACAGTTCTAATACCTTCTATCTGATTTAGTCCTGTCCAAAGCTTTGAACTAAGATTCTTGATTTTTTCGTGTCGATTTTTGACTGATCCTTCTCTTGATAAAAGATCAAGTGAGCATCTAAGTCCAGCTAGTAATGGTATGCATGATGTGGCAATTTCAAAACGTCTCCCATCAGAATGAAATGGATTTGGATCATTAATGTAAATACTTCCTTCTTTTTGGAGACTCTTCCACCCAATAAATGTTGGATTTGATTCACTAAGAACTCTTTCGGAAAGTGCTACTCCCCCCAGACCTTCAGGGCCTAAAGCCCACTTATGCCCTGTAAATGCATATATATCAGAATTTGCAGCGGCCTCTTTTATAGGAATTTGTCCGAAACTTTGAGCTGCATCTACTAAAAGGAACGGTCTCAAGGAATGTTGTTTGAGCTGTTTAGAAATACGAAAAATAGGCATAATTTGGCCGGTATTCCATAAGAGGTGTGAAATAACGACTAAGCTTGTATTTGGCTTTAATGATTGTTCTAGCTCTTTAAGAACTAATTCATCATTAATATCCTCATTTATGCTTCCTTGGCGAAGTTTTTGAACTTGTAAGATGTCAATTGCAAGTCCCTTTCTTCGAGCTAATTCTCGACAAGCTGCAACCACACCTGGATGCTCACAGTCACTTATTAAAATTCGTTCTTTTTTATTTAAAGGTAAGCCCCAGAGAGGCAAAACACAGCCAGAGGTGACATTCTCAGTAAGCGCTAACCGATTAATGGAGACCCCACATAAATCTGCTAAGTATTTCTTTGTTGTTTGAATTTCATTGGCAATGTAGGGCCAAACGTTATTAGTAAAAGGCCCTAACTCTTGTATTTTCCCCCAGCTAGATATTATTGCTTGTAGAGATGGGGATGGCAGAGGACCCTGGCCTCCATAGTTCAAATAAACTTTGTTTTGCAGGGCAGGAAGTAATTGCCTTAGTTCTGATGGCTTGCTATCTGATTTTCCTAGTTTTTTGGGAAGCATTGTATAATAATATTATTTTGAATTAATTTGAGGTAAGTTGTTTATGAATATTCCTAGTAATGAAGAAATTAAGCTTCAGGAATGGCTTGTTAGATTTGATGGCAAGATTAAGCAATCAGAAGAGTTGATTAATAGCAAAGATTATCATAAACATATTAATGAAGACCTTGAAAAAAGTTTGTGATTTGGAGCTAAATTTTGACTAAAGATTTTTCTAAGTATTATATTTTTATACAATCCCCTTTATATTGATGATCTTCTCAGAAAAATTAGTATTATCTAATTAATTTCGCCTATTTAACGATCTTTTAAGATTGCTGACTTATAAGACAGATGACTGATGAATCTAAAAAGAATTCATGGGATGACTTTTACGAGAGCTATGATGGGAAGTTCGATGAGCAGAATATGTTGCATATTACAATCCATTCTAAGTGTAAAGATGAAATAGAGGGGTTGGGTTATAAGCCTCAAAGTAATCTTGAGAGTTGGCATAAGCCAATAGAAGGAGAATATAAGCTAGATGAAAATGGTAATTTTGTTATTATCCATAGTTGTCCAGACAGGGAAATATTTCATATGGATATAAGAGAATTCCTTGAGGACTTATCTATTAATCAAGAATGGGTCGTGGACTTGGATCTTTCAGTTATGTGAATATCTTTAAAAGGTATATAAATAACAATCATTAAAGACTATTTGATTTGGCTAGATTTAATTTATAATCTTATTGATGGTTTTTTTTTATGAAGTTTAACGTTGGTCCTTATAAGGTAGATTTAGGTGCTTTTACCTTTAGTAGGATTATGAGTGTTTTGCTAATATTTGGATTCCTTGGACTTCTTGCTTATAACTCAACATTATGATGAGCAATAACTATGATTTTTAAATAAAAATCTAGAACTTACTGACCGGAAAAACTTTTTTAATGTTGGTATTTAGGAATATCTATGAGATTTTCTTAGGTTTTTCTCCATAGCTGCCAATCCAGGTTGATGTATTAGGGCTCTGCCCCAAGTCCTAATACATCAACACTGCTGATGAATAGCTGCTGATTGAAGCCATTTCATTAGCAATATGAATATTAGGAGTTAAATTTCACTCTCTTATCAAGTTTGTTTTTAATTACACTAATTAGATAAAAATATTACAAAGAATTAGAAAAATTTTCTTTCCAAGCTCTTTAAGGCTTGTGTTAATTGAAAATCCATTATCTGTTAGATCATTATAGCAACTTTAAAAGTGGCTTCCTGAGGACCTCGTCTTGTTTAATTTTAATGTAGTATGTAGGTCACTAAATTTGAGTAAATGGAAGTAGCTGCACAAGACCCTGCCTTGAATGCAATTATAGGTGGAATAGTATTAGTCGTATTTGGCTCTCTTGCTTATGGAATATATGCTTCTTTCGGGCCTGGCAAAAAGGAACTTAGAGATACTATTGATGAGCATGCACGTATGCATGAATTAGGAATCGCTCATGGCCATAGCCCTAAAGATAAGCATAATCCAGCACGCTCACTCTTTTAATCTAGTTATTAGATGATTTTAAACTCATAAATTTACGTCGGTATAATATATTGATTTAGTAAGTTTATCTTTTTTAATTGTTAGGAATTTAGATTTAAGAGTTTATTGATTTTTATTCGTTTTGAATTGAATTTATTTTTTTTGGGATATGTTCGTGCTAAGAACTAATATCATCAATAGCTAATTTCAAATAGGCAAAAGAATTAATATTCTTATGCCCTTGGTGATAATGATCAACTATGACCTAGAAAAATGTTGATAAGTATTTTGACAGGCTTTACAGCAGGAGCTATCCACGTTGTTGGAGGAGCAGATCATTTGGTAGCAATGGCTCCTTCAGCTATGAATAAGCCAAGATTAGCTTTGAGAGATGGCTTGGCTTGGGGATTAGGACATTCAACGGGAGTACTATGCCTGGCTTCGGTGGCTCTTCTGGCAAAAGACTTTATAAATATTGATAGGCTTTCTGCTTTTGCTGAATTTACAGTTGGAATTACTCTCTTGGTGGTGGGTTTTCTAGCAATTAGAACTTCTCTTGGGCTAAATATTCATATGCATAATCACAATCATGGGGCTAACAATGAGCATCAGCATTACCACTTTCATTGGTTAGGTAAGAGGGTTCATAGTCGTCATACGCATGCTGCAACTGGATTGGGGGTTATTCATGGCATGGCTGGGGCAAGTCATTTATTAGCTGCAATTCCTGCATTAGCTTTACCTACAACAGGAGCTATTGCATATATGGCTTCTTATCTATTGGGATCTATTGCGGCGATGGGAGCTGTCGTTTTAGGTCTTTCTCTTACAGCTATGAAAGCTGGCCGCAGAATATCTCCTTTGCTAATGGGATTTGCAGGAGGACTTTCAATTGCTACAGGATTTTTCTGGCTTCATAGCAGTCCAATTTTAAGCTAATAGATTTTCCTGGAGATTATTTATTCATAGCCTATTTGCTTAATTCTTCGGCTAATCCAATTACTTTGGAGAAATTCACGCGGCCATAATGACGACTATCAGTACTGGAAAGTTTATTGTCACCAATAAGAAAGACTCCAGTACTATCTATATTCAATACACGCTTGATAATTAATTTATTTTTCTCTAAAGGATGCTCTGCTACTACGATACTGCCTTCTTTTAATGATTTTTCTGATGGAGTTAAGTTTTTGTATATTACGTAATCACCTTCTTGCAATAAGGGCTCCATAGATTTCCCACAAACTCTGCATAATTTTCTTTTGCCTATCATTAAAAGTATTATTCTATAAATTCGATTTCTTTCCTTTGAGATACCAGGGTTAACTAGCTGTAACCCATTTGTCAGAACGTCCTTTTGATTGCCAAAACATATTGTGAATCTTCTCCACAACTTTCATAAGCTCTTCGGCCTTGTTCTGGTCAATAGAAACTTTGGTTGCACTGCATAGCTTAGCCGCATTCCAAAAAGTCTCATGAAGATCTGGGAACGCAGCTAGATGCTCAGGCTTGAAATAATCAGTCCAAAGAATTAATAATTCTTTTTTTGTTTCTTTAGCTTGGTCTTCTTTGATTGCAACAAATCTGGAAAAAGTGTTGTTGTAACTAGCCCATGCTGCAGGATCATTTCCTTGAGGAGGCTCTAAAGCAATAAGTTTTTTAGTCATAGATAGTACTGCTTCTGCCGCAATTCTTGCAGAAGCTGGATCATATACACCGCATGGACCATCACAGTGAGCATGAACTTCATGAGCTAAAAGGTTCTTGAAAAATACGGAGAGTGGCCTATTCAACATCTTTCGGAAAAAAATCTTTCTGCACATTACTAGTCATTTAGAACAATTGCTATAGAAACAAAAAAGTTTTTTGTTTCTAACAAATTTATATTTAATTGACGTCTAATAATTCAACTTCGAATATCAAGGTTGAGTTGGGAGGGATTGGACCTACACCTCTTTTCCCATAGCCAATTTCAGGGGGGATGATTAATTTTCTTTTGCCACCTACTTGCATTCCGGCTACTCCCTCATCCCATCCTTTGATTACCTGTCCTGCTCCTAAAGAGAATTTAAAAGGACCTCTGTTGTAACTGCTATCAAATTCTTTGCCATTTTCTAGATTCCCACGGTAATTAACAGAGACTTCTTTGCCTGGAGAAGCTTCTTCCCCACTTCCAACTTTGATATCTGAATATTTCAGACCACTTGAAGTTATTTGAAATGTTTCTGCTTTTATTGGCCCTCCTAGAGGAGGTTCGTCGTTTTTAGAAATTGATGATGCCATGGTGAAAAGAGCTGGATTTGTTTCTTCTGGATCTATTTCAAATGGATTACTTATAAGTTGGTTGGTCTGAGTTGTTTGCAAATCAGACTTAAAACTTGATTGTGAGGTTGCTGCATTTAATGTTGAGGGTGCAATAATTTGGCTTGTTACAGCAACACAAACACAAGCAAAGAAGATCGAAAAACTAATAAGGATGTCCTTCACGGAAATTTTTAGCTCATATCAAGTTAATTCTCTCAGAAAGGGATCAATTATTAATGCCTAAGAAAATTAATATCACCAAAGAAAAATTTTTATTGTTTGCTCAAGCCGCAATAGGAGGAGTTTTATCAGGAATAAGCTTGAGCCAGGGATCCACTTTCATGATGCCTTTTGGCATTGCATTGCTTTGGTCGGTTAGTAGCGTTCCTTTTTGGAGTTTTATTTGGGGCCTGATAGCAGTTCTTCTTAGCCATAGATGGCTTTTGGATCTTCACCCACTTAGTTGGATAGGAGTTCCTGATGTTCTGAGTTTGCCCATAGCAATAGGGATTTGGTTGTTTTGTGGTATTGCCGGAGCTGTATTGGTAGGAACTTGGTCTTTTCTGCTCTCAAGATTTAAGTCTCTCTTTGTTAGAGATGATTCTCTTAAATTTAGATTTCTCAATGCTTTAGCACTCTCAATTTTATGGGGTTTGGGTGAAGTTCTTTTGGCTCAAACCCCTTTGTTCTGGATTGGTATTGGAACAAGCTTGTTGCCTGGAGATAGATGGCTGGCTGGCTTGGCGCAAATTGTTGGAGCGGGAGGTTTATGTGCAATTCAATTGATTATTGGATGGTGGGTATGGCAGTTGGCAGCTATTTATAAGAAGAAAATGCAATGGATAAGATTATTTTTAATCGGACTAATTTATTTATTACTCGGACATACTTTGGGTTGGTATTTATTGACTAACGAGATTAATTCTGAATCTTTTGTTGTTGCTATGTGGCAATCAAATATCCCAATAAGAGAAAAGTTTTCTAAAGATAAAATAGACTCTATTCCTTACTCTATTAAATCTTCTTTGGATAAAGCTAAAGATTTAGGGGCTGATTTATTAGTTGCACCTGAAGGCACGTTACTTTTGAATCAAAAGCTAATTTCACCTGCTCCAATTAATTTCCTTACTGGTGGTTTTAGATCAATAAATGGTCTCCAAAGAAGTTCTCTTTTGGCTATTAACGCGGGTAACATTGATTATTCTTTTGCAGTAGATAAATATAGATTGGTCCCATTAGGTGAATGGTTGCCTAATTTGCCAGGCTTCTCATCTTTTAGCTTATCTGCTGTAGGAGGAATTTATCCGGGTGAATCTTCAAGGCTATTGCATTGGGATGGACCACCTCTTGCGGTGGCAATTTGTTATGAAATTAGTGATGGTACTGCTCTCGCTAAAGCAGCATTAGATGGAGGAAGATGGTTTTTATCTTTGGCTAATCTTGATCCCTATCCAATATCTCTTCAAAAACAATTCCTTGCTTTATCACAATTAAGAAGTATCGAGAATAATAGAGACTTAATTATCGTTTCAAATACTGGTCCAACTTCTTTGGTTAGGAATACAGGTAAAGTTCAATTTATTCTCCCACCTTTTGAAGAAGATATTGGTTTGGCTAAAGTAAACTTAAATAGAGATTCCACCTTTTATTCTAAATTTCGCGAGACTTCATTGTTAATTTTACTGTCAATTAATATAGCGAGTTTGTATCATTCGGGATTAAAAAATCGTGCATAATAAATAATCTATTCTTTAACTATTAAACCACCCCCAAGTACAAATTCTTTCGAGTAAAATACAGCTGCTTGTCCAGGCGTAATTGAAAATTGCTCTTCTTTGAATTTCAATAAACATCTACTTGGGCGTTTATTCTTTATATCTTTTCCTGTAGGTTCTAATGGGATAAGTTCTGCTAATACAGGAAGACTTCTGTAGCGTAATTGAACTTCAACCTCTATCGAATTTGTTGGAGCGGAAATTGATACCCAATTTATTTCACCTACAATACAGCTTCCTTTCCCTGCCTCATTTCTAGGGCCAACCACAACCTGATTCATTGCGGCATCAATTTTAATGACGTGAAGAGGTACCTTCCAAGCAATTCCTAACCCTTTCCTTTGTCCAATTGTGAAATGTTCAATTCCATCATGTTCTCCAAGAATTGTTCCATCTTTTAAAATTATTTCCCCTTTTCTAGAGGGTAAATAATTATCAAGAAAAGCTTTCATTGATCCATAATGCTCTGAAAGACAAAGATCTTGACTCTCTGGTTTATTTGCAGTCCTCAATCCATATTTAAGTGCCTCATCTCTTGTATCTGCTTTTGTTAATTCCCCTAGAGGGAAAACAATTTTTCCTAGAACTTCTTGAGATAAGTCATATAAGAAATAACTTTGATCTTTATTTTGATCAAGACCCCTTAGAAGCTTGTGTCTTTGTTGATTACTTTTAGGTAGAAAATCAAAATCAGAAGGATTTTCTTTATATTTAATTCTTGCGTAATGACCGGTTGCAATTCTATTGATGTTGCATTCTGATTCAGCCCATTTAATCATTTCGGAAAATTTGACTGAACGATTGCATCTTGAGCATGGTGATGGAGTTATACCTTCTTGATATCCGCTAACAAGTTTTTGAACTATTTCTTTTTGAAAAGTTTCTCTTGAATCAATCACATGATGAGGAATACCAAGTTGCTCGCATATTCCTGCTGCATCAACTAATCCATCAGAGCAGCATGAACCTTGTCCTTGCATTAACCAGAGAGTTATTCCTTCGACTTTCCAACCAGCCGCGACTAAAAGAGCCGCAGTAAGTGAACTGTCTACACCTCCGGATAGACCAACTGCGATTGAATGATCCCCTTCAATTTGTTTTAATTTTTTTATTGCTTCAAGAGGAGATTCTTTAGACTTTTGCCTTGATTTGGTCGATATTGAATGTGTGATTTCTATTGGCATAGCCATTAGACCCTGATTACTTTAAAAGTTTTTTACTCGAGGAATTAATTTGTCCTGGCCTCACTTTGATTCTGATCATTTAATTGTCACTGCGGCGCAGATGAAAAATTTAGAGGATCACATTCTATCGAGTGGTCTTCCCGAAGAAGCCTTAATGGAGAAGGTAGGCCAATCTATGACTAAATGGATTCTTGGCAAGAAAAATATTCTTAAAAATGGAGTAGTAGCTGTAGTTGGGCCAGGGCATAACGGAGGGGATGGATTGGTAATAGCTAGAGAATTGTTTTTGGCGGGGATTAATGTTTTTATTTGGTGCCCTTTGCCATTGAAAAAACCTTTAACTATTAAACATTTTAATTACATAAAATGGCTTGGAGTTACTGAATTGCAAAATGCGCCTGATCCTTCGGGAAATGAATTATGGATTGACGCTTTATTTGGGTTAGGTCAGTCAAAGCCTCTGCCAAATTATTTAGCTGACTTATTTAAAACTAGAGAAAGAAATCAACCTAAAAGACTATTGAGCTTGGATATCCCTTCAGGTATCTGCTCGGACAGTGGAATCTGTTTTAAAAATGGAGCTGCAACTGCAAGTTTCACATTGACTGTTGGACTGTTTAAAAGAGGGTTAATTCAAGATTATGCAATTCCTTATGTTGGAACTTTAGTGAGATTTGACATTGGGATTCCAGCTCAAATGCTTATTCCTTTCAAGAAAGAATCCACTTTACGGATCTCTTCTTCTGACTTGGATTCATATAAATGGCCTAAGCCTTCTCCAGTTGCATCCAAATACGCAAGAGGAAGAGTGTTAATTATCGCTGGGAGTGAAAAATATAGGGGTGCTGCTTTTTTGACAATGAAAGGCGCATTAGCTAGTGGGGCAGGAAGTATTCAGGCCGCTTTGCCTAGAGTTCTTGAAGATTCCTTTTCTCAACTCTTACCAGAGATTGTATTGGCAGGATCATTAGAAAATTCTCCCAATAAATCTTCTTTGATAGGAGATTTTATTAATAAATATTCTTTTAAAAGAGTTGATAGCTTACTTATTGGACCAGGGTTAGGCCTTTCGGAGGAGGACTGGGAAGATATTTCTATGCCGTTAAGGGCTTTTGCAGGCTTATTAGTACTTGATGCTGATGCTTTAAATAGATTGGGAGATTCTGAAAGAGGTTGGAGATGGTTGATAGAAAGATCTGCTCCAACTTTAATTACTCCTCATATAAATGAATTTCAACGTCTTTTTAAAGATATAGATATTACTGACCCTCTTAAGGCGGCTTCGGAAGCATCTCTTAAAACGGGAGTTGGAATAGTCTTAAAAGGTGCTCATACAGTTTTTGCAGCTCCTTCAGGTCAACTTTGGCAATTAGGAGAGAGTGCTCCTTGGGTCGCTCGCACTGGATTGGGAGATGTTTTAGCTGGATTTTTAGCAGGATTTGGCTCGATTCTTGTGGCAAGTTCTAGAAAGAACCTTGATTGGGAAATGTTTGCGGGCGCATTATTAATACATTCTGAAGCAGCAAGGACTTGTCCTTCTGCGTCAACAGCAAGTGCAATTTCAGCTTTTTTAGCGGAAGTTGTTAACAAAATGAATATCAATGAATGTTATGAAAGAGACACTTAATTGCTTTTAATCACGTTTTTGGGCCCAAATGTATAGATTCTTAAGCACGAATCTGAAGGGTTCTTGAAGCTATTGGCTCTTTTCGAATTTTCGTAGGAGAGTCAATGTCATTTAAATGGAGCAAAATTATGGTTACATCTGCTCCTAAGGCGGCTTTATCTCAAAAACGGCGTAACAGTGATCCAATTAGTTGGTATTTATCAACTATTGGACGTGTACCTCTTTTGACTCCTGCAGAGGAGATTGAATTAGGTAATCAAGTCCAGACAATGATGTCTTTGACCGAAGATGGTACAAAAGATGAGAAAAGTGGAGAATTCACATCTCATCAACGGCGGCTAATTCGTTTGGGACGTAGAGCTAAAGAGCGAATGATGAAGGCTAATCTTAGATTGGTGGTAAGTGTTGCAAAAAAATATCAAGGAAAGGGCTTAGAGCTTCTCGATCTAGTTCAGGAAGGTTCTCTTGGATTGGAGCGAGCTGTTGAGAAATTTGACCCAACCAGAGGGTATAAATTTTCTACATATGCATTTTGGTGGATTCGTCAGAGCATGACTCGGGCAATAGCTTGTCAATCTAGGACTATCAGATTGCCAGTTCATTTGAGTGAAAGATTGGCCACTATCCGAAAAGTAAGCCTAGATTTGGCTCATAAATTAGGTGCAATGCCTAGTCGAGTTGAGATAGCAGAGGCAATGGAAATAGAGGTAGAGGAATTAGATTCAATATTGAGACAAGCTTTAACTACTAGCAGCCTTGATGCACCTGTAAATGGTGATGAAGGTAGAAGTTTCTTGGGAGATCTTATTGCTGATGGATCGCTAGAAGAACCGCTAGATAAAGTAGAGCAGAGAATTCATCAAGAACAGTTGGGACGCTGGTTAAGTCATCTTAGTGAGCAAGAACAACATGTAATTAGACTTAGATTTGGATTGGAAGGGAATGAAAGACATACCCTGGCTGAAATTGGCCGTTTGTTGCAGGTTTCTCGAGAAAGAGTTCGTCAAGTTGAATTGAAGGCTCTTAGAAAACTTAGGAACTTAACCAGGAAACTCCCTAGCGGAATTTAATTTTTATTTAATTTGAATTTTATTTTTCTGCCCAGATGTACTTAGTTAGTTCATCTGCACTTGGCTCAGGTGCTTTTAAAGCAAATTCAACGCAATCTTTAACTTCTTCATCTATCTCTTTCTCAATATCTCTAAGTTCTTGCGAAGAGACTAATTCCTTTTCTATTAAATCGGATTCAAGTTTTTTTAGAGGATCTTTTTTTGACCAGAATTCCTTCTCTTCGGATGAACGGAGCTCGTCAGGATCTGCTAATGAGTGCCCCCTGAACCGATAAGTAAGGCATTCAAGCAATGTAGGACCTTCTCCAGCCCGGGCTCTTTCTAAAGCGCGCTGAGTAGCTGCTCTAACAGCCAGGACATCCATTCCATCAACTTCTTCTCCTGCCATCCCAAAAGCATCGGCTTTCCTCCAGATCTCAGGTTCGCTTGTTGCACGGTCATGAGCCATGCCAATTGCCCATTTATTATTTTCAACAACAAAAATTATTGGTAATTTCCATAGTTGAGCCATATTTAAACACTCAAAGAATTGACCGTTATTACATGTACCATCTCCAAAAAATGCTGCAGTAACTGCATCGCTTGTATTGTCTCCAAGTGCGTCTTTTTTATAAAGACTGCTGAATGCTGCGCCTAGTGCTACAGGGATTCCCTCTCCGATAAATGCATAACCGCCAAGCAAATGATGCTCTTTAGAGAAAAGATGCATTGAACCACCTCTGCCTTTGCTACAGCCAGTTTCTTTACCGAAAAGTTCACTCATTACTTCTCGAGCAGGTACTCCAGCACTCAGAGCATGGACGTGATCTCGATATGTACTGCAAAACCAATCATGTTGGCGCTTCATTGAACCAATTACACCTGTGCTAATAGCTTCTTGTCCGTTATAGAGATGGACAAACCCAAACATTTTCCCTCTGTAATACATTTCTGCACATTTATCTTCAAATCGTCTTCCTAAAGTCATATCTCTAAAAAGATTTAGACCTATTTGACGATTAAGATCAGATGGTTTTTCTTGCATGATCTTGCTTATTCTTTCGGCATGATCCCTTTGCGGAGAAGGGTTCTCAGTTGGTTGACCAGTGGTCTTTGTGGGTGCCTGACTCATACCATTTATTGTTATTCCATATACGACTGTAAGGGCATATGGATGAAAAATGGGCAGAACCCCTGCTGATGCCTAGAGTTTTTATCTAATGGCATAGTAATGATTGGAACTAC